>NZ_CP049872.1:698897-1397794 GCF_011302915.1 Thermomonas sp. HDW16 | reverse complement strand
GAAAAAGGGCGCCTCGCGGCGCCCTTTCGCATTCCACGGGCCGTTGAATCAGGGCGCGATGGCCGCCTTCAGCGCCCCGATCAGCTTGGCCGGCGCCTCGCCGGTGGGCGGCAGGCCGCGCGGATCGACCGCGGAGACATAGGCGCCGTCGCCGGCCTTGGTCACTCGGACCAGGAACTTGGCGCCCATGTAATCGACATCGTAGGTGCCAAGGATCTGCGCCTTGTTCACCACGTTGACGCCCGAAGTCGCGCCCAGTACGTCGCCGATCTTGGCGAAGATGGCGTCGCGATCGCCACTGGCGTTGAAACCGATCGGTGCGGCGGCGCCCGTCGTGTTCATGCCCGAGGCGGACACGCTGCCACCGGTAGACGGAAGCGCCATGGCGCGATCTGCACTGGGGCGATCCAGGTCCGGCGGCACTTCCAGCGGCCGGCTTTCGCCGCTCTGGGTATACAGCTCGTTCTTCTTGCCGAACATGCTGCAGCCGGACACGGCGGCGACCAGCACGAGGGCGGCCACCGGCACGGCAAGGCGGGAAGCTTGGGAGAAACGGGGCATCAGGAGCTCCTGTCAGGCCGCGCGGACGCGGCAGCGTTGTTCAAGTTGGAAGATGTCCGCATGCAGGCGCTGAACCTCGGCGGCATGTGCCGATGATAGCGGCTGCAGCGGCAGGCGCAGTCCATGGCCGATTCCGTTCAGCGCCAGTAGGGCTTTGACCGGAATCGGGTTCGGCTCGCTACCAAGGAAGTGGTACAGCGCGTCCAGGCGCGCATCGAACTCCTGGGTGGCCTCGGCATCGCCCCCCATGGCGAGCTCGCACAGGCGACGAAACGCATTCGGCACCACATTGGAGGCGACCGAGATCACGCCATCGGCACCGGCCAGCATCGCCCGCGCGGCCGTCGGGTCGTCGCCGCTGAGCACGACGAAGCCGTCACGTCGCAGCGGTAGCAGGGTCTCCATGCGCTCGGCATCGGCCCGCGCTTCCTTGATCCCGACGATGTTCGGATGTAGCGACAGCTCGCCGCTGGTCTCCGCCGCCAGGTCGCAACCGGTGCGTCCCGGCACGTTGTACAGCACCACCGGCAGCCCACCGTCATCGGCCACCGCGCGGTAATGCGCCAGCAGGCCGGATTGGGTCGGCCGTACGTAAGGCGGGGTTACCACCAATGCGACATCCGCGCCCAACGCCGCGGCGCGGCGGTTGGCTTCGATGGTCTTGGCGGTGTTCGACTGGCCGGTGCCGGCCAGCACCGGGATGCGCCCGCCGACCTGCTCCACCGCGGTCCGCAGCAGTGCGTCGTATTCGGCGTCATATAGCGCCGCCGCCTCTCCAGTCGAGCCGGCCACGACGACGCCCCGGATGCCCGCATCAAGCTGCTCCTGCAGCAAGCGCTGCCAGGCGGATAGGTCGATCTCGCCGGACGCCGTGAACGGCGTCGCCAGCGCGGTGATGCTGCCGAAAAGTTGCAAGGGCTGTGCTCGCGGCTGGGCGCCCGGCGGATCGCCGGGACGCGAAGGGAAAGGAGTGCTTGCGCGCCGTCGATCTTACTTGCGGCGCGAAAGGCCCGGCAAGTATGCTGGCCATGTGCGGCGAGCCTTGCGCCCGCCGATTCGAGCCAGACCCCAATCGCTTCGGACGCCCCCTTGACCGACATCACCGCACGGCCAGCGCCGAACGAAAACCACCTGCTGATCAACGCGTACAGCACGCATCCGCAGTCGCCGCTGCTTGCCGTCACCCGCCGCATCGCCGACTCCGGTTGCAACCTGGTTGATACCCGCCTGGCCACGGTCGGCCGCGATGTCTCGGTGACCGCGCTCGCCACCGGCTCGTGGGATGCGGTGGCGAAGCTCGAAACCATGCTGACCAAGCTGGAGCGCGAGGAAGGCCTGAAACTCATCTGGTACCGCACCGGGCCGAAGCCGGTGCAATCCAGCTTGTTGCCCTACGTGGTCGAGGTGATCGCCTCGGACAAGCCCGGCATCCTGTTCCAGCTGGCGGACTTCTTCGACCGCCAGGGCATCACCATCGAAAGCCTGCATTGCTCGCGCTACCGGGCGATGCAGACTGGCGCGGACATGTTCTCCGCGCAGTTGACCATCGGCGTGCCCTCGGACATGCACATCGCCGCACTGCGCGACGATTTCCTCGAGTTCTGCGACCACCTGAACCTCGATGCCATCATGGATCCGATGAAGTACTGATGGCAGATATCGGCGATCGCATCCCCGATCTCCCGCTCGCCCTGTCCAGCGGCAAGTCCGCATCGCTGGGCGATTACGCCGGCAAGTGGCTGGTGCTGTACTTCTACCCGAAGGATTCGACGCCGGCCTGCACCACCGAAGGCCAGGACTTCAACGCGCTGCTGCCGAATTTCAAGCGCGCCGGCGCGCAGGTGCTGGGCGTGTCGAAGGATTCGTTGAAGTCGCACCAGAACTTCAGCATCAAGCAGGGCTTCAAGTTCGATCTGGTCAGCGATGCCGACGAAGCCGTCTGCAATGCCTTCGGCGTGATCCAGCCGAAGAAGCTGTATGGCCGCGAATACATCGGCATCGTGCGCAGCACCTTCCTGATCGATCCCGCCGGCGTCATTCGTGAGAAATGGCAACCGGTGAAAGTGTCCGGGCACGCACAGGCCGTGCTCGACGCATTGAAGGCCGCAAAGACCAAGTGACCAACCTCGTTTCCACCCACTTCCATCGCCCCGCCCCGCGGGATGCGATGGCCCGCCGCTGTCCGACTGCAGGAATCTCAGCATGACGCGAAGCAAGCGCATCTACGTTCTCGACACCAATGTGTTGATGCACGACCCGACCGCGCTGTTCAAGTTCGAGGAGCACGATGTCTACCTGCCGATGCAGGTGATGGAGGAACTCGACAACGGCAAGAAAGGCACCAGCGAAGCCAGCCGCAACGCACGCCAGGTCAGCCGCTTCCTCAACGAACTGATCGAGGCGCACGGCAACACCGACGTGCACAACGGTGTGGCACTGGTGCGTCCGAACGGGTTGCAACTGCGTGGCGCGGAAAGCGCCGGCCGGCTACTGTTCCAGACCGGTGATTTCGATGCCGGCAAGCGCTTCGGCGCGGTGATCCCGGACAACCACATCCTCGGCGCGATCCTGGCGCTGAAGGAGTCCGACCCCGGCGCGCCGGTGGTGTTCGTGTCCAAGGACATCAACCTGCGGATCAAGGCCTCGATCGCCGGTATCGTCAGCGAGGACTACGAGAACGATCGCGCGCTGGATGATTTCAGCCTGCTTTACACCGGTGCCACCGCACTGCCAGAAGATTTCTGGACGCGCCACGGCAAGGACCTGCGCTCGTGGACGGACAAGGGCCGCACCTATTACGAAATCTCGCGCAGCGAGGACGACGACTGGTACCCGAACCAGTTCCTGTACCTGCCGGGCGACGACGACGCCGAGATGAAGGTGGCGAAGGTCACCGCCGACAAGGTCGTCCTGCAAATCGTCGATGATTTCCGCCACAGCCAGCATGCGGTATGGGGCATCCTCGCCCGTAACCGCGAGCAGAACTTCGCGCTGAACGCGTTGATGGACCCGGAGATCGACTTCGTCACCCTGCTCGGTACTGCCGGCACCGGCAAGACATTGCTGGCGTTGGCTGCGGGTCTTGCGCAGACGATGGACGCGCAGCGCTATCGCGAGATCATCATGACTCGCGCCACGGTCAGCGTGGGCGAGGACATCGGCTTCCTGCCCGGCACCGAAGAGGAAAAGATGACACCGTGGATGGGCGCGCTCACCGACAACCTGGAAGTGCTCACCCACAACCAGGATGGCGGTGCCTGGGGCCGCGCGGCCACCAACGACTTGCTGGCATCGCGGATCAAGATCCGCTCGATGAACTTCATGCGCGGTCGCACCTTCCTCTCGCGGTATCTCATCCTCGATGAAGCGCAGAACCTCACGCCCAAGCAGATGAAGACCCTGATCACCCGCGCCGGCCCCGGCACCAAGATCGTTTGCCTCGGCAACGTGGAGCAGATCGACACGCCCTACCTCACCGAAACGACATCCGGCCTGACCTATGCCGTAGATCGCTTCAAGAACTGGGCGCACAGCGCGCACATCACCCTGCGCCGTGGCGAGCGTTCGCGCTTGGCGGACTTCGCGTCGGAAGTGTTGTAGCGCCGCGGCGAATTCACGATGGGAGTGGCGTTGCCGCGCTGGGTGTGGGTCGGCGCAGGCCTGTTGGCCTGCGTCGCCGGCATGGTCAACGTGGTCGGCTATCTCGGCTTCGAGCATCAAGCGATCACCCACCTGACCGGCACCACCACATTGCTGGGCGAAGCGGTGGCCAAACGCGATGTTCGCGCGATCTCGCACCTGGCCGGCATGGTGCTGGCCTTCATGGCCGGCGCCGCGCTCAGCGGAATGATCATCCAGGACAGCACGCTCAGGCTCGGCCGCCGTTACGGCATCGCCCTGGTGCTGGAATCGCTGCTGCTGTTCGCGGCGATCCCGCTGTTCCACCACGGCCAACTCGCAGGCGCCCTGCTCGCGGCGATGGCCTGCGGCCTGCAGAACGCGATGGCCACCACCTACAGCGGCGCGGTGATCCGCACCAGTCACCTGTCCGGCATGTTCACCGACCTCGGCATCGGCCTGGGTCATGCCATTCGCGGCATGCCGCTGCAGAAGCGCCGCCTGCTGCTGTGCGGGCTGATCATCAGCGGCTTCTTCACCGGTGCGGTGTTGGGCGCGCTGTTATTCGTGCGTTTCGGCTATGCAGCACTGATGGTGCCCGCCGTGGTCACCGGCAGTGTCGGGCTGGGCTATGCGCTGTACCGCCAGTTGCAATTGCACCGCCACACGGACGCCGCGTGAACCGGCATCATTCGCACCCCTGTCCGGGAATCCGTTCGTGAACGATCCGCGCCCCATCAGCGTCCTCACCATCGCCGGCAGCGATTCCGGCGGCGGTGCCGGCATCCAGGCCGATCTCAAGACCTTCGCCGCACATGGCGTGCACGGGCTCAGTGCCGTCGCCGCGCTGACCGCGCAGCACACCCGCGGCGTGACGGCGGTGCATGTACCGGATGTCGATTTCCTGCGCGCACAGCTGGATGCCTGCTTCGAGGACTTCCGCATCGGCGCAGTGAAGATCGGCATGCTGGCGACCGCCGAGGTGATCGATGCCGTGGCCGGTGCGCTGGAACAGCATCGCCCCCCATTCGTGGTGCTGGATCCGGTCATGGTCGCTACCAGCGGCGCCAAGCTGCTGCAGGACGATGCGCTGCACGCACTGCGAACGCGCCTGCTGCCATTGGCCAGTATCGTCACGCCGAACATCCCGGAAGCCGAACTGCTGCTGGGCCACACCATTGCCGACGATGCTGCAGCCGAGTCCACACTGGCCGAATTCGTCGACGACCTTGGCGCCAACGCGGTGCTGCTGAAGGGTGGACACCTGCCGGCCACGGATTGGGTGATCGACCGCTATTGGGATGGCGATTCCATCGCGCAGTACGCACACGAACGCCTGGCCATCGACGCCCACGGCACCGGCTGCACGCTGGCATCGGCCATCGCCGCGAACCTGTGCCACGGCCTGCCGATGCAGGCCGCCTGCGAGGCTGCTACCGACTACGTGCATCGCGCCCTGCGCCTGGGTTATCGCCCGGGTCGCGGCGATGTACTGGTGCTCGATCATTTCGGCGCTGGGCCGGTGGTGCGCGGTTGATGCGCGCGCTTGAACTGCCGGTCGGCACCGACGGCGCCCATCACGCCACGCTGATCGCGCGCATCCCGGATGCACCCCGCGCCCGCCTGCTGTGGCTGCCGGCGCTTGGCATCGCCGCCAAGCACTACATCCCGCTGGCCGACGCGCTGGCAGCGCGCGGCATCGCGGTGTTCCTGCACGAATGGCGCGGCAATGGTTCCAGCAACCTGCGCGCATCGCCCGACATCGACTGGGGCTATCGCGAACTGCTGGCCGATATCGCCGCCAGCGAGCAATGCGCCACCGATACCGCGCCGGGCATCGAGCGCATCATCGGCGGCCACAGCCTGGGCGGGCAGCTGGCCTGCTGCCATCTGGCGCTGGATCCACAGGCAGCAAGCGCACTGTGGCTGGTCGCCAGCGGCTCACCTTACTGGCGCGCATTCCCTGCACCCTCACGCTGGTGGTTGCCGCTGGCCTACCGCTTCCTGCCGTGGCTGGCACAGCGCAAGGGCTTCCTGCCGGGCCGCAGCGTGGGCTTCGGCGGCAATGAAGCGCGCGGCGTGATCGAGGAGTGGGCGCGCACCGCCTTGAGCGGCCGCTACGCCGCGGCCGGCATCGACACCAATCTCGATGCCGCGATGGTGCAGTTCAATGGCGCCGTACGCGCACTGTCGATGGACAGCGACTGGCTCGCACCGCCTTCGTCGATGGACTTCCTCACCGGCAAGCTGCGCGACGCCCGCGTGCAGGCTGCGACCTTCGATGCTGCGACGCTTGGCGCGCGCGCCGACCACTACGCCTGGATGAAACAGCCAGACGCAGTGGCGGACTTCCTGACCGCTTAGACCTTGCCGAACACCAGCGTGGCGTTGGTGCCGCCGAAGCCGAAGCTGTTGGACATCACCGTACGCAGCTGCGCATCGCGGCTTTCGCGCAGGATCGGGAAGCCTTCGCAGCGCGGATCGAGGTTCTCGATATTTGCCGATCCGGCGATGAAACCGTCGCGCAGCATCAACAGGCTGTAGATCGCCTCGTGCACGCTGGCCGCGCCCAGCGAATGCCCACTCAGCGCCTTGGTCGAGGACAGCGGCGGTACCGCATCGCCGAACACCTCGCGCACGGCATTCAATTCGGTGACATCGCCCAGCGGCGTGGAAGTGCCATGGGTGTTGAGGTAATCGATCGGCGCGTCCACGCCTTCCATCGCCATGCGCATGCAGCGCACCGCGCCTTCGCCGCTGGGCGCCACCATGTCGGCGCCGTCGCTGGTCACGCCATAGCCCAGCAGTTCGGCATGGATGCGCGCACCACGTGCGACAGCGTGGTCGTAATCCTCCAGTACCAGCATGCCGCCACCGCCGGCGATCACGAAGCCGTCGCGGTTGGCATCGTAGGGGCGCGAGGCGGTCGCCGGTGTGTCGTTGTACGAGGTGGACAGCGCGCCCATCGCGTCGAACATCACCGTCATCGTCCAGTGCAGGTCTTCGCCACCGCCGGCGAACACGATGTCCTGCGCGCCATGACGGATCAGGTCGGCACCCGCGCCGATGCAATGCGCGGAGGTCGCGCAGGCAGCGGACAGCGAATAGCTCAGGCCCTTGATCTTGAACGCGGTGGCCAGGTTGGCCGAGACCGTCGAGCACATCGTGCGCGGCACCATGTACGGGCCGACCTTGCGCACGCCGCGATCGCGCAGGAGATCGGCGGTTTCCACCTGCCATTCGCTGGAACCGCCGCCGGAACCGGCGATCAGGCCGGTGCGCGGGTGGCTCACTGCCGCTTCGTCCAGACCGGCATCGGCAATCGCATCGCGCAGCGACAGATAGCTGTAGGCCGCGGCATCGCTCATGAAGCGCTTGAGCTTGCGGTCGATGGCGGCTTCCAGGTCGACTTCGACCGCACCACCGACCTGGCTACGCAGGCCGCGCTCGGCGGCGTCCGGCAAATGACGAATGCCCGCACGCCCGTCGCGCAGCGACGCGGAAACCGTATCCAGGTCATTGCCCAGGCAGGACGCGATGCCCATGCCGGTGACCACAACGCGTCGTTGCGTGTTCACATGGCCTCCATGGACTGGAACAGTCCCACGCGCATGTCGCGGGCCACATAGATTTCGCGGCCATCGACATAGGTGCGGCCATCGGCGATCACCATCTTCAGGCGGCCACGCATGACCCGGCGGATATCGATCTCGTAGCTGACCACCTTCGCGTCCGGCATCACCTGGCCTGTGAACTTGATCTCGCCAGCGCCGAGTGCGCGCCCGCGCCCTTGCTCGCCCAGCCACGGCAGGAAGAAACCGGTGAGTTGCCACATCGCGTCCACGCCCAGGCAGCCGGGCATCACCGGATCGCCAAGGAAGTGGCAACCGAAGAACCAGAGATCCGGATGGATGTCGAGTTCGGCACGGATGAAGCCCTTGCCGTAAGCGCCGCCATCCTCGGTGATGGCGGTGATGCGATCGAACATCAGCATCGGCGGCGCGGGCAGGCGCGCATTGTCCATGCCGAACAATTCGCCGCGAGCGCAGGCCAGGAGTTGCTCGCGATCCAGCGAGGACGAACGGGTCATCACGCGACCTCTGGAGTAAAAACTCGATTCTACGGGCCAACCCCCGACATACCTATGCGTATGCGAGCAATGGCGCGGCTTTGGCCGTTTACCCGGGTGAAATCGAATGCACGGGCAACACACACGCAAGCGTATTAAGCTTCGATGACGACTTTGCACGGAACACACGAGTGACGCGACCTGCGCCTGCTTCGCTGCTGACCATCTTCGGCGCCACCGGGGATCTTGCCCAACGCATGCTGCTCCCTTCGCTGTACAGCCTGCAGGCCGAACAGCTGCTGCCGGACAAACTGCGCATCCTGGGCACCGCGCGCAGCGAGCTGACCCGCGAGGGTTTCGCCGAATTGGTGGCGAACACCATCCACGAGCGCATCCCCGCCGAGGAATGCAATGAAGCCGCACTACGCGGCCTGCTGGATCGCCTCGACTACATCCCGGCCAGCGTCGACGACGATGCCTCGATGGCGAAGCTCGCGGCGAAAGTGGAGGAATTGCGCGATGGCGACGTGCTCTACCACCTCAGCACCGCGCCGCGCTTCTATGTACCGGCCTGCCGCGCATTGGCCGCGCACGGCGCTGCCGATGCTGGAACGCGAGTAATGCTGGAAAAACCCATCGGCAAGGACCTGGCCAGCGCCGAGGCGATCAACGACGGCGTGGCGCAGTACTTCGACGAAGACCGCGTCTATCGCGTCGATCATTACCTCGGCAAGGAAGGCGTGCAGAACCTGATCGCGCTGCGCTTCGGCAACGTGATGTTCGAGCCGCTGTGGAACGCGCGCCACATCGAGCAGGTGCAGATCACCGTGGCCGAAACCGTCGGCGTGGAAGGCCGCGGCGACTATTACGACGATTCCGGCGCGATGCGCGACATGCTGCAGAACCACCTGCTGCAACTGCTGTGCCTGGTGGCGATGGAGCCGCCGGCGCGCTTCGAACCGACCGCCGTGCGCAACGAGAAGATCAAGGTGCTGCGCTCGCTGCGCGCCATCGGCCGCGATCACGTCGCCAGCGAATCCGTCGCCGGCCAGTACAGCGCCGGCGCGATCGATGGCGTGGCGGTGCCCGGCTATGCGCAGGAACTCGGCCGCGACAGCAGGACCGAAACCTTCGTCGCCCTGCGCGCGCACGTGGACAACTGGCGCTGGTCGGGCGTGCCGTTCTACCTGCGCACCGGCAAGCGATTGCCGTCGCGCTGCACCGAGATCTACATCCAGTTCCGCAAGGTGCCGTATTCGATCTTCGGCGGCCGCGCTGGTAGCGACATGCTGCCCAACGGCCTGCTGATCCGCCTGCAACCGGAAGAACGCATCGAACTCGACCTGATGGCGAAGACGCCGGGGCTGGATCGCAGCGGCCTGCGCCTGTCGCAAGTCGCTCTGGACCTGGACTTCCACGAGGAATTCGCCAACGCGCGCCGCCGCATTTCCTACGAACGCCTCTACCTCGATGCGATCGAAGGCAACGGCACCCTGTTCGTGCGCCGCGACGAAACCGAAGCCGCCTGGCAATGGGTGGATGCGATCCTCGACGGCTGGCGCAGCGCGAATATCGCGCCGAAGCCGTATCCGGCTGGCACCTGGGGGCCGAGCGCGGCGGTGTCGCTGATCGAACGCCACGGCCACAGTTGGCGCGATTGATGGGCTGGATCGAGCACGATTACCCAAACACCGATGCGCTGATCGAACAGGTCGCGCAAGAATTGCAACACGCCTGTCGCGATGCCACACGCGAACGCGGCGTTGCCTGGCTAGCGCTCGCGGGCGGGCGCACGCCGCTGCCGATCTACGCGCGGCTCGCCGCATCGGCATTCGACGGCAGCATCACCGCGATCCCGACCGACGAACGCTGCGTGCCGCACGACCATCCGGCCTGCAACCTGCGCGCCCTGCGCAAGGCGTTCGCATCGAGTGCCGGCATCACCGCGAACGGCATCACCCGTGACGATGGCGACGAAACCGCATCGCTGGCGCAAGCCCGCGCGTTGCTTGCATTGAATGCGCAACCCTTCGACTTCGTGCTGCTGGGCATGGGCGCGGACGGCCACTTCGCCTCGCTGTTCCCCGGTGCGGCGAATTTTGCCGAAGGCCTCGCGATGGACAGCGGCATCGACGCCATCGCCACCCTGCCCGATCCGTTGCCGCCGGAAGCGCCGTTCGCGCGGATCAGCCTGACCCTGCCGCGCCTGCTCCACGCGCGTTCGATCCACCTGGTCGTCACCGGCGAAGACAAGCGAGGCGTGCTGCGCCAAGCGCAACAGCAGGATGATGGCGGCGCGATCCCCTATCCGGTTGCCGCACTGCTGCATGCGCGCGACCATCGCCTGCAGATCCATTGGAGTCCGTGATGTCCACGCTGCATCCCGTCGTCGAACGCGTCACCGCCCGCATCGCCGAGCGCAGCAAGCGCCTGCGCGACGACTACCTGGCACGGATGGACGCCGCGCGCGAAACCCGGCCGGCGCGCCGCGACCTGGGCTGCGGCAACCTTGCGCACGGCTTCGCGGCCTCGGGCGTGGACAAGCAGGAATTGCGCAGCGGTCGTGGCGGCAATATCGGCATCGTCACCGCCTACAACGACATGCTCAGCGCGCACCAGCCGATGGAGCAGTACCCCGCGCTGATCCGCATGGCCGCGCGCAATGCCGGCGGCAGCGCGCAGGTCGCCGGCGGCGTGCCGGCAATGTGCGATGGCGTGACACAGGGCCGCGCCGGCATGGAGATGTCGCTGTTCTCGCGCGACGCCATCGCGATGGCCACGGCGGTCTCGCTTTCGCACGAAATGTTCGATGGCGTGCTGATGCTGGGCGTATGCGACAAGATCGTGCCCGGCCTGTTGATCGGCGCGCTGAGCTTCGGCCACCTGCCGACGATCTTCGTGCCGGCGGGGCCGATGCCCTCCGGCATCCCCAACAAGCAGAAGGCCGAGGTGCGCCAGCGTTATGCACTCGGCGAAGCCACCCGCGAGGAACTGCTGGATGCCGAAGCGGCGTCCTACCATTCGCCCGGCACCTGCACCTTCTACGGCACCGCCAATTCCAACCAGATGCTGATGGAAGTGATGGGCCTGCACATGCCGGGCAGCGCCTTCGTCAACCCGGGCACGCCGCTGCGCGATGCGCTGACCGTCGCCGCCGCCGAGCAGGTGTTGCGGATCACCGCACTGGGCGACGATTACCGCCCGCTGGCGCGCACCGTGAACGAGAAAGCCATGGTCAACGCGATGGTCGGGCTGGCCGCCACTGGCGGTTCCACCAACCACGCGCTGCACCTGGTCGCCATCGCCCGCGCCGCCGGCTTGATCATCGACTGGAACGACCTGGACGAACTGTCGAAGGCTACGCCGCTGCTGGCGCGCGTGTATCCGAACGGTTCGGCCGACGTGAACCATTTTCACGCCGCGGGCGGCCTGGGACTGGTCATCCGCGAGCTGATCGATGCCGGCCTACTGCATGCCGACATCGCCTGCGTGCATGGCGGCGACCTGCGCCAGCAGGCGCTGGAACCGCACCTCGACGGACTGCAGTTGCAGTGGCGCGACGCGCCCGCACAATCGAAGGACGTCAGCGTGGTGCGCGGCGTGGCCGCGCCGTTCGACAGCGAAGGCGGCCTGCGTCGTCTGCAGGGCAACCTGGGCCGTGCGGTGGTGAAGATTTCCGCGGTGGCACCGGAGTTCCGCCGCATCGAAGCGCCCGCGCGCATCTTCGAATCGCAGGACGCCTTGCTGGACGCATTCAAGGCCGATGAACTGGTCGGCGACTTCGTCGCGGTCGTTCGCGGCCAGGGCCCACGCGCCAACGGCATGCCGGAACTGCACAAACTGACGCCGACGCTGGCCGCCTTGCAGGATCGCGGCCAACGCGTCGCCCTGCTCACCGACGGCCGCATGTCCGGCGCTTCGGGCAAGGTGCTCGCGGCGATCCACGTGACGCCGGAAGCGGTCGATGCCGGCGCACTGGCGAAGCTGCACGAGGGCGACATCGTCCGCATCGATGCCGAGGCCGGCACGATGGAGGCGCTGGTGGATGCCGGCGAATGGGCGACGCGCGCGTTGGCAAAACCGACACTCGCCGCCAACCGCATCGGCCATGGCCGCGAACTGTTCGCGCTGATGCGCAGGAATGTCAGCCCTGCCGAACAAGGCGCGTGCTCATTGTTCCTCGACGAGGACGCCGCATGAGTCAGCTTGCGCTGGTCGGCGACATCGGCGGCACCAATGCGCGCTTCGCGCTGACCGACCTATCCACGCCAGGCGTCGAACTGCACGAGGCGCAGTCGCTGCGCAATGCGGACTTCGCCAGCATGCAACACGCGATCGAACACTACCTGTCCGGCGTGGATGCCAAGCCCGCGCGCGCGGCGTTGGCGGTGGCCAGTCCGGTTGGCCACGACGAAATCCGCCTCACCAATCGCGCCTGGTCGTTCAGCCGCCGCGAACTGCAGCGCACGCTGGGCCTGGACGAGCTGCGGATGATCAACGACTTCGGCGCCGTGGCCTGGGCCGTGCCCTCGCTGCAGCCCGACAGCTTGGTCACCCTGCACGGCGATCCCGCCGCACCGTTGCGCGGGCCGGTCACGGTGATGGGCCCCGGCACTGGCCTGGGCGTCGCGCTGCTGGTCGGTTCGCACGCACACGGCTGGCATGCGGTGGAAACCGAGGGCGGCCACACCAGCTTCGCCCCGCTCGGCGACGAGGAGCGCGCGATCGCCGCTTGGCTCACCGCGCAACACGGACGTACCTCGACCGAACGCCTGCTGTGCGGCAAGGGCCTGTCCGAGATTGACCTGGTGTTGCGCGGCGGCGCTGCACTTGCGCCCGCCACCAACCTGATGCCGGGAGAAAGCAGCCTGCAACGCCAGTCCCTGCGCGATCCGGCGGAGATCGTGGCAGCGGCGCTGGAAGGCCACGACATCGCCGCGCGACAAACGCTGGCGCGCTTCTGCGCGGTACTCGGCAGCGTGGCCGGCGACTGCGCGCTGATCCACGGCGCGCGCACCGTGGTGATCGCCGGCGGCATCGTGCCGCGCTTCATTCCGTTCCTGCGCAGCAGCGCCTTCCGCGAACGCTTCCTTGCAAAAGGCCGGATGGCGACACTGCTGGAAGCCGTGCCGATCCACGTCATCACCCATCCGCAACCGGGGCTGCTTGGTGCCGCCACTGCCTTGCGCTCGAAGGAACTGTGAGCCACGCCATGCTCGATACCGCCCGCCATTCCGCCCAAGTCGATGCCGTGTTCGCGCTTGCACCGGTCATCCCCGTGCTCACCATCGAACGACTCGACGATGCCCTGCCGCTGGCGCGCGCACTGGCCGACAACGGCCTGCCGGTGCTCGAAATCACCTTGCGCACCGCCTGCGCCGTCGATGCGATCGCGTTGATCGCACGCGAACTGCCGAATGCCTGCGTCGGCGCCGGCACCGTGTTGAATGCACGCGACCTCGATGCGGTCACGCAGGCCGGTGCGCGCTTCGCGATTTCGCCCGGTGCCACCGACACCTTGTATCGCGCTGCGGCCGATGGCCCGGTCCCACTGATTCCCGGCATCGCCACCGCCAGCGAACTGATGCGCGGGCTGGAGCATGGCTGGCAACGCTTCAAGTTCTTCCCCGCCGAATCCAGCGGCGGCATGCCTGCCCTGCGCGGTTTCGCCGGCCCGTTCGCGCAGGTGCGGTTCTGCCCGACCGGCGGCATCGATGCGGCGAAGGCCCCTGGCTATCTCGCGCTGCCGAACGTCGCCTGCGTCGGCGGCTCGTGGATGGTGCCTGCCGATGCGCTGAAGACCGGCGACTGGCAACGCATCGGCGGCCTCGCAAGCGAGGCCGCCGCGCTCAAGCGCTGATCAGGCGACGTCGGCAGCTGCAGCCGGCGCACCCATCGCTCGGCTCAATCCCACTGCGACCAGGATGGTCGCGACCAGGGTGATGAACATCAGGTGCAGGTAATGCAGCGGCGGCGCCCACACGAAGGTGAACATCGCGTACAGCGCCACGCCGAACACCAGCGCGATGCGAATCGCCTTCGCGTTCGCACCCTTGACGAAGATCGCGACGATGAAGGCCGCCAGCACCGGCATCGAATACAGGCCGTTCAACTTCTGCAACGTGCCGATGATGCTGGTCGCGTTCTGGTACAGCGGCACCAGTGCCAGCGACACCAGCATGAAGACCAGTTGCACGACCTGGCCGATGCGTTTTCCGTCCGCCTTCGGATTCACCAGTGGCAGGTACAGGTCCACGGTGAACAACGCGGCCGCCGAGTTCAGGCCGGCGTTGTAGCTGGACAGCACCGCGCCGGTGATCGCCGCCGCGAACGCGCCGGCCAGCCATGGCGGCAGCACGTCGCCGACCAGGCGACCATAGGCGTTGTCGTCGATATCGCCATACAGCTTGAACGCGATGATGCCGGGCAGGATCACGATGAAGGGCGTGAGGAATTTCATCGCCGCCGCCGCATAGATACCCTTCTGCGCTTCGCGGATGTCCTTGGCCGCCAATGCGCGCTGGGCGATCAGCATGTTGGTGCCCCAGTAGAAGATGTGGGCGAACACCATGCCGGTGAGCAGCGTGGGCCACGGGATGTCCGAATCCGGCCCGCCCCAGAGCGTCAGCCGATCCGCCGGAATGCCCGAGAAATCCCAGCCGATCCGCTCAAGCGCAAACCATGTCACCAGTCCGCCCATCACCAGCAGGATCACGCCCATGTAGGTGTCGGAAATGGCGATCGCGCGCAGGCCGCCGAGCGCCGCATACGCGAGCCCTGCAAGCGCGAACAGGATGGCGATGGTCATGATCGACATGTCCGGCTCGAACATCGATTTCATGAAGCGCGCGCCGGTGTACAGCACCATCGGCAGCAGGATGAACATGTAGCCCAGCAGGAACAGCACCGAGACCGTGCGCCGCAACGACGCGCCATTCGGCAAGCGTTTCTCCAGCAATTCGGTGGTCGTGGTGCAGTTGTACTTGTAGTACATCGGCACCAGCACCCAGGCCAGCACCAGCAGGCCGGCGGCGGCACCGAACTCCCACCACACCTGCAGCAGGTTCTGCGCGCCGTTCATGCCCACGATCTGCTCGGCACTGATGTTTGTCAGCAGCAGGCTGCCGGCGATGAACGGCCAGCTCAGGTGCTTGCCGGCCAGGAAGAAATCCTGCGTGTTATCCGCGCTTTTCGCATCCTTGCGATAACGCAACCACGTTGCCAGCGCGACCAATGCGGTCAATCCCAGGAAAACCGCGAGCTGCACCATGTTGGTTTCCATCGACTCCTCCTCCCTGCGGCCCGCACGCGTGGCCCGCATCAAAAAAAGACCCCTGCCTGTACGGGACAGGCAGGGGTTTGGTCACGTCATCACATCACTGAGATGGTCAGAACTTGTAGTTGACGCCGAACAGCAGCGTGCGGCCCCACTCGATGGTTTCCAGCGGGCGGTCCTTGCTGCCTGCGTACGTACGGTAGTCCTCATTGCCCAGGTTGCTCGCCTGCAGCAGCAGGCTGAGGCCCTTCAGGCTGCTGTTCTCGCCGAAGGTGTAGCTGGCCTGCGCATCGGTGATGTTCTCGCCGACCACGTATCGCAACGTGCGTGCACCGTCGAAATTGCCGATCTCGCCGATGAAGTCGGAACGACGACGGTTATTCACGCGAACCTCGAAGCCGTTGCGCTCGTAGTAGGCGGTGAAGTTGTAGACGCGGTCCGACAAGCCCGGCAGCGAGATCGGGGCATTGCCCACGCTGCTCGAGTTCTCGGGCGCGAGGATGGTGATGTCGCTGTCGTTGAAGCTTGCGCTTGCCACGATGCCGAAACCGTTAAACGCCTGGCCGAAGACCAGGTCCAGCGGCAGCGATGCAGTCAACTCGATGCCCTGCAGGGTTCCGCCCTTGCCGTTGAACGGTGCAGACATGGTGCCGGTCGTCTGCACCGGCACGGTCATGCCCGCCGGCGGTACCCAGCCCTGCAACAGGTCGGTGAAGTCATAGCCATCGCGGGTCTGGGTGAAGATGTAGCTGCGCAGGTCCTTGTAGTAGTAGGCCGCGGCGACATAGGCCTTGCTGCCGAAGTACTTCTCCCACGAGATGTCGAACGCATTCGCGCGCCAGGGATCCAGCAGCGGATTGCCGCCGCCCGCACCCGGCTTGCCGGTGGCGGTATCGACCCCGAATTCAACGGAGGAACGTAGCTGGTCGACGCGTGCGCGCGCCACCTGGCGCGCCAGCGCAACGCGCAGGGTCTGGTCGTTCGCCAGCGAGAACGCCAAGTTCAGGCTGGGCAATACATCCGTGTAGGTCTTGCCATTGGAGAACGGGCGGATCTCCTGTCCGGCCGGCTGCGAGCTGTCCCACACGCGCGAATCCGACGACTGGTCGGTGCGCTGCACCTGCAGGCCGATATTGCCGCGCACGGGGATGGAACCCCACGTGGTATCGATGTTGCCGCGGATGAAACCGGTGGTGATCTCCTCGTTGACGGTCCATGCCTTGGGGATCAGGTAGGCGGCAGTGTCGTCGGTCGGGTTGAAGGTCATGTAGCGCGCCACTGCGCCCGGCACGTCCCAGGAGGGAATCAAGCCAACGCCCGCGAAGCCGAGATCCACCAGCCCGTACTGCAGCTCGGAGGCAATGGTGGTATCGCCCTGCGAACCGACATTGATATTGCCTTCGGGCTGCCACTTCTGCTTCTCGCGATCGGCATAGTTGATGCCGAAGTCGATGTCCGCGAACAGGTTGCTCGCCGCTTCCGGCGCAGGAAGGTTGGCGGTCAGCCGGATGCTGCCGAGTTCGTCGACGACCTTGGGCACCTTGCCGTAGCCCGAGCCGTAGATCGTGCCGCGCAGGTACAAGCTGTTGGGGTCGGAATAATCGCGTCCCGGGTTGAGCTGCGGGAAGTCGCCGTTCGCGAAGTCCAGCACCACCGAATCCAGTTGCGGCGCCGGCGTCAACTGCAGGTTGTTCTCCAGGTTAAGTTCATCGCGCTTGGCGCGCGACCAGCTGATGTCGGCGACCAGCTTGGCGCGACCGACGAAGAACTCGTTGCTCCAACCCACCGCATTGATGGTGTCCTTGCGGTCGTTGTACATGCCGCGGACCAGCGGATACACATTGTTCGCGGTGCCGCCCGTGAAGGTTCCGTTCGCGTTGATGACGGGGTTGTCGACATCCAGGCGCCCGTAGTTGCCGTTGTAGTCGCCGATATGCACCTCGAACTGATTCGCGGTGTTCTCTTGCTTGGACTTCGTGTAGAACAAATCGAGGGTGCTGATCCAGGCATCCGAAGGCCGGAACTCAAGGGTCGCCATCACGCCGTCGCGCTTGGTGTAGCCGGTGCGACGCAGCGCCTTGATACCGTCCGAATAGTAGGTACCCGCAGGCACGCCAGGCCGCCAGTTGTCGCCAATCGCCTGCCACGGTTCGTACAGGCCGACCTGGTTTTCCTGGACCGGGGTATCCGAATGCGAGTAACCGATCGAGAAGCCGACCTTCCGGTCCGCCGACTGGGTGATCATGGCCGCGTTGAAGCGATTGCCATCGGCATCCGCATTCGCGGCGTCGCCCAACGAACTGCGCTGCCAACGCCCGCTGATCGCGACCACGGTCTCGTCGTAGTTCAGGGGACGCACGGTGCGCATGTCCATGGTGCCGGACAGGCCTTGGCCGACCAGCGCCGCGTCCGGGGTCTTGTAGATGGTCACGCCGGCCATCAGTTCGGACGGGTACTGGTCGAACTCGACGCTGCGGTTGTCGCCGGTACTGACCAATTCGCGACCGTTGAGGGTGGTGGTGGCGAAATCAGGCGACAGGCCACGCACGCTGATCACCTGCGCACGACCGGCCACGCGTTGCGCGGCGATGCCGGGCAGGCGCGCAATCGACTCGGCGATGCTGACATCCGGCAGCTTGCCGATGTCTTCGGCGGAGATGGCTTCGACGATCGAGGTCGCATCCTTCTTGATGTCGATCGCGCGCTCGATGCCGCCACGAATACCGGTCACGGTGACCTTGTCGAGGGTCTTCGCATCCTCCGCCTTCTTCTTGGCAGCCGCAGCATCATCTTCGGTCTGGCCCGCGGGCTGCGCGGACTGCGCATGCACTTGCGCGGTCAACATCATCGTCGCCGAGGCCAGCGCCATGCTCAGCAGGTTTCGCTTCAACTGCACCATCTTCCCCTCCAGGAATCGTTTGAATGGTCGGACGATCGTTGCCGTCCGCTCCGTCGGGCCCGCATGCATCGACAGCCCATGCGTGAACGCGACTGATAGTAGTCGCGGAGTTTCCCGACAACGCGAACCTGCATACGTATTCATGACGATTCCGTTAAGAACATCCTGAAATCCGCGTCATTGCTCGCTATCAGCGAGTCTCGAGGAAGCGGGAGAACGTCCGGCGGCATCCATCGCATGGACCGCAGCCCAGTTTTGTCGCGACGCAACATATCGCAGCGACATTGTCATGACCGCCGGCGATCACGACCCCGGTGGCTTATCCGATGCGCCATAGGCCCAACGCAGGAATACGGGCAACATCCGCGCCCAACTTGGCTGATCGTGGCGACCGCCAGCGAGGAGAAACAGCGTCGCCGCATCCCCGCTCGCGCCTTGACCCAGCTCGCGAACACCCTTGCGCGCGGTACCGTCGGGTGCCTTCCAACCATCGATCAGCTCGCGGGTATCGTCGATCACATCGATGATGCCGTCGCCATCGCGATCATCGGTTTCTTCCTTCGTACCGATGCCGAAGAACAATCGCGGGCGCGACATTGGCGGACTGCTGTCGACCAATGCATGCACGACGCGCGTGGCCTGCACCGCATCGGCATTCGTGTTGTCCGCCGACAACCAGAACGACGGCGAAAACGCGCCGACGTCTCCGAACATCTCCGCAGACTGCCAGCCGATGCCGAATGCACTGAGCGCACCCAACGACCAACCGAGTATGGCGCGCCCCTCCGTGCTGGCCACCGTCCGGTAGCGCGTATCGATCGTCGGCACCAGATCGTGTGTCAGCCAACGCGCATAGAGCTGCGCATGTGCGCCAACCACGCCATATTTCGTCGACGCGGCGATGGCTTCGCCTTTCGCCCGATCGAACAATCCGTAGCCAGCCATGCGATCCGGCGGCATGTCGATGGCGACCACGATGATCCGGCGGATTTCATACCGCGCATACAGGCGTTCCAACGTTGCCTGCATGCCGACCGCTTCCATGTCCTGGCCGTCGTTGACGTACAGCGTGTCGTAGCGTGCCTGCGTCGATCCGTAATCCGGCGGCAAGTAGATGCGCACGCGGATCGGCTTGTCGGAAAGGCCAGGAGCGGCCTGTTCCAATGTATCGACGCGGATGCCCTGCGCCTGTGCGAACGCGCATGCGAACAACAGGCACAGGCCGGCGATGAATCGCACGCTGTCAACCATCGATGGGCACGAAGCGCACCGCCGCGCCGCCACCGCCGGCCAGCCAGAGCGCCAAGGCATCGCCTCGCGTCACCGTCTTCGCTTCGCGCGCGAAGCGGAAGCGCGACTCGCCCTTCCAGCCGGCGCCTTCGCCATCGCGGTAGATCTCGGCGCGGTAGTGTTTGCCGGGATCGAGGAAATCCAGCTTCAGCGGCACGGTGCGCGCATTGCGGTCGTTGATCGCGCCGATGAACCATTCGCCACCGCCCCGCTGCTTGCGTGCGATAGCGACGTACTCGCCCACTTCGCCGGCCAGCACCCGGCTTTCGTCCCAATCCACCGCCACGTCCTTGATGAACTGGAAGGCATCGGCGTGCTGCGCGTAATGCTCCGGTAGGTCGGCTGCCATCTGAATCGGGCTGTAGAGCGCCACGTAAAGCGCCAGTTGCCGTGCCAGCGTGCTGCCGATCTCCTGCCCGTTCTTGCCAGTCAGGCTGACCACGCCCGGCGTGTAGTCCATCGGACCGGCCAACATGCGCGTGTAGACCAGGGTGACTTCGTGCTCCGGTGAATTCGGCGGGTCGCCCCAGGCATTGAACTCTTGCCCGCGCGCGCCTTCACGCGAAATCCAGTTCGGATACGTGCGCCGCAAGCCGGTGTCCTTGATCGGTTCGTGCGCGTTGATGGCGACGTGGTGTTTCGCCGCGTCCTGCACCACGCGCAGGTGGTGGTTGCTCATCCATTGCCCTTCGTGCCACTCGCGAAGCACCGGCCCGTTCGCAACGTCCTGCCGCTCGATCTGCCCAGCATCGCAGACATAGCCGGTCTTGACCGCATCGATGCCAAGCCTGCCGAACAGCGCGAACGCCTCGTCCATCTGCCGTTCGTAGTGACTGACCGCGCAGCCGGTCTCGTGGTGGCCGATCAGGTGCACGCCCTTTGTTCTCGCGTAGGCAGCGAGGCCTTTCAGGTCGTAGTCCGGCGTGGGCTTGCGGAAATCGAAGTCCCAGCCGTTGGCGAACCAGTCGCCATCCCAACCGATGTTCCATCCTTCCACCAGCACGCCACGAAAACCATTTTCAGCAGCGAAGTCGATGTAGCGCTTGGTGTTCGCCGTAGTCGCGCCGTGCTTCGCCCCGGTCGCCCAGGTCTCCTTGTCGATGTGCAATGACCACCACACACCCACGTACTTGCTGGGCTTGAACCAGCTGATATCGCCGAGCTTGTTCGGCTCATTGAGGTTGAGGATCAGGTTGGATTCGACCAATCCGCCAGCGCGGTCGCTGATCGTGATGGTGCGCCACGGCGTGGCGAACGGAGTCTTGCGCACTACCGGGGTCGGGCTGCCTGGGGTCAGGATCGCGCGCAGCGTGCCGCCATCGCGCATCAGGTTCATGCCGGCGTAATCGACCAATGCCGCCTCGTGGATGCTGAGGTGCACACCATCATCGGTGCGCAGGGTGATCGGTGTCTGCGCCACGCCGACTTCAGCCAACGGCGTGCGGTGGTACAGGTATTCCTCGCGATTCCATTCGAAGGCGGGTATCCACCACGCGGTGGCCGGCCGCGCGATGGCGAACTCGGTCAACTCCTGCACGATCTGCGCCTCGGCCAGTCTCGGCTGCTCGGGAATGTCGTAGCGGAAGCCGACGCCATCGTCGAACACCCGGAACACCATGTCGAAGTGGCGTTTGTCGTGGTCTTTCTCGACGAAACTTGCGCGCAATTCGTTGTAGTGGTCGCGCACGTAGCGGCGTTCGCCCCAAGGCTGTTCCCAGGTACCGTCGGCGCTGCGCGATGCCTGTTTGTCCAACTGCAGGCCGCGCAGGATCTGGCGTCCATTGCGAAAGATGAAACCCAGCCGCGAATCGGCGATCACCGGCTTGCCATCGCGCAACACGCGGTACGCCAACCGCCCTTCCCCATTGAGATCCAGCTGCACCACGATGCGCCCATCCGGCGACGATGCCTGCGCCACCTGCTCCGCATGCGCGAAACCCGGCAACGCCAGCACCAACAAGAGTCCGAACAGTAATCCCTTCATCGCGCATGCGCTCCCTTTTCGATCACGAATACCACGGCCGTGCGCCCCGGCAACTCGAACCTGCCATCGCCCAGCGCATAGCGCGCCTGCCTTGTGCGGGGGTCGGCAGCGACATCCGCCGCCAGCACTGGATGCAGCACGTATGCCTTGCCGGCTTCCTCCGGCAACACCAGCGTTTGCGCATCGGGCGACACATTGAGCAGGTACAGCACTTCCGCGAATTCGCCCGCCATCCCGTTGCCGTCCAGGTGGCCGACGACGACCAGCGGATTCTGCTTCGGCCCGACATTGCGGAATACCAGCCACTTCGAGATTTCGTCAGCCGAGGCAAGACGGAACAGCGGCGTGCTGGCACGGATACGCAGGATGTCGCGGAAGGCATCGCGCATCCAGGCGATATCGGCCGGGGCCGGCTTTGCATTCGCGTTGCGCAGTACCGGCTGCAGCAATTCCCAGTCCTTGCCATTGTCCTGCTTGGGTGGCAAGCCCGAGCCGAAGCCGTTGTCCGCGTAGGTCCAGTCAAGGCGGTTGAACCAGTCGCCGGAATCGAAGCTGTTGCGATCCAGCGACTTGCTGCGCAGCACGTCCATGCCGGCGTGGAAATACGCCACGCCCTGGCTGAAGGCGACGAACGCCGCACCAAGCAATTGCACCCGCGCACGCTCCTCGGCGCTGGTGCCTTGCGGCAATTTCAGCGCATGGATGTCCCACAACGTCGGGTTGTCGTGATTCTCGACATAGTTGACGACTTCGCCCGGCTGGCTGGCATAACCGGCTTCCATGCCCTTGTAGTCCACTGCAGACAGTGGCGCGATGCGGCCGTCTGCAAGCGTGGTGCGGTAGTCACGCAAGGTGCCGGCCAGCCCCGCACGCGCGAGATCGGCGGCATGCAGCAGGTCGCGGCGTGTCGCCTTGCCGCGCGCGCGCGCATTCGGCACGTAGGCCAGGCCGTTGAGCAACCCTTGTTGCCCGAACAGCTCGATACCGCTGTCGCAGCAGCCACCACCGCGCAGCGCATCGCGCGCGCGGTCGCTGAAGGTGGCGATGCCGGTACCGTTCAACATGCCCTGCGCAGCCTGCGGGAAACGCGCGCCATTGGCGATCTCGCCGAAGTTCCAACCCTCACCGAGCAAAGGCACATTGCGCCCCGCAGCGGCATTGGCCGCGCGCTTCACCTCGATCATCGCATCGCGCGGCTGGTGGCCCATCAGGTCGAAACGGAACGAATCGATGCGGTACTGCTTCGCCCACAAGGCGACGGAATCGCGCATCAGCCGCGCCATCATCGGGTGCTCGGTGGCAGTGTTGTCGCAACAGGTCGAAGTCTCGACCTTGCCGTTCGCATCAAGCCGCTGGTAATAGCCCGGCACGATGCGATCCAGCACCGAGCGCGGCGACTGTCCCGATGCCGTGGTGTGGTTGTAGACCACATCCATCCCGACGCGCAGGCCGGCCGCATGCAGGGCCTGCACCATGGCGCGGAACTCGCGGATGCGCACCATGCCATCGGCCGCGTCACTGGCGTAACTGCCTTCCGGCGCGTTGAAGTGGAACGGGTCGTAGCCCCAGTTGAAGCAGTCCTTCGCCGCCGCCGACATGACGACCGCCTGTTGCGCCTCGCTGTCCGCTGCGGCCTGCGGGATCGCGGGCGTTTCGCAGCCCGCTTCCGGGATCGTGGCGATATCGAAGACCGGAAGCAGGTGGATATCGGTGATGCCCGCCTCGCCGAGTGCGCGCAAATGGCGCATGCCGGCGCTTTCGAAATCGGTGAAGGCGAGGTATTTGCCGCGATGCGCCTGCGGCACGCTGCCGTCGCCAATCGAAAAATCGCGCACATGCAATTCGTAGATCGCCATGTCGGTATTCGAGGCCAGCGCGGGTGGGCGCGGCGTATCGTCCCAACCTGCGGGCTTCATGGCAGGATCATCGAGGTCGGCGATGTAGCTGCGCGCGGAATCCGTGGTCAAGCTGATCGAATACGGATCGGTGACGCGATTGCGGACGATGCCGATGCCCGGCACGAACACATCGACGAGGTAGGCGTAGTAATTTCCACGCAGGTCACGCGAAATCGTTTGCTGCCAGACGCCGCTTCGCTCATCGCGCTGCAAGGGCGACGCGCTTTCCGTGCTGGCCATACCATCGCGATATAGACAAAGCGACGCCTTGCTGGCGGTTGGTGCCCACAAGCGGAAGTGCGTCGAGCCCTTGCCAGGCGTTGCGCCCAGCGGAGCGGGATCCGCATCGGCTGCCGCGTACAAGTCATCCAGCGCGCCGGGGTGCTGCAGATAGGTCGCATCCAGCACGTGGCCTTGCGCATCTTCCTGCACCAGCAGCAGTTGCCCGATCAACAGGCCGTGTAAGCGCGTCGCGTCGCTTGCCGCAATGCGCATCTCCGCGCCAGCACTTGTGAAACCGAAACGGGCTGCGGCTTCCGCGGACGCCGTTGCGGGCTGCAACGCGAGCACCGCATCGGCGCCCTGTACCGGCGCCCCGCGCTCGACCTTCAGGCCTGCAGTGGCCGATGCATACAACCGGTAGCTTGCCTGCGCCGGCATCTTCGGCCAGCGGATCGTGTCGGCATCCAGCCAGTACGCACGGGCGTCGGTGGCCGCGTACGCGGCGGGGTGCAGCGTTGTGGCGACGGGGCCGTCGCAATCAGCCGTTGCGGCCTGCACCGGGACTGCGGCCAATGCCGCCAGCGGCAATACCCAGCGCAGGCGAGTCATCAAACCGCGCGTGCGAAGGCCGCGCCATGCGGCGGGAAGTGCAGCGCATCGCCCTGCAGACGCGCCGTATCGATACCGGGCGCATCGATCAACGCGATACGCTCCGGCGGCACCCACTCGACACTCGATTGCGAAAGATTGAACGCGACCAACATGCGCTCGCCCGCATGCTCGCGCACGAAGGCGAGGATCGATGCCGGGGCGTCAACAAACCGGATCGCCCCCCCGGTCAATGCGGGCTGGGTCTTGCGCCAGTGCAGGAACGCGCGCACCGCGTTGAGCACCGATGCGGGATCCGCGTTCTGCGCATCGACGCTGCGCAGGCGATGCCCTTCCGGCACCGGCAGCCACGGCTTCGCGCCACTGAAGCCCGCGTTGTCCGTGCCGCCCCACGGCATCGGCGTGCGGCAGCCGTCGCGGCCCTTGAAGTTGGGCCAGAACGCCTTGCCGTAGGGATCCTGCAAGGATTCGTACGGCACGTCGGCTTCCGGCAGGCCGAGTTCCTCGCCCTGGTACAGGCAGACCGAGCCGCGCAGCGAGCACACCAGCGCGACCAGCTGCTTCGCCAGCGCATCGCCGGCTTCGCTGCCACCCCAACGGGTGACGGCACGTTGCACGTCGTGGTTGGAGATCGCCCAGCACGGCCAGCCTTCCTGCAGCTGCGCTTCCAGCGCTTCCACCGTGCGGCGGATATGCGCAGGCGAACCGTCGTCGGTCAGCAATTCGAAGCTGTAGCCCATGTGCAACCGATGCGGCTGCACGTATTCGGTCATCGTCGCCAGCGAATCATCGGACGAGATCTCGCCGAGCGCGGCCACGTCCGCGTAGCCATCCATCAGCCGGCGGACGTCTTCGAGGAAGCCCAGGTTCTCCGGCCGCGTGTTGTTGTAGGTGTGGTACTGGAACGCGTAAGGATTGTCCGGGCTGAAGCCACGACCTTGCCGCAGTTCCATCGGCTTGGCCGGGTTGTCGCGCAGCTGCGCGTCGTGGAACGGGAAATTGATCGAATCCAGGCGGAAGCCGTCCACCCCGCGATCCAGCCAGAAGCGCAGGTTGTCGAGCTGCGCGGCGCGCACTTCAGCCGAATGGAAATTGAGTTGCGGTTGCGAACTCAGGAAGTTGTGCAGGTAGTACTGGCGCCGGCGCGGTTCCCAGGTCCACGCAACGCCGCCGAAGATCGACAGCCAGTTGTTGGGCGGACTGCCGTCGGGCTTGGCATCGGCCCACACGAACCAGTCGGCCTTCGGGTTGTCGCGGTTTTCCCGGCTTTCGACGAACCACGGATGCTCGATCGAGCAGTGGCTTGGCACCTGGTCGATCATGACCTTCAGCCCGCGCGCATGCGCTTGCGCGAGCAGGCGGTCGAAATCTTCAAGCGTGCCGAACAATGGATCGACATCGCGGTAATCGGAGATGTCGTAGCCGAAATCGGCCATCGGCGATTTGAAGAATGGCGAGATCCAGATCGCGTCCACGCCGAGCGAGGCGATGTAGTCGAGGCGATCGACGATGCCCGGCAAATCGCCGATGCCGTCGCCATCCGTATCGAGGAAGCTGCGCGGGTATATCTGGTAGATCACCGCGCCGCGCCACCAATGCTGCCCTGCCATCCCCGCTCCACGCCGATGCGATGGTCACGGACTATGCCGCGTCGGCGCGCCTCGTGCGCCTGACATGGCACACGCTTTCGGATTGAATACGTTTACATGCAGGATGTGGCCAGAAATGCGGCGGATATGCGGCGCTGCATCACGACGCGGGCGGATCGCTGCAGCACACTTCGGGCAACTCTCCATGCAGCGGCGGATTTCCGATGGCGTCGAACAGCGAAGTCCCACACCGGACGATTCAAAAGCCGCAGCTGTCGTTCTGGCAGATCTGGAACATGTGTTTCGGCTTCCTCGGCATCCAGTTCGGCTTCGCACTGCAGAACGCCAACGTCAGCCGCATCTTCCAGACGCTGGGTGCGGAGATGGATTCGCTGCCGGGGCTGTGGATCGCCGCGCCGCTGACCGGCCTGATCGTGCAGCCGATCATCGGCTACATGTCCGACCGCACCTGGACCGGACTCGGCCGCCGTCGTCCGTATTTCCTGGTCGGCGCGATCCTGTCATCGATCGCGCTGATCTTCATGCCGGACTCGCCCACGCTGTGGATCGCCGCCGGCCTGCTGTGGGTGCTGGACGCATCGATCAATATTTCGATGGAACCGTTCCGCGCCTTCGTCGGCGACCAATTGCCGGTCAGCCAGCGCGCCAAGGGCTACGCGATGCAGAGCTTCTTCATCGGCGTGGGATCGGTGGTCGCCAGCATGCTGCCGTGGATGCTGGAGAAATGGGGCGTTGCCAATACCGCGGAAGCCGGCCACGTGCCGGACACCGTGCGTTACGCGTTCTATGCCGGTGCCGGCGTGTTGCTGGGCGCGATCACCTGGACGGTGCTGCGCACCCGCGAATATCCGCCGGAAACGCTGCATGCCTACGACGAAGCGCCACCGCTGGATCGCGCGCCACTCGACCGCGCGCGATCCACGCGCTTCGGCCTGTTGTGGCTGGGGCTTGGCGTGCTGGGACTTGCGTTGGTCGCAATACAGGGCCTGCCACGCGAGTTGTTGCTGCTCGGCGGCCTGCTCGCGGCCTATGGCATCGCCCTGCTCACGTTGAACGTGGTGGGCCGCGACAACGGCTTCTCGCAAGTGATGACCGATATCTACGCGATGCCAACCACGATGCGTCGACTCGCCATCGTGCAGTTCTTCTCCTGGTTCGCGCTGTTCGCGATGTGGATCTACACCACCGCCACCGTCACCTCGGTCTACTACGGCAGCACCGACGCCACCTCGGCCGCCTACAACACCGGCGCCAACTGGGTAGGCGTGCTGTTCGCCGCCTACAACGGATTCGCCGCGCTGGCTGCCATCGCGATCCCGTTCATGGCCAATCGCCTCGGCCTGCGCAAGAGCCATCTGATCAATGTCGCGCTGGGCGGTCTCGGGTTGATCTCGTTGCCGTTCATGCCGAACGAGAACTGGCTGATCCTGTCGATGGTCGGCGTCGGCTTCGCCTGGGCCTCGATCCTGTCCCTGCCCTACGCGCTGCTGTCCGACAGCGTGCCCGCGCAGAAGATGGGCGTGTACATGGGCATCTTCAATTTCTTCATCGTGATCCCGCAGCTGGTGGCGGTGGCCACGCTGGGCTACATCCTCAAACACCTGTTCGCCGACGACCCGTCGAAAATCCTGATCATGGGTGGCATCAGCATGCTCGTGGCCGGCCTGTGCGTGCTGCGCGTGCCTGAACCCACTGCACATGCGGCCTGAAGGAGACACCAATATGCGCATCACCACTGCCGCACTCGCCGCCGCCATTGCACTTGCCATCGGCGCTTGCGCCCGCACGCCGGCGCCAGACGCCAGCGCCGCGGCGACCGCTGCACCCGCCGACTACTACGGCACGCTGGAGCCATTCGCCGCGAACGCGGTGTACTTCGTGGTCACCGACCGCTTCGTCAACGGCGACACCTCCAACGATCAGCGCACGCAGGGTGGCAAGCACCGCACCTTCAACATCCCGCTGCCGCCCTGCGACGGCGTGGCCGGCAACATCGGTTACCTCGGTGGCGACTTCAAGGGCATCGCCGACAATCTCGATTACATCCGCGGCATGGGCTTCACCTCGGTGTGGATCACGCCCATCGTCGACAACCCCGACGAAGCCTTCACCGGCGGCGGCAAGCCCGGTTGCGGCACGATCCTGACCGACCAGGGCAAGTCCGGCTACCACGGCTATTGGGGCGTGGATTTCTACAAGCTCGACGAACACCTGCCCAGCCCCGGCCTGGACTTCAAAGGCCTGGCCGATGCCATGCATGCCAAGGACATGAAGCTGGTGCTGGACATCGTCGGCAACCACGGCTCGCCGGCCTGGGGCATGCCGAAGCCACAGCCGAAATTCGGCCAGATCTTCGACAAGGACGGCAAGCTGATCGCCGACCACCAGAACCTGCCGCCACAAAAGCTCGATCCCGCGCACAACCCGCTGCAGCGCTTCTACAACACCACCGGCCCGGTCGATGGCGCCACCGGTTCGATCTTTGACGGCAACCTGGCGCAGCTGGCGGATTTCGATGCTGCCAATCCGGCCGTGCTCGACTACCTGGCCGGCGCCTACGAACAATGGATCGACCAGGGCGCCGATGCCTTCCGCATCGACACCATCGCGTGGATGCCGGATGCCTTCTGGCAGCAGTTCACCACGCGCATTCGCGCCAAACATCCGGGCTTCTTCATGTTCGGCGAGGCGTTCGATTACGACGCGGCGAAGATCGCGACGCATACGCTGCCCGGACATGGCGAAACCAGCGTGCTCGACTTCCCGATGAAGCAGGCGATGGACGAAGTGTTCGGCCGCAAGGACGCAGGTTACGAACGGCTGGCACCATCGCTGTTCCTGCAGGGCGGGCCGTACGCGAATCCGTACGACCTGGCCACGTTCTACGACAACCACGACATGCCGCGCATGGACGCTAGTGACGAGGGCTTCATCGATGCGCACAACTGGCTGTTCACCGCGCGCGGCATCCCGGTCGTGTACTACGGTTCGGAGATGGGCTTCATGCGCGGACGCGCGGAGCACGGCGGCAACCGCAATTATTTCGGCGTGGAAGGCATCGCCGCGGCGCAACGCAGCCCGATCCATGCCGCGCTTTCGCGCATCGCCAACGCACGCGTGCAATCGCCTGCGTTGCAGCGCGGCGTGCAGGTCAACATCGAGCTGAAGGGCGACCGCGCCGCGTTCTATCGCGTGTACCAGCACGACGGCAAACACCAGATCGCGCTGGTGTTGCTCAACAAGGGCGATGCGCCGCAGCGTTTCGGGATCGCATCGATGCTGCAGGCCGGCAATTGGCGCTCCGCGCTGGACGGCAGCGCGATCGACGTCGCCGCGAATGGCAGGCTGGAGGCCGACGTGCCCGCACACGGCGTGCAGGTTTACCTGCTGGATGCCGCGGTCACCGAGCCTTCTCTGCAAGCCGCGCTGGCAACGGCGATGGGCGACGCCAGCCGCCCACGCTGAGGCGGCTCAGCCCGCGCTGGACTGGCGAACCTCGAGCGTCGGCGCGATGGTGATGCTTTCCGCCGGCTCGTCGCGCACCAGGTGCAGCAGGGTGTCCACCAGCAGCTCACCGGCCATGGAGGTGTCCTGCACCACTGTGGTCAGCGGCGGATTGGAGAACCGCGACATCGGCGTACCGTCGAAACCGACCACCGCCACGTCTTCGGGCACGCGCAGACCGGCTTCCTTCAAGGCATGCATCGCACCAATGGCGATCAGGTCGCTGGCGGCGAACACCGCATCGAACGGCAGCTCGCGCGCAATCAGCATCCTTGCCGCCTCGTAGCCGGCCTGCTCGGTGCTGGCGGCATCCACCTGCAGCGCCGGGTTCATGCGCAGGCCGGCCTCACGCAACGCGGCATCACAGCCGCAATACCGCGCGAAGAACTCCGGGAAGTGGGTGGACGCATCGCCAAGGAAAGCGATCTTCTTGCGCCCCAACCCGACCAGGTGACGGCCGGCCAGCGCACCGCCCTCGGCATTGTCGCAACCGATTGAGATGCCGGGTTGCCCCGGCAGCACCGCGCCCCAACGCACGAAATGCGTGCCCTGCGCGACCAGGTGCGCCAGCTTGCTTTCGTAGGCCAGGTAATCGCCGTAGCCGAGCAGGATCAGGCCATCGGCCTTCATGCTGTCCTCGTAATCGGCATGCCAGTCGTCCGACAGCTGCTGGAACGACACCAGCAGGTCGTGGCCGTGGCGCGCGCAGGCGCGAGTAATCGAGCCAAGCATCGACAGGAAGAACGGATTGATGTGCGAGTCGTCCGGGGTGGGATCCTCGAACAGCAGCAGCGCCAGGGTGCCGGCGCGCTGGGTTCGCAAGCTGGACGCGTGGCGGTCGACCTTGTAGTTGAGCTCGCGCACCGCCTCCTCGACCCGCTTGCGGGTCTCCGCGTTGACCAACGGGCTGCCGCGCAACACGCGCGATACGGTGGCCTGCGACACGCCCGCACGATGGGCGATGTCCATCGAAGTGGCCTTGGTCTTCTTCTTCGCGCGAGTGGGCGATTGCATCGCTGCAGTGTGCAATCGGCATGCGTGCGAATACAAGGCGAATCGCAGGCGAAAAAAAGGCCGATGGTTTCCCATCGGCCCTTGCGTATGGTGCGCCCGGAGCGATTCGAACGCCCGACCCCCAAGTTCGTAGCCTGGTGCTCTATCCAACTGAGCTACGGGCGCAGTAGTGGAATTATGCCGAACCAACGAAACGCTCGTCAATCAGGTGTATTCCAACGCATGAACAACCAAGTGGCGGAGACTGAGGGATTCGAACCCTCGATGGAGCTTTTGACCCCATACTCCCTTAGCAGGGGAGCCCCTTCGGCCTCTCGGGCAAGTCTCCGAGGCTGTTCAAGCGAGCGCGAAGGATACAGGCTGCGCTTCGATCCGGCAAACCTTCAGGGCGATTTATCGCCGCCGCCCTTGCCGCCTTCGTCATCGTGGATGCGCTGGTAGATCTCTTCGCGATGCACCGCCACGTCCTTTGGTGCGGTAATGCCGATGCGCACCTGGTTACCCTTCACGCCGAGCACGGTAACGGTGATCGCATCACCGATCATCAGTGTCTCGCCTACCCGTCGGGTCAGGATCAACATCGTGCAACTCTCCTGTCGCTTGCAGCCGTCCCGACACGCGTCCTGCGTACGGGTACGGAGTGCATCCAATTGCGTCCGATGATACGGGCCTTCATTCAGTTTTCACAACCGGGGGGCAGGAATTACACCATTCGGCTGCGTATCCATTCGGGTACGCCGCCTAGCGCGGTCACCAGCGCAGGGCCATCATCGCCACCGCCTTGCGCCATGTCAGGGCGACCGCCACCCTTGCCGTTGATCTGACCGGCGACATGGCCCAGCAGTTCCCCGGCCTTGATCTTGCCGCCGGCAGATCCGCTGACGCCGGCTACCAGTGCAGCCTTGCCGCCCTCGGTACCCGCCAACAACACGACGGCATCGCCCAACTGCTGCTTGAGGCGATCTACCGCATCACGCAAGGCCTTGGCATCGAAGCCTTCCAGGCGAACCGCCAACACCTTGACGCCGGCCACATCCTGCGCCTGCGAAGCGAGGTCGCTGGTCGCACCCGAGGCTGCCTTCGCCTTCAACGCTTCCAATTCGCGCTCAAGCTTCTTCTGCCGGTCGAGCAGGCCACGCAACTTGTCGCCGACATCGCCGACGGTGCCGCCAAGCAGTGATGCTGCCTCACCCAGCCGGCGCTCTTCCTCGGCGACGTAGTCCAGTGCACCCTGCCCGGTCAGCGCTTCGATCCGGCGCACGCCGGCGGAGACGCCGCCTTCGGACACGATCTTGAACAAGCCGATGTCACCGGTGCGGCGCACATGGGTGCCACCACACAGCTCTGTGGACGTGGGGCCGAAGCGCAGCACGCGCACTTCCTCACCATACTTCTCGCCGAACAGCGCCATCGCACCGAAATCCAGCGCCTCCTGCATACCCATGTGGCGGATTTCGCCTTCATGGTTGGCGCGCACTTCGGCATTCACCTGGCGCTCGATCTGCGCCAACTCCGCCGCCGTCACCGGCTGGAAATGCGAGAAGTCGAAACGCAGCCGATCCGGCGCAACCAACGAGCCCTTCTGTTGCACATGCGTGCCCAGCACGTTGCGCAGTGCGGCGTGCAGCAGGTGGGTGGCGCTGTGGTTGAGGATGGTGGCACCGCGACGGGCGGCATCGACCGAAGCCAGCACGCGATCGCCGCGCTTCAGCGTGCCCGCCGCCAGCGTGCCGACGTGGCCGTGGAACTGGCCGGCGAGCTTGAGCGTGTCGTCCACGGCGAAGCGCACGCCCTGCTCGTCCAGTTCACCGGTATCGCCAACCTGGCCGCCGGATTCGGCGTAGAACGGGCTTGCGTCGAGGATCACGATGGCGCTATCGCCGGCTTCGATCGACGCAACCGGCTTGCCGTCCTTCAACAACGCCAACACTTCGAGTCCGCCAGCCGCCAGCGATTCGTAGCCGAGGAATTTCGTCGGCGTCAGCTTCGCGACAAGATCGGCCGGCAGCTGCACGCCGCCGCCGAACTTGCCCGCGGCACGCGCGGTTTCCTTCTGCTGCGCCATCGCCGCGTCGAAGCCGGCCACGTCCACCGACATGTCGCGTTCGCGCGCCATGTCCTGGGTGAGGTCCAGCGGGAAGCCGTAGGTGTCGTACAGGCGGAAAGCATCGGCGCCGGGAATGATGGCGCCGGATTTCGCCGCCACGTCATTGAAGATGCGCATGCCCGAATCCAGCGTTTCGGCGAAGCGCTCTTCTTCGGCCTTCAACGCGCGCTCAGCGGTGGTGCGGCCTTCGCGCAGCACCGGATAGGCATCGCCCATCAATGCATCGAGGGTGGACACCAACTTGTAGAAGAACGGCTCGCGCACGCCCAGCATCCAGCCGTGGCGCAGCGCACGGCGGATGATCCGGCGCAACACGTAACCACGACCCTCGTTCGACGGCAGCACGCCATCGACGATCAGGAAAGCGCTGGCACGGATATGGTCGGCGATCACCCGCAGAGACTTGTTGTCGAGGTCAGGGGTAGATGTCAGTTCGGCGGTGTGCTTGATCAGCGCCTGGAACAGGTCGATCTCGTAGTTGGAGTGCACGCGCTGCAGGATCGCAGTGATGCGCTCCAGGCCCATGCCGGTATCCACGCAAGGCGCCGGCAGCGGGGTCAGGGTGCCGTCGGCCGCACGATCGAACTGCATGAACACGTTGTTCCAGATCTCGATGTAGCGGTCGCCATCCTCGTCCGGCGAACCAGGCGGGCCACCGAAATGCCCCGGGCCATGGTCGTAGAAGATCTCGGTGCAGGGGCCGCAGGGGCCGGTATCGGCCATCTGCCAGAAATTGTCCGACGCGAACGGTGCGCCCTTGTTGTCGCCGATACGGATGATGCGCTCCGGCGGCAGGCCGATGTCGTTCAACCAGATGTCGTAGGCCTCGTCATCGGTGTGGTAGACCGTGGCCAGCAGGCGGTCCTTCGGCAGCTTCCAGACTTCTGTCAGCAGCTCCCAGGCCCAGCCGATTGCTTCCTTCTTGAAGTAATCGCCGAACGACCAGTTGCCCAGCATCTCGAAGAAGGTGTGGTGGCGCGCGGTGTAGCCGACCTGGTCGAGGTCGTTGTGCTTGCCGCCTGCCCGCAGGCATCGCTGCACATCGGCCGCACGCACGTAGCTGCGCTTCTCCGCACCCAGGAACACGTCCTTGAACTGGACCATGCCGGAGTTGGTGAACATCAGGGTCGGATCGTTGCCCGGCACCAGTGGCGCCGACGGCACGATGGTGTGGCCCTTCGAGGCAAAGAACTCCAGGAAGTCCTGGCGGATATCGGAAGTGGTTTTGACGGGCGCGCTGTTGGCAGGCATGTTCATGCAGGCATCTGGGAATGGGCGGGCGCCTGAATGCGCCGCGATCCCGTCAAGATGCGGGCGCGGTATCGAGTTGGCAACCCAATCATGCAATTCTACAGGCCCGGTCCGGCCTCAGTCCTCGTCCGGCGCGGCCTGCAAGGCGTGCCGAAGCTGCTCCATGCCGAAACCGCGCCGCAGCAGGAAATCCCCTGCCTTGCGCTGCGCAACCCGGTCGCCCGTCATCGCCCCCGGATGGCGACGGCGCAACAGGTCGCGGGCATTTTCCACCCAATCGCCTTCGAAGCCATCGAGCGCGGCGGTAATCGCCTCGCTGGCCAGTCCGTGCGTGCTCAACTCGGCGCGGATGAAGGCGGGGCCGTAGCCGGCATAAGCGCGGTTACGCACCAGCGATTCCGCGAAACGGGTGTCGTCCTGCCAACCAGCGGCTGCAAGCTTGTCGATGGCGGCCCGCGCGTCTCCTGCCTCGACACCGCGATGCGCCAGCTTGCGCGACAACTCCTGCCGGGAATGCTCGCGCCGGGTCAGCAAACCCAACGCACGCTGGGTGGGTGAAGGCTCCGGGCGGCGACGGCACTTACGCGCTGACGAGGACGTTTCACCGCCACCGCCGCCCGGCACCGTCATTCGTCGCTACCAGCGCTTTCGTCGCGCGAGATTTCTTCCGGCACGAACTTCTCGCGCAGGGCGGCTTCCAGCTTCTGCGCCGCAGCCGGATTTTCCTTGAGGTAGGTGCGGGCGTTTTCCTTGCCCTGGCCGATGCGCTCACCGTCGTAGCTGTACCAAGCGCCGGCTTTCTCGACCAGCTTGGCATCCACGCCCATGTCGATCAGTTCGCCTTCGCGGCTGATGCCCTCGCCGTAGAGGATCTCGGTGATGACCTGCTTGAACGGCGGCGCCAGCTTGTTCTTGACGATCTTGATCCGGGTCTGGTTGCCGATGATCTCGTCGCCCTTCTTGATCGAGCCGATGCGGCGGATATCCAGGCGCACCGATGCGTAGAACTTCAGCGCATTGCCGCCAGTGGTCACTTCGTTGCTCTGGCCGGGCATCATGATGCCGATCTTCTGGCGCAGCTGGTTGATGAAGAACACCATGCAGTTGCTGCGCTTGATGTTGCCGGTCAGCTTGCGCAGGGCCTGGCTCATCAGGCGGGCCTGCAGGCCGGGCAGCTGGTCACCCATCTCGCCCTCGATTTCCGCCCGCGGCGTCAGCGCCGCAACCGAGTCGATGACCACCATGTCCATCGCGTTGGAACGCACCAGCATGTCGGCGATTTCCAGCGCCTGCTCGCCGGTATCCGGCTGCGACAGGTAGAGCTCGTCCAGGTTCACGCCCAGCTTCTGCGCATACACCGGATCCAAGGCGTGCTCGGCGTCGATGAAGGCACAGGTGCCGCCGGCCTTCTGGCATTCGGCGATGGTCTGCAGGGTCAAGGTGGTCTTGCCGGAGGATTCCGGGCCGTAGATTTCCACCACGCGGCCCTTCGGCAGGCCACCGATGCCCAGCGCGATGTCCAGCATCAGCGAGCCGGTGCCGATGGTTTCCACGGCTTCCACTGCGCGTTCGCCCATGCGCATCACCGAGCCCTTGCCGAACTGCTTCTCGATCTGGCCCAGGGCCGCCGCAAGCGCGCGCTTCTTGTTTTCGTCCATCGTGGTGTTCCTCAAGGTCGGTAATGCGTGTGAATTCGGAATATGGGCAGGTTAGGCGGCGGGTATCGCAAATGCTGCGACGATGCGCGCCGTGCGTTCAAGATGCCGATGGGAGATGCCCGCAGGTATCAGAGAATGCCCTGAGCACGACTGAGGCTTGCGCGCGTCACGCATTCGGGCGCACCAGGCCGCAATACAGCCCTTCAATGGCGAAATCCTGCCCGGGCTGTACTTCGATCGGCGCGTAGTCGGGGTTGCGCGGCAGCAAGCGGATGCGGCCCTGCCCGATCTTCAGCAGTTTGACGGTGATCTCGTCATCGATGCGGGCGATCACCACCTGCCCGTTGCGCGCGTCGGCGGTACGGTGCACGCCGATCAGGTCGCCATCGAAGATGCCTTCGTCGCGCATCGAATCGCCTTTCACTTTCAATAGGTAATCCGGTGCCGGCGAGAAGAAGGTGCGGTCCATCAGCACCACCTGCTCGGAGCCGATGTCCGCGCCGATCGGCACGCCAGCGGCCACCTGCCCCAGTACCGGCAGTTGCAGCACGTCGTCATTGGTCGGCAGCGGCAGTTGCTGCGGACCGTCCGGCAACTGCAGCAGGCGCAGGCTGCGCGCACGGCCTGGGCTGCGCTCGACGATGCCGGCAGCCTCAAGCGCTTCAAGGTGGTACTGCGCGGCGCGCACCCCCTTGAAGCCGAAGGCGCGGGCGATCTCCGCTTGCGAAGGGGCGAAGCCGTCCGCCTCGATGCGTTCGGCGATGAAGGCGTGGATGCCACGCTGGGTGTCGGTCAGGCTCATGGTTAGTAGTAATACTACTAACGAATTGACCCGTCAACACCCGAACCAGGATTTCAACCCAGTTGGTGCTCCAGGCCACGCAGGGCCGCCGCCACGGTTTGCCGGCGCACTGCGTCACGATCACCTTCGAAGTGGAAGATTTCGGCGCGCGGGTAGCCGCCGCGCCGCTTCCAGGCGACCCAGACCGTACCGACCGGCTTGTCTTCCGTGCCACCACCCGGGCCGGCGATGCCAGTCACCGCCACTGCGATGCTGGCACCGGAATGCACCAGCGCGCCGCTGACCATCTCCACCACGCACTCGCGACTGACCGCACCGTGCACTTCCAGGGTGTGCGGATTGACACCGAGCATGGCCTGCTTGGCCTCGTAGCTGTAGACGGCCATGCCGCAGTCGAACCAGGCCGAGGAACCGGCCACGTCTGTCACCGCCTTGGCGATCCAACCACCGGTACAGCTCTCGGCGGTGACCAGCATCTGCCGCGCAGCCTGCAGGCGTGCACCGGTGGCTTGCGAAAGCGCATCAAGTTCGGCATCGGTGGGAACGATCATCGGCGGCTCATCACTGGCAGGCATGCGCGTTGTAGCGCATGCCTGCGCAACATGCACGCCCGAAACGAAACCGGCCCGCATTGCGGGCCGGCTTCGCGACGCATGGAGACGGCTCAGAAACGCTTGCGGAAAGTGATTCCGTAAGTTGCTGGCGCGCCCGGGAAGGCATTGAACGAATTCAACGCGACGTTCGGCAGCGGCGACAGATTCTGCAGCGGCGCATCGAACCCGACCTGGTTGTAGTACTTGTTGAAGATGTTCAGCCCCCACAACTCCAACGCCCAGCTACGGTCGCTGGCGCCCACGCCGATGCGGGCGTTCACCACCGTGTAGGCATCCTGCATCTTCTCCGGATCGAGGTCGGAGCCGGTGTTGAACTCGGACATGTACTTGGCGCCGATATTGAAGCGCGCCATCACGCCTTCATCGATTTCACGCTCATACGTCACCGCGGCGGAAGCGGACACTTCCGGCGCGAAGCTGATCTGGCTGCCCGGCAACTTGTACAGGGCACCGACCGTGGGACACGCGGCCGATACCTGGCTAGGCCCGACGAAGTCGCAACCCGGGATGCTGTCGCCATATTCGGTCTTGGCGTAGGTCACGCCACCTTGCAGCATCAGGCCCTTGATCGCGGCCGACTGCCACAGCACCTCGGTATCGATGCCGCGCGAGACGACTTCCGGGATCGAACGCACCACGAAACTGGTGCCGAGGAAGCTGTTGAGCTGGAAATCGCTGTAGGTCTGGTGGAACAACGCGGCATTGAGCAGCAGGTTGCCACCCAGCCAGGTGGTCTTCGTACCCAGTTCATAGCTGTCGACGAATTCGCCGGGGAACGACGTATCCAGCACCGGCAACACGCCCGTACCGCCACTGGACAGGCCATTCGACGACTGCACGCGGTCCAGGTTGAAGCCGCCGGCCTTGTAGCCGCGCGCACCGGACAGGTAGAACATCGCGTTGTCATTCATCCGGTAGGCGAACTTGAGCGTGCCGGACCATTCCTTTTCGCTGAGTTCCTGGTGGGAATCGCGCGAGGCCGCGTTGTGCAGCGGATTCACCCACGGCAGACAGGAATAACCGACCACATTGCTGATGATGGTCTGTTGAGTTTGCGCCGGCAACGACCCAAACGGCACGCTGCGATTGGTCAGCGAAGTCCCGATGCGGGTCGCCAGCGCGGCCCGTCCAGCCGCAGTCTGCATCATCGTCAACAGCGTGCCACAGGCACCACCGCCGGACGGATTGCTGTACAGCGAATCCAGCTCCTTGTCTTCCTTGGTGTAGCGCAGGCCAAGCACGATGTCGAAGGCCTCGGTGACATGGAAACTGTTGTTGGTAAACAGCGCGATGCTCTTGGCGTTCTGGTCGTAGCGATCGAGCGCGGACAGGTTGCCGAAACCCGCGTTGTACGACAGACCCGTCACTTCCTGGATGAAGGTGTTGGAGGAGGGCGCGTTACGGAACGCCGGATTGATCGAGGTCAGGATCGCCGACGACAGGTAGGCGCCGTAATCGCTGCCGATGCGGTAGGACTCGTTTCGGGCGATGTCTTCATTCGCATAGAACAGGCCCACCATCCAGTCCACCCGGTCGGTGGCGCCGGTCAGGCGGAATTCCTGGCTGAACTGCTTGAAGCCGGAGAACGATTCGTCGCCGATGCCGTTGCGGTATAGGATGTCGGCGGTGGAAAAATCGAAGTCCAGGCCGTTCACCGTCTTCCAGTCGCGTGCGGCGGTGATGGAGGTGAGCGTGGCGCCACCGAACCACGGCGTGTTCCAGTTGACCTCGGCGCTCAGGCCCTTGTCGCGGATCCGCTGTTCGGTGCCGCGATTGCTCCAGGCCTGGCGCGCTTCCGGATCGGCCGTCAGCGCCACGCCCGAGTCCACCGCGAGGCGATTGACGATATCCCCGGTCAGCCCACGCACCGTGGTGACTGCGGTGCAACAGTTTTCGTTGCGATTGGTGGCATCGGCGACGAAGTTGATGTCGAGGTCGTCGTTCGGCGTGATCCGCCACTGCGCGCGCACCGAGTCGTAATCCTGATCGTAGTCGTCGCGGTTATTGCGCGGGCCGGCGCCGGTATGCACCTTCATGAAACCGTCGCGCGAACGCTGGGTGGCATAGATGCGGAACGCGTTCTTCTCGCCCACCGGCGTGTTGAAGGATGCGGAGAAGCCCATCGCGCCGGGCGTGCCGAAGGTGAGTTCAACGTCGCCGCTGCGAACGAAATCCGGGCGCTTTGTGACCACATTGATCACGCCCGCCGAGGTGTTCTTGCCGAACACCGTGCCCTGCGGCCCTTTCAACACCTCGATCCGTTCCAGCTCGCCCAGGTCGCCGAAGCCCACGCTGTTGCGCGGACGGTACACGCCGTCGATGACCACGCCGACGGACGATTCCAGGCCGACGTTGTCGCCCACCGTGCCGATGCCGCGGATGCGCGCGGTGGTGATCGCCTCGCTCTGGGTGCTGGTCACGGTCAGGCCCGGCACCAGCGTCTGTAAATCCTTGATGTCACGCACACCGGCATCCTGCAATGCCTCCTGCGACAGCGCGGTGACCACGATCGGCACGTCCTGCAACGCTTCCTCGCGCTTCTGTGCGGTCACCACCAGGGTGTCGAGCGTCTTGGCTGCTTCCTGTTTCTGCTGTGCAAGTGCGGCGGCGTCCTGGGCGAATGCCGGGAACGCGGACATCGCGGCCAGTGCCGCAAACACGGCGACGGCCAACGGCTTGGGTTGCGGTTGCTTGCTGTACATGGATTCCCCCTTGGTTGAATACGCCGGAATTCGTGCCGCCACGTCGGCGGTGGCGTCATCGTCATCATCATCGGCGCGACCACGTGGGGGTATGACGCGCGGGCAGCGTGAAGGCCGCCTTGACGGAAAACTAACACATCCGTACGCCCACGTGTCCAGTGTCAGTTGCCGATGAAACAAGGGGATCGGGCACACTATGGGCCTTGTTGCATAGCCTGCGTCGATGTCTGCCGAACACACCCCCCTGATGCGCCAATTCTTCGCCGCCAAGGCGGAGCACCCGGACGTGCTGCTGTTCTTCCGGATGGGCGATTTCTACGAACTTTTCTACGACGATGCCCGCAAAGCCGCGCGCCTGCTGGACATCACCTTGACCCAGCGCGGCAGTTCCGCCGGCCAGCCGATCCCGATGGCAGGCGTACCCCACCACGCCTACGAAGGCTACCTGGCGCGGCTGGTGGCCTTGGGCGAATCTGTTGCGATCTGCGAGCAGATCGGCGACCCGGCGACATCAAAGGGCTTGGTCGAACGCAAGGTAGTGCGCATCGTCACCCCCGGCACGGTCACCGACGAAGCCCTGCTCGACGAACGCCGCGACATCCTGCTGCTGGCGATCAGCCGCGGCAAGCAAGGCTACGGGCTTGCGTGGGCCGACCTGTCCAGTGGCCGCCTGCGGGCCAATGAAGTCGATAGCGACGACGCACTGGAAGCGGAACTCGCCCGCCTGCAACCGGCGGAAACCTTGATCGCCGATGAGGACGGATGGCCGGCCGCCGTGCTGGAGACACGCGGCCTGCGCCGGCGCGCGCCGTGGTTGTTCGATGCCGACTCCGGCCGCCGCCAATTGCTGCAGTTCTTCGGCGTGCACGATCTCACCGCCTTCGGCATCGAGGACAAACCACGCGCGATTGCTGCCGCAGGCGCCCTGCTCGGCTATATCGAGGAAACCCAGAAGCAGCGCCTGCCCCACCTGCGCGCCATCGCGCTTGAAACCAGCGATGAAGCCGTAGCGATGAATGCCGCAACGCGCCGGCACTTGGAGTTGGATTCGCGCGTCGATGGCGATGCGAGGGCAACCTTGCTCGGCGTGCTGGATTCCACCGTCTCGCCGATGGGCGGTCGCCTGCTGCGACGCTGGCTGCATCGCCCGTTGCGTGATCGCAAGGTGGTCGGCGAACGCCACCATGCCGTCGCCACATTGATCGAGGCACGCGCAGACGACCTGCTGCGCGAAGCCTTCCGCGCGCTTGGCGACCTGGAACGCATCCTCTCGCGCGTAGCCCTGCGTAGCGCGCGCCCGCGCGACCTGTCGACCCTGCGCGATGGCCTGTCGCTGCTGCCCGCCGTGCGCGAGATCCTCGCCAACCTCGATTCGCCGCGCCTGCGCGCCCTGCATGACGAACTCGGCGAACACGATGCCACCGCGCATCTGTTGCGTTCGGCCATCGTCCCGCAGCCGCCGCTGCTGGCCCGCGACGGCGGCGTGATCCTGGAGGGCTACGATTTCGAGCTGGACGAGTTGCGCACGCTGTCCACGAATGCCGACCAATTCCTCATCGACCTGGAAGCACGCGAGCGCGAGGCCACCGGCATCGCCAACCTCAAGGTCGGCTACAACCGCGTGCACGGCTACTTCATCGAGATCAGCAAGGGCCAGGTCGACAAGGCACCGGTGCATTACACGCGACGGCAGACATTGACCGGCGCCGAGCGCTACATCACCGAGGAACTGAAAGGCTTCGAGGACAAGGTGCTGTCCGCGCGCGAGCGTTCGCTGGCCCGCGAAAAGCTGTTGTACGAAGGCCTGCTCGACCTGCTCAACGAAGAACTGGAACCGCTGCGCCATTGCGCCGCCGCATTGAGCGAACTCGACGTGTTTGCCGGCTTCGCCGAACGCGCGCAGACGCTGGACTGGACGATGCCGCAGTTGCAAGACGCACCCGGCATCGCCATCGAACGTGGCCGCCATCCGGTGGTGGAGGCGCTGCGCGACGCGCCGTTCGAGCCGAACGACCTGGTGTTCGATGACGCCGCGCGCATGTACGTGATCACCGGCCCCAACATGGGCGGCAAGAGCACCTTCATGCGCCAGAACGCGCTGATCGTGTTGCTGGCCTGCATCGGCAGCTTCGTGCCGGCATCGAAAGCCGTGATCGGCCCGATCGACCGCATCCTCACCCGCATCGGTGCCGGCGACGACCTCGCACGCGGGCAGTCGACCTTCATGGTCGAGATGAGCGAAACCGCCTACATCCTGCACCACGCCACCGAACAATCGCTGGTGCTGATGGACGAGATCGGCCGCGGCACTTCAACGTACGACGGACTCGCCTTGGCCGATGCCGTCGCGCGGCAACTCGCCGCGAGCAATCGCAGTTACACGCTGTTCGCCACCCACTACTTCGAGCTGACCGCGCTGGCCGAACCGGGCAGCGGCATCGCCAACCTGCACCTGGATGCGGTCGAGCACGGCGATGCGCTGGTGTTCATGCACGCGGTGCGGCCCGGCCCAGCCAACCGCAGTTTCGGCTTGCAGGTAGCGGCGCTGGCCGGTTTGCCGAAAGCCGCGCTGCAACAGGCACGCGCACGGCTGGCCGAACTGGAAGCGCAGGGCCGCGATGCACCGACCTTGCCGCTGAGCGCGCCGGCACTGGATTCGCCGCAGCAGATCGGCCTGTTCGCACCGCCATCAGCGGCGATGGAAGCGCTGGCCTCCATCGATCCGGACGACCTCACGCCGAAGCAGGCGCTGGAGGCGCTCTATCGGTTGAAGTCGCTGGGCTGACAGCGACGCATCCGCTTGCGCCGATTTCGAATGTGGTGGTGGCCTGTCAACCGATCACGCGGAAAAAAGTTGATCCCTGTTGAGGGTGTTGCCTGTCGCAACGCACCGGACAACGGAGGTCCGCCATGATCCAGATTCGCCAAGCACGGCCGTTCGCCAATCGCACTGCCCTGATCGCGTGCGTCCTGCTGTTGCTGCAAGGGTGCGGTGGTGGCGGTGGCGGCAATTCAGGAGGTGCGACTTTGCCCGCGCCGCCGCCGCGGCCTCCTCTTCCCCCGCCGCCGTCGCAGCCATCGAATCCCCAACGCATAGCGGCCGCCACCACGACCGCGCAGGGTGACACCAACGCATGCGCATCGATCCGGCCGTTCTATTGGGAGGTCGGCGACAAGTCCTCGGGACTCGCCTCGGGCTCGGTGGATTCGGCGACCGATCCCACGGTGTACAAGGCGGACACACCGATGGCGATCGCCTCGGCATCGAAATGGGTGTATGCCGCGTATGTCGCGCAGATGCGGCCTGGCCCACTCACCACCGAGGACATCAAGTTCCTGACATTCCGCAGCGGTTACACCAGCTTCAATGGGTGCTTGCAGGGACAAAGCGTGGATGAGTGCGTCGCCTTCGCGGACAACGGCCTGTACCACCCGGCCAACGACGGGATGTTCTCCTATGGCGGCGGCCACATGCAGAAGCACGCGAGCTTGATCGGCCTGGGCCCGCTGCGCAACGACGGTCTCGCCGCCGAGGTGCGCGCGAAGATCGGCAACGACATCGCACTGCTCTACACGCAACCACAACTGGCCGGTGGACTGTTCACCACCGCGAGCGATTACGCGCTGTTCCTGCGCAGGTTACTCGGCAACCAGCTGCGGCTTGGTGCAATGCTCGGCGCCAACGCGGTATGCACCAACCCCGGCACCTGCGCGCAAGCGCGCAACACGCCCGTGCCCGCGACGGAGAGCTGGAACTACTCGCTGGGCCACTGGGTCGAAGTCGATCCGCTTGTAGGCGACGGGGCGTTCAGCAGCGCAGGAGCGTTCGGCTTCTATCCGTGGATCGACGCAAGCAAGACGTGGTACGGCATCGTCGCCCGCAAGCAGGCAACGGCGGGCCAGGATACCGACCAGAATCTCGGAGAGGGTTATCGTTCGACCCAGTGCGGCCGGTTGATACGCAAAGCCTGGGTCACGGCCACCGTGCAGTAAGTCGATGGGCGTCGGTGCCGGATTCGCGGCAGCAGTTCGACGTCGGTGGAGGCATTGGACCCCATCGATCCCGATGACCTCGCCCTGAAGCGGACGCTGGAAGCCTTGTATCGGTTGAAGTCGCTCGGCTTACGCCCGTCAGCTGACGGGCTTCGGCATCAGCGCGTCGTCGAGTGCACCGGCGCGCAGCCCAGCCGGGCGTTGGCGATGCAATTCCACGAAACGAATGAAGTTCTCGCGCGGCTCGAGTAGCTTGAACTGGAGGTACCAGCCGATATACGCGGAGACCAGCAAGTCGGCCATGGTGAAGCAATCGCCAGCCAGGAAATCACGGCCGCCGATGGCGTGTTCCAGCGTGCTGACCACATCCGCCTCGGTGCCGTAGCCGGCGGTCATCGGATCGGCGAGCTTGCCGGTCTGCTTCGCCATCATGAGTTCTTCCAGCGGGCCCATGAAGCTGATCCAACGGTAGTACGCGGCGCGTTCGGCACTGCCCGGTGCGGGCGCAAGCTGTTTGTCCGGCGCCAGGTCGCCCAGGTACAGCGCGATCGCTGAATTCTCGGTCACCACTGCATCGCCGTGGCGCAGCGCCGGCACCTTGCCCATCGGATTGATCGCCAGGTACTCCGACGCTTTCATGGTGGTGCCGTATTCCAGCAGCACGGTCTCGTACTGCAGGCCGGTTTCCTCCAGCATCCAGCGCGCCACGCGACCACGGGACATCGGGTGGGTGTAGAGGGTCAGCGTGTCGGTCATGGCGCGGTTCCTGATCGGGTTGGGCGATCAGTGTGTCCTGCCCTGCTGCCAGATCCTGTCAGCAGTCATGCCTCGTGGTGGCGAAGATGCTCCGCGCGCCAACGCTTCAACAGAGTGTGTCGCCGCTGCGGATAGCGCTTGCCGGTGTCTTCCAGTTCGATCACGCGGTTGGCGCGAAAATGACGAAAATCGCCACGCAATTCGCACCATGCCGCAAGCAAACGCATGTCGGCCAGGAAGGCCATCGCGAACGGCCAGACGATACGTTCACTGATGCGCCCTTCGACATCCGAATAGCGCATGCGCACCGAATGCTCATCGCGGATGGCATGACGCAGCGTGGGCACCCAAGGCTCCTGCGGCACGGGCCGCCAATCAGGTGCGAACAACCCGCTGGTTTCCACCTGCAATCGCAACGGCTCCGGCAATGCGCTCGCGATGCGATCCATCGCCCGGCCGGCGGCTTCGGCGAATTCCGGATCGCCATGCGCGGCCACCCAGCGCGTCCCCAATGCCACTGCTTCCAGTTCCTCGGCGGAGAACATCATCGCCGGCAGCATGAAACCAGGACGCATCTGGTAACCCACGCCCGGGTCGCCGGCGATCTCCGCGCCCTGCCCGCGCAATGTCTCGATATCGCGATACAGCGTGCGCAGGCTCACGCCCATGCGTTCTGCCAGAAACGCGCCGCGCACGGGCGTGCGGCGGCGGTGCAATTCATCGAGCAATTGCAGCAAACGGGCGGCGCGAGTGCTCATGGAAGGATCTTTGCGAATGTATCCGCAGGATAGCCAGCTTCCGCAGGGGGATGAAAAAAAACCTGCAAACACCCCTTGCACGGCGGGACGTTTTGCTACTGTGGCGCTCCCGGGGCATCCCGCTCCGCATGTACAAGGGAATGTCGCAATGTCGTCCTTGACCGATGAAATTTTCTCGCAGTTGTCCCGCGCCGATGTGCAGCAGATCGGCGCGCAACTTGGTACTGGACAGGCGCAGACCGCAGGCGCGATTGCTGCTGCGTTGCCCATGATCCTGGGTGCGATGGGCCGCAACACCAGCCAGGCCGATGGCGCGGATGCGCTGTTCGGTGCGCTGGGCCGCGACCACAACAGTGGCGGTGGCATCGGCGACATCCTCGGCGCCGTACTCGGTGGCCAGCAGAGCCGGCAGACCGACGGCCTGGGTCAGTTGGGGCACATCTTCGGCGGCCAGCAGCAACAGGCCGAAACCGGCCTGGGCCAGGCCACAGGCCTTGGCAGCGACAAGGCGCAGATGCTGATGAAGATCCTCGCCCCGATCGTGATGGCCTACCTCGCCAAGCGGATGTTCGGTGGACAGGACGGCAATGGCGCGCAACAACAGGCATCGCCACAGGTACTCGGCGACATCCTCGGCCAGGAACGCCAGGTGCAGCAGCAACAGGGCGGCTTGGGTGGCGGCTTGCTCGGCGCGGTACTGGATCAGGATGGCGACGGACAGTTGGGCATCGGCGACCTGATCAAGGTTGGCATGGGCGCGATGCGCGGCCGTACCTGAGCGCCCCGCTCGTGCTTCACGCAACGGCCGCGCAAGCGGCCGTTGTCGTTTCAGTCACAGTCAATGCCATGCTGGCATTTCGATAGTCGGTGCATATCGAAACCGTTCGATCATTCGATTTCAACTGTCGCATAACGGGGACTAAGGTAGACCTGACCATCCACCCTCGCCTGGAGCCGCCATGTCGACCGAATCGAAGTGCCCCTTCCACAGCAAGACCGCGGGCACCACCAACCGCGACTGGTGGCCGAACCAATTGCGGCTGGACCTGCTTAACCAGCATTCGCCGAAATCCGATCCCTTGGACGGCGATTTCGATTACGCCAAGGCCTTCGCCAAGCTCGACTACCACGGCCTGAAGAAAGACCTGCGCGAGCTGATGACGGATTCGCAGGACTGGTGGCCGGCCGACTTCGGCCATTACGGTCCGTTCTTCATCCGCATGGCCTGGCACAGCGCCGGCACCTACCGCATCGGCGACGGGCGCGGCGGCGGCGGTCGTGGCCAGCAGCGCTTCGCCCCGCTCAACAGCTGGCCGGACAACGTCAGCCTGGACAAGGCGCGACGCCTGCTGTGGCCGATCAAGCAGAAATACGGCCAACAGGTGTCCTGGGCCGACCTGATGATCCTGGCCGGCAATGTGGCGCTGGAAACCATGGGCTTCCGCACCTTCGGTTTCGCCGGCGGTCGCGAGGACACCTGGGAACCCGATCTCGATGTGTACTGGGGCCGCGAGACCAAGTGGCTGGGCGGCGACGTGCGCTACGCACATGGCGATGCCGGCGTGACCAAGCAGCACGGCGAAGGCGTGGTGATCGCCGACGACAAGACCGACAGCGGCCATTCGCGCGATCTGGAAAACCCGTTGGCCGCAGTGCAGATGGGCCTGATTTACGTGAATCCCGAAGGCCCGGACGGCAACCCCGATCCACTGCTGGCGGCGGTCGATATCCGCGAGACCTTCGCCCGCATGGCGATGGACGACGAGGAAACCGTGGCCCTGATCGCCGGTGGCCATACCTTCGGCAAGACCCATGGCGCGGCCTCGGCGGACAACGTGGGCAGCGAACCGGAAGCCGGCGACCTGGAGCAGCAAGGCTTCGGCTGGCACAACAAATACGGCAGCGGCAAGGGCGGCGACACCATCAGTTCCGGCATCGAAATCACCTGGACGCAGACGCCGGCGCTGTGGAGCAACAAATTCTTCGAGAACCTGTTCGGCTTCGAATGGGAGCTGGAGAAATCCCCGGCCGGTGCGCATCAATGGGTCGCCAAGGACGCGCCTGAAGATGTTCCGTTTGCCCACGATGCGGCGAAGAAGCAACGCCCGAAGATGCTGACCACCGACCTGTCGCTGCGCTTCGATCCGATCTACGGCGCGATCTCCAAACGCTTCCTGGAGAATCCGCAGGCCTTCGCCGAAGCCTTCGCCCGCGCCTGGTTCAAGCTGACCCATCGCGACATGGGCCCACGCGCGCGCTACCTCGGCCCGGAAGTGCCGAAGGAAGAGCTGATCTGGCAGGACCCGATCCCCGAGGTCGACCATCCGCTGGTCGATGCCGGCGATATCGCCGCGTTGAAGGCGAAGATCCTCGCCAGTGGCCTCACCGTTTCCGAACTCGTTTCCACCGCGTGGGCCTCGGCATCCACCTTCCGTGGCGGCGACAAGCGCGGCGGTGCCAACGGCGCGCGCGTGCGGCTTGCCCCGCAGAAGGATTGGGCGGTGAACCGGCCGGAACAACTGGGCAAGGTGTTGAAGGCGCTGGAACGCATCCAGATGGAATTCAACCTCGACGCCGGCGGCGGCAAGAAAGTGTCGCTGGCCGATCTGATCGTGCTGGGCGGCGCGGCGGCGATCGAGAAAGCCGCGAAGGATGGCGGCACCGAGATCAACGTGGCGTTCTCGCCCGGCCGCAGCGACGCCAGCCAGAAGCAGACCGATGTCGATTCGTTCAAACCCCTGGAACCGTTCGCCGATGGCTTCCGCAACTACCTCAAGGGCCGCTCGGCGGTGCCGGCCGAACACCTGCTGGTCGATCGCGCGCAGCTACTCACCCTGACCGCGCCGGAGATGACCGTGCTGGTCGGCGGTCTGCGCGTGCTGGGTGCGAATGCGGATGGCTCCTCGACCGGCGTGTTCACCGACCGCCCCGGCGTGCTGAGCAACGATTTCTTCGTCAACCTGCTCGACATGGGGACCGAGTGGAAGCCTGCCTCCGACGCGCGCGACACCTTCGAAGGCCGCGACCGCAAGACCGGTGCTGCGAAATGGACCGGCAGCCGGGTGGACCTGGTGTTCGGTTCCAACTCGGTGCTGCGCGCATTGGCCGAGGTCTATGCCAGCAGCGATGGCAAGCAGAAGTTCGCGCAAGACTTCGCTGCGGCCTGGGCCAAGGTCATGGAGCTGGATCGCTTCGACTTGCGCTGATCCCACGCTTCCCCGTAAGAAGCGCAAACGCCGGCATCCGCGCCGGCGTTTGCATTTCGCGAATCGGTCAGGACGGGATCAGCAGATAGATCAGCGACACCGGAATACGTGCATTCCCATCGTGCAGGATCAACGGGCTGACGAAACTCCCGTAAACGGAACCGTGTCCGGGCGGCCAGGGATCATGCACGCGCACCATCGTCCCGTGCCCCGACGGATCGCCATCGCTGTACACGCCGCTCAGCACGACCGCATGCCCACCTACTTCATTGGTCACGCCAATCCACAGCGGTGTTCGCGCAAGCATCGACACCAGCTCCGGCACCGGAGGCGAATGATTCGGCATGCGCCAGCCTAGCGTGCGTGCAAACGTTTCGATATTCCCGATTTCGTCGCGCAAACGCCCGGTTTCGGTCAAGGCCACGCTGCCCGGCGTCGCCATGTTGCGTGCCTCGATCATGCCCGCCGCAGTCGCCCAGCAGCTATTGCCGTCGGGCTGGCCACGCCGCGTGATGTTGTGTTCGCGCTGGGTGCGCAGGCCGAGCGCAGACCAGGTCTGTGGCCCGACCACGCCATCGACCACCAATCCTGGGTGCCGGCGCTGGAAAGCGCGCACCGCGCGATCAGTTTCGCCGTCGAAACGGCCGTCGCTGCCGTAAAACGGGTAATCCGCATGCTCCCGCGTATCCGCGCGCACCAGCAGGCGCTGCATGAATTCGACATCGAAACCGTGGCTGCCGCGACGCATCGTGCGCATGCCTGCCTCCCGGGCGGGACTGTTCGCGGCAGTGTCGGCAATGGCCCGTGTACCGACAATCCGTCTTCCGGGATAGGCCACGCGGCACGCGCTTCCGATCAGAGCGCGTCGATATCGCCCAGCGCGCGGATCAACCGGCGCGCCCGCTTGTCGGGCTTGGTTTCAGGAGGCTTGAAGCCAGCGCGCTCGGCGTTGCGCAATGCCCGCGCCTGCTCGCGCGCGGCTTTCGATGCGTCGGATTCACGGTAAAGGGTCTGCGCGATGCTAGCCGGGCCACGCACGTCGCTAAGCGCGGTGACTTCGATTTCGAAACGCTCATCGAGCCGCACAACGACCAGCACATCGCCGATGCGCACGCTGCGTGAGGGCTTGGCGCGTTGTCCGCCCACATCGACCTTGCCTGTCTCGATGGCGTGCTTGGCCAGCGCGCGTGTCTTGTAGAAGCGTGCCGCCCACAGCCACAAGTCGAGGCGAACGCTGGCAACGGTTTCGATCTGCATCATCATCGAAGAATGAACGTCGTAAATGCAAACGGCCACCCGGAGGTGGCCGTTGCAGGAAGCAGCTGACGCGCGCCTTACTCGGCGGCGGCGGCTTCGGCAGCCGCTGCGGCCAGCGCTGCAGCCTTGGCCTTGGCGTTGCCGGCCAGATCTTCCTTGATGCGCGCCTTCTTGCCTTCCAGGCCACGCAGGTAATACAGCTTGCTGGCGCGCACGTCGCCGCGACGCTTCACCGTCACCGAATCGATGGCGGCGCTGTGGGTCTGGAACACGCGCTCCACGCCGAAGCCGTGGGAGATCTTGCGCACGGTGAACGCGGAGTTCAGGCCGGCGTTCTTCTTGCCGATGACCACGCCTTCGTAGGCCTGCACGCGCTCGCGGTTGCCTTCCTTGACCTTGACGTTGACGATGACGGTATCGCCGGGGCCGAAGTCGGGAAGCTTGCGCGCGATCTGCGCGGTTTCGAAGTCCTGCAGGAGGGTGTGGATCGAGGGCTTGTTCATGGTCTGAGCCTGTTGGATTAGTTGTAATGCGCAGGTGCACGTGGACGCTGCGTCATGGCACGGGGGTGAAACGTGTTCTTCGTGGAGCCGGGGTAAAGCGAAGCCGTGCATTATAGCTGGCTTTTTCCCTTGTGCGCTAGGGGCTTAGGCATCTTCGCCGGCGTCCTGCAGGGCGACCGCATACTGGGTCCGGAACTCCTCCAGCAAGCCTCGGTCCGCCTTGGACAGAGCGGCCTCGTCCAGCAGGTCGGGCCGGCGCAGCCAGGTGCGGCCCAGCGACTGCTGCCGGCGCCAACGCGCGATGGCCGCGTGGTTGCCGGACAACAACACCTCCGGCACCGAGCCGAATTCATGCTCGACCGGGCGGGTGTAATGCGGGCAATCCAGCAGGCCATCGCCCTCGAAACTGTCCTGCACGGCGGATTCGGCATCGTTCAGCGCGCCGTCCTGCAGCCGGGCCACGGCATCGATCAGCACCGCAGCGGCCAGCTCGCCGCCGGACAGCACGTAGTCGCCGATCGAGATTTCCTCGTCCACCTCGGCCTGCAACAGGCGCTCGTCGACGCCCTCGTAGCGGCCGCAGAGCAGGATCAGGCGCGGCGCAGCCGCCAGTTCGCGGACTTTGGCCTGGGTCAGGCGTTGCCCCTGCGGACTCAGGTAAATGACCTTGGCCGGCGCCGGATCGGCCTCGCACACGGCGTGCAGCGTGGCGCGCAACGGATCGATCAGCATCACCATGCCCGGGCCGCCGCCGAACGGACGATCATCGACCCGGCGGTAATTGCCCTCGGCATGGTCGCGTGGGTTCCAGCCGTGGATCGACAGCAATCCGCGCTCGCCGGCGCGCCCGACCACGCCGTGCGCGGCCAGCTGGGCGACGAATTCGGGGAACAGGCTGACGATGTCGAAGCGCATCGGCATCGACCTCAGAAATCCGCGTCCCAGTCGACGGTGACGATGCCGGTATCAAAATCGACACTGCGAATGTAGTCCGGCTGCACGAACGGAATCATCCGCTCGCGCTCGCCCTGCGCCACCAGCACGTCGTTGGCGCCGGTCGAAAACAGGTGGGAGACGGTGCCGAAATCCGCGCCTTCAACATTCACCACGCGCAGGCCTTCGAGATCGACCCAGTAGTACTCGCCGGCGGCCGGTGGCGGCAATGCGGAACGCGGCACCAGCACATCAACGCCACGCAACGCATCGGCGGCGTCCTTGTCCTCGATGCCGGGCATCGTGGCGATCAGGCCCTTGCCGCCCTCACGGACGCGCACATCCTCGCAGGCGCGCTCGTTGCCGCGCGCATCGCGCAGCGTCCACGGCTGGTATTTGGCGATCGCGCGCAGCGGATCGGTGAAGCTTTCCAGTTTCACTTCGCCGCGCACGCCAAACGCACCGTGCAACCGGCCCACGGTGAGCATCCGCTGGCGGCTGTCCGGTGCGTTCATGGAAGCAGTGCCGCCCGCATCACGGGCGGCAGCGGCATCAGGCGGCCTTGGCGGCCTGCTTGTACAGGTCGGCGACCTTGTCGGTCAGCTGCGCGCCGTTGTCGACCCAGTGCTTGACGCGCTCGAGGTTCAGCTCGATGCGCTTCTCGGCACCCTGCGCGACCGGGTTGTAGAAACCCACGCGCTCGATGTTGCGGCCGTCGCGCGCGCTGCGGCTGTCGGTGACGATGATGTGGTAGAAGGGACGCTTCTTGGCGCCGCCACGGGTAAGGCGAATCTTGACCATTGCAGTTTCTCGGTGTTGCCCAGCGGCCGGAATGGCCGGGTAAGCCGGTAAGTATAACGTCTTGAATCGGCGAGGGAAACCCGCCGCCGGCTTCAACGCATCGGCGGCATGCCGCCGCGCCCGCCCATCATCCCGCTGAGGCCGCGCATCATGCCCTTCATGCCGCCGCGGCCCAGCTTGCCCATCATCTTTTCCATCTGCTGGTACTGCTTCAGCACCTTGTTGACGTCGGCCGGGGTCAGGCCGGAGCCGCGTGCCACGCGGGCACGGCGCGAACCGTTGAGCAGGTCGGGGTTGCGGCGCTCTTTCTTGGTCATCGAATTGATGATCGCGATCATCCGCGGCACTTCCTTGCCGGTGACCTGCTGCTTGACCGATTCCGGCAACTGACCGACACCGGGCAGCTTGTCCATCAGGCCGCTCAGGCCGCCCATGTTCTGCATCTGCTCGAGCTGGTCGCGCATGTCGTTGAGGTCGAACTTCTTGCCCTTGGCGACCTTCTCCGCCAGCTTCTTGGCCTTGTCCTGGTCGACCTGCGCCTCGACCTGCTCGACCAGCGACAGCACGTCGCCCATGTCGAGGATGCGGCTGGCCACGCGGTCCGGGTGGAACACGTCGAGTCCATCGGGCTTCTCGCCGACGCCGATGAACTTGATCGGCTTGCCGGTGATGTAGCGCACGCTCAGTGCAGCACCGCCGCGTGCATCGCCATCGGTCTTGGTCAGCACCACGCCGGTGAGCGGCAATGCCTCGCCGAAATGCTTCGCCGTCACTGCGGCGTCCTGGCCGGTCATCGAGTCGACCACGAACAGGGTTTCGACCGGCGCGACGGCGGCGTGCAGCGCCTTGATCTCCGTCATCATCGCGTCGTCGATGCTGGTGCGGCCGGCGGTATCGACGATCAGCACGTCGGCGAACGACTTGCGTGCATCTTCGATGGCGGCCTTGACGATCGCTTCCGGCTTCTGCGAGGCATCCGACGGGAAGAACAGCGCGCCGACCTGCCCGGCCAGCGTCTGCAATTGCTCGATCGCGGCCGGACGGTAGACGTCGGCGCTGACCACCATCACCTTCTTCTTGCGCTTTTCCTTCAGGTGCTTGGCAAGCTTGGCCACGGTGGTGGTCTTGCCCGCGCCCTGCAGGCCGGCCATCAGGATCACCGCCGGCGCCGGCACGTTGAGGTTCAAGTCCTGCGCCTGCGAACCCATCACTGCGGTGAGCTCATCGCGCACGATGCGCACCAGCACCTGGCCCGGGGTCAACGAGCGCATCACTTCCTGGCCGACCGCGCGCACCTTGATCCGCTGCACCAGTGCCTGCACCACCGGCAACGCCACGTCCGCTTCCAGCAGGGCGATGCGCACTTCGCGCACGGCCTCGTTGATGTTGGATTCGGTCAGCCGGCCGCGACCGCGAATGCGTTCGATGGTGCCGGACAGGCGTTGGGTCAGTGATTCGAACATCGTCGGCAGCGCCATCGAAAAGAAACGGTTGGCGATTATATAGGGGCGATCCGGCGACCAACCTTTGTGCGACACTGCGGCGATGACAATCGTTCTCATCGCCATCGCGCTGTACCTGGTCGCCGCCGGTTGGCTGGTGGTTTCCGTGCAACGTGGCGACGAGGCCGCGCGTGGCTGGTTGCTGCCGGCCAACCTGGCCCTGCTGCTGCACGGCGCGACCCATTTCCTGGCCTGGCGCAGCAGCGGCATCACCGACCTGCATTTCTTCGCCGCACTGTCGCTGGCTGGACTGGGCATGGCGATCCTGACCGCGATCGTCGGCGCGTCCGGGCGCATGCGTGCGCTGGGCGTGGTGGTGTTCCCGCTGGCGGCGCTCACCTTGCTCGGTTACGCGCTGTACGGCCACGCCAGCAAGCCCGAGCCGCTGGACTGGCGGTTGCTGCTGCATGCGTGGCTCGCCCTTCTGGCCTACGCCACGCTGGCGATTGCTGCTTTGCTGGCGATCTTCCTGTGGGCGCAAGAACGCGCCCTGCGCCGCCGCGAATTCCATCGCTGGCTGCGCGCGCTGCCGCCGCTGACCGAACTGGAAACCCTGCTGTTCCGCACGATCAGCGTCGGCTTCGTGCTGCTGACCGCCGCCCTGCTCACCGGCGTGCTGTTCGTCGACAACCTGCTGACCCAGCACCTGGCCCACAAGACCGTGTTCTCGGTGCTGTCGTGGCTGGCCTTCGGCATCCTGCTGCTGGGCCGTTGGCGGCGCGGTTGGCGCGGCGCAACCGCCGTGCGCTGGACACTGGCGGCGATGGTCTTGCTGTTCCTGGCCTTCTTCGGCAGCCAGTTCGTGCTGGAACTGGTGCTGCACCGGGCAAGCTGAATGCGCTCGTTGCGAATACGTTTGCAACGATAATATTTGCATTGACAACTATTGCACGGGCGAGCAATATGCCGCCCCATGAACGCACACGCCACCCCGACCGAGGCCTGCACCGGTTCCGCCCTGGGCCTGCTGTTCCGCCAGACCCGCGATGCGATGTGGGCGCGGATGGCCAAGGAACTGGCCGACGCCGGCCATGACCTGACCTTCAGCCAGTTCATCGCGATCAAGAAGCTGGCCACCGGTACCGCCAGCGTCACCGACCTGGCACGCGCCGCCGATCTCAACCCCGGCGCGATGACCCGCCTGCTGGACAAGCTGGAAGCCCGCGGCCTGCTGGTGCGCGTGGCCGATCCCGCCGACCGCCGCGCCCTGCACATCCACCTGACCGAAACCGGCGTGGCGATGTGGCGCGACATCGACCAATGCGGCCAGCGCGTGCGCGAACGTGCCCTGCAGGGCATGGACGACGCCACCCGCACCCAACTCACCCGCCTGCTGGAGCAGGTGCGCGACAACCTCGTTGCCGAAGACTGAGCCATGACCAAACTCCTCCCCCTCGCCGCAGCCTGCGCGCTGCTGCTCGCCGGCTGCGCCAGCACCGAAGGGCTGGCCACCCAAGGCCAGCTGCGCGATGCCGATTCACTCGCTGTCGGCAAGTCGCTTGCGCGCTCGCAACTCTCCACCGCCGCGTGGCCGTCCGAACGCTGGTGGTCAAGCTTCGGCGATGCGCAGCTCGATGCACTGATCGATGAAGCGCTGGCCACCTCGCCGGCACTCGACGCCGCCGACGCACGCACCCGCAAAGCCATTGCACAAGCGGGCCTGGCCGATGCCGCGCGCAAGCCGACGCTGGGCGCCGGTGCGCAAGTGGCCGGTCTGCAGATTCCGGAAACATTGGCCGGCCCCGAGATCGGCGGCGATTTCAACGTCGCCAACCTGCTCACCCTGAGCCTGAAGTACAACCCGGATTTCTGGGGCTTGGACAAGGCCAAGTGGCAGGCCGCGTTGGGCAGTGCGCGGGCGACCGAAGTCGATGCGCAGGCGGCGCGCCTGCAGCTGGCGTCGAACATCGCCCGCACTTACGTCGCGCTGGCGCAGGCGTTCGAATTGCAGGACGCGGCGAAGGCCGAGGCCGCGCGTTCCGATGGGTTGGTCAAGCTCAACCAGCAACGGATCAAGGCGGGCCTGGACAACACCATCGCCTTCAACCAGAACCAGAGTGCGTCCGCCGCTGCACGCCAGCAGGCGCAGGCCGCGCAGCAGCAGATCGATGCGCTGCGCAATGCGCTGGCCGCATTGGTCGGTGCCGGCCCGGATCGCGGCCTCGACATCGCCCGCCCCAAACTCGCAACGCCTGATGCATCGGCGCCTGCCTTGTTGCCCAGCGACCTGCTCGCCCGCCGCGCCGATATCGTCGCCGCGCGTTGGCGTGTCGAAGCCGCGCAACACGGCATCGACGCCAGCAAGGCCGCGTTCTATCCGACCATCAACCTCAGCGCGATGGTCGGCCTGGGTGCCGGCAACCTGGGCGACCTGTTCGGCAGCGACGCGCTGCTGCTCAATGGCGGCCCGGCGCTGACCCTGCCGATCTTCGAAGGCGGCCGCCTGCGCAACCAGCTGATGGGCAGCAATGCCGATTACGACCTGGCCGTTGCCAACTACAACCAGACCCTGCTGGGCGCGGTGCGCGAAGTGACCGACGCCGTGCAAGGCGCGCGCGCACTCGATGCGCAGATCGCCAGCACGCGCATCGCGCGCGACACCGCCGCCAAGGCCTACGCCATGGTGGCGCAGCGGCATCGCGCCGGCCTGACCAACCAGTTGGACGTGCTGGCCGCACAGAAACCGCTGCTGCAGCTCGACCAGCAACTGGCCACGCTGAACGCCAAGCGGCGCACCTCCACCATCGACCTCGACCAGGCGCTCGGCGGCGGCATCGCCATCGAAGCGCCGCAGCTCTCGTCAAAAAACAACACCGCATCGAACTGAGCGCGAACATGACTACTGAAACCACTCCGAACACTTCCACCGGTCAAGGCGCGCCGCTGCCGGTCTCGCAGAGCTCGCTCAAGCCGGCCAATGGCAAGCGCAAGCGCGCGTTGCTGATCCTGCTGGCCGTGGTGCTTCTGGCCGGCATCGGCTGGCTGGCGTACTACCTGCTGGTCGCGCGTTGGCACCAGGACACGGACGACGCCTACGTGCAGGGCAATATCGTCACCATCACTCCGCAAACCATGGGCACGGTGGTCGAGATCCACGCCGAGGACGGCATGCGCGTGCAGGCGGGCCAGGTGCTGGTGCAACTCGACCCGAACGACGCGCAAGTCGCCTACGAACAGGCGAAGGCGAATCTCGCCGGCACCGTGCGCCAGGTGCGTGGCCTGTACAGCAGCGTGGATTCGGCGCAGGCCGATATCGCCGCGCGCGAAGTCGCCGTGTCGCAGGCACGCGCCGACGTGGCCCGCCGCAGTGGCCTGGTCGCAAGCGGCGCGGTCTCCGCCGAGGAACTGGCGCATGCACAGACGCAATTGAAGGCGGCCGAAGCGGCGCTGAGCGCCTCGCGCGGCAGCCTGTCGCGCAACCGCGCACTGGTCGATGCCACCACCGTCTCCAACCAGCCGCAGGTGCAGGCCGCCGCCGCGCAGCTGCGCCAGGCCTACCTCAACCTGCAGCGCGCGGCCATCGTGGCGCCGATCGACGGCTACGTTGGCAAGCGCACCGTGCAGCTCGGCCAGCGCGTGCAGCCGGGCACCGGCCTGCTGACCGTGGTGCCGCTGGAGCAGGTGTGGGTGGATGCCAACTTCAAGGAAACCCAGCTGCGCAACCTGCGCCTGGGCCAGCCGGTGGAACTCACTGCCGACGTGTACGGCGACAAGGTGGTCTACAACGGCAAGCTGAGCAGCCTTGGCTTGGGCACCGGCAGTGCGTTCGCCCTGCTCCCGGCGCAGAACGCCAGCGGCAACTGGATCAAGATCGTGCAGCGCATCCCGGTGCGCGTGGAACTGGACCCGAAGCAGCTTGTCGAGCATCCGCTGCGCCTCGGCATGAGCATGTCGGTCGATGTCAGCGTGCGCGACCAGGACGGCCCGGTCCTGCCCGCCGCCAGCGCGCGCGAGCCGGTGCTCGCTACCCAGGCCTACGCCAAGCAGTTGAAAGATGCCGACGCGCTGATCCACGACGTCATCGAAAGCAACCTGCCGCAGGGCCGCAAGGCCTGACCCTTTACGCAGGAGTCGCGCAGGCGGCGCAGCGTTCCCGATCCCTCCCCTCGTCCGGAACGCTCCCACTGTCGCCGGCAGCCACCGCGCTGCCGCTCCTGCACCTTTCCTGAGACCGCAGCCCGATGTCCACCACCGCGAACACCGAGGACGCCCCCGGCCTGCCGCCTGCCCCGCAGGCTGCCGCGAATCCGGCCGACTTCCGTCCGCCGAATGTCGCCCTGACCACGCTGGGGCTGGCGCTGGCCAGCTTCATGCAGGTGCTCGACACCACCATCGCCAACGTCTCGCTGCCGACCATCTCCGGCAACCTGGGCGGCAGCGCCAACCAGGCGACCTGGGTGATCACTTCGTTCGCGGTGAGCACGGCGATCGCGCTGCCGCTGACCGGCTGGCTGGCGCGGCGTTTCGGCGAGCGCAAATTGTTCGTGTGGTCGACGCTGGCCTTCGTGATCGCCTCGTTCCTGTGCGGCATCGCCAACAGCATGGGCTTGCTGGTGCTGGCGCGCGCGCTGCAAGGCTTCGTGGCCGGACCGATGTATCCGATCACGCAAGCGTTGCTGCTGTCGATCTATCCGCCTGCACGACGCGGGCAAGCCATCGCATTGCTGGCGATGGTCACCGTGGTCGCGCCCATCGCCGGCCCGATCCTGGGCGGCTGGATCACCGACAACTACAGCTGGGAATGGATCTTCTTCGTCAATATCCCCATCGGCATCTTCGCCAGCCTGGTGGTGGGCTCGCAGCTGAAGGGCCGGCCGGAACGGCTGGAAAAGCCGAAGATGGATTACATCGGCCTGGCCACGCTGGTGATCGGCGTGGGCGCGTTGCAGATCCTGCTTGACCTGGGCAATGACGAGGACTGGTTCCACTCGCAGCTGATCGTGATGCTGGCCATCGTTTCGGCGATTGCACTGGCGGTGTTCGTGATCTGGGAATTGACCGACAAGGATCCCATCGTCGACCTGCGCCTGTTCCGCCACCGCAATTTCGCCGCTGGTACCGTGGCGATGGTGCTGGCCTACTCGGCGTTCTTCAGTGTCGGCATCCTGGTGCCGCTGTGGCTGCAACGCAACCTGGGCTACACCGCGATCTGGGCCGGCTTCGCCACCGCGCCGATCGGCATCCTGCCAGTGCTGCTCACGCCACTGGTGGGCAAGTACGCCAACAAATTCGACCTGCGCATCCTGGCCAGCTTCGCCTTCGTCGCGATGGCGTTCACCAGCTTCGCGCGTTCGTACTTCAACCTGGACGTGGACTTCCGGCACGTTGCGCTGGTGCAGCTGTTCCAGGGCCTGGGCGTGGCGCTATTCTTCATGCCGGTGCTGCAGATCCTGCTGTCCGACCTGGAACCGCACGAGATCGCCGCAGGTTCCGGCCTGGCCACCTTCGTGCGCACGTTGGGCGGCAGCTTCGCCGCCTCGCTGACCACCTATGCGTGGACGGAACGCGGTGCGGTGCACCACGCACATCTCACCGAAAAGGTCTCCGCCTACGATCCAAGCACGATGCAGACCGTCGCCCAACTCGGCGGCGGCGACCTGCAGCGCGGTGCGGCGATGCTGGAGCGGATGATTTCCAACCAGGCCGCGCAGATCGGCTTCAACGAAATCTTCCACCTGCTCGGCATCCTGTTCCTGTGCGTGATCGCCTTCGTCTGGATCGCCAAGCCACCATTCGGGGCCAAGGTCGGTGGCGCCGCTGCCGGCGGCCACTGACATCCAATCCATTCGACGGAGTCCTGCGATGCGTAGCGCCATCCACCACACGTTCGGCAACCCCGCCGAGGTGCTTGTTGCCGGCGACGGCCCGGTGCCGCAACCCAAGCCCGGCCATGTGCGGATCAAGACGCTGCTGGCGCCGATCCACAACCACGACTTGCTGACCGTCAGCGGCCAGTACGGCTACAAGCCGGAACTGCCGGCGATCGGCGGCAGCGAAGCGGTCGGCATCATCGATGCGCTGGGCGAAGGCGTGGAAGGCTTCGCCATCGGCCAGCGCGTGGCCGCTGCTTCCGGCCACGGCACCTGGGCCGAATATTTCACCGCGCCAGCGCGGATGGTGATCCCGATGCCGGATGGCATCGCCGATGAAGCCGCCGCGCAATTGATCGCGATGCCGCTCAGCGCGCTGATGCTGCTGGAATTCCTGCAAGTCGAACCCGGCCAGTGGATCCTGCAGAACAGCGCCAATGGTGCGGTCGGCAAGGCACTGGCGATGCTGGCGGCAGCGCGCGGTGTGCATATCGTCAACCTGGTGCGGCGCGACTCCGGCGTGGACGAATTGGCCGCGCTCGGCATCGCCAATACCGTGTCCACTGCGCAGGCGGACTGGAAGCAACAGGTGCGAGCGATCATCGGCAGCGCATCCGTGCATGCGGCGATCGATTCGATCGGCGGCAAGCCCAGCGGCGAACTGCTGTCGCTGGTCGGCGACGGCGGCACGCTGGTGTCGTTCGGCGCGCTCAGCGGCGAGGCGATGCAGCTGTCGCCGGGCGACCTGATCTTCCGGCAGATCACGGTGAAAGGCTTCTGGGGCAGCAAGGTCAGCCAGGCGATGTCGGTCGAAGACAAGCGCCGTCTGGTCGGCGAACTGTTGCAGCGCACGCTGGCCGGCCAACTGCAATTGCCGGTGGACGGCATCTACGACCTGGCCGATGTCGCGCAAGCGGCGGCAGCCAGCCTGCAGCCCGCGCGCAAGGGCAAGGTGCTGTTGCGCGTCTGAGCCGGTGGGTTACGTGTACTCGAGCGCCTCGGACAGGCGCTCGACCGCGATCACTTCCATACCCTTGTAACTGCCGGCCTTCGGCGCATTCGCCTTGGCCACGATGGCGCGCTTGAAGCCGTGCGTGGCGGCTTCGTTCAAGCGCTCTTCGCCATTCGGCACGGGGCGGATTTCGCCGCTTAGGCCGACTTCGCCGAACGCGATGGTTTTTTCCGGCAACGGCGCATCGCGCAGCGAGGACAACACGGCCAGCAGCACCGGCAAGTCCGCAGCGGTTTCCTGCACGCGAATGCCGCCGACCACGTTGACGAACACGTCCTGATCGCCGGTCATGATCCCGCCATGCCGATGCAGCACCGCCAACAGCATCGCCAACCGGTTGCCTTCCATGCCCACGGCCACCCGGCGCGGATTCGACAACGGCGAGGCATCCACCAGCGCCTGCACTTCCACCAGCAGCGGCCGCGTACCTTCGCGCGTGACCATCACGCAGCTGCCGGGCTGCGGCGCGCTGGCGCCGGACAGGAAGATCGCGGAAGGATTCGGCACTTCGCGCAGGCCCTTGTCGCCCATCGCGAACACGCCCAATTCGTTGACCGCGCCGAAGCGGTTCTTGAACGCGCGCAGCACGCGGAAACGGCTGCCGGAATCGCCCTCGAAATACAGCACGGCATCCACCATGTGTTCGAGCACGCGCGGGCCGGCGATGCCACCCTCTTTCGTGACATGACCGACCAGGAATACGGCGGTGCCGGTTTCCTTGGCATAGCGCACCAATCGCGCGGCGGCCTCGCGCACCTGGCTGACCGAACCTGGCGCAGCGCTCAGCGTGTCCGTCCACAGCGTCTGGATCGAATCGGCGACGATGATTTTCGGCTTCACCGCCACCGCATGCTCGAGGATGCGCTCGACGCAGGTTTCCGCCAGCGCCTGCACGCCCGCAAGTGGCAACCCAAGGCGCTGCCCGCGCCCGGCGACCTGAGCGAGGGACTCCTCGCCAGTCACGTACAGGCCGGGCAGTTTCGTCGCCATCAAGGCAAGCGCCTGCAGCAACAACGTCGATTTGCCGATGCCGGGATCGCCGCCGACCAGCACCACCGCGCCTTCCGCGAGGCCACCGCCGAGCACGCGGTCGAACTCACCGATGCCGGTGGACACGCGCGCCTGTGCATCTATGCGCACGTCGGTCAGCGCGGTCACCTTCGGCGCATCGACCTTGCCCGCCCAACCGCTGCGGCGGGATGCCGGCGATGCCGCTTGCGCCGCGGACTCAAGCACGATTTCCGACAATGTGTTCCATCCCCCGCAGGCATCGCACTGCCCCTGCCACTTGGGGTAATCGGCACCGCATTCGGTGCAGACGTAGGCGGTCTTGGTCTTGGATGGAGGCTTGGCCATGGAGATGTTCGATAGTCGCGAGCGGCTACTGTACTTGCGCTGCGTCTCGACTCGTAAGATCGGGCATCAGGGCCGATCCACCGCTATCCGGATGACCTGGCCAGCCCGATCGTCCGTCACCCATATCGCCCCGTCATTCGCCACGGCAAGACCGACCGGCGAGCCTTGCGGACGTTTGCCCGCCGCCCTGCCCCATCCTGGCGTCAATATAAAAGCATCAGCGGACGGCGAAGCTCCGTAACGTCGAGGTTGCCCGCCGTATATCGGATAGCGCGCATCACGCCCCGCAACGGGAACACCCATTTCATCGGTGGCAAAGGCAACAACGCGACCTCCCACGGAGCGATAACCGTGCCAGCTCATCAGCAACGTCCCTTGCAGCTGCGGGAACATCACGCCCTCGTACCACAACATGTCCAGCGGCGCGGCGTGTGGCGGCAACAGCAATACGGGCGCCGTATGCGCTCGGGAACCGCAGGCCATTGCGCGGCGCCCTTTCCAGCCTGGCGTCGGCGTGGCGACACCGGCGCAATACGGCCAGCCATAGTGACGCCCAGCGCGAATCAGGTTGACCTCGTCAAACGGGAACCAGCGTGTCGTGAAGTCGTAGCTGTTCTCGCCTTGCAACACCGTACCAGAGCGATGTACCGCCAGTGCAACGGAATTCCGCAACCCCTTCGCAAGCACCGTGTAATCGCGGCTCCAGCCGCCACCGCCATCCGGCGCATAGCGACGCAGGCTGGCGGTGTATTCGCCGGCTTCACTTTCAGGACACGAGTTTTCCCTGGCATTGCCGGAGGTATCCAGGCACTGATCGGAAGGTGCACCGATGTTCACCAGCAGTGCACCGTCCGGCATGAATACGAACTTGGACAATGGATGCCGGTTCTCATGCAAGCGGTTGTCCGGCAAGCCGGAAACCATGGTCTCGATGGTGTCGGCCGGAATCCGGGCACGCGGATCGAAGCGGAAGATACGGCTCATTTCACCCACATATGCCTTGCCGTCGGCACCGATCGCCAAGGCGTGGGGCACATTCAGGCCAGCAATCAGCCGCGCAATCTCCACGCCAGCATCGGACTTGACCCGCAATTTCCAAATCGCGCCTCTCGCGGTGCCCCAGCCGCCAAGATCGGCGATCAACCATGTGTCGTCATCGAGCTGCACCAACGAACGCGGCAGTTGCAATCGACGCTTGCCTCCGACAGGCGCGACCACCAGCCCCGCGCAAAAACCCTCCGCCATGCCGATCTGCAGGCGCGGATAACCATCGCAGGTATTGGGCACCTGTTGCGCTGGCCTCTGCCCAGTTGCAGACGCAGACAGACAATGCCAGGCCAGCAAGAATGCAACCAAGGAGGCAACGATGAACTTCGACCGACCGAGGCTACGTATCTGCATGCACCGCAGAATGCCAGAGCCAACCGCCGCAAAAAAGCAAAACCCCGCGTAGAACGCGGGGTTTTGCGGCATTGCAATTGGTGCCGGAAATAGGAATCGAACCTACGACCCCATCATTACGAATGACGTGCTCTACCAACTGAGCTATTCCGGCGTGGGCGCAATTCTAGCCGCTGCAGGGCCCGTGTTCCAGCAAATGCTTGGGGAGCGGTTTATGCGGACTTCGTTTTGCGCCGGCCGGCTTGCAGCGCTTGGGTCAATTCCATGACAAGGTGCTGGGAGCGGCGCGGCAGATTGCGATAGGCCGCCAGCAGCTCGCGCTCCTCATGCGCATCAACAAGTTCTGCATCCGCTGCGGGGATATCGGCCTGCGCCTCCGGATCAAGCGCCATGCCTCCGCGGCCGGTACCCAGCCATTCGATCGACACTCGACAAGTACGGGCGATCGCCACCAAGTTCTGCATGGTGGGCAGCACCTGGGTCGCGGACTCCCAGTTGGAGACCGCGCTGCGTTGGACTTTCACCAGCTCAGCCAATGCCGCCTGCGACAAGCCGGCCTTGCGACGTGCTCGCCTGATCCGTTCCTGCATCTTCATAAGACCCCCGCGACAAAATCACTGGCGGCCATTAAAACTGGCATCATTATGCACTTGGCAGCTGTCATTTTCACCTGAAATCCAATAGAAATAAGAAGAATATGAGGCTACGACAGCAATCCTGTCATCGCAAAAAAGATCCGATCTGGCAGCATTCAAGACACGGGCGACATGGACGTTGCCCGCTCCTCCCCCGGGGCGCCGGAATACCTCGTCGATGGCGCCATGCGCCGCTCTTCCTGGTCGCCCCGCTCTCTGCTGAACCGAACGCCACACCGATGCGTGGCGTTCGCGCATCAATCGACCAGCCGCAGGCGCAGTTCCTTGGGCAAGGCGAACACCATGGACTCCGGCTCGCCATGCAGTTCGCGCACGCTGGCAGCCCCGAGCTCCTGCAGACGCTCCAGCACCCCGCGCACCAGCACGTCCGGCGCTGAAGCACCTGCCGTCACGCCAATCCGCGATTTGCCCGCGATCCAGGCCGGATCGATCTCCTCGGCGCCATCGATCAGCCAGGCCGCTGCACCTTCGCGTTCGGCCAGCTCGCGCAGGCGGTTGGAGTTGGAGGAATTGGGTGAACCGACCACCAGCACCGCGTCGCAGCCCTCGCCCACCAGCTCACGCACGGCGTCCTGACGGTTCTGGGTGGCGTAGCAGATGTCGTCGTTTTTCGGCCCCTGGATCGCCGGAAATTTCGCCTTGAGCGCCGCGATGATGTCGCGAGTATCGTCCACGCTCAGCGTGGTCTGGGTGGTGAACGTGCAGTTTTCGGGCTGTGCGATCTCGATTGTGGCAACGTCGTCGATGTCTTCGACCAGATGGATCGTGCCCACCCCACCCTCGCGGCTCCATTGGCCCATCGTGCCTTCGACTTCCGGATGCCCGGCGTGGCCGATCAACACCATGTCGCGGCCGTTGCGGCATTGCCGCGCCACTTCCAGATGCACCTTGGTCACCAACGGGCAGGTCGCATCGAATACCTTCAGGCCACGCCGTTCAGCTTCGCGGCGCACGGCCTGCGAGACACCATGCGCGCTGAAGATCACCGTGTTGCCATCGGGCACTTCGTCCAGTTCCTCGACGAAGATCGCGCCGCGCGCCTTCAGGTCGTCGACTACGAATTTGTTGTGCACGACTTCGTGGCGCACGTAGATCGGCGCACCCAGGGTTTCGATGGCGCGCTTGACGATCTCGATGGCGCGGTCGACGCCGGCACAGAAACCACGCGGATTGGCGAGCAAGACATCCATGGCCTGATTATCCGCCCTTCGTTTTCGACTTGCCGGTGAGCAGACCGAACAAGGCAATACCGATGGCGCCACCGACCACCGCGCAATCGGCGATGTTGAACGCCGGCCAGTAATGGTCACCGACATGCCACTGGATGAAGTCGACCACGTGTCCATGCGCGAAACGGTCGATGACGTTGCCGATCGCGCCGCCGATCACCAGCGCCAGCGGCAGCGCCTGCTTCCAGTCGCGGCGCGCGGTGCGCGACAGCATCCATGCCATCAAGCCGCTGATGCCGAATGCCAGCAGCATGAAGAAATACTTCTGCCAGCCGCCGGCATCGGCCAGGAAGCTGAAGGCCGCGCCGGTGTTGTAGGTGCGGTACCAGTTCCAGAAGCCGTCGATCACCGGCACGGCGGTGTATTCCGGCAAGGCCGACAACACCCAGGCCTTGGTCCACTGATCCAGCACCAGCACCAGCAGCGAAACCAGCAACCAGGGCAGTGCATTGGGTTTTACGGATGCCGTCATCAGAACCACTTCCGGTCTTCGCCCGGTCCTTCGATATTGGACACGCAGCGCATGCACAAGTCCGGATGGCGCGCATCGCTACCGACATCTTCGCGGCGCTGCCAGCAACGCACGCACTTCACCTTCGTCGTCGGCTGCGCAAACACCCCGACCACACCCTTCGCAGCCGCATCCGGGACCACGCTCACGTCGCCGCTGATGAACAGGAAGCGCAATTCGTCGGCCAACGGAGCCAGCCGGTTCTGCTCGGCAACGCCGCAACGCAGTTCGATCTCCGCATCGAGTGCGGCACCGATCTCGCCGGCGGCGCGCATCGGCTCCAGCACCTTGGACACCTGCTCGCGCAGCGCGAGCAAACCGTCCATGTCGGTTGCCGACAACGCGGCATCGTCCGCCAACGGCGCCAGGCCCTCGTACCAGGTCGCGAACAGCACATTGGCTGCACGCTCACCCGGCAACTGCTGCCACATTTCATCGGCGGTGAAGCTCAGCACCGGCGCGATCCAGCGTACGAAAGCCTCGGCGATGCGATACATCGCCGATTGCGCGCTGCGACGGCCGCGCGAATCCTCGCGCATGGTGTACAGGCGATCCTTGGTGACATCGAGATACAACGAACCAAGATCCACGCTGCAGAAATTCATCAGCGCCTGCACCACCGCGGCGAAATCGTAATCCGCATAAGCCTTGGCGATCTCTTCCTGCACCTGCCAGGCGCGATGCACGATCCACCGATCCAGCGCCACCATCTCGTCCAGCGGCAGCAGGTCGCGGGCGGGATCGAAGCCGTGCAGGTTGCCGAGCAGGAAGCGCGCGGTGTTGCGGATGCGACGGTAGGCGTCCGCATTACGCTTGAGGATCTCCTGCGACAGCGACATCTCGTTGCTGTAGTCGGCACTGGCGATCCACAGGCGCAGGATGTCCGCGCCCAGCGTCTTCATGATGTCCTGCGGCTCGATGCCGTTACCCAGCGACTTCGACATCTTGCGGCCGTGCTCGTCCACGGTGAAGCCGTGGGTCAGGCATTGCCGGTACGGCGCGGCCTTGTCGATGGCCACGCCGGTGAGCAGCGAACTCTGGAACCAGCCGCGATGCTGGTCGGAACCTTCCAGGTACAGGTCGGCCGGCTTGCCGAGACCGCGCGGCAGCAACACCGCTTCGTGGGTCACGCCGGAATCGAACCAGACATCGAGGATGTCGGTGATCTTGTCGTACTGCGCAGCCTCATCGCCCAGCAGCTCGGCGGCATCCAGCGAATACCAGACGTCCACGCCGCCCTGCTCGACGCGGTCGGCGACCTGGCGCATCAGCTCGACACTGCGCGGATGCGGCTCACCGGTTTCGCGATGCACGAACAAGGCGATCGGCACGCCCCAGGTGCGCTGGCGCGAGATCGTCCAGTCCGGGCGATCGGCGACCATGCCGGCGATGCGCGCCTGGCCCCAGCCGGGATACCACGTCACGGTTTCGATGGCGGCCAATGCGTCACGGCGCAGGTGCGCCTGCTCCATCGAGATGAACCACTGCGGCGTGGCGCGGAACGCCACCGGTGTCTTGTGTCGCCAGCAATGCGGGTAGCTGTGGCTGAGCTTGGAAAATGCGAGCAATGCGTCCCTGCCGCGCAGCACTTCCGGGATCGCCTCGTTGGCTTTCCACACATGCATGCCGGCGAGTTCGGTGTCGCCCGCAGGCGGCGTCGAAGGCAGGTACACGCCGCGGCCATCGACCGGGTTGAGCTGCGCTGCGGAATACTTGTCGATCAGGCCGTACTTCTGCGACACCGCGAAGTCTTCCTGGCCGTGGCCGGGCGCGGTGTGCACGGCGCCGGTGCCGTCTTCGGCGCTGACATGGTCGCCCAGCAGGATCGGGATGTCGCGCTCGTCGTAGAACGGATGCGCGAACTGCATGCCCTCGAGTTTTTCGCCCTGCACGTGGCCGAGGATGACGACTTCGTCCACGCCATAACGCTTGAGCGCTTTCTCGGCCAATGCCTCGGCCAGCACCAGCCAGCGGCGGGTGCCGTCGGCCTTGGTCGGGCCTTCGGCCAGCACGTAATCCAGTTGCGGGCCCAGCGAGATCGCCAAGGATGCAGGCAGCGTCCATGGCGTGGTGGTCCAGATCGGCACCGCCACTTCCACGCCCTCGGGCAGCTCGCTGCCGAATGCGCGGCTCAATGCCTGCGGGTTGCGCGCGGCATAGGCCACGTCCACCGCCGGCGAGGTCTTGTCCTGGTATTCGATCTCCGCCTCGGCCAACGCGGAACCGCAATCGAAGCACCAGTACACCGGCTTCACGCCACGCAGCAGGTGGCCGTTCTCGACCACCTTCGCCAGCGCGCGGATCTCGTCGGCTTCGAACTTGAAATCCAGCGTGCGGTACGGGTTGTCCCAATCGCCGAGCACGCCAAGGCGCTTGAAATCGCGACGCTGCACATCGATCTGCTCGTTGGCGTATTCACGGCACTTTTGCCGGAATTCGACCGCATCCAGCTTGACGCCGACCTTGCCCCACTTCTTCTCGATGGCGATCTCGATCGGCAGGCCATGGCAGTCCCAACCCGGGATGTACGGCGCGTCGAAACCGGCCAGCGTCTTCGACTTGACGATGATGTCCTTGAGGATCTTGTTGACCGCATGGCCCAGGTGGATCGCGCCGTTGGCGTACGGCGGGCCATCGTGCAGCACGAACTGCGGGCGGCCCTTGGCGACACCACGAATCTGCGCGTACAGGCCTTCGCTTTCCCAGCGTTCCAGTGTGGCGGGCTCGCGCTTGGGCAGGTCGCCGCGCATCGGGAACGCGGTCTCCGGCAGCAGGATGGTCGCCTTGTACGGGTTTTCTTGCTTGTCGGTCACGCGGAGGCTCGCTGCGGTGCTTGGATATTGAGGATGGCCCGCGCTTGCTCATCGTCGCGCTGCATCTGCGCAACCAGGGATGGCAAGTCGGGGAATTTTTCTTCGTCGCGCAGGTGCGCGACGAATTCGACTTCGATGCGGCGGCCGTACAGGTCGCCTTCGAAATCGAACAGATGCGCTTCCAGCAATGGTTCGATGCCGTCCACCGTGGGACGCGTACCGAAGCTGGACACCGAGGGCCACGGATGCGCGGCCACGCCATGCACCCAGGTGGCATAGATGCCGCGCAGGGCCGGCGTCTTGCCGCCATAGCGCAGGTTCGCAGTCGGGAAGCCGAGGGTGCGGCCGAGTTGTTTGCCGTGAACCACATGCCCACCGATGGCGTAAGGCCTGCCGAGCAGGCGTGACGCGGTTTCGAAATCACCAGCGGTCAACGCGGTTCGGATGCGGGTGCTGGAGACGCGCTCGCCGTCCAGCTGCACGGGCTCGATTTCGTGCGCCGTAAAGCCCAGCTCCGCGCCCATTTTCTTCAGCAGTGCGAGATCGCCGGTACGGCCCTTGCCGAAGTGGAACTCCGGGCCCACCCAAACCTCGCGCGCGGACAGGCGCTTGACCAGCACGTCGCGCACGAAGTCCTCGGCTGGCATCGACGCGAGCCTGGCGTTGAAACGCAGCAGGCCGACGCTGTCGCAACCGAGGTCGTAGAGGCCTTCCAGCTTGGCGCGCGGCAGCATCAGCCGCGGCGGCTTGGCATCGCGCGCAAAGAACTCGCGCGGCAGCGGCTCGAAACTCAGCGCCACCGCCGGCAGACCCGACGCACGCGCACGCGACACGGCGCGGCCGACCAGCGCGCGATGACCCAGGTGCAGGCCGTCGAAGGCGCCGATGCAGACCACGCTGCCCTGCGGGCTCAGGGCCCGGCCTTCGGCGTCGCGGAACAGGTGCTTCATAACGAATCCGCAGTATAGCTGCGGTGCAGCATCCGGGCCGTCATCAGTGCTCGCGGAAGTCGCGCGGGCGGAAGCCAAGCAGCAGCATCGAAATCCCGTAGACCGCCGCACCGCCGAAGACCAGCGTGGCCAGCCAGCCGATGCGCTGCCATTTGTCGACCACGGTGAAATCCGGTGCCAGCTGCAGGCCGGCCAGCAACGCCGCCGCCATCACCGCGTTCGCCACCAGCATCCGCATCAGGAAACGCGTCCAGCCCGGCTGCAGGTCGAACACGTTCGCCTTGCGCAGCCAGCGCCACAGCAGCACCAGATTGAGATAACTCGACAAGGCGCTGGCGATGCCGAGGGCGAAATGCAGACCCGGCACCCGCGCCAGGGTCGCCATCACGCCATCGGCCTTGGCCGCATCGGGCACCCACAGCATGTACAGCAGCGCCAGCAGGCCGACGTTGAACACCATGTTGGCGACCATCGCCACCAGCCCGGCGCGCACCGGTGTCCTGGTGTCCTGGCGTGCATAGAACGCCGGCAGCACGGTCTTGACCAGGGCGAAGGCAGGCAGGCCAAAACTGAGGCCGAACACGGACAAGGCGGTCATCTTCGCGGCTTCGGCGGTGAACTTGCCGTACTGGAAGATGGTCGAGACCAGCGGCAGTGCCAGCAGCATCAAGCCCAGCATCGCCGGGACGATGATGACCAGCGTGGTGCGCAGGCCCCAGTCCAGCGATTTCGAGAAGCCGGCGCGGTCGGTATTGACGTGGTGCTTGGCCAGCGTGGGCAGGATCACTGTGCCCAGCGCGATGCCGAACACGCCCAGCGGGAACTCCAGGAAACGATCCGCGGTGGACAGCCAGCTCTGCGAGCCATGTACCAGCATGGCGGCGATGAACGTGTCGAACAGCAGGTTGACCTGTGCCACCGAGGAGCCGAGCAGGGTCGGCACCATCAGCCGCATCACCTTGCGCACGTCCGGGTGGTTCCAGCCCCAGCGTGGCAGCGCCAGCAGGTCGAGCCGGGCCAGCTGCGGCAGCTGGAACAGCAGTTGCAGGATGCCGGCGGCGAAGATCGCCCAGCCCATCGCCAGGATCGGCGGATCGGTGAATTTCGAGCCCCACAGGGCGCCGGCGATCATGCACAGGTTGAGGATGATCGGGGTGAATGCCGGCCAGCCGAAACGCTGGAAACTGTTCAGCGCCCCGGCCGCCAATGCGGTCAGCGAAACACACATCAGGAACGGGAAGGTCAGCCGCAGCAGGTCCGTGATCAGCTGGTTCTGGCCGGGCGCGGGATCCGCCTGGGTGAAGGCGGCGGCCAGCTGCGGCGCGAAGATCATGCCCAGCGCGCTGACCAGCAACAGCACCCCGCCCAGGGTACCGGCGGTACGGCCCATCAGTGCCTTGAGGTCGTCGTGGCCGCGCTTTTCCTTGATCTCGGTGAACACCGGCACGAAGGCGGTGGAGAACGACCCTTCGGCGAACAGCCGGCGCATGAAATTGGGGATGCGGAACGCCACCCAGAAGGCGTCGGTCATCCAGTTGGTGCCGAAAGTGGTGTTGAACACCTGGTCGCGCACCAAGCCGAACACCCGGCTGACCATGGTCATGCCGCCAAAGGACAGCACTCCGCGGGTCATGCTGCGGCCGGGCTTGGCCGGCATCGGACCGCCGCTCATGCCAGCCCCGCCCAGCCGGACGCCGAAAACCGGGGCTTGTTGACCCAAGCCATTGAATCGTCCATAATTTTGAGTCTTCCCGATCCTTTCGTCCGTGGGCAATTCTGCCGGCGGCCGATTCTTTCAGCCCCAACAGACTTTCCAGGATTTTCCTCGTGGCCAATATCAAGTCCGCCAAGAAGCGCGCCAAGCAGACCGTCGTGCGCAACGAACGCAACGTCGCCCAGCGCTCCATGCTGCGTACCGCCGTCAAGAAGGTGATCAAGGCGCTCGACGCCAACGATGCCGAAGCCGCTACTGCCGCATTCGTCACCGCGCAGCCGCTGCTGGATCGCTTCGCCGCCCGCGGCCTGATCCACAAGAACAAGGCTGCCCGTCACAAGGCTCGCCTGACCGCGCGCATCAAGGCGCTGAAGGCCGCTTAAGCCTTCCGCACCTTTCGCGAAAAACCCGGCGCAGGCCGGGTTTTTTGTTGGGCGTCCGAACCCGGCCGCGGCCGGGTTTTTTGTTGCCCGCGAGAAAACCTCAGGCATCGTTGCGCACGCTCGCCGCTTCATTCGCGGCAGCCTGATCTGCAGCAGCTTCGAGCTCATCCTCGCGCAGGCGGTCGAAGAAGGTCTGCACCGCCAGCATGATCGGGCGGGTGCCTTCGCGACTGATCGCCGAGGTGATGTACCAGGGCTCTTTCCAATCCAGTTCGGCAACGATGGCCTCGGCAGCGGCCTTCGCCTCGTCCTCGAACATCAGGTCGGCCTTGTTCAGCACCAGCCAGCGCGGCTTCTCCAGCATCGCGGGATCGTACTTGCGCAGTTCGTTCTCGATCGCGCGCACCTGCTCGGCCGGCGACAGCAGGCCGGAACCTTCGTAATCCATCGGCGCGATGTCCACCAGGTGCAGCAGCAGGCGGGTGCGCTGCACGTGGCGCAAGAACAGGCTGCCGAGGCCCGCACCGTCCGCAGCGCCTTCGATCAGGCCCGGGATGTCGGCGATCACGAAGCTGCGGCCGACTTCGACGCTGACCACGCCCAGGTTCGGATACAGGGTGGTGAACGGATAGTCGGCGACCTTGGGCGTTGCCGCCGAGACCGCACGAATAAAAGTGGATTTGCCCGCGTTGGGGAAACCGAGCAAGCCGACATCGGCCAGCAACTTCAATTCCAGCCGCAGCACGCGGGTCTCGCCCTCGGTGCCAGGCGTGGCCCGGCGCGGCGTGCGGTTGATCGAACTCTTGAAATGCATGTTGCCAAGGCCGCCCTGCCCGCCCTTGGCCACCAACAGGCGTTGGCCGTGCTCGGTCATATCGCCGATGATTTCGTCGGTATCGACGTTGTGGATCACGGTACCGACCGGCACCAGGATGATCTTGTCGTCGCCGGCCTTGCCGTACATCTGGCTGCCCATGCCGTTCTCGCCACGCTGCGCCTTGAAGCGCGTCTCGTGGCGGAAATCGACCAGGGTGTTGAGGTTTTCGTCGGCCTGCAGCCAGACGTCGCCGCCGTTGCCGCCGTCGCCACCATTGGGGCCGCCAAGCGGGATGAATTTCTCGCGTCGGAACGCGATGCAGCCATTGCCGCCATTGCCGGCGGTGACGGTGATTTCAGCTTCGTCGACGAGTTTCATGCTTGTGATTGTGCCGTGTTCGGTGAAGTGTGTGCGAAGCGTGTGTTGCAGAAACGAAAAACCCCGCCGAAGCGGGGCCCTTCGCGGTGCATCGCGTGCGAATTACTCCGCGGCGACGATGCTGACCGTGCGGCGCTTTTTCGGGCCCTTGGTCGAGAACTCGACCTTGCCGTCGACCAGCGCGAACAGGGTGTGGTCGCGGCCGAGGCCGACGCCCATGCCCGGGTGGAACTGGGTGCCACGCTGGCGAATGATGATGTTGCCGGCCTCGATGGCCTGGCCGCCGTAGATCTTGACGCCCAGATACTTCGGGTTGGAGTCGCGGCCGTTGCGCGAGGAGCCTACGCCCTTTTTATGTGCCATGACTGCGTCTCCTTACTTGCTGCCACCGGCGATGCCGGTGATCTCGATTTCGGTGTAGTACTGCCGGTGGCCCATCTGCTTGCGATGGTGCTTGCGGCGGCGGAACTTGACGATGCGGACCTTGTCGGCACGGCCGTGGCTCACGACCTTGGCGGCAACGGTTGCGCCCTTCAGCGCGTCGCCCAGCTTGATGCCGTCGGCGTCGCCGAGCATCAGGATGTTGTCGAACTTGATCTCGCTGTCGACTTCGACTTCGAGCTTCTCGACGCGGAGCTTTTCGCCCTGCATCACGCGGTATTGCTTACCGCCAGTGACCAAAACTGCGTACATGGTTGCGATTCCTAACTGTGGTTTCTGTAGTTCTTCTTGGTCATGTCGGTCGTTAATTCCGACACGCTGCCTGCCATCGAGGGCGGACAGAAGCGGAATTGTAGGGGATTCAGCGGGTTACGGTCAACTGGGGGGTCTCGGATCGCGCCTTGGGCGATGGGGGTGACCCCGCCGCTCCCGCCGCATCAGTCCTGGACGACTGGACCAAGGCGGCGAAGCCCTCCCCAGACGCACGGCGCCCATGCGTCGCATTCCGGGAGACGCTCTTATCGAAAACTGGCAATCCACCGATTTGCCCCCAAATCAGTGGCTCGTTACGCTTCCCGATTGGCCTTCGTTCCGCGGCGGCCATCCCCCACACGCAGGACAGACCCACGATGGCGCTGGACTACATCCGCATTCGCGGCGCACGGACGCACAACCTCAAGAACATCGACCTCGACCTTCCGCGCGAGAAGCTGATCGTGATCACCGGCCTGTCCGGGTCCGGCAAGTCCTCGCTGGCGTTCGACACGATCTACGCCGAGGGCCAGCGCCGCTACGTCGAATCGCTGTCCGCTTACGCGCGCCAGTTCCTGAGCGTGATGGACAAGCCCGATGTGGACCATATCGAAGGCCTGTCGCCGGCGATCTCCATCGAACAAAAATCGACCAGCCACAACCCCCGCTCCACCGTCGGCACCATCACCGAGATCCACGACTACCTGCGCCTGTTGTACGCGCGCGTGGGCAGCCCGCGCTGCCCGGACCACCACTTCCCGCTGGAGGCGCAGACCGTCAGCCAGATGGTCGATGCGGTGCTGGCGATGGAAGGCGATGCCGTCCTTGGCGAACAACGCTGGATGCTGCTGTCGCCGGTCGTGCGCGAGCGCAAGGGCGAGCACCAGCAGGTATTCGAGCAATTGCGCGCACAGGGTTACACGCGCCTGCGCGTCGATGGCCACGTCTACGAGATCGATGCGCTGCCGACGCTGGCGCTGCGCCAGAAGCACACCATCGAAGCCGTCATCGACCGCTTCAAGCCGCGCGCGGAGATCAAGCAGCGCCTGGCCGAATCCTTCGAAACCGCGCTCAAGCTGGGTGATGGCATGGCCATCGTGCAATCGATGGACGATGCCGAACGCGAGCCGCTGCTGTTCTCGTCGAAATACTCCTGCCCGGTCTGCGACTACTCGCTGCCGGAGCTGGAGCCGCGGCTGTTCTCGTTCAACTCCCCGGCAGGCGCCTGCCCGACCTGCGACGGCCTGGGCGTGTCGCAGTTCTTCGATCCTGCGCGGGTGGTAGCGCATCCGGAACTGTCGCTGTCCGCGGGCGCGATGCGCGGCTGGGATCGGCGCAACGCCTATTACTTCTCGATGATCACGTCGCTGGCGAAGCACTACAAGTTCGACGTGGATGCGGTCTGGCAAACCCTGCCGGAGAAGATCCGCGACATCGTCCTGCACGGCAGCGGCAAGGAAATCATCAACCTGGTCTATGTCGGCGAGAACGGCAACAAGTACCAGCGCAAGCACACCTTCGAAGGCATCCTGCCGAACCTGGAACGCCGCTACCGCGAAACCGAATCCGCCGCGGTGCGCGAGGAACTGACCAAGTACATCAGCGAACGCCCCTGCACCGAATGCGGTGGCGCACGCCTGAACCGCGCCGCGCGCAACGTGTTCGTGGCCGACAAGCCGCTGCCCGAGATCGCGATGTTGCCGATCGATGCCTCGCTGGCGTTCTTCGACAAGCTGGCGCTGCCGGGCTGGCGCGGCGAGATCGCGATCAAGATCGTCAAGGAAATCCGCGAACGGCTGGGCTTCCTGGTCGATGTCGGCCTCGATTACCTCACTTTGGAACGCAAGGCGGACTCGCTGTCCGGCGGCGAAGCGCAACGCATCAGGCTTGCATCGCAAATCGGCGCGGGGCTGGTCGGCGTGATGTACGTGCTGGACGAACCCAGCATCGGCCTGCACCAGCGCGACAACGAACGCCTGCTCGGCACCCTCACCCGCCTGCGCGACCTCGGCAATACGGTGATCGTGGTCGAACACGACGAAGACGCGATCCGCCTGGCCGACTACATCGTCGACATCGGCCCCGGTGCCGGCGTGCACGGCGGCGAAGTGGTCGCGCAGGGCACGCTTGCGGACGTGCTGAAGGCACCGCGCTCGGTCACCGGCCATTACCTGTCCGGCAAGAAGAAGATCGATGTGCCGGTGCATCGCAACCCGCCCAATCGCAAGCTGATGCTCAAGCTCAAGGGCGCGAGCGGCAACAACCTGAAGGACGTCGACCTCGACATCCCCTCGGGCCTGTTCACCGCGATCACCGGCGTGTCCGGTTCCGGCAAGTCGACCCTGATCAACGACACCTTGTATTCGCTGGCCGCGAACGAGATCAACGGCGCTTCGCATACGCCATCGCCCTATCGCGAAGTCACCGGCATCGACCTGTTCGACAAGGTGGTCGATATCGACCAATCGCCGATCGGGCGCACGCCGCGTTCGAATCCCGCAACCTACACCGGCTTGTTCACGCCGCTGCGCGAACTGTTCGCGCAGGTGCCGGAATCGCGCGCACGCGGCTATGCGCCGGGACGCTTCAGTTTCAACGTGCGCGGCGGCCGTTGCGAAGCCTGCCAGGGCGATGGCCTTATCAAGGTCGAGATGCACTTCCTGCCGGACGTGTACGTGCCCTGCGACGTCTGCGGCGGCAAGCGCTACAACCGCGAGACGCTGGAGATCCTCTACAAGGGCCATAGCATCCGCGACGTGCTTGAAATGACCGTGGAAGACGCGCTGGAACTGTTCCAGCCGGTGCCGAGCATCGCCCGCAAGCTGGAAACGCTGATGGACGTGGGCCTGAGCTACATCAAGCTGGGCCAGAGCGCGACTACGCTGTCCGGCGGCGAGGCGCAGCGCGTGAAGCTGTCGAAGGAACTGTCGCGCCGCGATACCGGACGCACGCTGTACATCCTCGACGAACCGACCACCGGCCTGCACTTCCACGACATCGAGCACCTGCTGGCCGTACTGCACAAGCTGCGCGACGACGGCAACACCATCGTCGTGATCGAACACAACCTGGACGTGATCAAGACCGCGGACTGGGTGGTAGACCTCGGCCCCGAAGGCGGCCATCGCGGCGGCATGATCATCGCCCAGGGCACGCCGGAAGACGTGGCCGCGAACCCCGCCTCGCATACCGGCCGCTTCCTTGCGCCTTTGCTCGAAAAAAACGCGGCACGCTCGGCACCTGCCAAGAAGAGCCGGAAGAAAACCGCATGAGCAAGCCCGCTTCAATCGGCGTGTTTCGCACGCCCATCCCGTTGCGCTGGAGCGACATGGATGCGTTCAACCACGTCAACAATTCGCGCTACCTGACCTTCCTGGAACAGGCGCGCATCGAGTGGTTCGAGACCATCGGCGAGCCATGGGTGACCGAGGATTCCGCACCGGTGGTCGCCTCGGCCACGCTGAACTTCAAGCGCCCGATCGAATACCCGGCCGAGGTGTTCGTCGAACTGTTCACCGAGAAGCTGGGCAACAGCAGCGTGGTGATCGGCCATCGCATCGTCGATGCCGACGGTGGGCTGCACTGCGACGGCAGCGTGGTGGCGGTGTGGATCGACCGCCACAGCAGCAAGCCGACGCCGCTACCGGCCGGCGTACGCCGCGCATCCGAATTGCTGCTGGAAACACCCGCGGCCTGACGACGCCAAGCGCGCGAAGCGACTCAAGGCGCAGGCTTTCGCACCTCGAACTCGCCAAGCAACTTGCGGCCGTCCTTCAACCCGAATTCGATGGCGACACGGCTGCCCGGCTTCAACGTGGCCTTCGGCTGCATCAGCATCAGGTGCAGGCCACCCGGCTTCAGCACGGCCGCGCCATCCGGCGCGATGCGCAGTTCGGGCACCTCGCGCATGCGATTGATGCCATCGACCAGCCTGGATTCGTGCAATTCGACGCTGCCGTAAGCGGGGCTGCTGGCCGAGACGATCGTGGCCGGCATCGCGCAATGGTTGTCGATGCGGGCGAAGCCGGCCTGCATCGGCATGCCGCCCGGCAGCAAGCGGATCCAGCCATCCTTGACCTGCGGCGCGCAGTCGCGGGCGCAGGCGGACAGCGGCAGGCATAACAGCAACAAGGCGATGCGGATGTTCATGCGCCTATGATACCGGCTGCCCCGCATTGGAAGCGCCCATGTCTCTGATCGAAACCATCGTCCACGGCCATGTCACCGAGTTGCGACTGGCGCGCGCGCCGGTCAATGCGCTGAACCCGGCGCTGTGCAACGAACTCGCGGCGGCCTTGGCGGCCGCACTGGCCAACGGCGCGCAGGGCATCGTCCTGTCGGGCGGCCCCAAGGTGTTTTCCGCCGGTCTCGACGTGCCCCATCTGCTGTCGCTGGGCGATGACCAGGCCGCCTTGCAGGAGGCCTGGACGGCATTCTTCGATGCCGCGCGCGCACTGTTGAATTGCCCGGTACCGGTGGCCGCAGCGTTGGCCGGGCACGCGCCTGCCGGCGGCTGCGTGCTGGCGCTGTGCTGCGATTACCGGGTGATGGCCGAAGGCCCGTACCGGATCGGCCTCAATGAAACCCAGGTCGGGTTGGCGGCGCCGGAAGGCATCCAGTCGCTGATGGCGCGCGTGGTCGGCCGGCATCGCTCGGAACGCCTGCTGGTCGCCGGCGCGATGCCGGATGCGTCCGAGGCATTGCGCATCGGCCTGGTGGACGAACTCACCGGCATCGACGATGTCGCCACCCGCGCCCGCGTGTGGGTGGAGGAACTGCTGCAACTGCCGCGCAAGCCGATGCTGGAGACCCGTCGCATCGCGCGCGCGGACGCAGTCGATTGCCTGCGCGCGGAACGCATCGACCTGCCCCGCTTCGTGGCCGCGTGGATGGAACCGGATACGCAGGCAGGATTGCGCGCGATGCTGGCGCGCATCGGCAAGTAATCCAGCGAGTCGAATCAGCGAACGCGGTTGCCGCGTTCGTCGATCACCACGCCGCCGTCTTCCTTGGTGAACGGTTTGTCGCAGGGCGGCAGGATGTCCAGCACCATCGAGGAATCCGGCCGGCACAGGCGCACGCCCAACGGACTGAACACGAACGGACGGTTGATCAGGATCGGGGTGGCAACCATCGCATCGAGCAAGGCCTCGTCCGACAACGATTCATCGTCCAGACCCAGCGCCAGGTATTCCGGCTGCTTGCTGCGGATCGCTTCGCGCACGGACAGGCCGGCCGCGCTGATCGCCTCTCGCAACCGCGCCTTGTCCGGCGTTGCCTGCAGGTATTCGACAATGTCCGGTTCGATGCCGGCATGGCGAATCAGCGCCAGTGCATTGCGAGATGTGCCGCAGGCCGGGTTGTGCCAGATCTCGACGCGCATGTCTTCGCTCATGCGCCCACCGCCACCGGTCGCGACGGATCGCTGATCCAGCCACTCCATGAGCCTGTGTAAAGCCTGGCACCCTTCAGGCCGGCGCGCTCCATCGCCAGCAGATTGTGGCAGGCCGTCACGCCGGAACCGCACATCACTACCACTTGATCCGGGGCGCGTTCGCCGAGCAAGGCTCGATATTCGTCGGCCAACTGCATCGGTGCCTTGAAGCGGCCGGCGATGAGGTTTTCGGAGTACGGCCAGTTGACCGCGCCCGGCACGTGGCCAGCGATGCGGTCAAGCGGCTCTTCGTCACCACGGAAGCGGGCTGCACTGCGGGCATCGACCAGCATCCCACCCTGTTGCAAATGCGCTTCGACTGCTTCGCCCCCAAGCAGGCGCGAGGCATCGAACCTCAGCTGCGTTGCGTCGTACTGTGCACGGAACTGCGCTGCCGTCGTGGGGGGGACGACGAAACCGGCAATCCGAGTGATGTCCAGCGCGCCCAGCCACCATCGAGCACCGCAACCTTTTCATGCCCCAGCATGCGCAGCAGGAACCACAGGCGCGCGGCATATGCACCATCGCCATCGTCGTAGACGATCACTTGCGTCGTTGGCCCAATACCCCATCGCGCCACTTTGGTGATGAAGACGTCCACAGGCGGCCAAGGGTGTCGGCCCTCGCCATGCGGCGACATTTCGGACAGGTCACGTTCGAGGTGTGCATAAACCGCGCCCGGCAAATGCGAGGTGAGGTAGGCATGCTCGCCTGCACTCGGGTCGAGCAGCGAGAACCGGCAATCGATGATCACCAGGTCCGGTCGATTCAAGCCGATCGCAAGCGTTTCGGCCTGCACCAAGGTTGTCCATCCAGCCATCAGTTCCTCCCGTGGGTGGCGAACGCGAGACGCTCGCGGAGATTGAACAGGATCGAGGCAGTCACACCCCAGATCCGCTGCTGGTCATAACGGTATTGGAGCACGTGACGCGGCCGTCCGCCGAATTGAATCTCGATCCTCTCCAGCCTGGCCGGATCCAGCAACAGGTCGAGCGGGACTTCGAATGTTTCGGCCACCTCACCTGGTTCCGGTATCGGCACGAAACCGGAATCGATCAGCGCGAGTACCGGCTGGACCCGAAAACCGGTGATGGTCAGCATTGGGTCTAGGTAACCCAGCGGCATGACCTGCGCGGCCGCAAGCCCGACTTCCTCGTGCGCCTCGCGCAGGGCGGCGGCGGCCGGACTGCGGTCGTAAGCCTCGATCCTGCCACCGGGGAAGCTCACCTGGCCCGCATGGTGGCGCAAACCGTCGTGGCGGCGGGTCAACAGCACGCTGGGCGTTTCGGGATGGGCCACCACCCCCACCAGCACTGCGGCGGATTTGGGCTCGCCAGGCGACAGCAGGCCTTCAAGCTCGCCCAGGTTCCACGGTTCGCCGGCGGGCGGCACGTCCAGCGGATGCGTCGCCCGGCGCAACGAGTCGGCAAGCGCCGTCACCGGCATCAGGCAACACCCCGCTGCGCCTGTCGGCCTGGCAACACCTCTTCCATCAGCCGCAGGCGGACATCGTCGTTCATCAACGGCCAAGCCGCGATCTCGTCGCCGGTACGATGGCAGCCGGCGCACAAGCCGTCATCGTCGACAGTACAAATGCCGATGCAGGGACTCAGCACGGCACGAAACGGGTAAGTCATGTCATTACCGTAAAACGCGATGCGCCGGCAAAACCGGCGCATCGTGGAAACGCGAACACAATGGGGCGATTACTTGACGCTGCCCAGTTCGATCTGAATGGCGACGGCCTGTTGCGCGAACTGCTGGTTCTGGTCGCCGACGCCCTTGCCTGGCGGCACCACCACTTCCCACACCGCGCCCTGCTGCATCAGCGGCAGGGTTTCCTTCAACGCGGGGATCGGTGCATCAGAGACCTTGAACGCCGCCGGCGTCTGCACGCCGCTGAGCGGCACACCGACCGCCGCCAGGAAGCTGCGCAGGGCGATCTGCACCTGGCTGTTGGCGGTGACCTTGGCGCCGGTACCGGGCTTGGCGATGCGGTACATGATCCCGCTCGGCAACGTCACCACGCCCTGCTGGGCCTTGTAGTCGGTGATGAACTTGGCGGACTGCGCCTGGTTGTCGGTCAGCGCCTTCTTGAAGGCGTCTTCCATCTTCTTCTGCACGTGCTGCTGGAAGCCGGAATAGGCCGTGCCCAGCTGCTGCTCGGTGTAGGCCGGCTGCTTCTTGGCATAGGCATCCTGCACGCCGCGCACCACGGAGGCGATATCGACCGGTTCGCCGGAATTGACCAGTTCCTGGCCCAGCGACCAGCCGAAGGCGTAGCTCGCATGGGTCTTGTCGACCGAGGCCGAGGCAGCCGTCGAGGCAGCGGGCTTGGCCGGCGCCGGCGCGGCCGGCTTGGTCTGCGCCGAGGCGATGCCGGCGGTCAGGGTCAGGGCCGCCACACTGGCAGCAAGCACTCGCAACTTCATCTACAACCTCGCTCAAAATTTGGGGCGGCTGCGCCGCCCTGGAGTCCGCCGCGACCGGAGCCGCGTGGCGCTTTCATCGCCCCGGTCGAACCACCCGGATTGACACGTTAGGATAACGACCGCAGCGCTTAACCGCCACTGAGGCACCCCGTCCGACCCGTGGTCGCGATGGAAGTTCAACGCCGACCGCCCCTTTTTCATCTGCCCTACCGCGAGGCCGCATGACCGACTCCCTGCTGCTGATCGACGATGCCGACGGCATCCGCACGATCCGCGTGAACCGCCCCGACAAGCTGAACGCCCTGAACGCCGCCACCCTGGATGCGCTGGATGCCGCCTTCACCGATGCCGCCCGCGACGCAAACGTCCGTGTGGTGGTGCTGACCGGCAGCGGCCACAAGGCCTTCGTGGCCGGTGCCGACATCGCCGAGATGAACACCCTCACCCCTGTGCAGGGCCGCGACTTCTCCCTGCGCGGCACCCGCATGATGCGGCGTGTGGAAAAGCTGCCGAAGCCGGTGATCGCGATGGTCAATGGCTTTGCGCTTGGCGGCGGGCTGGAACTGGCGATGTGTTGCCACCTGCGCATCGCCGCGGATACCGCGAAGGTCGGCCAGCCGGAAATCAACCTGGGCCTGATCCCCGGCTTCGGCGGCACCCAACGGCTGCTGCGCCTGTGCGGGCGCGCGGCCACGCTGGAACTGTGCCTGACCGGCGCGCCGATCACTGCCGAGCGTGCCTTGCAGCTGGGCATCGTCAACCGCGTCGTACCGGTCGCTGACCTCGAGGCCGAGACCATGAAGCTTGCGCAGCAACTCGCCTCCTCCGCACCGCTGGCCCTGCGCGGCGCGCTGGATTGCGTGAACATCGGCGGCGAATGCGGGGTCGAGGAAGGCCTGGAATACGAATCCGCGCAGTTCGGCCTGGTGTTCTCCACCGAGGACATGCGCGAAGGCACCTCCGCCTTCCTCGAAAAACGCAAGCCGGCGTTCAACGGACGTTGATGTCGGCGCCCTGCCCGCATTGCGCCTGTGCGTGCACCGATGATGGCGGCTCGCATGCCTTGCTGATGCTGCTGGATGCGGACGATCTCGATGCCGCCCTCGCGCAAGGCCTGCTCGATGCGCAGCCTTGCCCGGGTTGCACTGCCGACTGCAATGCACGACTGACCGCAGCGCGCGAGGAACGACGCTTCGCACTGGCCGCACGCACACGCCATCGCGCCCGCGAGGCGCGCCTGCAGCGCCGCAAGGCCGAACGCGATGCGGTGCGACAGCCGCAATCGATCGCGGCCACGGCCGCTGCCGATGCGCTTGCGCGCGCCTTGGCGAAGGCGAAGGAACGCCGCCAATGAGCACGATCGCCAAGCCGCGCCCCGTGCGCGGCAGCAAGCTGACGCGCGAGGAAATCGTCGAGTTGTTTTCGCGCCTGCGCGAACTCAACCCGAAACCGACCACCGAACTCGAATACACCAGCGCGTTCGAATTGCTGGTGGCGGTGATCCTGTCCGCGCAGGCCACCGATGTCGGCGTCAACAAGGCCATGCGGAAACTATTTCCGGTGGCGAATACGCCGCAGTCGATCTTCGCATTAGGCGAAGACGGCCTGAAGCCGTACATCGCCACCATCGGCCTGTTCAACACCAAGGCCACGAACGTGATCGCGATGTGCCGCCAATTGCTGGACCTGCATGATGGCGAGGTGCCGCGCACGCGCATCGAACTGGAAGCCCTACCCGGCGTGGGTCGCAAGACCGCCAATGTGATCCTCAACACCGCCTTCGGCGAACCGACGATCGCCGTCGATACCCACATCTTCCGGGTGTCCAATCGCACCGGGTTGGCGCCTGGAAAGACCGTGCGCACCGTGGAAGACAAGCTGGTGAAGGTGGTGCCGGAGGAATTCCGGCTGGACGCCCACCACTGGCTGATCCTGCACGGACGTTACACCTGCAAGGCACGCACGCCGGACTGCGCGCATTGCCCGATCCACGACCTGTGCCGCTGGCCGGAAAAAGCGCCGCTGGCCAGTGCCGACAGCGCATGGCGCTGATATTTCGATAAAAAGACAGCGCTGTCACAATAACGAAAGATTCACGCCCTAGGCTGCGCGCCATCGGCACCTGTCGTGCCGCCTCCCAACCTCACCAGGGCATTCCCATGAAACTCTCCCGCCGTACCCTGTCCGTGGCCCTGCTGGCCGCCCTTGCCGCCCCGGCCGTGCACGCGGAAGTGCCGATCGACGTGATCGCCGGCTCAGATGTCAGCTTCGAAGGCCTGCTGCAGGCCGATGGCAACTGGTTCAACAACGATGTCGCCAACCTGAACGGCTCGGCGACGGATGGCAGCAAGAACGACTTCGAACTGCGCCGCGCCGAGCTGGTGCTGAAGGGCAAGGGCCCGGGCAACATCGAATGGGCCCTGGGCTATGACGCCAAGGCCGACAAGTGGCTGGACACCAACCTGAAGTACAAGATCGGCGGCAACAGCAGCCACTTCGTCCAGTTCGGCCAGTTCAAGCAGCCGAACAGCCTGGAAGAGCTCAGCTCGACCAAGAACAACGACTTCAACTCCAAGGCGATGATCACCAACACGTGGGCGGTCGCGCGTCGCTTGGGCGTTGCTTACGGCATGGGCGACGCCAACTGGAGCGTCACCGGCAGCGTGTTCGGCCGTGAACTTACCCGCAACCTGGGTGCCGGCAATGGTTACGGCCTGCGCGGCACCTGGGCGCCGATCAACGAGACCGGCAACATCCTCCACTTCGGCCTGTCTTACGCGAACTACAACGCCGAACTCGGTGCCGTGGGCGCCAATGTGCAGGATAGCCAGCGCTGGCGTGCCCGCCCGGACGCCGACCTGTCCGGCGTGCGCCTGGTCGATACCGGCACCTTGACGTTGGCCGACAAGGTCGCCACCACCGGCCTGGAATCCTTCTTCGTGCATGGCCCGCTCAAGCTGCAGGGCGAGTACATGCGCAGCACCACCAGCCGTGGCGGCACGTTCGGTGATTTCACCGGCAAGGGCGGCTATGTCAGCGCCGTGTGGAACGTGACCGGCGAGACCTGGGGCTACAAGGCCGGCACCCCGACCACTCCGCTGCCGAACGAACCGGAAAGCGGCATGTGGCAAGTGGGCTTGCGCTACGACACCATCGACCTCAACGACGGCAGCGTGAATACCAGTGGCGCCACCCCGGTGGTCACCGGCGTACTGGGCGGCAAGATGGACACCTGGACGCTGGGTGCCAATTGGTACCTGCGCTCCAACTTCAAGTTGGCGGCGAACTACGTCAAGGTCAGCAGCAGCAAGTACAACACCACGGCCAGGGCCACCGTCCACGACGACCCCAGCATCGTCGAATTCCGCGCGCAGTTCTTCTGGTAAGCGCGAGCCGGATGCACCACCGAAAGGGCGCGACGCGAGTCGCGCCCTTTTCGTTTGCCTGCGCGTGCTTGCCGGCCCGACCCCGCTGTCACGAAGTTGTCATCGCAGTTCCATCGCGTTGTCATCGAACCGTTATGAAATGCACGCAGCCGGGCGCTGCCCGCACCCACCACCTCCTGGAGCATCACGTGTTCAAGTCCATCCAATTCCGCGTCGCTGCACTCGCGCTGGCGACCAGCTTCGCCGCAGGCGCCATGGCCGCCGACGTCACCGGCGCCGGCGCGTCGTTCGTGTACCCGGTCATGTCGAAGTGGTCGTCCGACTACGCCAAGGCCACCGGCAAGAAGGTCAACTACCAGTCGATCGGTTCCGGCGGCGGCATCGCCCAGATCAAGGCCGGCACCGTGGACTTCGGTTCCTCCGACGCCCCGATGAAACCGGAAGACCTGGACAAGTTCGGCCTGGCCCAGTTCCCGTCGGTGATCGGCGGCGTGGTGCCGGTGCTGAAGGTGCCGGGCGTGGCCGCAGGCGCGATGAAGCTGGACGGCGAGCTGCTGGCCGACATCTTCCTGGGCAAAGTCAGCAAGTGGAACGACCCGCGCATCGTCGCCCTCAACGGCGGCCTCAAGCTGCCCGACCTGAAGATCACCGTCGTGCACCGTTCGGACGGCTCCGGCACCACCTTCAACTTCGTCAACTACCTGTCGAAGGTGAACGCGCAGTGGAAGTCCGAAGTCGGCGAAGGCACCGCGGTGAAGTGGCCGGTCGGCATCGGCGGCAAGGGCAACGAGGGCGTGACCGCCTACGTGAAGCAGATCAATGGCTCGATCGGCTATGTCGAATTGTCCTACGCGCTGCAGCAGAAGCTGACCTACAGCCGCCTGAAGAATGCCGATGGCAACTTCGTGAACCCCAGCGACGATACCTTCTCCGCCGCCGCCGCCAGCGCCGAGTGGGGCAAGTCCAAGGACTTCTACCTGGTGATGACCAATGCGCCGGGCGAGAACAGCTGGCCGATCACCGCCACCAATTTCATCCTGATGTACAAGACTCCCAAGAACGCCGCCGGCGCGAAGAACGCCAAGGACTTCTTCAAGTGGGTGTACGCCAATGGCGACGCGCAGGCCAAGGCGCTGGACTACGTGCCGCTGCCGGACGCGCTGGTGAAGCAGATCGACGCCTACTGGGCGGCCGAGATGAAGTACTGATCGCAACAAGCAAACAAGCCAACCCCTGACCAGGGTGTACGTTCGGGCGGGCCTTCGGGCCCGCTTTTTTGTGGCCGGCGCCCGCTTCTGAACGAAAACGACAGCCCTGTCATCGACGTGTCACAAAAACATCATTTCATGTCGCCATCCCAAGAAAGCGACCCCACGAGACCCGCATGAACCGCACCCTGCCCGCGTTGCCGCCCTCAGCCTGTGCCTGCTGGCCGGCCTGACCGCCTGCAAGAACGAGTCCGCCCCGGCCGCCGCCGCTGGTGACGCCGCGTCGACTGCCGCAGCCTCGGCCCCGGCCGGTGACAAGGTCGCCGCCGAAATCACCGGCGCCGGCGCTTCCTTCGTGTACCCGCTGATTTCCAAGTGGTCGTCCGACTACGCCAAGGCCAGCGGCAACAAGGTCAATTACCAGTCGATCGGTTCCGGTGGCGGCATCGCCCAGATCAAGGCCGGCACCGTGGACTTCGGTTCCTCCGACAAGCCGCTGGCATCGGATGAACTGGCGAAGGACGGCCTGGTGCAGTTTCCCTCCACCATCGGCGGCGTGGTGCCGGTGGTGAACCTGCCCGGTATCGAAGCCGGCAAGTTGCGCCTGACTGGTGCGCTGCTGGCGGACATTTACCTCGGCAAGGTCACGATGTGGAACGACGCGGCGATTGCCGCGATCAACCCGGGCACGGCGCTGCCGACGCAGAAGATCAGCGTGGTGCGCCGCTCCGATGGCTCCGGCACCACCTTCAACTTCACCAATTACCTGTCCAAAGTCAGCCCGGACTGGCAGGCCAAGATCGGCGAAGGCACCACGGTCAACTGGGCCGGCAGCAGCGTTGGCGGCAAGGGCAACGAGGGCGTGGCCTCCTACGTCAAGCAGCTGAAGGGGGCTATCGGCTACGTCGAGCTGTCCTATGCGCTGCAGAACAAGATGAGCCATGCGTCGATGCAGAACGCAGCCGGCAGTTGGGTGCAGCCGAGTGCGGATTCCTTCGCCGCCGCTGCGGCGAGCGCGGACTGGAAGAACGCGCAGGACTTCAACCTGGTGATCACCAACGCGCCGGGCGCAGAGGCATGGCCGATCACCGCCACCAACTTCATCCTGATGCGCAAGCAGCCGCGCGATGCGGCCGATGCCAAGGCCGCACTGGAATTCTTCCGCTGGGCCTACGCCAACGGCACCGAACAGGCCAAGTCGCTGGACTACGTGCCGCTGCCGGCGGAGCTGGTGCAGCAGGTCGAGGCGTATTGGGCCGAGCAGCTGAAGTAACCCGCCATCATCGACGAGCCTGCGAACCCACGCATGAATTCCGTTGCCCTCCCCGCGTCGACACGCGATGCCGCCGACGCGCGCAATGACAAGCTGTTCCGCTGGCTGCTGACCGCCACCGCGGTGTTCGTGCTGGTCACCCTGGCCGGCGCCGCGCTGTCGATGCTGTGGGGCGGCCGCAGCGTGCTGGCCAGTGAAGGCCTGAACTTCTTCTTCTCCACCGACTGGAATCCTGTGGAGAACAAGTACGGCGCGCTGGTGCCGATCTACGGCACCGTGGTCACTGCGGTCATCGCCATGTTGATCGCGGTACCGGTGAGCTTCGGCATCGCGTTTTTCCTGACCGAAGTCGCCCCGCGCTGGCTGCGCACGCCGGTGGGTACCGCCATCGAACTGCTGGCCGGCGTGCCCTCGATCATCTACGGCATGTGGGGCTTCTTCGTGCTGATGCCGGTAATGCGCGAACACCTGATTCCGTGGCTCAACGACCACGTCGGCCCGCTGCCACTGATCGGTGCACTGTTCCAGGGCCCACCGATCGGTGCCGGCATGCTGACCTCCGGCATCGTGCTGTCGATCATGGTGATCCCGTTCATTTCCTCGGTGATGCGCGATGTGTTCCTGACCGTGCCCTCGCGGTTGAAGGAATCGGCCTATGCACTGGGCGCGACCAAGTGGGAAGTGAGCTGGGACATCGTGCTGCCGTACACGCGTTCGGCGGTGATCGGCGGCGTGTTCCTCGGCCTTGGCCGTGCACTGGGCGAGACCATGGCGGTGGCGTTCGTGATCGGCAACAGCGTGAATTTCACCGCCTCGTTGCTGGAACCCTCGACCACGATTGCCGCGCTGATCGCCAACGACTTCGGTGAAGCCACCGAGGAATATCGCGCCGCATTGTTGCTGCTCGGCTTCGTGCTGTTCATCGTGACCTTCGTGGTGCTGGCCATCGCCCGCCTGATGTTGATGCAGCTGGCACGCAAGGAGGGCAACCGATGAATGCCGTTGCCTCGCCGTCCGTGCCACGCGGAAATGCCGCGATCTATCGCCGCCGCAGCATCATCAATATCGTCGCGATCACCCTGGCCTGCGCCGCTGCCTTGTTCGGCCTGGCCTTCCTCGGCTGGATCCTGTGGACGCTGTTGGCCAAGGGGTTCTCGCATCTCAACCTGGCCCTGTTCACCCAGGACCAGCCGCCGCCGATGGAAGCCGGCGGCCTGCGCAACGCCATCGTCGGTTCCTTGCTGATGTGCGGCATGGGCGTGGCGATCGGCACGCCGCTCGGCATCGCCGCCGGCACCTGGCTGGCCGAAGTCGGCAACCATCGCAAACTCGGCACCGTGGTGCGCTTCGTCAACGACATCCTGTTGTCGGCGCCGTCCATCGTGCTGGGCCTCTTCGTGTACGCGGCCTTCGTGATGCAGACCGGTGGCAATTTCTCCGCCATCGGCGGCGCACTCGCGCTGGCCTTCATCGTGCTGCCGGTGGTGGTACGCACCACCGACGAGATGCTGCGGCTGGTGCCGGTGCAGATGCGCGAAGCCGCGCTCTCGCTGGGCGTGCCGCAGTGGAAGGTCACCATGCAGGTGCTGTACCGCAGCGCCCTGCCCGGCATCGTCACCGGCGTGCTGCTCGCCCTTGCGCGCATTTCCGGCGAAACCGCGCCGCTGCTGTTCACCGCCTTCGGCAACGAGTTCTTCAGCCTGGACATCACCGGCGCAATGAGCGCGGTGCCGCTGGTCATGTACAAGTTCGCCGGTTCCGGCTTCGAGAACTGGGAGCACCTGGCCTGGGCCGGCGCGTTGTTGATCACCCTGTTCGTACTGGCGATCAGCCTGGTCGCACGCACCTTGCTCCTGCGCAACAAAGTTGCCAATGACTAATTTTCATCGGATCGATCCCATGAACGATGCACACCTTGCTGTCGCCTCCGTGCGCGACGCTTCCCTGCCGCTGCCGCCACCAGTGAAGATCGCCGCGCGCGACCTGAACTTCTGGTACGACAAGTTCCACGCGGTCAAGCACATCAATCTGGAAGTGCCGGAGAAGCGCGTGACCGCACTGATCGGCCCGTCCGGCTGCGGCAAGTCCACGCTGTTGCGTGTGTTCAACCGCATCTATGCGCTTTATCCGAAGCTGGAAGCCAAAGGCGAAGTGCTGCTCGACGGCGAGAACATCCTCGACCCGAAGTACCCGATGAATCGCCTGCGCAGCAAGGTGGGCATGGTGTTCCAGAAGCCGGTGCCGTTCCCGATGACCATCTTCGAAAACGTGGCCTACGGCATCCGCCACCACGAAAAACTGTCGAAGGCGGAAATGGACGTGCGCGTCGAACAGGCGCTGCGCCAGGCCGCGCTGTGGGACGAGGTCAAGGACAAGCTGAAGACCAGCGGCCTGGGCCTGTCCGGCGGCCAGCAGCAACGCCTGTGCATCGCCCGCGCGGTAGCGCTCAAGCCTGACGTGCTGCTGCTCGACGAGCCGACCTCGGCGCTGGACCCGATCTCCACCAGCCGCATCGAGCAACTGGTCGAGGAACTCAAGCAGGACTTCACGATCATGATCGTGACCCACAACATGCAGCAAGCCGCGCGCGTCTCCGACTACACCGCCTTCATGTACCTGGGCGACCTGATCGAGCACGGCGCCACCGAGCAGATCTTCTCCAATCCCTCGAAGCAGCAGACCGAGGACTACATCACGGGGCGTTTCGGCTGATGAACGAGCACAACCACATCGTCAAGAGCTACGACCAGGAGCAACAAGCCCTGCTCGACGAACTGATCCGCATGGGCCAGATGTCGGTGGCGCAGCTGGAAGCCGCGCTGGACGTGGTCGAGCGCCGCGACGACAAGGCGGCCGAACGCGTAATCGGCAACGACGACGCGATCGACGCGCTGGAACAGCAGGTCAACCACGACGTGATCCGGCTGATCCGGCGCGGCCCGATGGCCGGCGACTTGCGTGTCATCCTGGCCGCGCTGCGGGTGGCCTCGGACATCGAGCGTATCGGCGACCTGGCCGCGAACATCGCCAAGCGTTCGATGGCCTTGAACCTCAGCCCGCCGCTGCCGCATACCCGTGGCCTGGACGCGCTGGGACGGATGGCCGCACGCCAGGTGCGTGACGTGCTGGAGGCCTACGTCGCTCGCGATGGCGAAGCCGCACTGCGCGTGCGGGCCAGCGATGCCGAACTGGACACCCTGTACACCGGCCTGTTCCGCGAGTTGTTGACCTACATGATGGAAGACGCGCGCGCGATCACTCCCTGCACGCACCTGCTGTTCATGGCCAAGAACCTCGAGCGGATCGGCGATCACGCCACCAACATCGCCGAAAACGTGTGGTTCCTGATCCACGGCGAGGAACTGATGCCGCCGCGCGACAAACGCGACGAGAGCAGTACCACGGTGGTCTGAACCGTACCTTGGACGTACTCCAGACCTGAACGCAGGCATTCGCGAAGTGGTTCCGCCCCGGGCATCACGGTAGGATCGCGCCACATATCACGCGCGAACCGCGCCGAGGAGTTCCGATGTCGCAGTCCAACAACAAGCCGATCGCACTGGTGATCGGCGCCGCTGTCGCCACCGGCACCCTGGTCGCCGGCTCCCTGTTCTCGATGCAGGCGATGGCGCATGGCTACATGCAGGACGCCGCGACGAGTCCTGCAAAAGCCGGCGAAGCCAAGGCCGCCGAGGGCAAGTGCGGTGAAGGCAAATGCGGCGAGGGCAAATGTGGCAGTAGCCAAACTGCGGCCAAGGGCAGCGGCGCGTCGGTTGGCAAGCCCAATCCCGGCAAGCACCACACCATGGCCGACATGGACACCGACAAGGACGGCCGCATGTCGCGCGCGGAGTTCGTTGCCGCGCACAAGCCGGGCAATGTCACTTCCGTCGATGACTGGGAGACACTCGTCGCCAAGCAGTTCCGCGACCACGACTTGGACGGCGACGGCTTCATCACCCAGGCCGAGATGGACAAGCACCACGCCGACATGAAGGGCAATGCCGAAGGCAAATGCGGCGAAGGCAAGTGTGGCGAGGGCAAGTGCGGCAGCAAGAAGGCCGATGCCGCGAAAGACGGCAAGGCTGCCGAAGGCAAATGCGGTGAAGGCAAGTGCGGCAGCATGTAAGCCGGCATGGCTGAGGCATTGCCACGGCGCAGTGCAGGCCTTGGCCTGCGGCGCGCTCTGCTGGATGAACTGATCGAGGCGCCTGCGGGCGCCTTCGATTTTCTGGAGTGCGCGCCGGACAACTGGATCGGCGTGGGCGGCGTGCTGGGCGAGAAGCTCGCCGCGCTGTCATCGCGCCATCCACTGAGCGCGCATGGCCTGTCGCTGTCGCTGGGCGGCCCGGATCCGCTGGATGTCGAATTCCTGCGCCAAACCCGCGATTTCCTCGACCGCCATGATGCCGCGCTCTACAGCGAGCACCTGAGTTACTGCAGCGCGGACGGTCACCTCTACGACCTGCTGCCGATCCCGTTCACCGACGAGGCCGTGCATCACGTCGCCAGCCGCATCGCACAGGTGCAGGATGCGTTGGGCCGGCGCATCGCCATCGAGAACGTCAGCTACTACGCCGCACCGTATCAAGCACTCAGCGAGATCGACTTCATCGGCGAAGTGCTGCGCGAAGCCGACTGCGACCTGCTACTCGACGTCAACAATGTCCATGTCAACGCCATCAACCACGGTTACGACGCACGCGCCTTCATCGATGCGATGCCGTCATCGCGCATCGTCAGCTATCACACCGCCGGCCACTACGACGAAGCCGAAGACCTCAAGGTCGACACCCACGGTGCGCCGGTGAAGGACGATGTGTGGGACCTGCTTGCGTATGCGTATCGCGTGCATGGCGTGCGCCCCACCCTGCTGGAACGCGATTTCAATTTCCCGCCGCTGCCCGAACTGCTTTCGGAAGTGCTGCGCATCCGCGACGTGCAGGCACCCTTCGCATGAGCAGCCTGCGCGAACAGTTCGACGCGATGGCGCAACACGTGCGCGATCCCGCCGCGCATCCCGGCCCGCCCGGCATCGAAGCGCGCCGCCTGAAGATCTACAGCGACCTCGTCTACAACAATCTGGATGGCCTGCTGGCCGGCGGCTTCCCGGTGATCCGCAAGACCCTGGGCGATGCCGATTGGCAGGCGTTGCTGCGCGGCTTCCTCGCCCGCCACCACAGCCACACGCCGCTGTTCACCGAGCTTGGGCGCGAACTGATCGCCTTTATCGAAGCCGAACCGGATCCACGGCATCCATGGCTCGCGGAACTCGCGCACTACGAATGGGCCGAACTCGGCCTGCAGCTCAGCGATGCCGCGCTGCCGTCGCACGATATAAACGGCGATCTGCTCGCTGGCGTGCCCGTGCTGTCGCCACTCGCCTGGCCGTTGGCTTATCGCTGGCCGGTGAACCGCATCGGTCCGGATTTCCAACCCACTCAGCCGCCCGTAGAGCCCACGCTGGTGCTGCTTCGGCGCGAACCGGACGGCCGCATCCATTTCTCGCAGCTCTCGCCGCTGCTGTTCCGCCTGCTGGAACTGATCGGCGCGAATACCGAACGCAGCGGTAGTGCTCTGATGCAGCAGCTGGCGGACGAAGCGGGACAGGCCGATTTCGACGGTTTCCTGCGCGAGGCCACGCCGATGCTGCAGCGCCTGCAGGCCGAAGGCGTACTGCTGGGCACGCGCATCGATTAACCTGTTGCGATGAGCGAACTGCAAGACACGCCGGCCTTCAAGCCGATGGCCGAGCGCTTCCGCGGCTACCTGCCGGTGGTGGTGGACGTGGAAACCGGCGGCTTCGACTGGAACAAGCACGCGCTGCTGGAAATCGCGGCGGTGCCGATCGAGCTGGACGAACACGGCCGCTACGTGCCCGGCGAGGTGGTGAGCGCGCATATCGAGCCCGCACCGGGCACCAGCATCGACCCAAAGTCATTGGAAGTCACCGGCATCAAGGTCGACCACCCGCTGCGCGGCGCGCTGCCGGAACGCGAAGGCCTGGACAAGATCTTCGCGCCGATTCGCGCCGCCGCGAAGAAGCACGGCTGCCAACGCGCGATCCTGGTCGGCCACAACGCCCACTTCGACCTCAACTTCCTCAACGCTGCCGTCAACCGCGTGCAGCACAAGCGCAATCCGTTCCACCCGTTCAGCGTGTTCGACACGGTCACGATGGCGGGCATGGCCTATGGCCAAACCGTGTTAGCGCGGGCGGTCTATGCCGCAGGACTGGAATGGGACCAGCGCGAAGCGCACTCAGCCATCTACGATGCCGAACGCACCGCGCAGCTGTTCTGCATCATCGCCAACGCGTGGCCTATGCCGGCGCTTTCGCCTTCTGTTTGAACGACCGCACGATCCCGTACAGGCTGACCGCCATCCACGCGGCTTCCAGCAGGAATACCGGCAAATTGAACTTACCGATCAGCGAGGCCAGGATGCCGGCCGCACCGAACAAATTGAGCAATTGGTAGACCAGTCCAGTACCGGACAATTTGCCCGCCTGCAGCAAGGCAAAACCGCCCAGGATCATCACGGTGCCCAGCAGGCCCACCCAGTCGTACCAAGCCAACTCCAACGCCATCATCCTTCCCCTTTCGTTTATTGCCGCTGCCTGACCGCTTCGAACAATGCCACGCCGGTGGCCACGGAGACATTCAGGCTCTCGAATTCACCCGGCATTGGGATCTTCACCAACTGGTCGCAATTTTCGCGAGTGAGGCGGCGCAGGCCATCGCCCTCGCCGCCCATCACCAGTGCCACATTGCCCTTGAGGTCCAGCGTGTACAGCGAAGCCTCCGCCTCACCGGCGAAGCCGTAGATCCACACGCCCGCCTTCTGCAGATCGCGCAGCGTGCGCGAGAGATTGGTGACACTGAAGATCGGCAGCGTGTCCGCCGCGCCGGCCGAGGTCTTGCGCACGGTGGCGTTGACCTGCACCGCTTTGTCCTTCGGGAACACCACTGCCGTCGCGCCCGCCGCCGCCGCGCTGCGCAGGCAGGCGCCCAGGTTGTGCGGGTCCTGCACGCCGTCGAGCACCAGCAACAACGCCTTGCCCTCGGCAGCTTCGATCAAACCTTCGAGCTCATGCTCATCCCAGGTCTTGGCCGCCGCATAGCGAGCGGCCGCACCCTGGTGGCGTACGCCGCCGGCCACGCCGTCCAGCGCCTGGCCAGACACGCGGCGCACGTCGATGCCGAGCCGGCGCGCATTGCCTTCGATCTCGACGATGCGCGGATTCTTGCCGCCGGCTTCCAGCAGCACCTCGCGCACGTGTTCGGCGTCATGTTCCAGCGCGGAAGCCACCGCGTTGAGGCCGACGATCCATTGGGCTTGTTTGCTCATTCGGCAATTATCGCGGAAACCGCATCAGTACTTCTGCTTCTGCCTTTTCGCCGGTTTGCCACGCTCCGGCAATGGCTTCACGCCCCCGCCTTCCTCATCGACCAGCCGGAAATCGATCTTGCGGTCTTCCACGCTGGCCTTCAGCACCACGATCCGCACGCGATCGCCCAAGCGGTATTCGTGGCCGCGACGTTCGCCGGTGAGCGTCTTGCGCACCGCATCGAAGTGGTAGAAATCGCGCGGCAATTGGGTGACGTGGACCAGCCCATTGACCTTGGATTCGTCCAGCTCGATGAACAGGCCGAAGCTGGTCACGCCGCTGATGGTGCCGTCGAATTCCTTGCCGACGTGGCCTTCCATCCACGCCGCGCGATAGCGCTCGTCCACCTCGCGCTGGGCCTCGTCGGCGCGACGCGAACGCTCGGAGCATTGCAACGACAGCGCCGCCATTTCGTGTGGTGAATAAGTGTAGGTATCCGGCCTGCCGCCAGCCAATGCATGCTTGATCCCGCGATGCACCAGCAAATCCGGATAGCGACGGATCGGCGAGGTGAAGTGCGCATACGCTTCCAGCGCCAAACCAAAATGCCCGATGTTCTCCGGCGCGTACACCGCCAGCGACTGGCTACGCAGGATCACCGATTCTAGCAACGCCGCATCGGGCCGCTCGCGGATCTTCTCCAGCAAGTTGCGGAAATCCTTGGGCTTGACCTTGGCCCACGGCGGCATGCGCAGCTGGAACTCTTTGAGGAATTCCTCCAGGTCCGCGTACTTGGATTCCGGCGGGCGGTCATGATCGCGATACGGCGCAGGCACGCGACTTTCCAGCAGGAACAGCGCGGCCTGCACATTGGCCGCGATCATGCATTCCTCGATCAGCTTGTGCGCGTCGTTGCGCTGGAGCATGCCGGCCTGGGTCACTGCGCCCTTGGCGTCCAGCACGAAACGCACTTCGCTGCTCTCGAATTCGATGGCACCGCGCTTGGACCGCGCCTTGTCCAGCACCTTGTACAGCTGGTGCAGGCGCTGGATCTGCGGCAACAGCGGGCCGATCTTGGCCAATGCCGCGGCGTGATCGTCTTCCGGAATGCCCTCGCCCACCGCGTTCCACACATCGGTATAGGTCAGGCGCGCGTGCGAGTGCATCACCGCTTCGTAGAAGCTGGATTCGGTGACGATGCCGTCACGGCCCACCTGCATGTCGCAGACGAAGCACAGGCGATCCACCTTCGGCATCAGCGAGCAGATACCGTTGCTCAGCGTCTCCGGCAGCATCGGCACCACGAAGCCGGGGAAATACACCGAGGTCGCGCGCAGCTGCGCCTCGTCGTCCAGCGGCGTGCCCGGGCGCACGTAATGCGACACATCGGCAATCGCGACGATCAGGCGGAAACCGTCGCGGGTGGGTTCGCACCACACCGCATCATCGAAATCCTTGGCGTCCTCGCCATCGATGGTGACCAGCGGCACGCCGCGCAGATCCACGCGCTTGGGGATCTCGCCGGCCTGCACCTCCAGCGGCACGGCGGTGGCCTGCGCCAACACTTCGGGCGGAAATTCGTGCGGGATGTCGTGGCCGTGGATCGCCGCTTCGACCGCTTGCGATGCGGTGAGCTTGTCGCCCAGCACCGCCAGCACCTTGCCGATCGGCGGGCGGTGCGAATTGGCCGGCGTGGTGATTTCCGCAACGACCAACTGACCGTTGCGCGCTTCATTGCGGCCGTCGGCAGGAATCATCACGTTGCGCTGTACGCGCTTGTCGTCCGGCACCACGTAGCCGATACCCGCCTCTTCCGTGTAGCGGCCAATCAAGCGCGTGAGGCGGCGTTCCAATACCTCGACGATCGTGCCTTCGCGGCGCCCGCGCCGATCCATGCCGGTCACACTGGCCAGCACGCGGTCGCCATGCATGACCTTGCGCATCTCGAATGGCGGCAGGAACAGGTCATCGCCACCGCCGGCATCGGGACGCAGGAAGCCGAAGCCGTTTTCGTTGGCGATCACCACGCCCGGCACCAGGTCCATCTGCGCGGCCGGCGCATAACCACCGCGCCGGTTCTGCAGCAACTGGCCATCGCGCAACATCGCCTGCAGGCGCTTTTCCAGCGCCTCAAAGCGATCCGGCGCGGTCAGCGCGAGTTTCTGCGCCAGTGCATCGGCATCCAGCGGCCCGTCGCTGGCGGCCAGCACCTGCAGGATCATCTCGCGGCTGGCGATGGGTTGCGCGTAGCGCTGGGCTTCGCGTTCGGCATGCGGATCGAAGCTCGGCGCACGCGGCGGAGGTGCTTCGCGACGGGGCGGGGACTGTTGCAACCCGGATGCCCTGGAAGGGGGCGATGCCGGTAGCTCCGGCATCCATGGTGGACGCTTGCCGGCTGCAGGCTTGCCGCCGTGCGTGCCCCCCGGCTTGGCTTGCTTGCTCGACGGCTTTCCGGATTTGCCCGTGGGCGCCTTGCCGCGGCCGGTGCCGCGCTTGCTGGGAGGCTTGGTCATGCAGCGATGGTACATCGCGTCCGTGCATGCTTCGTTCGCATCGCAAAGATCCGTTGACATCATCGAAATCGCACTGCATCATGCGCCCCCTGCACCCTGCCCGGGTGGCGGAATTGGTAGACGCACTAGCTTCAGGTGCTAGCGGGGGCAACTTCGTGGAGGTTCGAGTCCTCTCCCGGGCACCAGGTACAACCAAAAACCCTCGCGCAAGCGGGGGTTTTTTTTTGCCCCGCCGCATCCCGCACTTGTGCCCCGCGCGCGCGCTTGCCGCTACCTGCGCGAAGGACTACCGTAGATTCAGGCGTTTCCACCCGGCAAGCGAAGGAGTGATCCCATGATGCAGGCGTTTTTCGACGACAGCGTTCCGGGCAAACTCCGGCTCTCCCGCGTGTTCTGGATCGAAGGCGTGCTGGCCAGCAATGTGCTGTTCCTGGCCTTGCTCGCGATCTACCAATACGGCCCCGCCGCCGCGCTGGTTGCCGGCGTCGTGTGCTTCCTGGTGTACACCGCCTGGATCATGCGCAAGATCTGGCTGAACGCACCCAACGTGGATCGCCCCGAACTGGCCTCCATGGCGCGGGTGCTGACCATCGGCTGGACCATCAACTCGGTTACGGTCTGCGTGTTCCTGATGCTGGCCAAGCTGGGGCACCAACCGCTGCAGATCCTGCACTGAGTTCGTCGATCCGGCGGCCGCAAAGCCGGCCGGATCGCCTGATGCCGAATCACTCGCCCGGGCACCCACCCGGGCGTTTTCGTGTGCGCAACGCAATGCGGGCCTGCAAACGCCGACGCGATTGATCCCGATCAATGCCGGATGCGGCCGCGCCGCCTAAAGTGCCCGCGCAGCCCAGGCTGCACTCCGAGTCGCACGGCCTTCGCTTTCGGGCATGGCCGCCGACCGTGGCGGTTTCCGCCACCCGGCACCGCTGGAAACGGTGTTGCCGCCCGCGTTTGGAAAGGAGCACAACAGATGTCGGTTTTGCAGGACCGGTTTGGCCGGGCCTTCCCGTATTTGCGGCTGTCGGTGATCGAAGCCTGCAACTTCCACTGCAGCTACTGCCTGCCGGACGGTTTCCATGCCCGCGCCGGGCGCCCGATGCCGCTCACCCGCGAGGAAATCGCCCGCCTGCTGCGCGGCTTCGCCAGCGTGGGCCTGCGCAAGCTGCGGCTGACCGGCGGCGAGCCCAGCCTGCGCCGCGACCTGCCGGAAATCATCGCTTCGGCAGCAGCCGTGGGCAGCATCGACAGCATCGCCCTCACCACTAACGGCACTCTGCTGGACCGCCGGGTGGCGCGCTGGCGTCAGGCCGGCCTGACCAACCTCAACATCAGCGTGGACGCGCTGGAACGCGAGCGCTTCCACGCCATCACCGGCCACGACCGGCTGGACGAAATCCTGCGCGGGATCGAGCTGGCGCAGGGACTGGGCTTCAAGGCGATCAAGCTCAACGCCGTGCTGCTGAAGGGCCTGAACGACGACCTGCTGCCGCAGTGGTTCGACTACCTGCGCGAACGCGACGTCACCGTGCGCTTCATCGAACTGATGCGCACCGGCGACAACCTGGCCTATTTCGAACGCCACCACCTGCGCGCCGAAACGCTGGAGGCCAACCTGCAAGCCACCGGCTGGCAGCTGTTGCAGCGCGCGCCCGATGCCGGCCCGGCGCGCGAGTACGCGCATCCGGATTTTGCCGGACGGATCGGCGTGATCGCGCCCTACTCCAACGACTTCTGCGCCGGCTGCAACCGCCTGCGCGTCACCCATACCGGCGATCTGCGGCTATGCCTGTTCGGCAACGTGGGCATCCCGTTGCGGCCGTGGCTGCAGGACGATGCCGATTGCGACCGGCTTGCCGCCGCGCTGCAGGCACAGCTGGGCCTGAAGGCGATCGGCCACCGTCTGCACGAGGGCGAAACCGGCCTGGTCCCCAACCTCTCCACCATCGGCGGTTGAATGGACGCACCGATCCCCGCTTCCGGTTTCCACATGGCCGACGTGCGCCGCAAGCGCCCCGCCGAACGCCGCGCGGTGGCGGTGGGCGAACTGCACGCAGGCCCAGTGGGTTATGCCGCGCTGGCCGGCAAGACCCTGCCCAAGGGCGATGCGCTGGCGATGGCTGAAGTGGCCGGCCTGCAGGGCGCGAAGAACGCCGCGCAGCTGATGCCGCTATGCCATCCGCTGTCGCTGGAATACGTCGATGTGCGCTGCGTGCCGGTGCCGGAACGCCACGCGATCCGGGTCTATTGCGAGACCGCGCTGACCGCGAAAACCGGCGTCGAAATGGAAGCCCTGGCCGGTGCCAGCGCAGCCTTGCTCACCCTGTACGACCTGACCAAGCCGGTGGAACCGGCACTGGGCATCGAAGCGGTGCGCCTGTTGTTCAAGGAAGGCGGCAAGAAAGGTCTGTGGATCCATCCGGCCGGCATGAGCGAGGACGAACGCCGCTACTACCGGCCGAAGAGCGGCCCACGCCTGGATGGCGAAACGGTGGCGGCGATCACCCTTAGCGACCGCGCCGTCGCCGGCGTGTACGAGGATCAAAGCGGCGCGCTGCTGGAAGATGCATTGCGGTCGATGGGGGCCGACGTACGCCGGCGCCTGCTGGCCGACGGCATCGAACCGCTGGCCGCCGCCCTGCGCGAAGAAGCCGCACTCGGCACACCATTGGTACTGTGCACCGGCGGCACCGGCTTCGGCCCGCGCGACCTGGCGCCGGAAGCGATGGCCAGCGTGGCGACTCGCGATGTGCCCGGCCTGGCCGAACTGTTCCGCAGCGCCAGCAGCGCGCATACCCCGCTGGCCTGGCTGAGCCGCAGCGCCTGCGCGCTGGTCGGCGACGGCACCCTGGTGATCTGCCTGCCCGGCAGCCCCAAGGCCGTGGCGCAGGGCATGGATATCCTGGGCCCGCTGCTGCCGCATGCGCTGGCGATGATGCGCGGAGCACCGCACGCATGAAGACCATGATTGCCGTGGACGAAGCGCTGGCGATGATCCGCGCCTGCTGCACGCCGCTGCCGAGTGAGCGCATCGCGCTGGCGCAGGCCGGCGAGCGGGTACTCGCCGAAGCCATCGATGCCCCGCGCGCACTACCGCCATTCGACAACTCGGCGATGGACGGTTTCGCCCTGCGCTGGCGCGAAGACCTGGCGGAAGGCAGCGAACTGGCCGTGCTGGCCGAACAGGCCGCAGGCGATGGTATCGCCGGCCAGTCCGATGGCGCCTGCAGCATCATGACCGGCGCGCGCCTGCCCGACGGGCTGGACACGGTGGTGCCGGTGGAAGACTGCACGGTCACCGCGCGCGATCCTGCCGGTGCAGCGTTATCGATCCGTCTCTCGATCACTCCACGCAGCGGCCAGCACGTACGCCACGCAGGCGAGGACGTGGCCACTGGCGAACGCGTGCTGGACGCCGGCACCCGCCTCAACCAGGAAGCGGTGATGGTGCTGCGCGGGATCGGCATCGGCGAAGTCGACGTGCGCCGCCGCCCGCGCCTGGCATTGGCCTGCACCGGCCGCGAACTGGTCGATACCGACGGCGCCGCATTGGCGCCGGGGCAAATCGCCAATACCAACGGCCCCTATCTGGCGCAGCTGTTCACCGACGCCGGCGCCGAGGTGGTGGAGCGCGTCACCGTGCCCGACGAGCCGGAGGCGCTGGCGACCCTGCTGGCGCGCTGGCTGGACGCCGGCATCGAGTTGGTGGTCACCACCGGCGCGGTGTCGATGGGCCGCTACGACTTCGTGCCGTACGTGCTGCGCGCAGCCGGCGCCGAACTGCGATTCCACAAATTGAAGATGCGCCCGGGCAAGCCGCTGCTGTTCGCCACTGCAGGTCGCGGCACGCTGGTGTTCGGCCTGCCCGGCAATCCGGTGTCCAGTGCGGTCGGCGCGCGCTTCCATGTGGATGCCGCCCTGCGTGCGTTGGCCGGACAGCCGCCGGAAACCGCGCTGCGGCTGCCACTGGCGGCCGACGCCAGCAAGAAACCCGGCTTCACCATGATCCAGAAGGCCGCGCTGGTGTTGAACGCGCAGGGACAGCTGCAGGTGCAACTGCTCAAGGGTCAGGAAAGTTTCAAGACCGCACCGCTGCTGCGCGCGCGCGTCTGGGCGCTGTTGCCCGAAGACGCCAGCACGCTGCCCGCCGGAACCCGTGTTCCGATCTTTCCGCTGCGCCCCCATGGCGCTTCGTTCGATGGACTCACCCAATGAAAATCACCCTGCAACTGTTCGGCCGCTTCCGCGAATTCAGCGCGGCGCCCGAACTCGACCTCGACCTGCCCGGCATCGCCACCGTCGCCGATTTCCGTGCAGCATTCGATGCCTGGGCGCAGGCGCACTGGCCGGCTTATGCGCCGGCCCTGCTGAAGGCCTCGGCCATCGCCACCGAATCCGCGCTGCTGCGCGCCGACAGCACGCTGCCGAGCGATGGCCGATTGGCCGTGCTGCCACCGGTCAGCGGAGGTTGAGATGAGCGCAGACCACACCCGCATCGCCTGCGATGTGCTGGACATCGCCAACGGCCGGCTAGATCCGCAGGCCGCCATCGAATTCGTCAGCGACAACGCCTTCGGCGGCATCGACATCTTCATCGGCCGCGTGCGCGCCGCCAGCCACGGCCGCGAATGCGTCGCCGTCCACTACGACATGTTCGATCCGCTGGCACTCAACGTGTTCCGCGAGACCGCCGATGCGGCCATCGCCCGCTTCGGCCCGAACGCGAAATGCTACGTGGCGCATGCCAAGGGCAAGCTGGCGGTTGGCGACCTGGCGGTGGTGATCGCCTTCGCCACCCCACATCGCGATGAAGCGTTTCGCGGCTGCCGCGAGGTGATCGAAGCGGTCAAGCACCAGGCGCCGATCTGGAAGCAGGAACACTTCATCGACGGCCACAGCGAATGGAGCGAAGGCTGCTCGCTGTGCGGCCATGAGCCGGCATCGACCACCACCGCGCACGACCACGCGCAACACACGGGCGCGCACGCATGAAACTGCAGCTCGATGGCGATCTGCTGCGCCTGCGCATCTCCGAAGAGGAGCTGGCGCAGCTGGGCGAGGATGGCGAACTCCAGCAGCGCTGGCCCTGCCCCAATCGCAGTGAGGCGCATTGCACGCTTGAACTACACGACGATGCATCGCAAGGCCGCTGCGAGGGCGATCTGATGGCGTTGCGCGTGGTCTTGTCGCGCAACGATTTCCTGGCGTTTGCCGACGAACGGCCAAGACGAGACGGGTTCTCATTCGCACAGAAAATGATCCGTGTCTCGGTGGAGGTGGACGTGCGCGACAGCCATCGCCAACGCAAGCAAGCCGCACAAGCGATGCCGGATTGACGCACGTCAAAGACAGCTCTGGTCGCTGAACCGACACTGGCGCAGCCACTGTACGGGACACCCCCACCATGAGTTATTTCCTCGACCGGCTGAACTTCCTCAAGCCCGCACCCGAATCTTTTTCCGACGGCCATGGCGCCACTCGTGCGGACGACAGGAGTTGGGAAGACGGTTACCGCCAGCGCTGGCAGTACGACAAGATCGTGCGCTCCACCCATGGCGTGAACTGCACCGGCTCCTGCAGCTGGAAGGTCTACGTCAAGAACGGCCTGGTCACCTGGGAAACCCAGCAGACCGACTACCCGCGCACCCGTCCCGACCTGCCCAACCACGAGCCGCGCGGCTGCCCGCGCGGTGCCAGCTATTCCTGGTATCTGTACAGCGCCAACCGGGTGAAATACCCGTTGATGCGCAGCGCGCTGCTCAAGCTGTGGCGCGAAGCGCGCAAGAACAAATCGCCGGTCGACGCCTGGGCCAGCATCGTCAGCGACCAGGACAAGGCGAAGAGCTACAAGAGCAAGCGCGGCATGGGCGGTTTCGTGCGCGTGGCGTGGGACGAGGCGAACGAAGTGATCGCCGCTTCCAATCTCTACACCGTGAAAAAATGGGGCCCGGACCGCGTGGTCGGCTTCTCGCCGATCCCGGCGATGTCGATGGTCAGCTATGCCGCCGGCGCGCGTTATCTGTCGCTGCTCGGCGGCGCCTGCCTTAGCTTCTACGACTGGTACTGCGACCTGCCGCCGTCCAGCCCGCAGGTCTGGGGCGAACAGACCGACGTGCCGGAATCGGCCGACTGGTACAACAGCCGCTACATCATCGCCTGGGGTTCCAACGTGCCGCAGACGCGCACGCCGGACGCCCACTTCTTCACCGAGGCCCGCTACAACGGCACCAAGACGGTGGCGATCACCCCGGACTATTCGGAAGTCGCCAAGCTCACCGATCACTGGCTGCATCCCAAGCAAGGCACCGACGCCGCACTGGCGTTCGCCTTCGGCCACGTGATCCTCAAGCAGTTCCACGTCGACAACCCGTCGCAGTACTTCACCGACTACTGCCGCCAGTACAGCGACATGCCGCTGCTGGTGCGGCTGGAGAAGCGCGCCGACGGCCGGCTGGTTCCGGAACGTTTCCTGCGTGCCGCTGACCTCGGCGGCATGAACGAGACCAACAACCCCGAGTGGAAAACCCTGGCCTACGACGAGACCAGCGGCGAACTCACCGTGCCGAACGGCTCGGTCGGTTTCCGCTGGGGCGAAAAGGGCAAATGGAACATCGAGGAGAAAAACAGCGCCGGTCACGAAACCCGCCTGCGGCTGTCGCTCAAGGACAGCGCCGACGGCATCGAGGCGGTCAGCTTCCCCTACTTCGGCGGCATCACCAACGACTACTGGACCGAGTCCAAGTTCGATGATGTGCTGGAGCGCAACATCCCGGTCAAGCGCCTGACCCTGGCCGATGGCCAGGAATGGGCCGTGGCCAGCGTGTACGACCTGTTGCTGGCGCAATACGGCGTCGATCGCGGCTTCGGCGGCGGCAACGTGGCCGCAAGCTTCGACGACAACATCCCCGGCACACCGGCCTGGCAGGAAACCATCACCGGCGTGCCGCGCGCCGAGGTCATCCGCATCGCCCACGAATTCGCGCGCACGGCGGACAAGACCCGCGGGCGCAGCATGATCATCGTCGGCGCGGCGATGAACCACTGGTTCCACAACGACATGAACTATCGCGGGCTGATCAACATGCTCGTGATGTGCGGCTGCGTGGGCCAGACTGGCGGCGGCTGGGCGCATTACGTGGGCCAGGAAAAACTGCGTCCGCAATCGGGCTGGGCGCCGATCGCGTTCGCCACCGACTGGAGCAAACCGCCGCGGCAGATGAACGGCACCTCGTTCTTCTATTTCACCTCGGGCCAGTACCGCTACGAAAAACTCGACGTCGAGGAAATCCTCTCGCCGCTGGCCGACAAATCGAAGTACAGCGGTTCGCTGGCCGATTTCAACCTGCGCGCGATCCGGATGGGCTGGCTGCCGTCGATCCCGCAGCTCAACACCAACCCGCTGCAACTGGTCCACGACGCGGAGCAAGCCGGCATCGCGCCGGTCGACTACGCGGTGGGCAAGCTCAAGGACGGCAGCCTGGACTTCGCCTATGCCGATCCGGATGCGCCGGAAAACTTCCCGCGCAACTTGTTCATCTGGCGCTCCAACCTGCTGGGCAGTTCGGGCAAGGGCCACGAATACATGCTCAAGCACCTGCTGGGCACCCGTCACGGCGTGCAGGGCAAGGATCTTGGCGAACGCGGCGCGACCACGCCTGAAGAAGTGAAATGGCGCGACGAAGCGCCCGAAGGCAAGCTCGACCTGCTGGTGACCCTGGACTTCCGGATGTGCACCACCGCGCTGTACAGCGACATCGTGCTGCCCACCGCGACCTGGTACGAGAAGAACGACCTCAATACCTCGGACATGCATCCCTTCATCCACCCGCTGTCGAAGGCAGTGGATCCGGCCTGGGAAGCGCGCAGCGACTGGGACATCTTCAAGGGCATCGCCCGCACCGTCAGCGACATGGCGCCCGGCGTGCTGGGCGTGGAAAAGGACCTGGTGCTGGTACCCACCCTGCACGACACCCCGAACGAAATCGCCATGCCCTACGGCGTGACCGACTGGAAGAAGGGCGAGTGCGAGCTGATCCCCGGCAAGACCGCGCCGAGCATGGTGGTGGTCGAACGCGACTACCCGAACCTGTACAAGAAATTCACCTCGCTGGGCCCGCTGCTGGACACCCAGGGCAATGGCGGCAAGGGCATGCAATGGGACACCACCCACGAAGTGGAATTCCTGGGCAAGCTCAACCATGAAGTGACCGATGCCGGCATCAGCCACGGCCGCCCGCAGTTGGAAACCGCGATCGATGCCGCCGAAGCGATCATGCACCTGGCGCCCGAGACCAATGGCCATGTCGCGGTGAAGGCATGGGAATCGCTGGAGGGTTTCACCGGCCGTCACCACACGCACCTGGCCGAGGGCAAGGAACACGAAGCGATCCGCTTCCGCGACATTCAGGCGCAGCCGCGCAAGATCATCAGCTCGCCGATCTGGTCTGGCCTCGAGGACGAGAACGTCAGCTACAACGCTGGCTACACCAACGTCCACGAACTGATCCCGTGGCGCACCCTGACCGGTCGCCAGCAGTTCTACCAGGACCACCAGTGGATGCGCGATTTCGGCGAAGGCTTCATGGGCTATCGCCCGCCGATCGAGACCAAGACGATCAAACCGCTGCACGGCAAGAAGCCGAACGGCCACAAGGAGATCGTGCTGAACTGGATCACCCCGCACCAGAAGTGGGGCATCCACAGCACCTACAGCGACAATCTGATCATGCAGACGCTGTCGCGCGGCGGGCCCATCGTCTGGCTGAGCGAGGACGACGCGCGCGATGCCGGGATCGAGGACAACGACTGGATCGAACTGTTCAACGTCAACGGCGCCATCGCCGCGCGCGCGGTGGTCAGCCAGCGCGTGATGAACGGCATCGCCATGATGTATCACGCACAGGAACGCATCATCAACACGCCCGGCTCCGAAGTCACCGGCACCCGCGGCGGCATCCACAACTCGGTGACCCGCGTGGTGGTCAAGCCCACCCACATGATCGGCGGCTATGCGCAGCTGTCCTACGGCTTCAATTACTACGGCACGGTGGGCACCAACCGCGACGAACTGGTGATCGTGCGCAAGATGGACAAGGTCGATTGGCTGGACGGTGAGCCCGTGCCTGCAGCCGCCAAGGAGGTGGTGTGATGAAGGTCCGTGCCCAGATCGCGATGGTCCTGAACCTGGACAAGTGCATCGGCTGCCATACCTGCTCGATCACCTGCAAGAACGTCTGGACCAGCCGCGAAGGCGTCGAGTACGCCTGGTTCAACAACGTGGAAACCAAGCCCGGCATCGGCTATCCCAAGGAATGGGAGAACCAGCGCAAGTGGAACGGCGGCTGGACGCGCAGCCGCGACGGCAAGATCACCCTGAAGGCCGGCGGTCGCCTGCGCCTGCTGGCCAAGATCTTCGCCAACCCCGACCTGCCGCAGATCGACGACTACTACGAGCCGTTCGATTTCGACTACCAGCACCTGCACCAGGCGCCGGAAGGCAAGCACCAGCCCACCGCGCGCCCACGTTCGCTGCTCACCGGGCAGCGCATGCAGAAGATCGAATGGGGCCCGAACTGGGAAGAAATCCTGGGCACCGAGTTCGCCAAGCGCAGCAAGGACAGCAACTTCGAAGGCGTGCAGCGCGAGATCTACGGCGCGTTCGAGAAGACCTTCATGATGTACCTGCCGCGCCTGTGCGAGCACTGCCTCAACCCGGCCTGCGTCGCCTCCTGCCCGTCCGGCGCGATCTACAAGCGCGAGGAAGACGGCATCGTGCTGATCGACCAGGACAAGTGCCGCGGCTGGCGCATGTGCGTGTCCGCCTGCCCGTACAAGAAGATCTACTACAACTGGAAGAGCGGCAAATCGGAGAAGTGCATCTTCTGCTATCCGCGCATCGAGATGGGCGAACCCACGGTGTGCTCGGAAACCTGCGTGGGCCGCATCCGCTACCTGGGGGTGATGCTGTACGACGCCGACCGCATCCAGGAAGCCGCATCGGTACCGTCGGAAAAAGACCTGTACGAAGCGCACCTGGGCATCTTCCTGGATCCGAACGATCCGAAGGTGATCGAAGCCGCGCGTGCAGAAGGCATTCCCGACAACTGGCTCGACGCGGCCAAGGCATCGCCGGTGTACAAGCTGGCGATCGACTGGAAGCTGGCGCTGCCACTGCATCCGGAATACCGCACCCTGCCGATGGTCTGGTACGTGCCGCCGCTGTCGCCGATCCAGTCGGCTGCTGATTCGGGGCGCATCGGCAAGAACGGCGAGATCCCGGACGTGAAATCGCTGCGCATTCCGGTCCGCTACCTGGCCAACCTGCTGACCGCAGGCGACGAGGGCCCGGTAATCCGCGCGATGGAACGCATGCTGGCGATGCGCGCCTGGCGTCGTGCCATGCACGTGGACGGCGTGGAGGATCTTGAGGTCCTGCACCAGGCCGGCCTGACCCTTGGACAGGCGGAGGAAATGTACCGCTACCTTGCCATCGCCAATTACGAAGATCGTTTCGTCATCCCCACTGCCCATCGCGAATACGCCAACGACGCCTTCGGCGAGCGCGGCGGCTGCGGCTTCACCTTCGGCAACGGCTGCTCGCCTTCCACCCCGGCCGAGGCACTGTTCGGCGGTCGTTCGACCCAGACCTACGAAGTGCCACCGGCACGCCAGTTGAACGTCAGGGAGAAGGCATGAAACTCCTCAAGCTGATGTCGGTTCTGCTGGATTACCCCGGAGACGAACTGTGGCAGCACGGCGACGAACTGCGCGCCGCGCTGGACGATCCGGCGCTGTCGCCGAAGCGGCAGGCGCAATTGCGCGGATTCGTCGACAACCTGCTGGCCAGCGACCCGCTGGAAGCGCAGGAACGCTGGCTGGGCTTGTTCGACCGTGGCCGGGCGATGAGCCTGCTGCTGTTCGAACACATCCACGGCGAATCCCGCGACCGCGGCCAGGCGATGGTCGACCTGCTCTCGACCTATCGCGGCCACGGCTTCGAACTCGGCGCCAAGCAACTGCCGGACTACCTGCCGGTGGTGCTGGAATATCTGTCGCTGCGCCCGACCGAAGAAATCCGCGACTGGCTGGCCCATGTCGCGCACATCCTGGAACTGCTGGCCGCGCGCGCGCAGGAGCGCAACAGCGAGTACGCGGCGGTGCTGGAAGTGCTGGTGGAAACCGCCATCGGCCGGGTCGAACTGGACCTGCTGCGCAAGCGCGTGGCCAGCGAAGCGCGCGATGACACCCCGGAAGCCATGGATCGTGTCTGGGAAGAAGAAGCGGTGCGCTTCGGCGCGGAAGCCCCGGCCGATGACTGCAATCCACCTACCCGGCTGCCGTCGGGTGCAAAGCGGGTCGAACCCACGGTGACGCCATGAACACTCTGAATTTCCTTGCGTTCCAGATCTATCCCTATGTCGCGCTGGCGATCTTCGCGATCGGCTGCTGGGCGCGCTTCGACTTCGCCTCCTACACCTGGCGCACCGGTTCAAGCCAATTGCTCTCCAGCAAATGGATGCGGCTGGGCAGCAACTGGTTCCACATCGGCGTGCTGGCGATCCTGGGCGGCCACCTGGTCGGCCTGCTCACCCCGCATGCGGTGTATGAGCACTTCATGACCTCCGGCCAGAAACAGCTGATGGCGATGGTGGTGGGCGGCATCTTCGGCGTGATGTGCTTCATCGGGCTGAGCATCCTGCTGGCGCGCCGGCTGCTCAACCCGCGCATCCGCGCAACGTCGAGCGGACGCGACATCCTGATCCTGGTGCTGCTGTACCTGCAGCTGATCCTGGGCCTGTGCTCGATCTACATCTCGTCCGGCCACATGGATGGCGAGCAGATGGTCAAGTTGGGCGAATGGGCGCAACACATCGTCACCTTCCGCGCCGGCGCGGCAGACTACATCGTCGATGCGCACTGGATCTACAAGGCGCATGTGTTCCTGGGCATGACCCTGATCCTGCTGACCCCGTTCACCCGCCTGGTGCACGTGTGGTCGATCCCGCTGGGCTACCTCACGCGTCCCTACCAGGTCGTGCGCGCCCGCCAGCGTCCGCTGCGCTATCCGGGCAACTGACCATGTCCAAACGCATCATCCCCATCGTCATGGACGCCGGCGCCTTGTCGGATGCGGCCAAGGCCGCCGCCGATACGCATGACCACGATGTCGACCCCGGCAGTCCCCTGCCCGGGTCGGCGCCGGTCTACGTGCAGGTCGGCGGCACGCCGGTGGACGAAGCGGAGATCGCCCGCGAAATGCAGTTCCATCGCGCCGACAATCCGCACGATGCCCGCCAGGCAGCGGCGACGACCTTGGTCATCCGCGAATTGGTGCGCCGCGAATGCGAGCGCCTGGGATTGGCCATCGACGCGGTCGAAGGCGAGACCGAAGACGAAGCGCGCGTGCGCCTGCTGTTCGCCGAGGCGGTGACGGTGCCGGATGCCGACGATGCCGCGATCCGCCAGTACTACGACACCAACCGCGCCCGCCTGCACCAGCCCGACTGCCTGCGCGTCCGCCATATCCTGCTGGCCGCCGCGCCGGCCGACATCGCCGCGCGCCAGCGCGCGCAACTGCTCGGCGAAGAACTGATCGGCGCGCTCAAGCAGGAACCGGATCGCTTCATCGAATTCGCGATGCGCCATTCCGCCTGCCCCTCGCGCGATGCGGGCGGCGAGCTCGGCTGGATCGAACGCGGCGACACCGTGCCCGAATTCGACCGCCAGCTGTTCATGCTCAAGCCCGGCATGGCCGGCCTGACCGTGGAAACCCGCTACGGCCACCACGTGGTGGAAGTGCTGGAACGCATCGATGGCGAAGCCCTCGAATACGACGACGCACGTCCGCGCATCGCGGCCTATCTGGAAACCCAGACCCGGCAGAACGCGGTGCACCAATACCTGCACATCCTTGCAGAGCGTTATCGCGTCGAAGGGATCGAACTGTCGGCCTGAGCGCCCTTCGCCCGCAACCCATGCAAGCACGTCCACGCACGCCCGAGGAGCGGCCGGCATGAACCAGGGATTGCTGGACGAATTGCGTGCCTGCGTGGGCGCCGCGCATGTCGCCTGCGAAGGCGAACTGGATGATGGCTATCTGGTCGACGCGCGCAAGCGTTACTTCGGACGCGCACTGGCCGTCGTTCGGCCCGGCAACACTGCGGAAGCAGCGGCCGTCGTGCGCACCTGCGCGGCGCATGGCGTGCCCATCGTGCCCCAGGGCGGCAATACCGGCCTGGTTGGTGGCGGCGTGCCCAACGACAGCGGACGCGAGGTCGTGCTGCAGCTGGGGCGCATGCAATCCATCCGCAGCATCGACCCCGACAACCTCAGCATGACCGTGGATGCCGGCTGCGTGCTGCAACAGGTGCGCGAACATGCGCGCACGCACGGCCTGCTGTTCCCGTTGAGCATCGGCTCGCAGGGCAGCTGCACCATCGGCGGCAACATGGCCACCAATGCCGGCGGCAGCCAGGTGGTCCACTACGGCAACGCGCGCGAACTCTGCCTGGGGCTTGAAGTCGTGACGGCCGCGGGCGAGATCTGGAACGGACTATCCGGCCTGCGCAAGGACAACAGCGGCTACGACCTGCGCGACCTGTTCATCGGCAGCGAAGGCACGCTGGGCATCATCACCGCCGCCTCGCTGAAACTGTTCGCACCACCTGCCGCCACGCTCACCGCGCTGCTGGCATGCGCCGACATCGATACCGCCATCACCCTGCTGGCGCGCCTGCGCACGGGCACCACGGCGCAGCTCACCGGCTTCGAAGTGATGGCGCGACATGCCATGCAGCTGGTGGCCAGCCACTTCCCGCAAATCCCGCAGCCGCTGAAGCCGGCGCCGTGGACGATCCTGGTCGAGTTCGCCGCGGACGACGAAGAGCGCGCACGTGACTGGCTGCACGCGCGGCTCGTGGAGACCGATTGCGATGCCGTGACCGCGTCAAACCAAACGCAAGCGGATGCGCTCTGGCGCCTGCGCGATGCCATCCCGCTGGCGCAGGCACGCGAAGGCCTCAACATCAAGCACGACATCGCCCTGCCCGTCTCGCAAATCGGCGGATTCCTGCGGGAAATGGACACGGCTCTGCCTGCGCTGGTGCCGGACGTGCGCACGGTGGTCTTCGGGCACCTGGGAGACGGCAACCTCCACTTCAACCTGCAGGCGCCGGAAGGCGTTTCGCCGGCGGAATTCCTGCTGCGGCATGAAGCGAACTGCAATGCCTGCGTGCACGATGCGGTGATGACGCGCGGCGGCTCCTTCGCCGCCGAACACGGCATCGGACGCCTCAGGCGCAGTGAACTGGCGCGACGAAAATCGCCGGTGGCGTTGGCGATGATGCGCTCGATCAAGCAGGCGCTGGATCCGCACAACCTGATGAACCCCGGGCGCGTCCTGCAAGACGCCGGGCAGGACGCCTGACAACGTCGTCATGGCGACGAACACGCGACCAAGTTGACGCAAATCAAGCACGACGGCGGTGCGAATTGATGGCAATCAATTCGTGCCGCGCGTGGCGTTGCCATGATGCGATCCAGCAGATTGGAACCGCCCCCTGGAGACACGATGTCCGCACCCGACCGCAGTATCGCCAAGGCATCCAGCACCTGGCTCCCGCACTGGGATCCGGAGAACGATGCCTTCTGGAACACCGCCGGCTCCACCATCGCCTGGCGCACCCTGGCCATCACCACCGTCAACCTGACCCTGGCGTTCGCCGCCTGGTTCCTGGTGTCGGCATTGGTGGTACGCCTGCCGCAGGTCGGCTACACCTTCTCGCCCAGCCAGCTGTTCTGGCTGACCGCGATGCCCGGCCTTGCCGGCGGCACCCTGCGCCTGATCCACATGTTCCTGACCCCGATGTTCGGCACCCGCCATGTGGTCACTCTGTCCACGCTGTCGCTGTTGATCCCGCTGCTGGGCTGGTTCTTCGCCGTGCAGGATCCGAACGTCCCGTACTGGGTGTTGCTGCTGCTCTCCTTCCTGGCTGGCCTCGGCGGCGGCAACTTCTCCTCGTTCATGCCGTCCACCAGCCTGTTCTTCCCGAAGCGGCTGCTGGGCACCGCACTGGCGATCCAGGCCGGTATCGGCAACCTGGGCGTGTCGATCGTGCAGTTCGTGACGCCGTGGATCATCGGCTTCGCCCTGCTCGGCAGCACCGCGCTCATGGGCGACAGCCAGACCCTGCTCAAGGGCGGCGTGGAAAGCCAGGTGTATCTGCAGAACGCGCCTGCGGTGTTCGTGCCGTTCGTGCTGGTGTTCGGCATCACCGCCTGGCTGTTGCTGAAGTCGGTGCCGGTCAAGGCCAACTTCGCCGAGCAGTTCGACATCTTCAAGTCGCGCCACACCTGGTCGATGACCTCGCTGTACATCATGACCTTCGGCGGCTTTTCCGGGCTTGCGGCCACCTTCCCGCTGCTGATCAAGGAAGGCTTCGGCGGCTTCGAGGGCGCACCCGATCCGCTGAAGTGGGCGTTCTGGGGCCCGCTGGTCGGTTCGCTTGCGCGTGTCGCCGCCGGCCCGCTGTCGGACAAGCTGGGCGGTGCGCGGGTCACCCAGTGGGCCGGCATCGGCATGGTGGTGTGCACGGTGCTGGTGGCGATGAACGTGTCGCCGGATTCGCTGGATGAATTCCCGAAATTCGTGGCATCGATGCTGGCGCTGTTCTTCTTCGCCGGTATCGGCAATGCCTCCACCTTCAAGCAGATGCCGATGCTGTTCGCGCCGCGCCAGGCGGCCGGGGTGATCGGTTTCACCGCGGCGATCGCGGCCTACGGCCCGTTCCTGTTCGGGATGCTGTTCGCCTGGTCGTTCGGTGCGTTCGAATCCGCCACGCCGGTGTTCTACGGGCTGTCCGTGTTCTTCGCCTTCAACGTGCTGCTGAACTGGTGGATGTACGCCCGTCGCGGCGCCGCCAATCCCTGCTAATCCAACGCAACCTCACGAGAGCTTCCGCATGAACGCGCCTCCTGTTTCCATCACCAAGGGCCAGCAGAACAGCGCCCTGTGGACCAGCACCTTCGCCTTCACCGTGTGCTTCGCGGTGTGGACGATCTTTTCGATCATCGGCATCCAGATCAAGAAAGACCTGGGCCTGAGCGACACCCAGTTCGGCCTGCTCGCGGCCACCCCGATCCTCACCGGATCACTGAGCCGGCTGTTCCTGGGCGTGTGGGCCGAACAGTACGGCGGGCGAATCGTGTTCAGCCTAGTGATGCTGGCGGCCGCCGTCGCCACCTGGATGCTGACCTATGCACAGACCTATCCGCAGTTCCTGCTGGCGGCGCTGGCGGTGGGCATTGCCGGTGGTTCGTTCGCGGTGGGCGTGTCCTATGTCTCCAAGTGGTTCCCGCCGGAGAAACAGGGCACTGCGCTGGGCATCTTCGGCGCCGGCAATATCGGTTCGGCGGTGACCAAGCTGCTGGCGCCGATGGTGATGGTCGCCTACGGCTGGGACGCGGTGGCGCGCTACTGGTCGATCGGACTGGCCATCACCGCCGTGGTCTTTTTCCTGTTCACCCGCGACGATCCGGGCCTGGCCCGGCGCAAGGCCGAAGGCATCGAACCGGTGCCGTTCGCCGAGCAGATGCGCCCACTGCGCAACCTGCAGGTGTGGCGCTTCTCGCTGTACTACTTCTTCGTGTTCGGCGCCTTCGTGGCACTGGCGCTGTGGCTGCCGCGCTACCTGACCGGCGCCTACGGACTGGACGTGCGCACCGCCGGCATGATCGCAGCCTGCTATTCGATTCCGGCCAGCCTGTTCCGCATCGTCGGCGGCTGGCTCTCGGACAAGATCGGCGCGCGCCGGGTGATGTACTGGACGCTGGGCGTTTCCACCATCTGCACCTTCCTGCTGTCGTATCCATCGACGACCTACGTGGTCGATGGCATCCAGGGCCCGATCGAATTCCGCCTCGCCGTCGGCGTGCTGCCGTTCACCGTGCTGGTGTTCGTGCTGGGCTTCTTCATGTCGCTTGGCAAGGCCGCGGTGTACAAGCACATCCCGGTCTATTACCCCAACAACGTGGGCGCGGTCGGCGGCGTGGTCGGCATGATCGGTGGGCTGGGCGGCTTCCTGCTGCCGATCGCGTTCGGCGCGATGAACGACCTGATCGGCGTGTGGACCAGCTGCTTCATGCTGCTGTTCGTGCTGGTGGCCACCGCGTTGACCTGGATGCACTTCACCATCCGCCGCGTGGAGCTGGCGCGGCATCCGCAGATGGCGGCGGAAACCGACCTGCCCGAAATCATGTCGGCGACGGCCGGCAAGCGCTGAAGCGACGATGCAGGGACCGCAACTGGATGCGGAACAGGCGCTGGCGCGGCTGCGCGAGGGCAACCGCCGTTTCGTCGATCACGTGATCAGCCTGGAGGCGCTGCTCAGCCATGCCCGCCGCGAGGATCACGCACGCGCGCAGCGGCCGTTCGCGGTGGTGCTGGGTTGTTCGGATTCGCGCGCGCCCGCGGAGTTCGTATTCGACCAGGGCTTGGGCGACCTGTTCGTGATCCGCGTGGCCGGCAACATCGCCGCGCCGTCGCAGGTGGGCAGCATCGAATTCGCGGTGGAGCAGTTCCAGACCCGGCTGGTGGTGGTGCTGGGCCATTCCAACTGCGGTGCGGTACGCGCCACCCTCACCCACCTGCAGGCACCGGCCGACACCAGCCCGGCGCTGCGCGCGATCGTCGATCGCATCGCGCCCGGCGTGCAGCCGACGCTGGCCGATTGCGGCGGCGATTCGAACAGTTGCATGCCACGCGCGATCCGCGCCAATGTCGAAGCGACGATCCGCAACCTGCGCGCGCAATCGGACTACTTGCGTTATGCCGAGCTGCAGGGCGGCCTGCGCATCGTCGGCGCGGACTACGACCTGGGCAGCGGCGCGGTGGATTTCTTCGCCAGCGAACCGGTGCTCTGGCCGGCGGCATCGTAAGCGCCCGGTTACCGGGCGCACCCGGCACATGGGCTAGACTCGACGAAGCCGAACCACGAATGATTTCCGCATGACGTACAAGCCGTTGTTGGCGACCATCGCGCTGCTCGCGGGCCTGCTGCCGGGCATCGCTTGCGCGCAGAAGAAACCGCAAGTGCAGGCGCGGGTGGCGGTGGCATCGAACTTCGCCGACGCCGCCCGCCAGCTCGCCAACGACTATGCGCGGCAGAGCGGGCACCGGATCGAGATCAGCGCCGCGTCCACAGGCAAGCTTTACGCGCAGATCCGCAACGGCGCCCCGTTCGACGCGATGCTGTCCGCCGATGCCGACACGCCGCGCAAGCTGGTCGCCGAAGGCTTGGCCGACGCCGACACCCTGCACGACTACGCTACCGGCCGGCTAGTGCTCTGGAGCCGCGATCCGGCACTGGTCAAGGACGGCGAGGCGCTGCTGCGCAAGGGAACGATCACCCGCCTGTCCATCGCCAATCCGGAGCTGGCCCCCTACGGCGAGGCCGCGCGCGAAGCATTGATCCACGTGCGGCGCTGGGACGAACTCAAGCCACGCCTGGTGATGGGCGAAAACGTCGGCCAGGCCGCGCAGTTCGTGGCCAGTGGCGCGGCGCCGCTGGGCCTGCTGCCGCGCTCGCTGGTGCAGGTGGCGCGCAAGACCACGCCGGGCTCCGGCTGGGACGTGCCGGCTGCGTGGCATGCGCCGATCGTGCAGAGTGCGGTGCTGCTGGAACGCGGCCGCAGCAATGCCGCCGCGCGCGGCTTCCTGCTGTACCTGCGCAGCCCCGCCGCGCAGAAGAAAATCCGCGCCTTCGGCTACGACTGACCGCGCGATGCTGCCCGACCCCGCCGCTCCCGCCTGGATCGCCGCCGTCTGGGTCACCCTGAAGCTGGCCAGCCTGACCACCGTGATCCTGCTGATCGTCGGCATGCCGCTGGCATGGTGGCTGGCGCATACGCGCTCCGCCTGGCGGATGCCGGTGGGCGCGGTAGTGGCGCTGCCGATGGTGTTGCCGCCCACCGTGCTGGGCTTCTACCTGCTGATCGGATTGGCACCCGACGGCCCGCTGGGCCAGCTGACCAATGCGCTTGGACTGGGCACGCTGGCGTTCACCTTCAAGGGTGTGCTGCTGGCCTCGCTGCTGTATTCGCTGCCGTTCGTGGTGCACCCGCTGCAGGCCGGTTTCGCCGCCATTCCGCCGGCGGTGCTGGATGCGGCCGCTACGTTGCGTGCCTCGCCGCTGGATCGCTTCGTCAGCGTGGTGCTGCCGCTATCGCGACCGGCGCTGACTACCGCGGCCTTGCTCGGCTTCGCGCACACCGTGGGCGAATTCGGCGTGGTGCTGATGGTCGGCGGCAATATCGAAGGCGAAACCCGGGTGCTGTCGGTGCTGCTGTACGACCAGGTCGAAGCCATGGCCTATCGCGACGCGCACCTGTTGGCCGCGGGCTTGCTGGTCTTCTCCTTCGCCCTGCTGTTGCTGATGCAGCGGCTGGGCCGGCGCACGGCGGTGGCGGATGTCTGAGGTCGCCGACGAACTCCGCATTCGCCTGCAGCTGCCGCGCGCGGACTTCCGGCTGGATGTTGACCTGACCCTGCCTGGTCGTGGCACCACCGCCGTATTCGGCCCGTCCGGCAGCGGCAAGAGCACCCTGCTGCGCGCCATCGCCGGGTTGGAACCCGCCGCGACCGGCACCGTGCGAGTCGCCGGCGCGACGTGGCAGGACGCACACACCCGTTTGCCGGCGCATCGGCGCGAAGTAGGCGTGGTGTTCCAGCATGCCGCCCTGCTGCCGCATCTGTCGGTGCTGGACAACCTGCGCTACGGCTGGCGCCGCGCCGGCGCGACGGCCGATGTGCTGGATCGCTGGATCGAACGACTGGCGTTGGCGCCTCTGCTGTCGCGACGGCCGGACACGCTTTCCGGCGGCGAACGCCAGCGTGCCGCGCTGGCACGTGCCCTGGTCTGCCGGCCACGCTGGCTGCTGCTCGACGAACCGCTGAGCGCGCTGGATGCCGAACGCCGCGCCGAGATCCTCCCGTATCTGGAAGCGGTGCGGTGCGATGCCGGCATCCCGCTGCTGTACGTGACCCACGCGGTGGAGGAAGTGGCGCGACTGGCGGATCACCTGGTGCTGCTGGAGGACGGCAAGGTGGCTGCCTCCGGCCCGGCGCTGGACGTCCTCAACCGCGACGACCTGCCGCTGGCCCTGCGCGATGACGCCAGCGTGGTGCTGGAAGCGCAGGTGGAAAGCCGCGATGCGCACGGACTGCTGACATTGCGCACCCAGGCTGGTCCGCTGCACGCGCACGGCCCCGCGCATCCGGCGGGCACGCAACTGCGCGTGCGCATCCAGGCGCGCGACGTCAGCCTGGCCCTGCAGCGCCACGACGATTCCAGCCTGCTCAACCTGCTGCCGGCCACCCTCACCACGCTGGCCGACCTGCCCGGCGGACAGGTGCAGGCGCGGCTGGATGCCTCCGGCGCACCGCTGCTGGCGCGGATCTCGCATCGCTCGGTCGAACGCCTGGACCTGCAGCCGGGCATGCCACTGTGGGCACAGATCAAGGCGGTGGCGCTGCTGGTCTGATCGCAGCGCAGCTGATCCCGGTCAAGCGCAGAACCGCTGTCGTCTGCGGCAACTGCTGCAGGCCTGGCGCAACCGGGACGGACATCGGACAGCGGATTGATCCAGATCAGATCCGCCACGCACGCAGGCGCGTATGCTTCGCTATATACATTTCTATATATCGAAGGCGACCCCGATGAAATCCCGCTCCCTTCTGCTTGCCCTGTTGCTGTTGCCGGCCATCGGCCTGGCGCAGTCCGATCATGCCGACGTCGGCACGCCCAGCCACGCCGTCCGCGTCAGCGGCGCCGTCACCGCACCACGCGAGTTCGACCTGGCTGCCATCAAGCAACTGGCGGGCCGCGACAGCGGGCCGGTGGACGTGGTCTGCGCCTCCGGCGCCACCGTCGGCAAGGCGGACAACTACCGCGGCGTGCGCCTGCGCGAGGTCATCGACGCCACCGGCCTTGCCCTGGAAGGCCACAAGGACGCACGGCGGATGGTGGTGGTGGCTCGCGCCACCGACGGCTACCTGGTCACCTTCTCCTGGAACGAGCTGTACAACACGCCGATCGGCGATGAGGTGCTGGTGGCCTGGGAAAAAGACGGCGCCGCACTGACACCGCGCGAAGGCCAGCTGTTGCTGATCTCCGGCAAGGACATCAAGACCGGCCCGCGCCACGTGCGCCAGCTCAGCGAAATCGAAATCGTGCGGATGAAGTAGCGCCCGCAGTCACGCTCCGCCGTCCAGACCATTTCACCACCCCGGCGCGCGTGAATCGCGCGTGCCTGCAAGGAACACCAATGCCTGCGTTTTCCCCCATCGCCTTGCCAGATCCACCTCGCTCCCGGTACCGCGCCCCGCTGCACCATGGTCTGGGGCTTGCGCTCGCCGTTGCGCTGGCGGCCCCGGCCTCAGCCAGCGACAACCCACCCACTGGTCGGGACAAGCGCAACGACGACAGCGTCTTCGAACTCGGCAGCGTGGTCGTGCGCGGCAAGCGCAGCCAGCTGCCGCCCAACGGTGAGGTCGTGCTGACCCGCGAACAGCTCGACGCACTCAACCGCGAGACCGTGGGCGAAGCGGTCGCCGTCCTGCCCGGCGTCAACCTGTCGCGCAATGCACGCAACGAGGATCTGGTGTTCGTGCGCGGCTTCGATCCGCGCCAGGTGCCGGTGTTCCTGGACGGCATCCCGCAGTACGTGCCGTATGACGGCTACATCGACTTCGGCCGCTTCACCACCTTCGACCTGGCCGAAATCCATGTCGCCAAGGGCACGGCCTCACTGCTGTACGGGCCCAACACCCTGGGCGGCGCGATCAACCTGGTGACCCGCAAGCCCAGCGAACCGTTCCAGGGCGATCTGCGGGTCGGCGCCGGCAGCGGCGGCGAACGCATGGCCGCCGCCAACATCGGCGCGCGCAAGGGCATGTGGTATCTGCAGGCCGGCCTGTCCTGGCGCGATGCCAACAGCTTCCCACTGCCCGACGGTTTCCAGGACTACAAACGCGTCCCCACCGATACCGGCGACGAACGCGAAAACGCCGACCGCAGCGACCGCCGCGCCTCGATCAAGATCGGCCTGATGCCGAACGACCGCGACGAATACGCGATCGGCTATGTGCGCCAGGATGGCGAGAAAGGCAACCCGGTCTACACCGGCACCGCCAACCAGGGCATCCGCTACTGGCGCTGGCCGTACTGGGACAAGGAAAGCCTGTACTTCATCGGCAACATCGGTCTGGGCGCGACCAGCGCGCTCAAGCTGCGCCTCTATGAAGATCGCTACGGCAACGGTCTGGACGCCTATACCGACGCCAGCTACAGCACGCCGATCCTCAGCACGTCCTTCCCCAGCGTGTACGAAGACCGCACCCGCGGCGCCAGTGCGGAGCTGGCGTTCAACACGTTCGAACGCCACGACCTGCGCCTGGCCCTGCACTACAAGGAAGACCGCCACGAAGATCGCAATCCGCGCTCGCCGGACAAGCGCTATCGCGATGTCACCACCTCCATCGCGCTGGAGGACGGCATCACCCTGAACGACCGCTACCGTCTGCGATTGGGCGCCAGCCACGAACAACGCAAGGCGCGCGAGGTGTATTTCTGGCCCACCGGTTCCACCAGCGCCAACAACGCACTGGCCGAACTGACCCGCGATGTCGGCGAAGACGGGCAGCTGTTCGCGGGCATCTCCCGCAAGACCCGCTTCCCGACCATCAAGGATCGCTACTCCGCGCGCATGGGCCGTGCCCTGCCCAACCCGAACCTGAAACCGGAAACCGCCCGTCATCTCGAACTGGGTTGGCGTGGGCAGGCATGGACCGGCGCGCGCGTGGAAGCCACGCTGTTCCGCAGCAGCATCGACGAAATGATCCAGGACACGCAGGTCGCCTCGACCGCATGCGGCGGCATGCTTTGCGACCAGGCGCAGAACATCGGTGAGGCGCGCCATCGCGGCGTGGAGCTGGCGCTGCAGCAGCGCATCGGCGAACGCGTGCAACTCGGCGGCAACTACACCTGGCTGGATGCGGACAACCGCAGCAATCCCGCCATCCCGATCACCCACGTCCCGCGCCAGCGGCTGTTCCTGCACGCCAGCTGGGCGCCATCGCCGCAGTGGGAGGCGGTCGCCACCGTGGAAGCGGAACGTGGCAGGACCGTCCCGTATTCCGGCTCCGGGCGCTCCGCGTTCATCCCGTTGGACGGCTACGCCAGCATCGGCTTGAAGGGCGTGTGGACGCCGCACGCAGGACTGGCGATCGAAGTGGGCGGCCGCAACCTGGGCGACCGCTGGTACGAACTGTCCGAAGGCTTCCCGATGCCGGGGCGCAGCTGGTTCGCCAATGTCATCTATCGGTTCTGATCCGATGCACGCCGTTCTCGCTTACACCGCGACAGCCAGGATCACGTGCGAAGCCTTGACCAGCGCCAGCAGAGGCTTGCCTACTTGGATGTCCAGCTCGCGCAGGCTTTCGTTGGTAACCGTAGCCACCAGCCGCTTGCCGGCGGCCAGCGCCAGTTCCACTTCGGCATTCACTGCACCTTCGCGGCAGGCGCTCACCGTACCCGCCAGCGCGTTACGCGCGCTGGTACGCAGGCCGTCGGCCTCTGCCAAGAGCACGAACGAAGCCTTGACCAGCGCGATCGCGCTGCTGCCTTCAGCCAGGCCGAGTTCGTCCACGCTGCCGTTGGTGACGATCGCCACCAGCCGTTCGCCGCCGTCGAGCGCCAGGATCACTTCGCTGTTCACCGCACCGCGCTGGATCGACTGCACCGTGCCTTCGTACTGATTGCGTGCGCTGGTCTTGAGCATGAGATTGTCGAGCCTCCTGAGCATGTGTTCGAGATCGCCATCGCCGGCGTCCGCACTGTTCGCCAGCAGCCTTTGCTGCAACGCCGTCAGCGCACCGTGGAAGGCCAGCACGCGCTGGCCCATCGGGGTCAGGCGCGCGCCGCCGCCGCCGCTGCCGCCGGTTTCCGTCGTCACCAGCGGTTCGCCGACCAGCTTGTTGAGCGCCGCCACCGCATCCCAGGCGCCCTTGTAGCTCATGCCGACCGCGCGCGCGGCGGCGCTGATCGAGCCATGGCCGTGTATCGCCTGCAGCAAGCGCGCCCGCGCCGGGGTCAGGCTGACGCCTGATCCGCGCAGATCGATCATCGGTTCGAGTTCGGAGTGTGCAGATCTGGACATGGATCGCTCGCGCCCGGCGGTTGCGACTGCAGGGTAACCCGCGCTTTCGCCGAGTTGGCTCAGCCCCGCGCCACCGACACCAGCCGGCCATCGCGATCCACCGCGAGGAAACTGGCGATGCGCCCGCCCTTGATCTGCTCCACCATCATCCGCAGCGGCTGCACCGCTTCGTCGGTATTCGGCGCGAAACCGCCGCGCCCGTCCATCGCTGCCACGAACAGGATCCGCCAGTCGGGCGTGGCCGCCTGTGACTCCGCCAGCAAGGCATCGAACGAGGCGACCTCCTCGGGCAACTTGTCCACGCACACTGCTGGTGCCAGCGCGCCGCCGTCGCCACGCGCGAATGCCGCACGCTCATCCGGCGTGGCATCCGGTGGGCACTCGGCGCGGGCGAATACCAGCAACAGGCGCTGCGGTTGGGGTTGGTTGCGGGCAGCGGCAAGCAGATCGTCGAAGTGATCCATGGGCGGGGCGAATTGCAGGAAAGAAGCGCAGTCTAGGGTGTCCGCCGCAGTGGCGACTTGATCTGAATCAGGGCGTCCGAGCGGGCACGGCCGAATACTGCCGGCTCCCTTCGCACCACCCATCGAGGCCACCTCATGTCCGCAGCACCCGCACTCGACGCAGACGCGCTGCAGACTCTGCGCAACCTGCTCACGGAGATCGATCCCGGCTGCGAAGTATCGATCGACGACGACAGCGGCGAGCTCCTGGTGTTCGGCGACCTGGACGCCACCCAGGTCGAGGACGCGATCCAGCAATCGGGCCTGGGCACGCACAACGCACACGCCGGCAGCACCTGTTGCGGCGGCTGCGGCTGAGCCCGCCCCGCCGCGCAGCACGCCCGATGCCCGCCGTCGCCTCCATGCAGGTTGACGCAGATCAATGTGCCGTGCGCGCAGCCGGCTAACCTGCAAACGTGGACACGACTACCCTCGCCTTCAACGCCGACCTGCTGCGCCGCTACGACCGGCCGGGCCCGCGCTACACCTCATACCCCACCGCGCCGCAGTTCCAGAACGGCTTCGGCGAGACCGAACTGCGTGCGGTGGCCGCCGCCAGCAACGAGGAGCCGATCCCGCGCCGGCTCTCGCTGTACGTGCACGTGCCGTTCTGCGCCAGCCCCTGCTTCTATTGCGGCTGCAACCGGATCATCACCCGCGACACCGCGCGCGGCGAGGCCTACCTGGTGCGCCTGTTCCGCGAGATCGCGCTGACCGCGCCGCTGTTCGACCGAGACCGCGAAGTGATCCAGCTGCATTTCGGCGGCGGCACGCCGAACTTCCTGTCGCCGGTGCAGTTGCGCGAAGTGGTCGATACCCTTCGCAGCCATTTCCGCTTCTCCGACGCACGCGACCGCGACATTTCCATCGAACTGGATCCGCGCTTCGTCGATGCCGACGGCATCGCCGCGCTGGCCCGGATCGGCTTCAACCGCGCCAGTTTCGGCGTGCAGGATTTCGATCCGCTGGTGCAGGAAGCGGTCAACCGCATCCAGAGCGTGGAAGAAACCCGCGTGGTGGTGGACGCCTGCCGCACCCACGGTTTCCGCTCGGTCAACGTGGACCTAATCTACGGCCTGCCGAAGCAGAACATCGACGGTTTCAGCCGCACCTTGGATACGGTGGTGGCGATGCGCCCGGATCGCATCGCGGTCTACGGCTATGCGCACATGCCGCACCTGTTCAAGCCGCAGAAGCAGATCGTCGAAGCAGACCTGCCGGATGCGGAAACCCGGCTGGCGCTGCTGCAGCGCGCGATCGAGCGGCTGGGCGATGCCGGCTACGTCTACATCGGCATGGACCATTTCGCGCTGCCCGACGACGAACTCGCGCTGGCGCGCGAACGCGGCAGCCTGCACCGCAACTTCATGGGCTATACCACCCACGCCGACAGCGACCTGGTCGGCCTGGGCGTGTCCGCGATCAGTCATATCGGCGACAGCTTCAGCCAGAACCCGCGCGACCTGCCCAGCTGGCAGGCGGCGCTGGACGAAGGCCGGCTGCCGGTGTTCCGCGGCATGCGCCTGGACACCGACGACCAGCTGCGCGCCGACCTGATCCAGCAGCTGATGTGCTCGGGCGAAGTCTCCTTCGCCGCGCTGGAACGCCGTTACGACATCGATTTCGCCCAGTATTTCGCCGACTCGCTGGACAAGCTGCGGCCATTGGTCGAGGACGGATTGGTGCGGATCGAGAACGCCAGGATCGCGGTCACCTCGCGCGGGCGGCTGCTGTTGCGTAACATTGCGATGTGCTTCGACCGATACCTCGACCAACCAGCCACGCCGCGTTTCTCGCGCGCGATCTGATCGCGTCCCGGAGATCCATGTGAGCGGAGGCGTCGCCTTCCCGCGCAACGATGCGCGCACCCTTGCCGATGACGGCAACGAGCTGCATTTCTGCTCGACTTGCGCGTTCTCGCAGGCCTGCCTCGACGAGGGCATGGACAAGAGTTCGCTGGGCGACCTGCACGTGCTGGTGGAGCACATCGGCCCGTTCCACGCCGGCGAACACATCTTCCGCGAAGGCGATCCGTTCGAGGCCATCGCGGCAGTGCGTGCCGGCACGGTCAAGACCTATGTGGTGGACCAGGAAGGCCGCGAGCATGTGCACGGCTTCCACCTGCCGGGCGAGGTGATCGGGCTGAACGCCATCGACGGCGATCGCTATCCCTGCAATGCGGTGGCGCTGGACACGGTGATGCTGTGCCGGTTCTCGTTCCCGAAGATTTCCGTGCTGGCCACGCGTGTGCCAGGACTGCAGCGCCAGCTGTTCCGCCTGCTCAGCCGCGACATCGGCCGCGCCGCATTGCTGGCCGGCGACTGGTCGGCGGACGAACGCATGGCGGCGTTCCTGGTCGGCATTTCGCGGCGCCTCGCCGCGCGCGGGTTCTCGCCCACCCGCTTCCAGCTGACGATGGCGCGTACCGACATCGCCAACTATCTGCGGCTGGCACCGGAAACCGTCAGCCGCGTGCTGCGTCGGTTCCAGGAAGACGGCCTGCTGCGGGTGGATCGCCGCGAACTCCAGCTGCTGGACTCCGCCACGCTGGAAGCACGCGCCGCCCCGGTGCTGCGCGCCTGATCGGATTTTCCGCACGCCGTATGGCGTGCGATTGACTTGGGTCAGGGACGCGCCACGGACACCCGCGCAGCATGCGCACGTCCTAATCAACGGGGTTTTCCCATGTCGACCACCAAACGGCTTTGGCTGGGGCTTGCCGCCCTGCTCATCGCCAGCTTCGGCGTCATGCTGTGGCTTGGATTCGAGCTGCACCAGACTGCACCACCGATGCCCGAACGCGTGATCACGCGCAATGGGCAAGTCGTCTACACCCGCGCCGACATCGAAAAGGGCCGCCAGGTCTGGCAGAGCACCGGCGGGCAACAGCTGGGCTCGATCTGGGGCCATGGCGCATTGGTTGCACCCGACTGGTCGGCCGATTGGCTGCATCGCGAAGCCGAGGCGATGCTGGAGTTGGATGCGCGCAAGAACACCGCCGAGCCGTACTCGATGCTCGACGCACCGGCCAAGGCACAGCTGCAGGCCGCGCTGCAGGCGGAGATGCGCGCCAATACCTATGACGCAGCGACCGGCGACATCGTGATCAGCGATGCGCGCGCGCAGGCGATCAGCCAGGTGGCGGCGCACTACAGCAGCCTGTTCTCCAACGATCCGGCCACGCGCGAACTGCGCGAAGCCTATGCGATGAAGGAAGACACGGTGCCCGACCAGGAGCACCGCCGCGCGATGACCTCGTTCTTCTTCTGGACGGCGTGGGCGGCCACCACCAACCGGCCCGATGGCACGATCACGTACACCAACAACTGGCCGTACGAAACGCTGGTCGGCAACGCGCCGACGTCCAGTTCCTTCATGTGGTCGATGTTCTCGCTGCTGTTCCTGCTGGGCGGCATCGGCCTGATGAGCTGGCACTACGCGGCCTACCACGGCAAGGAACCGCTGCCGGTACCGCCCAAGCGCGATCCGTTGCTGGGCCTGAAGCCGACGCCGTCGATGAAGGCCACCGCCAAGTATTTCTGGGTGGTGATCGCGCTGTTCCTGGTGCAGATCCTGCTGGGCGCGACCACCGCGCACTACCAGGTGGAAGGCCAGGAAGCCTATGGCCTGCAGATCGCCGAGATCCTGCCTTACTCGCTGACCCGCAGCTGGCATACGCAACTGGCAGTGCTGTGGATCGCCACCGCGTGGCTGGGCACCGGCCTGTACATCGGGCCGGCGATCTCCGGGCATGAGCCGAAGTACCAGCGAGCCGGCGTCAATTTCCTGTTCGCGTGCTTGCTCATCATCGTGATCGGTGCGTTCGCCGGGCAGTGGTTCGCGGTGATGCAGAAGCTGGGCCTGGAGCACAACTTCTGGTTCGGCCACCAGGGCTGGGAATACGTGGACATCGGCCGCTTCTGGCAGGCCTTCCTGTTCATCGGACTGTTGCTGTGGCTGTTCCTGGTGGGCCGTGCGCTGTGGCCGGCGATCAAGCGCAAGGACGAGATGAGTTCCATCGTCGGCCTGCTGTTCCTCTCCACGGTTGCGATCGGCCTGTTCTACGGCGCCGGCCTGATGTGGGGCGAACACACCCACATCTCGATGGTGGAGTACTGGCGCTGGTGGGTGGTGCACCTGTGGGTGGAAGGCTTCTTCGAGGTGTTCGCAGTGGCGGTGATCAGCTTCCTGTTCGTCAAGCTGGGCCTGCTGCGCGGCAAAACCGCGACCGAGGCGGTGCTGTTCGCCACCATCGTGTATCTCACCGGCGGCGTACTGGGCATGTTCCATCACCTGTACTTCGTCGGCACGACCACTGCGGGCGTGGCACTCGGTGCGGCGTTCTCCGCGCTGGAAGTGGTGCCGCTGGCGATCATCGGGCTGGAAGCCTACGAAACCTGGAGCCATAGCCGTGCAACGCCGTGGATGGCGCGCTACAAGTGGCCGATCATGTTCTTCCTGGCGGTGAGTTTCTGGAACCTGATCGGTGCTGGCCTGTTCGGCTTCCTGATCAACACGCCGATCGCGCTGTACTACATGCAGGGCCTGAACCTGACTCCGTTGCACGGCCACACCGCGCTGTTCGGCGTGTACGGCATGCTCGGCATCGGCCTGATGCTGTTCTGCCTGCGCGGCCTGAAACCGCATGTGCAGTGGCACACCGGCTTGCTGCGCGGCGCGTTCTGGTGCTTCAACATCGGCCTGGCGCTGATGGCGTTGCTCACCCTGCTGCCGATGGGCGTGCTGCAGCTGCAGGCGGCGCTGGAGCACGGCTACTGGTTCGCGCGTTCGGCGGAGTTCATGAACCGCCCGCTGATCGACATGCTGGTGTGGATGCGCGTACCCGGCGACACGATCTTCAGCGTCGGCGCGGCACTGCTGGCCTGGTTCGTGTTCCGCCAGTGGATCAAGCCGGTACGCGATCCGGAATACGACCGCGCACTGGCCGAAGGCCAGGCCGACACCGAGTACTGAGCGTTTGGGGAGCGGCAGGGGCGGCCTTCGGGCCGCCCTTGTCATTTGTGGCGGCGGTGGTAACTGACATGGATCAATGCGACGCATGGGCGCGCGCCGGACAATGCCGGCATGAATACGCGACCGCCTGCACCGCATCCCTCGCCGCGCCTGCTGGGGGCCGCGCCGCATCGGCTGATGTTCTTCATCGGTGCCGGCAACCTGCTGCTGGCGATGCTGTGGTGGACTGCGTGGCTCGCCGCCGGCCGCTGGCAACTTTGGACGATGCCGCAACCCGCGCCGTACGCGGGCTGGCTGCACGCCTTCGTGATGCAGTACCAGATGCTGCCCAGCTTCATCTTCGGCTTCCTGCTCACCGTGTTCCCGCGCTGGATGGGCCTGCCGGAACTGGAGCGCTGGCGCTACGTGCCGGTCGGGCTCGGCCTGTTCGGCGGGCAACTGGCCACGTTGCTGGGCGCACTGGGCTGGCAGGCCGGCATCATCGTGGGCGCGCTTCTGACATTGGGTGGCTGGCTGGGCGGCATCGGCCAATTGCTGCCGATGCTGTGGCGCGAGCGTGGCACCACCTGGCATGCGCGTTCGTGCATGGCGGCGCTGCTGTTCGGATTGGGCGGCCTGCTGCTGTGGTTCGCCTTCCTGATCGGTGAGAACCCGCTGTATGCCTTCGCCAGCATCAAGATCGGCACCTTCGGTTTCCTGCTGCCGCTGTACCTGACCGTGGCCCATCGGATGTTCCCGTTCTTCGCCGGCAACGTGGTGGCGGGTTACAAGCCGTGGCGGCCGCTGTGGGTGCTGGCGGCGTTCTGGGTGCTGCTGCTCGTGCACTTGGTGCTGGAGCTGTTCCATGCCTATGCCTGGCTATGGCTGGCGGACGTGCCGCTGCTGGGTCTGGCGCTGCTGATGAACTGGAAATTCTGGCCGCGTGGGCGCATGCCCGGCCTACTGGCGGTGCTGTTCATCGGCCTGTCGTGGTTGCCGCTGACCTTCGCCCTGTATGCCGGACAGAGCGTGGCCTATGCGTTGACCGGGATCTATTTCCTCGGCCGCGCGCCGGCACACGCGCTGTACATCGGGTTCTTCGGCAGCGTGTTGGTGGCGATGGTCACCCGCGTCACCCAGGGACATTCCGGGCAGATGCTGTACATGCCGAAGGTGGCGTGGTGGGCATTCGTAATGGTGCAGGTGGTGGCGGTGATGCGCATCGTCGGCGAACTCATGCCCGATACCGGCGCATGGATGGCGTATGCGGCGTTCGGCTGGCTGCTCGCCTTCACGCCGTGGGTGCTGCGCATCGGCCGCATCTATCTGTCGCCGCGCAGCGACGGCAAGCCGGGTTGAACGCGACATGATCGAGTTCTATCCGCAGATCAAGCACTTCCACATCTTCTGCGCCCTGCTCAGCGGGTCGCTGTTCGCGCTGCGCGGCGCCTTCGCACTGGCCGACATGCGCTGGCCGCACGCATTGCCGGTGCGCTGGCTGAGCTGGACGGTGGATACCGCCCTGCTCACCGCCGCGATGATGCTGCTCACCATCCTGCCCGGCGCGATGTTCGCCAACGGCTGGCTGACGATGAAGATCGTGCTGATCGTGGTCTATGTGGTGCTGGGCGTGTTCGCCTTGCGACGCGGGCGCACCCGCCGCACCCGCGCGATCTGCTACATCGCGGCGTTGCTGGTGTTCGCGCAGATCTACGGCATCGCCCGTACGCACAATCCGCTGGGCTGGTTCTGGCTGCTGCAATGACCGACGCCAACCCGGACACCACGCGCGGCGCGCTGGACGCCTGCTTCCTCGGCCCCTACGGCGAGAACGACACCCTGCTGGAAAAACTCGTGGTCGAGTTCCTGCGCGACCACGTGTACTGGCGCCGCAATTTCCATCCCGAGGACCCGCCGGCGATCTCCACCCACGCCGCGTTCGAGCCGGGCTACCGCGCGTTCGAGGCACGCCTGCGCCGCGAGCTGCATGCGCTGTCCGCTGCGTTGAAGAAATCGGTGCCATTCCACAGCCCGCGCTACATCGGCCACATGGCCAGCGATCTGCTGCTGCCGGGGTTGATCGCGCAGATCCTCACCCTGCCCTACAACCCCAACAACGTCAGCGAAGACGCCGCGCCGGTGACCGTGGACATGGAGGTCGAAGTCGGCCTGCAGCTGGCGCGGATGGTGGGCTATCCGCACGATCCGGATCGCGATCCCTGCGCGTTCGGCCATCTAACCTCCGGTGGCACCCTAGCCAATTACCAGGCACTGCGGCTGGCGCTGTCGCTCAAGGCCTTTCCGGTGGCGCTGCGTACGGCCGGCGTGCCGGAAATCGGCGTACCCGACGACGACTGGGCCGCGTTCAACCTGGGCCCGACGGCTGGCACCGAACTGGTGGCGCGCTGGAAGGCGTGGTTGGCCGCACTACCGCCGCGCGAACATCGCGCGTGGAAGGCGAAGGTGCAGGCCGAGCGCATCGAACAGCGCGGCCTGTGTGAGTTCTTCGCCACCCACGACACGCTGAAGACGCCGTGGGTGCTGGCGCCGATCACCGCGCATTACTCGTGGTCGAAGGGCATGAAGCTGCTTGGTCTGGGCCGCGCGCAGCTGCGGCTGGTGCCGGAGCGCGACATGCGCCTGGACATCGATGCGGTCAATGACACGCTGATGCGCTGCGAACGCGAACGCCAGCCGGTGCTGATGGCAGTGGGCGTGTTCGGCACCACCGAATACGGCACGGTCGATCCGATCGATGGCCTGGTCGATGCGCGCGATGCGGCGCTGGCACGCGGGTTCGGATTCTCGGCGCATGTCGATGCCGCCTGGGGCGGCTACCTCGCTACCTTGTTCCGCAACCAGGACGGCAGCCTGCGCACGCAGGAGGACGTCGCGCAGGATTACACGCACTTCCCGCGCGCGGGTGTGTACGCAGCTGCCGCGGCGCTTGCACGCACCGACTCGATCACCATCGACCCGCACAAGCTGGGCTACCTGCCCTACGGCGCCGGCGCCTTCCTCTGCCGCGATCATCGGGCGATGGCTCTGCTGGCCGAATCCGCCGACTACGTGTTCCACGACCACGCGCTGCGCGGCTATCGCGCCCGCTACCGCAACCTCGGCCAGTTCATTCCGGAGGGTTCCAAATCCGGCGCGAACGTGGCGGCGGTGTACGTCACCCACAAGGTGATGCCACTGGATCACGCGAACTTCGGCCAGCTGCCGGCGCAGACCGTGCGCTCGGCGGAAGCCTTCCACGCGGCGGCGCAGGCCTTCGCCGCGCGCGTGCAGGACAAGGTGCGGGTCACCGTGCCCTTCCCGCCGGACAGCAACCTGGTCTGCGTGGCCTTCAATCCCGTCGGCAATCGCGTCATCGGCATCGCCAACGATTTCGCGCGGCGGCTGCACGACGAGCTGCGCGTGGATCCCAGTGTGCCGCTGCAGGACCGCAGTTTCTTCGGCTCGGCCACCACGCTTCGCCCGCAAGTGCTGGGCGAAGCCGGCATGCAGCGCATCCTCGACGCACTGGATCTGGATGCCGCCGCCGACGGCGATGAGGAAGACCACCTGGTGATCCTGCGGCATACACTGATGAACCCATGGCTCATCGACCGCCACAACGGCATCAGCTACATCGACATGTATTTCCAATATCTGGAAAAACGCATCGGCGCCCTGTTGGCATGAGCGCGCACGCCGACGACCGTCGCTGGGTGGGCGATGCAGTGGCCACGCTGCACCGAGAAGCCGCACGCTCCGCCGACACCCACCTGCTGCACATGCGCTTCGCCGGATTTCCCGGCATCGATTTCTATTTCAAGGACGAGGCCGCGCATCCGTCCGGCAGCCTCAAGCACCGGCTGGCGCGCTCGCTGTTCCTGTATGCGCTGTGCAACGGACGGCTGCGCGAAGGACAGGCAGTGGTCGATGCGTCGTCCGGCAGCACCGCGATCTCCGAAGCCTGGTTCGCGCGCCTGCTCGGCCTGCCGTTCACTGCGGTGATGCCGGAAGGCACTTCGCCCGGCAAGATCGAGGCGTTGCGCGCGCTCGGCGCACACTGTGTGCTCACGCCGCCCGGCGAATGCACACAGGCGCGCGCGCGCAGCATCGCCGCAGACGGCGCGTGTTTCCTCGATCAGTTCGGCCTGGCCGAACGCGCCACCGACTGGCGCGGCAACAACAACATCGCCGAATCGATCCTCGGCCAACTCGAGAGCGAAGCGCATCCGCAGCCGGCGTGGATCGTGTGCGGCGCGGGTACCGGCGGCACTTCGGCCACGCTGGGCCGTTACCTGCGCTATCGCGGCCTGCAGACCCAGCTATGCGTGGCGGAGCCGGCAGACATGGTGTTCGCCGATGCCTGGCGACGGCGCGACCGCGATGCCTGCAGCCGCGCCGACAGCGTGATCGAAGGCATTGGCCGTCGCTGCGTGGAACCCAGTTTCCAGTTCGACGTGGTCGATGAGGTGATCGAAGTCGACGATGCCGCGTCCATCGCCGCCATGCTGCTGCTGGAACAGCGGCTGGGCGTGCGCCACGGCGGTTCCTCCGGCACCAATCTGGTCGCCTGCCTGGAACTGGCAACGCGGATGCGCGAAGCCGGCACCGAAGGCAGCATCGTCACCCTGCTGTGCGACCGCGGCGAACGCTATGCCGGCACGCTGTACGACGCGGACTGGCGCGCGGCGCGCGGGCTGGACGTGGCGCCGTGGCAACAGGCGCTCACCGATGCCCTGGCCGCTGGCACGCTGGTCGTGCCCGACGCGGCGAACTAGACCTCCTCGCAAAGGCGACGCATCAAGCGTGTCAGCTGCAACCGCCGCAGCAATCGCTGCCCTGCTTCTCGGCCGCCTGTGCATCCATCCGCACGAAATCGATGACAACATTGCCCGTTTCGCGCGCACGGTAAGCGATTTCGAGACCTTCGCCATAGCGCTGCTGGAGTTGTCCAAGCAGCGGCACCGGATCATGGTCGTTGATGAAGCGCATCGCCTCGCCCGGTTCCAGCGCGTCCAGCGCACCGAAAATCGCGGCGTGACGAAAACGGCGGGAAATACCGCGCGCATCGAACGGATGAACTTGCAAAGTGGTGGTCATGTGGTGTGATCCATAAGAGTGATCCACAGGATGGCGTTGGCACCGTGGCGGCGCCTTGACGTAGATCACTCGATGCGATGGCTGCCCTTGTATTCGATCTGCAGCCACAACTTGCGGGTGTCGCGCGCGTAGCGATCGGCGCGGTAGTCGGCGTACTTCAGCATGCCGCTCAGCCCCTTGGCCAGCGGCACGCTCCACGAGGCATCCCATTCGCGGCCATAGCGGCTGCTGCCATGATCGGCGCGGTAGTCGTGCCAGGTGAGTTGCCAGGCCTGCCGGCTACCGGCGCGTTCGCGGCCAAACGCGCCGCCGACGCCCAGATAGCGATCCTCCAAGCCGTTGACCGGGGTGACCAGGAACTTGTCGGCCCAGCCGTTGAACGCATGCAAAGTGGCCAGCGGCGTCTGCAGCGCATGTCGGCCGTTGCCGCCCAGGTGTTCCCAACCGGCGCGCGCGGTGATGTCGCGCACGGTCAGCGCCGGTTCCAGCAACCAGTACGTGTGCGAGAAATGCAGCGGGTTGTTGGCATGGTCACGCTGCTGGGCGGCTTCCAGCGTCCAGCCGAATTTTGTCTTCGCCATCGGCATGCTGCCCGTCCAGCGCAGGCCATAGGTCGAAGCCGATGCCGTGGCGGCATCGCGATCCTTGTGCAGCCAGGCATAACCGCTCCACTGCTGCGCACCGCGTTTGTACGCGCCGTGCAGCAGGTGGGTGGACAGCTTGCGTTCGCGCGCCAGCGGATCGATCGCATCGTCGCCATTGACCCGATGCACCCGATCCAGGAACGCATAGCGCAACACGATGTCCTTGCCCGGAGCGAATTCCAGCGCCAATGCATCGAAGGTCTGCTCGTTCTGCCGCCAACCCACGTTGCCGATCCAGCGCTGGTTGTCGAACAAGAGCCGCTGCCGACCAAGGCTGCCGTTGCCGCGCGCGCCCTTCCAGCCCAGCCAGGCCTGGTTGAGCTCGGCACCGCGCGGATCGATCACTGCCGGCAGGTCGGTGCGGCCATTGGCGCCGCTGTTGTAGTGGTTGTTGCCGGCCACGCCCTCGCCTTCCAGCAGGCCGTTCCAGCCGTTGTCGAACGCGAAGCGCAGGCCCGCGCGCAGGCGCAGCGTGTCCGCACGCGCGGCGTTGGCGAATGCATCGTCATCGACCTGCTCGTGGCGGGCGCGCAGATCCCATTCCAGTGAAAGCCCGGAGGGCGCCTGGGCCTGCGCCGGCAGCGCGGCCACGCACAGCAGCAACAGCGGAATTCGGGTATCGAATGGCTTGGACATGAGCGGCTCCGGGGGCGATGCGCACAGCCTCCGCAGCATCCGGCTGCTGCGCGTTGATCCAAGTCAATCGCCACCGCCATCCATGCACCAACCTGCGTACGGTTGATTTAAATCAACGCGCGCAGGAGGTGGCGAATTCAAGCTGGCATCGAGCCTTCAAACGCGCCGATGGCGCATCCATTGCTGCAAGGGGAATCTCGATGAAACGCGCACTCCCGCTTCTCGCACTCAGCCTCGCCATCGCCATGGCGCTTCCCGCGTGCAAGCAGGAAGCCACCGGCGATGCCAAACCGGCCACCACGACCGAAGCTGACACCGGCGGCTCTGCCAAAGGCGATTTCGGCCCGCCGCAGGGCGCTCCGATCGAAGCCGTACTGACCTCACCGCCGCATGTGCCACCGGCCACCGGGCGCACCGCACCGGCCAAGGTGATCGTGTCGCTGGACGTGATCGAAAAGGACATGGAGATTTCCGAAGGCGTGAGCTACACCTTCTGGACGTTCGGCGGCACCGTGCCCGGCAGCTTCATCCGCGTGCGCCAGGGTGACACGGTGGAGTTCCACCTGCGCAACATGCCCGAGAGCAAGATGCCGCACAACATCGACCTGCACGGCGTGACCGGCCCGGGCGGCGGCGCGGCGTCCAGTTTCACCGCGCCCGGCCACGTCAGCCGTTTCAGCTTCAAGGCGCTCAACGCCGGCCTGTACGTCTATCACTGCGCGACTGCGCCGGTGGGCATGCATATCGCCAACGGGATGTACGGGCTGATCCTGGTCGAGCCGCCGGAGGGTTTGCCGAAGGTCGACCGCGAGTACTACGTGATGCAGGGCGACTTCTACACCACCGGCAAGTATCGCGAGAAAGGTCACCAGGGCTTCGCCATGGAGAAGGCGATCGACGAGCACCCGACCTACGTGCTGTTCAACGGCATGGAAGGCTCGATGACCGGTGACAAGGCGCTGACCGCGAAAACCGGCGAGAAGGTACGCCTGTACGTCGGCAATGGCGGCCCCAACCTGATCTCCAGCTTCCACGTGATCGGCGAGATCTTCGACAAGGTCTGGTACGAAGGCGGCACCAAGTTCCAGGAGAACGTACAGACCACGCTGATCCCGGCCGGCGGCGCGGCAATGATGGAATTCCACATGGAAGTCCCGGGCAGCTACGTGCTGGTCGACCACAGCATCTTCCGCGCCTTCAACAAGGGCGCACTGGCGATCCTCAAGGCCGACGGCCCCGAGGACAAGGCGATCTATTCGGGCAAGGAAGTCGATGCGGTGTACCTAGGCGACCAGGCCGCCGGCACCAGCCGCGCCCCGATCGCCGCGGCTGCGGCATCGGCCAAGACCGGCAACCTGACCAAGGAAGAACAGATCGCCGCCGGCAAGGTGTTGTTCGCCGGCACCTGCTCGACCTGCCACCAGCCGGACGGCAAGGGCATGGAGGGCGTGTTCCCACCGCTGGCGGGTTCCGACTACATCAAGGCCAATCCGAAGCGCGTGCCGGAAATCATCCTGCATGGTCTGGTCGGCCCGGTGAAGGTCAACGGCAAGGACTACAACTCCAACATGCCGCCGATGAGCCAGCTGACCGACGACGAAGTGGCCAACATCGGCACCTACGTGCTCAACAGCTGGGGCAACCCCGGAGGCCAGGTAAGCAAGGCTGACGCCGCCGCCGCACGCGCCGCCAAGCCCGGCAATGCCTCCGACGGGCATTGAGATGCGTCGCCTCGCCGCCCTGCTCGCCATCGTCCTGCCACTCACCGGCCTTGCGGCCGGTGCAGTGGTGGGGCGTTACGCCGGCTTGCCGGGCGGCACGTTCAAATCGGTACTGCGCTATGAGGATGCGAAGTCCGGCGTCCGCATCGCCCCGTTCGCACTGATGCGCAAGCCGGTGACCAATGCCGACTTCCTGGACTTCGTGAACACCCACCCGCAATGGCGCCGCGATCGAGTCCCCGCGGTATTCGCGGAAAAGCGCTATCTCTCGCACTGGGCAAGCGTCACCCAGCTCGGCGCGAGCGCATTACCCGACCGGCCGGTGGTGCAGGTCAGCTGGTTCGCCGCCAGTGCGTATTGCGAATCGCTGGGTGCGCGCCTGCCCACCTGGAACGAATGGGAGTACGCCGCCGCCGCCGATGAAACACGGCGCGACGCACGCAAGGATCCTGCCTGGCGGGAACGCATCCTGGGCTGGTATGCGCGTCCGTCCAATGCGGCATTGCCGCGGGCAGGCCTGCAGGCCCCGAATGCGTACGGCGTGCAGGACTTGCACGGACTGGTATGGGAATGGACCGAGGACGCCTCGTCCCTGTTGATGGAAAGCGACAACCGCACACAGGGCGATCCGGACAAGGCCAAGTTCTGCGGTGCAGGCGCACTGTCGATGGACGACCGCGAGAACTACGCGGTGATGATGCGGGTGGCGATGCTGTCCTCGGTGGAAGGCGCCGATGTCACCCCCAACCTGGGATTCCGTTGCGCGAGGAGTGCACCATGAAGACAACGCTGGTGATGAAGACGGTTCTGCTGACGGCACTGCTATCGAGCACGATTCCGGCCGCTGCGCGCGACACGCCACTGCCCACCGATTCGGTCTACCAATTGCAGGCGCAGCTGGTCGACCAGGATGGCCGTTCGCAAGCGTGGCGCGCACTACGCGGCAAGCCACGACTGGTGGCGATGTTCTATACCTCCTGCCAATACATCTGCCCATTGATCGTGGACAGCGGCAAGGCGGTCGAACACCAGCTCACCCCAGCCGAACGCAACCGCCTCGGCATCACCCTGGTCAGCATGGATCCCGCACGCGATACGCCGAAGGCGCTGCGGGCCGTGGTCGACAAGCGCAAACTCGATACCCGGCACTGGAGCCTGTTGGCCCCACGCAAGGACGACGTGCGCGACATCGCCGGCGTGCTCGGCGTGCGCTACCGCGCGCTGGCCGATGGCGAGTTCAACCACAGCAGCGCGATGATCCTGCTGGACGCGGATGGCCGGGTACTTGCGCGCAGCGAGAAGATGGGCACCCAGCCCGATCCGGAATTCGTTGCCACCGTCAGGCGTGCGACGGCAGTGGAATAGCCGCCGGGGTCAGGCGCGCGAACGGCGCATGGCCTCGCGCGCATTGTCGGCCTCGCAACCACTGGCCGCTGCGTGCAACCGTTTCGTATCCAGCACCCGTATCTGGCGGCCCCGCACATCGATCACGCCATCCTCGTGCAGACGGCTGAAGCTGCGGCTCACCGTCTCCAGCGCCAATCCCAGGTAGAGGGCGATCTCGTGGCGGCTCATCGGCAACTGGAAGGCATCGGCAGGACGCCCGATCCGCCGGTAACGCTCGCCCAGGCTGTGCAGGAACAGGGCGATGCGCTCGCTGGCCTGGCGGCGGGACAGCACATCGACATGATCGTGGTCGCGATCCGCGCTCTGCCCCATCACCCGCAGCAACTGCTGCTGCAGGCTGGGCAATTCGCTGGCCACCATCGCCAAACTGCCGAAGGGCAATTCGCAGACGCGGGCCTCTGTCAGCGCAACCGCCGCGCAGCGATGGCGGCCGCTGCCGATTGCGTCCAGCCCGAACAGTTCGCCCGGCAGGTGGAAGCCCAGCACGTGTTCCTCGCCGGCTTCGTTGTTGCCGATGGTCTTGAACGCACCCTCGTTGACGACGTAGACCGACCCCAACGGATCGCCCAAGCGGAACAACGATTCACCGGGCCGCAGGGGTTTGCGCCGCTGCACCACGGCCTCCAACCGACCAAGGTCAATGCCATCGACACCCGCCGGCAGGCACAGGCTGTGCAACGAGCATTCGGCGCAGCTGCGGCGCAGCCGGGCCAGGTCCAGGGGGATCGCTGCGCAGGGTTCGGCGGCCATGCCGTCGATTATCGACGATACGCACGGCAGATACCGCAACCACGACGCTCGCGACATCGGTTTGATCTAGATCAAGCGGCCTCATGCCGCAGCCGGTAGCATATTCAGGAACCTCCGGAGACCCGTATGCAAGCCATCACCGGCACCTATAACGACAAAGTAGTGCACCAATTCGCGGTTGCGACCGTGTTCTGGGGCATCGTCGGCATGGCCGTCGGCGTGCTCTGCGCCGCGCAACTCTACTGGCCGGCGCTCAATTTCGACATCCCGTACCTGACCTACAGCCGGATCCGGCCGCTGCACACCAACGGCATGATCTTTGCGTTTGGCGGCTCGGTGCTGTTCGCCACCTCGCTGTACGTGGTGCAACGTACCTGCCATGTGCGGCTGATCTCCGACAAGCTCGCCAGCTTCGTGTTCTGGGGCTGGCAGGCGGCGATGCTGGGCGCAGTCATCACCCTGCCGCTGGGCATCACCCAGAGCAAGGAATACGCGGAACTCGAATGGCCGCTGGACCTGCTGATCGCGGTCGTCTGGGTGGCTTACGGCTGGCTGTTCTTCGGCACCATCGTCAAGCGCCGGGTCAAGCACATCTACGTCGCCAACTGGTTCTACGGCGCCTACGTGATCGCGGTGGCGCTGCTGCACATCGTCAACAACCTGGTGATGCCGGCCGGGCTGTGGAAGTCGTACTCGGTCTACAGCGGCTCGGTCGATGCGATGGCGCAATGGTGGTACGGCCACAACGGCGTGGCGTTCCTGCTGACCGTCGGCTACCTGGCGATGATGTACTACTTCGTACCCAAGCAGGCGCAGCGCCCGATCTACTCCTACCGCCTGTCCATCGTCCACTTCTGGGCGCTGATCTCGATCTACATGTGGGCCGGCCCGCACCACCTGCACTACACCGCGCTGCCCGACTGGGCGCAATCGGTGGGCATGGTGTTCTCGGTGATCCTGCTGGCCCCGAGCTGGGGCGGCGCGATGAACGGCATCCTCACGCTCTCCGGCGTGTGGTACAAGCTGCGCACCGACCCGATCCTGAAGTTCCTCATCGTCGCGATCAGCTTCTACATGATCGCCACCTTCGAGGGCCCGATGCTGTCGATCAAGACGGTCAACTCGCTGTCGCACTACACCGACTGGACGGTGGGCCACGTGCACGCCGGCACCCTGGGCTGGGTGGCGATGATCTCGATCGGCTCGCTGTACTCGCTGTACCCGCGCCTGCTGGGCTTGCCGGCGATGTACTCGACGAAACTGATCGACACCCACTTCTGGATGCACACCATCGGCGTGGTGTTCTACATCGTCTCGATGTGGATCGCCGGCATCACCCAGGGCCTGATGTGGCGCGCGACCAACGCCGACGGCACGTTGACCTACAGCTTCGTCGAATCGCTGGTCGCCACCTATCCGTACTACCTGGGACGCTTGATGGGCGGCCTGCTGATCCTGGCCGGCATGTGCCTGATGGCCTGGAACATGTGGCGCACCTGGAAACAGGCACGCGGTGTCGCCGAGCACCCCGTCATGGCACCCGATGCCGCCGAAGCGCAGGCCTGAGGACGAGACATGGGAATCGCACACGAGAAACTCGAAAAGAACATCGGCCTGATGGCCGTGCTGGTGGCTGTGGCCGTGTCCCTCGGCGGCCTGGCCGAGATCGTCCCACTGATGTTCCAGGCCGAGGCGATCAAGCCACTGCCGGGGGTCAAGCCCTATCCGGCGCTGGAGCTGGCCGGACGCGACGTCTACATCCGCGAGGGCTGCTACAACTGCCACTCGCAGATGGTGCGTACCCTGCGCTTCGAAACCGAGCGCTACGGCCACTATTCGCTGGCCGGCGAATCGGTCTACGACCGCCCGTTCCAGTGGGGCAGCAAGCGCACCGGCCCGGATCTGGCCCGCGTCGGCGGCCGCTACTCGGATGACTGGCACCGCGTGCACATGATCAATCCGCGCGACGTGGTGCCGGAATCGAACATGCCGTCCTTCCCGTGGCTGGCCAAGAACACGCTGGACGGCGCCACCGTGCAAGCGCACATGCGCGCGATCAAGCGCCTGGGCGATCCCTACACCGACGCCGACATCGCGGGCGCGCCCGCCGCCGTCGAAGGCAAGACCGAACTGGATGCGCTGGTGGCCTACCTGCAAGGGCTGGGCAAGCACGCACCGCGGGGGAATTGAACCGATGATTTCCGGAATCGTGACCACGCTGCTGTTGCTGCTGTTCGTCGGCCTGTGGGCCTGGGCCTGGCAACCCCGCCTGCGCAGCGGCTTCGAGGCCACCGCGCGACTGGCGGTAGACGACGACGTGCCCGCCGGCGAGGCCATCGCCAGCGACGGCGACACCAACCACAACGCGAGGACGAACGCATGACCACTGCCTGGAACTGGTACGTCATCGCGCTGGTGCTGTTCAACCTGCTGGGTGTTGCCTGGCTGCTGTGGTGGACGGCCAAGCGCCGCCCCGGCGACCCGAAGCCGGAAGAGATCAGCCACTACTGGGACGGCGACATCACCGAGTACAACAAGCCGATGCCGCGCTGGTGGATCAACGGCTTCTACATCGCGATCGTGTTCGCCTTCGGCTACCTGTTCTGGTACGGCGGCTTCGGCACCTACCAGGGCCTCGGCAAGTGGAGCTCGCAGGGCGAGCACGACCGCGAGGCCGAGGTGGCGAACGCGAAGCTGGAGGAAACCTTTGCCCCGTACAAGGGCCAGGCCATCGACGCACTCGCGCGCGACCCGCAGGCAGTCAAGCTGGGCAAGTCGATCTTCGCCAACACCTGTGCCACCTGCCACGGCTCGTCGGCGAAGGGCGCGGTCGGCTACCCCAACCTGACCGATGACATCTGGCACTGGGGCGGCACCCCCGACCAGATCCTGCACACCGTGCAGGACGGACGCGAGGGCGTGATGCCGCCATGGGGCAAGGTACTGGAAGGCATGGGCGGCCCGGATGCGGTGGACTACGTGATCGCCTATCTGCACCAGCTTGGCGAGACGGACGGCGGCAATCGCAGCGACTACGCGGCGGCGCGCGGCAAGACGCTGTACGAAGGCGTGTGCGTGGCCTGCCACGGCAAGGATGGCAAGGGCGATCCGAACGTCGGCGCACCGGATCTCACCGACGGCTATTGGCTGTACGGCGACGGTCGCGAATCGCTGCGCGAAACCATCGGCAACGGACGCCATGGCGTGATGCCCGCGTGGGGTAACATACTGGGCGATACCCGTTCTCGCTTGGTCGCGGCCTATGTCTGGTCGCTCTCGCACCAGGCCAAGCCAGGCACCCCCGCCCCGCGATGACCGATTTCACAACCCCGGACTTCGACCATCCGCCGCGCCCGATGGCGCAGCGGATCGGGGCGATCCTGTGGCCCAGTTTCTTCGCGGCCGGGGTGGCGACGATGGTGTTCTTCGCCTTCATCGACCCGCTGGAACTGCGCGACCTGACCTTCCCGAACCTGTCGATCTCGCGCGGGCTGGGCTACACCCTCGGTTTCTTCACCTTCTGGCTGGCAACCGCATCGTCCAGCCTGTTCACCTGGATCCTGCTGCGGCCTTCCAGCCGCTTCAACGGGCCCAGGATCAGGTAGCAAGCAAGGCCGTGAGCAAACGCATCGACATCGACGTGCTGGATTCCGGCGGCGACTCCGTCTACGTGAGCGAACGCAAGGTCTATCCGCGCGACGTGTCCGGGCGCTTCGATCGCCTGCGCAAGCTGGCGGTGTTCTGGCTGCTGGGCATGTACTACCTGTTCCCGTGGCTGAAATGGGACGGCCGCCAGGCGGTGCTGTTCGACCTGCCCGCGCGCAAGTTCCACGTGTTCGGGCTGACCTTCTGGCCGCAGGACTTCAGCCTGCTGGCGATCCTGCTGATCGTTCTGGCGCTGACCCTGTTCTTCGTTACCGCGCTGGCCGGCCGGCTGTGGTGCGGTTACGCCTGCCCGCAGACGGTGTGGACCGAAACCTTCCTGTGGATGGAGCGCTGGACCGAGGGCGACCGCCAGAAGCGGATGAAGCTCGACGCCGGCCCGTGGAACCGCGAGAAGCTCCTGCGCAAGGGCTCCAAGCATGTCCTGTGGCTGCTGTTCGCGCTGTGGACCGGGTTCACCTTCGTCGGCTTCTTCACCCCGATCGCCAGCCTCGGCGCGCGCCTGTGGCCGTTCGACTGGAACGGCTGGGAAACCTTCTGGGTGCTGTTCTACGCGCTGGCCACCTGGGGCAATGCCGGCATCCTGCGCGAGCAAGTGTGCAAGTACATGTGCCCCTACGCGCGCTTCCAGAGCGCGATGTTCGACCGCGATACCCTGATCATCGCCTACGACCCGATGCGCGGTGAACCGCGCGGCCCGCGCAAGCGCGGCCTGTCCAGCGTGCTGCAACGCGCGCGTGGGCTGCTCGATGTGTCCGCCGCCTATGACTACGTGTTCCGCGCCAGCCGCCACCCCAGCGCCGCGCAAGCGCGTCTGCAGGCGGCTGGCACGGTGATGCTGGGCGATATCGGCGCAGAAGCCGCACCGCTGCCGAAGTTCCAGCAGGAGGAACTGGGCGACTGCATCGACTGCACGATGTGCGTGCAGGTCTGCCCGGTCGGCATCGACATCCGCAACGGCCTGCAGTACGAATGCATCGCCTGCGGCGCCTGCATCGACGCCTGCGACGACGTGATGGACAAGATGGGCATGCCGCACGGGCTGATCCGCTACACCACCCAGCAGGCGCTTGACGGCAAGCCATCGCGGGTGCTGCGCCCGCGCATCTTCGTGTATGGCGCACTGCTTGCCGTGCTGGTGGCCGGCTGGATCTGGGGCGTGCTCCACCGCAGCCCGCTGATCGCCGACGTGCTGCGCGACCGCAACGCGCTGTACCAGCAGCAGGGCGACCGCACCGTCAACGGCTACACGCTCAAGCTGATCAACAAGACCGACGCCGACCATCGCTATCGCATCCGCATCGAACCGGCCGACAATGCGCCACTGGTGCTGAAAGACACACCGCTGGATGTACAGGTGCAGGCCGGCGCGGTGGTCTCGCAGGCGATCGAAGTCGGCGCGCCCGCCGATTTACGCGGCCGCCATGCGCTGATCTTCGTGATCGAGGCCGACGACGGCAGCGCGAAGGCGCGCGTCGACAGCACCTTCTTCGGCCCCACTTAACCCCCACATCGCGATCCTCCGCGCTCGTCCGCGGCGGATCGCGGACAGGCTCCCAGGAGATACGGAATGGAACGCGAATCGTCGCCCTGGCGGCAGCCCATCGTCTGGCTGATGGTGGCGTTGGTCGGCGCCGCCGTCATCGGCAGCGTCTGGCTGCTCAAGGTCGCCGCCAACGGCGACAGCATCGACGCAGTGCCGGACAAGGTGCAGCGCACCGGGCAGACCCAGCAGACCGATCTCGGCCCAGATGCAGTGGCCGCGCAGCGCAAGCTGGGCGCGATCGTGCGCATCGACGACGAACACGGCTTCGTCGAAGTCTTGCCGGTCAGCGGCGAACTCGACCGCGCGGCCCCGCTCAAATTGAGCCTGCACCATCCGACTCGCGCCGAACAGGACGTGGTGCTGGAACTGGCCGCCACCGACACCGGCTGGCGTGTCGACGCCAAGCCCGCCATCGACCACGACTGGCTGCTCCAGCTGAAGCCCGCCGACGGCGAAGCGTGGCGCCTGCGCGGGCGGATGCCGCGCGGCCAGCTCGCTGCACAGTTACGTCCATCCGTGGGCGACGACGCCCAGCCCTGACGCAGTGGATGCGATGGCCGAGGTCTGCCACCACTGCGGCGAACCGCTGCTGCAGCCGGCGGTGCGCGCCGATGTCGATGGCGCCGCGCGCGGCTTCTGCTGCGAGGGCTGCGCGGCAGCCGCACGCTGGATCCTGGATGCACGCCTCGACGACTACTACCGCCTGCGCAGCGTGCCGGCCGGCCGCGTGGACGCCGACGCGCCCGCGTTGGCGGCCTGGGATCGCGAGGAACTGCTGGCCGGCCACGCCCGCGCGGTCGAAGGTGGCCGCGAGATCACCGTGCTCACCGACGGCATGCGCTGTGCCGCCTGCGCCTGGCTGATCGACCGCGCGCTGGCGCGCGAATCGGGCGTACTGGATTCCACTGCCAACGCCATCACAGGGCGCATCCGCATCGCCTGGAACCCGGCGCTCACCACGCTGTCGCAGCCGTTGGCGCGGTTGGCGTCGCTCGGCTACCGGCCGTACCTGGCCACCGGCGAGGCACGCGAGCGCGCCCGCCGCAGCGAACGCAACCGCGACCTGTTGCGGATCGGTCTGGCCGGCATCGGCGCGATGCAGGCGATGATGTTCGCCGAGGCGCTGTACCTGGATACCCGCGGCGAAATGCCGCTGCCCACCCGCGATTTCTTCCGCTGGATCACCTTCATGGTGTCCACGCCGGTGGTGTTCTGGGCCGGCTGGCCGTTCCTGGTCGGCGCCTGGCACGAACTGCGCGGGCGACGGCTGGGCATGGATGTGCTGATCGCGGGCTCCACCCTGCTGGCATGGGCGGCCAGCACGATCGAAACGGTGCGTGGCGGCGTCCACGTCTGGTACGACGCAGCGGTGATGTTCGTGTTCCTGCTGCTGGTCGCGCGTCAGCTGGAACAGCGCGCGCGCGGCATCGCCAGCGCGCAGGTCGATGCGTTGGCGCGCGCACGGCCCGCGTTCGCCACCCGCGAACTGGCCGACGGCAGCCGCGAATCGGTGCCGCTGGATGCGTTGGCGGTGGACGACATCGTGCGCGTTGCAGTGGGCGAACCGGTGCCGGCCGACGGCGTGCTGCTGGACGACGACGCCCGCTTCGAGGAATCCCTGCTGACCGGCGAATCCACGCCGGTCAGCAAACATGCCGGCGATGCCGTGTACGCCGGCACCGCCTGCCGCGAACACGCCGCCAGGATGCGCATCACCGAAGTCGGCGCCGGCACCCGCCTCGCCGAACTGGCGCGGCTGGTGGAAACCGCGCAGGCGCACCGCCCGGCGCTGGCGCGCGGCGCCGAACGCATCGCCGGCTGGTTCGTGGCCGGCCTGCTGCTGGCGGCCACCGCGGTCTACCTGTGGTGGCGCGCCCACGACCCGGCGCGCGCCTTCGAAGTGACGCTGGCGCTACTGGTGATCAGCTGCCCCTGCGCATTGTCGCTCGCGGTACCCGCCGCACTGGCCGCCGCGCACGGCGCACTCGCCAAGATCGGCGTGCTGTCGGTACGCCCGGACGCACTGGATCGACTGGCGCGAGTCACCGACGTGGTGTTCGACAAAACCGGCACCCTCGGCGACGGCAAGCCGCACCTGCAGGGCGTGGATGCCTGCATCGGCATCGATGCCGACAAAGCCCTGTGCATCGCCGCCGCGCTGGAACGCGACAGCAGCCACCCGCTGGCCGCCGCCTTCGCGCACGTTGCAGGTGTTCCCACCGCCGCCAACCTGCGTGCAGTGGCCGGACAGGGCGTGGAAGGCATGATCGATGGCCAGCGCTGGCGGATCGGCACCGCGCCGTTCGCCATCGGCCAGGACGACGATGGCGCGATCTGGTTGGGCAACGCTGCCGGGGCACGCGCGCGCTTCGCCTTCGCCGAACGCGAACGGCCGGATGCCGCGCGCGCGGTCGCGCGCTTGCGCGAACAGGGACTGGCGCTGCATCTGGCCAGCGGCGATGCCGCCGCACCGGTGGCGCGCTTCGCCGAGGCGGTAGGCATCAGCGATGCGTATGCGCGCCAGTCGCCGGAAGACAAATTGGCGCGGGTGCGTGCGCTGCAGGCCGACGGCCGCAGCGTGGCGATGGTCGGCGACGGCCTCAACGATGCGCCGGTGCTGGCCGGGGCCGACGTGTCGCTGGCGATCGGCGACGGCGCGGCACTGGCCCAGCGCGCCGCCGACCTGGTGCTGTCCGGCAGCGCGCTGGGCAATGTACCCGCCGCCATCGCCATCGCCCGCCGCACTCGCCGCATCGTCCGCCAAAACCTGGCCTGGGCGGTCGGCTACAACCTGCTCGCCCTGCCGCTGGCCGCCGCAGGCGTGGTGACGCCGTGGCTGGCGGCGCTGGGCATGGCATTGTCTTCGCTGGCGGTCACCGCCAACGCGCTGCGGCTGACAAGGGTTCCTTCGCGATGAACATCCTGCTGTTCCTGATCCCCATCAGCCTGGTGATGATCGGCGCGGCCGCCCTACTGTTCGCATGGGCGGTGAAACACGGCCAGTTCGACGACCTCGACACGCCCGCCATCGACATCCTCCGCGACGACGACGTACCCGCTCCACAGCCGCCACGCGAGAAGGCAGGCGACGATGCCGATTGACGGACTGGTGCTGCTGGCCGCGTTCGCCAGCGGCCTGCTCGGCACCGTGCATTGCGCGGCGATGTGCGGCGGCATCGCCACCAGCCTCTCCGTCGGACAACGCGACAGCGTGTGGATGGCGGCATTGCCCAACCTCGGCCGCGTGCTGGGCTACGCGTTGGCCGGTGCCATCGTCGGCGGACTCGGTGGAGGCCTGCTGGGCATCGCGCGCATGCCCGGACTCGGGATCGCGATGCGCGCGATGGTCGGCATCGTGCTGGTCATCGCCGGCCTGCGGCTGCTGGATCGCAGGCATCGCCTGCGGAACTTCGGTGGCGGTGCCGGCTCCCGCCTGTGGCAGTGGCTGGCGCCGCTGCGCGCGCGCGTCTGGCCGGCGGACACCGCCGGCAAACGGCTGGTGCTTGGCATGGTCTGGGGCTGGATGCCCTGCGGCCTCAGCACCACCCTGCTCGCTGCGGCATGGCTGCAGGCCAGCGCCGTGCATGGCGCACTGACCATGGCCGCATTCGGCCTAGGCACCCTGCCGCTGATGATCCCGCTGACCTGGGCCGGCGCGCGCATCGGCCAACGCCTGCAGCGTGGCGGTTTGCGCACCATGGCGGGCGGGCTGGTGATCGTTGCCGGCTTGCTCACGCTTGCCGGGCCGTGGTTGATGCATGTGCCGGTCTTGCACGGCGTACTGGAAGCGCTGGGCTGCCGCAGCCTAGCGAGATGATGCGCTAGAACATCCCCAGCGCGTTCGGTGAATCCTTCGGGATCTCCTGCCCCAGATCCCACAATTCGACGATCCTGCCATCGGCGAAGCGCACGATGTGGACGACGGCATATTCCAACTCCGCCTGCGCGCGGCGCAGGTGCGACAGCACCGCCACGCGATCGCCACCTTCGATCACCTGCTTCGGCTCGAACGATTTGTTCGGCTCGGCCGCCGCGCTCTGTTCCATCGCCAGCAGCAAGGATTCCCGGTCACCGGGGAACCACGCGTTGTGATGGACGAAATCCGCAGCCACGAAGCGTGCGTAGGCTTCGCGTACCTCGCCACGGGCGCACATGCGCAGGAAGGTGGTGGCGATCTCGACATGATTCATGGCAGACATCCTGGTTGATGAAAATCCACGCCTGCAGACTATCAAAGCACTGCCGAATCCACCGCGGCAGTAGAATTGCCCCATGACCGACGACAGCATCCGCACCGCCTTCCACGGCTTCGAACAGATCCCCCTGCGCGAGTACGCCGAGCGCGCCTACCTCGACTACTCGATGTACGTGGTGCTCGACCGCGCCCTGCCCTTCATCGGCGACGGCCTGAAACCGGTGCAGCGCCGGATCATCTATGCGATGAGCGAGCTCGGCCTCAATGCCGGGGCCAAGCCGAAGAAATCCGCGCGTACCGTGGGCGACGTGATCGGCAAGTACCACCCGCACGGCGATTCCGCCTGCTACGAAGCGATGGTGCTGATGGCGCAGCCGTTCAGCTACCGCTATCCGCTGGTCGAAGGACAGGGCAATTTCGGTTCCACCGACGATCCGAAGTCGTTTGCGGCGATGCGTTACACCGAATCCAAGCTGTCGCCCATCGCCGAAGTGCTGCTGGGCGAACTCGGCCAGGGCACCGTCGACTGGGACCCGAATTTCGACGGCACCCTGGAAGAACCCACGTGGATGCCGGCGCGCCTGCCGCACCTGCTGCTCAACGGCACCACCGGCATCGCCGTCGGCATGGCAACCGACGTACCGCCGCATAACCTCAACGAAGTGGTCAGCGCCTGCGTACGCCTGCTGGACGATCCCGACGCGACCGTGCGCGATCTGTGCGAACACGTGCGCGGCCCGGATTACCCGACTGCGGCGGAAATCATCACCCCCACCGCCGACCTGCAGGCGATGTACGAAACCGGCAACGGTTCGGTGCGCGCACGCGGCGTGTTCGTGAAAGAGAACACCAATATCGTCATCACCGAGCTGCCCTATCAGGTCAGCCCGAGCAAGGTGATCGAGCAGATCGCGACGCAAATGCGCGCAAAGAAACTGCCGTGGCTGGAAGACATTCGCGACGAATCCGACCACGCCAATCCCACCCGCATCGTGCTGGTGCCGCGCAGCAACCGCGTCGATGCCGAACAACTGATGGGCCATCTGTTCGCGACCACGGATCTCGAGAAGAGTTACCGAGTCAACATGAACGTGATCGGCCTGGACGGCCGTCCGCAGGTCAAGAACCTGAAGATGCTGCTCAGCGAGTGGCTGGCATTCCGCAGCGATACCGTCACCCGTCGCCTCAAGCATCGACTCGAGAAAGTCGAGCGCCGCCTGCACCTGTTGGAAGGCTTGCTGGTCGCGTTCCTGAATCTCGACGAAGTCATCCGCATCATCCGCACCGAGGACGAACCGAAGGCCGCGCTGATCGCACGCTTTGCGCTGTCCGAAGACCAGACGGATTACATCCTCGATACCAAGCTGCGCCAGCTGGCGCGGCTGGAAGAGATGAAGATTCGCGGCGAGCAGGACGAACTCGATGCAGAACGCGATCGCCTGATCTCGACGTTGGAAAGCAAGGCCAAGCTGAAGAAGCTGATCAAGGATGAGTTGCTGGCCGATGCCAAGAAATTCGGCGATGCACGCCGCAGCCCGCTGGTCGCGCGCGTAGCCGCGCAGGCGCTGGACGAAACCGAACTGGTCGCCAGCGAACCGATGACCGTGGTGGTCAGCGACAAGGGCTGGGTGCGCGCGGCCAAGGGCCACGATATCGATGCCGCCGCACTCAGCTATCGCGAAGGCGATGGCTTGCTCGCCGCAGTGAAGGCACGCAGCAACCAGCAGGTCGCCTTCCTCGATTCGGCGGGGCGCAGCTATTCGACTGCCGTGCACACACTGCCCTCGGCGCGTGGCAACGGCGAGCCGCTGACCGGCCGCTTCACTCCCGCACCAGGCGCGAGCTTCCAGGCGCTGGCCAGCGGCGACAACGATGCACGCTTCGTGATCGCCTCCAGCCACGGCTACGGCTTCGTCACCCGCTTCGAGAATCTCACCAGCCGCAACAAGGCCGGCAAGGCGCTGCTCTCCTTGTCCGAAGGCGGGCTGGTGTTGCAACCCGCCGCGGTGGCCGATGTCGCGGCGGATCGCATCGTCGCGGTCACCAGCGCCGGCCATGTGCTCGTCTTCCCGTTGAGCGAACTGCCGGAACTCGACAAGGGCAAGGGCAACAAGATCATCGAGATCCCCAAGGCCAAGCGCGGCACCGAGAAGGTCGTCGCCGTCGCCGTGGTGCCGCCTGCCGGCAAGCTGCAGGTGAAATCCGGTGCGCGCACGATGACGCTTTCGTTCAAGGAACTTGACGATTACGTCGGTGCGCGCGGTTCGCGTGGCGGGCTGTTGCCGCGTGGCTGGCAGAAGGTCGATGCCTTGGCCGTCGAGGCGTAACCGCCACATCGACGGCGAGACCATCGGGTGTTTCGCGTAGCGGCATTTTGAGCCGCGGAGCCCCTGCCAGTCGGCCTGCATGCCGACTGGCGTTCGTGGGCTCGCAGCGTACGCTGCTCGAAAGCCCCACTTACCCCGATGGTAGGCGCCGTCGAACGAGGAGACACGCATGCACCCCGAGTTTTGGCACCAGCGCTGGGCCGACAACCAGATCGGCTTCCACCAAGACACGCCCACGCCACTACTGCTCAAGCATTGGCCCGCGCTGGACATCCCCGCCGGTGCTCAAGTGTTCGTGCCGCTGGCCGGCAAGTCGCTGGACATGGTCTGGTTCGCGGCACAGGGCTATCGCGTGCTGGGCGTGGAACTTTCGCAACTCGCCATCGAACAATTCTTCGTTGAACACGGGCTGCAACCGGACATCCGTGAATCGAAGTACGGCCGCCATTACTCGGCGAATGGCATCGAACTCATCTGCGGCGACGCCTTCGCACTGGATGCGCAGGCCTTGCGCGATTGCGCGGCGGTGTTCGACCGTGCCGCGCTGATAGCGCTGCCACCGGAACTGCGCCAGCGCTATGCCCGCGAGGTCTACGCGAAGTTGCCCACCGGCTGCCGTGGTCTGCTGATCACCCTGGAATACCCGCAGGCCGAACGCGCCGGCCCGCCGTTCTCGGTGCTGCAGGACGAAGTGTTGTCGCTGTATTCCGCCGACTGGGACATCGAGCTACTGGAACGCCGGCCGATTCCGCCGGAACACCCCGGCTACGTGGCCGGGGTATCGCAGCTGGACACGGCGGTCTACGTGCTGCGCCGGCGCTAGAGCGCCATCACCGCCGCGTTGTGCACACCGGCCACCGCACGCCCGGATGGATCGGCCATCGTCGCGAAAGCCGCATCCCACGCAATCGCAGCGGGCGAAGAACACGCGATCGACTTGCCGCCCGGCACCGTGTTCGCGCAGGCCTCGCCGGGGAAAATCTCCTCGAAGATGCGGCGATAGAAATACGCTTCCTTGGTCTGCGGCGCGTTGATCGGGAAACGCTGACTGGCTGCAGCGAAATCCGCATCGCTCACCTGCGCTTCGGCCTGCGCCTTCAAGCCATCGATCCAGCCATAGCCCACGCCATCGCTGAACTGCTCCTTCTGCCGCCACAGGATTTCCTGCGGCAGATAACCCTCGAAGGCCTCGCGCAGCACCGATTTTTCGATTTTCCCGCCGCCGCTCATCTTGTGCTTGGCGTCCATGCGCATCGCCACGTCCATGAACTCGACATCCAGGAACGGCACGCGCGGCTCCACGCCCCAGGCCATCATCGACTTGTTGGCGCGCAGGCAATCGTAGCTGTGCAGCGCATCCAGCTTGCGCACCAGCTCATCGTGGAATTCACGCGCGTTCGGCGCCTTGTGGAAGTAGAGGTAGCCGCCGAACAGCTCGTCGCTGCCCTCGCCGCTGAGCACCATCTTCACCCCCATCGCCTTGATCCGCCGCGCCAGCAGGAACATCGGCGTGGATGCGCGAATCGTGGTGACGTCGTAGGTCTCGATATGGCGAATCACTTCCGGTAGCGCGTCCAACCCCTCGGCGAAGCTGTAGGTGAAGCCGTGATGCACCGTGCCCAGCGCATCCGCAGCGATCTGCGCGGCGGCAAGATCCGGCGAACCGTCCAGTCCGATGGCGAAGCTGTGCAGGCGCGGCCACCAGGCTTCGCCCTTGTCATCGTCCTCTACCCGCTTGCGCGCAAATTTGGCCGCGCACGCGGCGACCAGCGAGGAATCCAGCCCGCCCGAGAGCAGCACGCCATACGGCACGTCGCTCATCATCTGCCGATGCACGGCGCGCTCGAAGGCCTCACGCAGTTCGGCCTTGTCGGCAGAGACACCCTGCACCGCGTCGTAATCGCGCCAGGCGCGTTTGTACCAATGGATCAGCTCGCCTGTCGCGCTGTCATAGACATGGCCGGGCGGGAATGCGGCCACGTCGTCGCAGACGCGCACCAGTGACTTCATTTCCGACGCCACCCACAGCCGGCCGTCGGCATCGTGGCCCCAGTACAGCGGGCAGATGCCCATGTGGTCGCGCGCGATCAGCACGCGCTTGGCGTCGGCATCCCACAGGGCGAAAGCGAAGATGCCGTTGAGCCGGCCCAGCCAGGTTTCGGGGGCTTCGCCATCACGGTACAGCGCGTTGACCACCTCGCAATCGGAGCCGGTCTGAAACGCGTAGGGCTTGGCCAGGCGACGTTCGAGCTCGCGATGGTTGTAGATCTCGCCGTTCACCGCCAGCGCCAGCGTGCCGTCGGCGGAATGGATCGGCTGCGCGCCGCCGGCGGGATCGACGATGGCCAGGCGCTCGTGCACCAGCAGCGCATTCGCATCCACGTGCACCCCGCTCCAGTCCGGGCCGCGATGGCGCTGGCGCGCGGACAGCGACAAGGCCAGCGGCCGCAGGGGTTGCAGGTCCGCGCCGGGGCGGAGGTCGAAGACGCCGAGGATCGAGCACATCGTGGAAGTCCTTGAGGGGATGTTTCGGAGGGAAAAACGAAAAGGCCCGCACTTTGCAGTGCGGGCCTCGGGAAGATCAGCGTGTGACGCGCGCGCTAATCGCCGACCCGCGGGGGGCTGGCGTTGTTGCGATTATTGTTGGCACGCTGGAAGCTCATGGCTCGACCTTAACCCGCCGCATCGGCATCGCGCAACGGTTGCGCCAGCAACCGTTCGAGCAGGGCCAGGTACAGATCCGGCAGGGCATCCAGATCAGCCACGCTCACGTTCTCATCGACCTTGTGGATGCTGGCATTGACCGGCCCGATCTCCACGCATTGCGCGCCCAGCGGCGCGATGAAGCGCGCATCCGAGGTGCCGCCGCCGGTGCTTTCTTCCGGCGGCGCACCGGAGAACTGCGTCAGCACCTCGCGTGCAGCCTCGCGCAGCGGGCCTTCCGGCGTGTAGAACGGTTCACCGCCGCGATGCCAGCGGATGTCGAATTCAAGCCCGTAATCGCGCAGCAGGGTTTCGCACTCCGCTTCCAGCTGCGCGGCAGTCCAATTCGGGTTGTAGCGCAGGTTGAACAGCAGCGTCGCTTCGCCGGGGATCACGTTGTTGGCGCCGGTGCCGGCATTGAAATTACTGATTTGCAGACTGGTTGGCGGGAAGCTTTCGTAACCCGCATCCCACTGCTTCCATGCGAGCTCGGCCAATGCCGGCAGCGCCTGATGGATCGGGTTGCGCGCCTTGTCCGGATACGCCACATGGCCCTGGATACCCTTCACCGTCAGCGTGGCGGACAAGGTGCCACGCCGACCGACGCGCAGCAGATCGCCTAGTTTCACCTTCGATGACGGTTCACCGGTGATGCACCAGTCGATGCGCTGGCCGCGCTCGCGGAACAACTCCGCGACCTTGCGCACGCCATCAATGGCATCGCCCTCTTCGTCCGACGTCAGCAGCAACGCCACCGTGCCCGCATGTTGTGGATGCGCGGCCACGAAGCGTTCCAGCGCGATGACGAACGCCGCCACGCTGCCCTTCATGTCCGCCGCGCCGCGCCCGTAGAGCACGCCATCGCGCACCTCGGGCACGAACGGATCGCTGGCCCAGGCCTCTCGCGGGCCGGACGGCACCACGTCGGTGTGCCCGAGCAGCACCAACACCGGGCCATCGCCGCTACCGTGCGTTGCCCACAGGTTGTCGACCTCGCCGAAGCGCAGCTGTTCGATGCTGAAGCCCGCGCGCTGCAGGCGATCGGCGATCAGCGCCTGACAACCGGCGTCGTCCGGCGTCACCGATGGGCGCAGGATCAACTCCTTCGTCAATGCGAGAACTTCGCTCACTTGTCGACCCCGAAAAGCTTCTTGAAGCCGTTGTCGCTGAAACCCTGCGACACGCTGCCATCGTCCAGCACCACCACCGGCCGGCGGATCAGCTGCGGATATTCCTTGAGCAGCAGCTTCCATTCGGCATCGCTGCCCGGCGTCTTGCGGTTGGGCGGCAACTGGCGCCAGGTGGTGGACGATTTGTTGATCAGCGCATCCCAACCACCGGCCGCGTCCTTCCATGCCACCAGCGTCTCCGGCGATTGCCGTTCGTCGCGGTAGTCGACGAAGGCGTATTCGATACCGAAACGCTTCAGCCAGTTCTGCGCCTTCTTGCAGGTGTCGCAGTTCTTCAGGCCGTACAGGGTTGTCGCCATCAGTCCGCCAACCCACGCAACAGGTCGTTGATGCTGGTCTTGCTGCGCGTCTTTGCATCCACTTGCTTGACGATCACCGCGCAGTACAGCGAATGACTGCCATCGGCGGCGGGCAGCTGGCCGGAGACGACCACGCTGTATGGCGGCACGCGGCCGTAGCTGATCTCGCCAGTGGCTCGGTTGTAGACGCGCGTGCTCTGGCCGAGGAAAACGCCCATGCCGATCACGCTGTGATGGCCGACCACGAAACCTTCCACCACTTCCGAACGCGCGCCGATGAAGCAGTGGTCTTCGATGATCGTCGGCGATGCCTGCAGTGGTTCCAGCACGCCACCGATGCCGGCGCCACCGGACAGATGGCAGTGCTTGCCGATCTGCGCGCAACTGCCGACCGTGGCCCAGGTATCGACCATGGTGCCTTCGCCGACATGTGCACCGATGTTCACGAAGCTCGGCATCAGCACAACGTCCTTGCCGATATGGCTACCCGCACGGACGATCGCACCCGGCACCACGCGCACGCCGAGCTTGCGGAAATCCGCCTCGTCGAACTCGGCAAAGCGCGCCGGCACCTTGTCCCAGAACGGCGCCGGGTAGCTTTCGACCAGCTCCATTTCCTGGGTGCGGAAATACAGCAGCACCGCCTTCTTCAGCCATTCGTTGACCTGCCAGCCGCCGTTGCCATCCGGTTCGGCAACGCGCAGCTGGCCTTTCTCCAGCCCTTCGATGGCGCGTTCGACGGCCGGGCGCGTTGCACCTTCAAGTTCTTCCGGCGTCAACGTCGCACGCCGCTCCCACGCGCTTTCGATCTCGAAACGCAGCGTCTCCATCTCTGCCGCGCGCGCGGCGTCGCGCGACGGCTTTGCCGGCGCTTCGGCGGCGGCTTTCTTCTTTGGCTTGGCGGGGCTCATCTTGAATCTCCGTCGAGTGCGGCCAGCAGCGCGTCGCGCAGTGCTTGCCGTTGGTGGTCGTCTTGCAACGGGCGATTGTGCTCGTCGCTGATCTGGAACATGTCCTCGGCACGCTCGCCGAAGGTGGCGATGCGCGCGTCGTGCACGCGCAGGCGTTGTTCGCGCAATGCGCGCGCCACGTCGGCCAGCAAGCCGGGGCGGTCGTTGCCGACGATGCTGACCAGGGTGCGTCCGTTTTCGGCAACAGCGAATGCTACCTGCGGCGCGATGCGGAAATGACGCAGGTGGCGCGGCTGGCTGCGCCGCGTGGGCTGCATGCGACGCAGGTCGCCAGCAAGCATGCGCTGCAGGCCAGCTCCGATCTGCGCCGGCGTCGGCGCTTGCCGCGGATCGTTCGGCAACACGTGGAAGGTATCGAAAATCGTCGCGTCGGGACCGTCCAGCGCGCGCGCCTGCAGGATCGCCAGGCCGGCGCGGTCGAGCGCAATCACGATCGCCGCAAACAGGCCATCGCGATCCGGCGCATGCACCAGCACTTCATGGCCACCGCCGGGCAGTTGCCGCGCATGGGTGACGACCGCACCGTGAGCGGCATCGCGCAAGGCATTCGCCTGCCAGACGATCTGCTCCGGCCGGCTGCGCAGGAAGTTGTCGCGTGGCATGCGCGCGAAGATCGCGTCGATGGCGCTATCGTCGTCGTGGCCTTCGGCGACCAGCAATGCGCGTGCCGCGGCGCGGTTCTCGTCGATGCGTTCATCGGCGGCGACCGGATGTTCTAGGCCGCGACGCAACGCGAGGCGCGTGGCTGTGTGCAGATCGGCCAGCAGGCGATCCTTCCACGCATTCCACAGCTTTGGCGAGGTGCCGGCGATGTCCGCGCAAGTCAGCAGGTAGAGGTAATCGAGGCGCTGACGATCCTCGACGATGGCCGCGAAGCGATGGATCACCTCGGGATCGGTGATGTCCTGCTTCTGCGCGGTCACCGACATCAGCAGGTGCTTGCGCACCAGCCATTCGACCAACGCGGTATCGGCCTCGGACAGGCCCATCGCCGTGCAGAATTCGCGCGCATCCACTGCACCGAGTTCCGAATGATCGCCGCCGCGACCCTTGCCGATGTCGTGGAACAGGCCGGCGAGCAGCAACAACTCCGGCTTGCGCAGCGACGGCCACACGGTGTGTGCGACCGAGAATCGTTCGTTCGGCTCGCCGGACGCGAACGCCGCCAGGTTGCGCAGCACCGCCAGCGTGTGCTGGTCGACGGTGTAGACGTGGAACAGGTCGAATTGCATGCGCCCGGAGACCTGCGCGAAGGCCGGAATCCAATGCCCAAGCACGCCAAGCCGGGCCATCCGCTCCAGCGTCTTCACCGGTTGCGGGCCGCGCAACAATTGCATGAAGTCCGCGCGCAACTGCGGCGTAGCCTTCGCGTAGCGCGGGATACCCGGCAACGCGCGCGCGAGTTCCCGCGCCGTCTGCGAATGCAGGCCGCGCAAACCGGGATCGGCCGCCCAGGCGGCGAACAGCGCGAACACATGCGCGGCGTCCTCGATCAACCAACCCGGCTTGCGGATGGAGAGATAGCCGCGGCGCAATTCCAGATTGCCGTCGAGCAGTTGCGGCTCGGCGGCGCCATCGAAATGCTCCTCGAAACGCTGCAGCAAGCGATCGTTGACCCGCCGCACGATCGCCGCGCTGCGGTAGAAGCCCTGCATCATTTTCTCGACGCCGAGCGAATCGGCATCGTCGAGGTAACCGAGGCGTTCGGCCAGCAGCTTCTGGTAATCGAAACGCAGCCGCTCTTCGCGCCGCCCGGCGACCAGGTGCAGGCCGAAGCGCAGGCGGCCAAGCGCGCGGCGTTCGCGATCCAGCGCCACGGCTTCATCGGCACCGAGGTGATCGAGACCCACCAACGGATCCAGCTCGCGCACGCCGAAACTGCGCAGCGCCATCCAGCCCAGCATCTGCAGGTCGCGCAGGCCGCCGGGGCCGTCCTTGAGGTTGGGTTCCAGGTTGTCGCTGGTATCGCCGAAGCGCGCGTGGCGCTGCGCCTGCTCCTGCACTTTCGCCTCGAAGTAGGCGCGCGCCGACCAGATGCGTTCGGGCGAGATCGCATCGCGCAACCGCCCTTGCGCGGCCTCATCCGCGACCAGGGCACGCGCTTCCATCAACGCGGTCAACACGGTCTGGTCGGCGGCGGCTTCCGTGCATTGCGCGACTGAACGCACCGCCTGGCTGGCCTGCAAGCCTGCATCCCAAAGCACTGCAAGGAAGCGCGCCAACGCGGGCTGCTGCGCCTGCTGCACATCGCTTTCGGCCAGTACCAGCAGGTCGATGTCGGAATGCGGGAACAATTCGCCACGGCCGTAACCGCCCACCGCGAACAAGGCGAGTCCGGCATCGGGCCCGCCTTCGTCGGTGGTGATGCAGCGCTGCCAGGCCTCGAGGATCAGTGCATCGGCCGCGCGCGTGCGCAGGGCCACGAGCTTGTCGACGGCTTCGCCGCCATCGAAACGGCTCGCAAGCCTTGCATCGGTCTGTGCGAGAGAGGCGCGGCTTGCGGCGGCCCAGTCGGCATCGCCTTCGGGGCCGGCGGGCAGCTCAGCCGGAACCGCGTGCGGATCGGCTGCCGCCTGCGTGCTCACAGATCGTTGTCGTCGCCCGGCAGGCGGGTCAGGATCTCCACGCCATCGGCGGTCACTGCCACCGTGTGCTCCCACTGCGCGGACAGCTTGCGGTCCTTGGTGACCACGGTCCAACCGTCCGGCAACACCTTGGTGTGGCGCGCGCCTTCATTGATCATCGGCTCGATGGTGAAGGTCATGCCTTCCTTCAGCACCACGCCCTCGCCCGGGCGCCCGTAATGCAGCACCTGCGGATCGTCGTGGTAGACCTTGCCGATGCCGTGGCCGCAGTACTCGCGCACCACGCTGAAGCGTTCGGCCTCGGCGTATTGCTGGATCGCATGGCCGACATCGCCCAAGGTTGCGCCGGGCTTGACCGCGCGGATGCCACGGAACATGGCCTCGCGGGTCACGTCGACCAGGCGCTTGGCCATCACCGACGGCGTGCCGACGAAGTACATGCGGCTGGTATCGCCGTGCCAGCCATCCTTGATCACGGTGACGTCGATATTGACGATGTCGCCGTCCTTGAGGACCTTGGCCTCGCTGGGGATGCCGTGGCAGATCACGTTGTTGACCGAGGTGCACACGGTCTTGGGGAAGCCGCGGTAGCCGACGTTGGCCGGGATCGCCTTTTGCACGTTCACGATATGGTCGTGGCAGATGCGGTCCAGTTCCTCGGTGGTCACGCCCGGCTTCACGAACGGGGCGACGACCTGCAGCACTTCGGCGGCCAGGCGGCCCGCTTCGCGCATCTTTTCGAGGTCGGCGGCGGTTTTCAGGTCGATGCTCATGGCCGGATTATCGCCGATCCGCCCCCCGGATTGCGCTAGCCCCGGGATTCAGCCATAATTTCAAGGCTTTATCGCCGCCATGTCGGGCGACACCGACAAATCCACACCTGTCGACAACCCCTGCGCCGGGGTGCTCCGCAAGGAGTTCGGACGCAGTGACGGCAGGGAGGCCCAACCCCGGGATCCAGCGTCTTCAATGGCGCAGCGCCTCCATTTCCGGCGCGGGTTCCAACCATCGGAGTTACTGCAATGCCCCAGATCACCATGCGCCAGATGCTGGAAGCCGGCGTCCATTTCGGCCACCAGACCCGCTACTGGAACCCCAAGATGGGCCCGTACATCTTCGGCGCCCGCGGCAAGATCCACATCATCAACCTCGAGAAGACCGTCCCGCTGTTCAACGACGCGATGAACTTCATCAGCGGCGTGGCGCAGAAGCGCGGCACCATCCTGTTCGTGGGCACCAAGCGCAGCGCGCGCGACCCGATCAAGGAAGAAGCGACCCGTTGCGGCATGCCGTACATGACCCAGCGCTGGCTGGGCGGCTCGCTGACCAACTTCGCCACCGTGAAGAAGTCGGTCGCCCGCCTGAAGGAACTGGAAGCCGCGGAAACCGACGGCACCTTCCAGAAGCTGGTCAAGCACGAAGTGATGGGCCTGCGCCGCGAGCGCGACAAGCTGGAAGCCAGCCTGGGCGGCATCAAGGACATGAACCGCCTGCCGGACGCGCTGTTCGTGATCGACATCGGCCATGAAGACATCGCCATCAAGGAAGCCAAGAAGCTCGGCATCCCGGTGATCGCGGTGGTCGACACCAACTACGACCCCAACCTGGTCGATTACGCCATCCCGGGCAACGACGACGCCATCCGTGCCGTGCAGCTGTACGCCGGTGCCGCCGCCGACGCCGTGCTGGAAGGCAAGGCTGCCGCGCCGTCGGCCGCCAGCGTTCGCGAGGAAGACTTCGCCGCCGCCGTCGAAGGCGAGGACAAGAAGCCGGCCCGCCGCGCCCCGGCCAAGAAGGCCGCGCCGAAGGCCGAGTAATCCTGCGGTCACGTGGCCGCGCCACAGTGCGCGGCTGCGTCGCATGGAATTCCGCATCACATCGGCGGGCCACGGCCCGCCCAACGCCCTTTTTTGAGGTAGCAATCCAATGGCTGAAATCACCGCTTCCCTGGTCAAGGAACTGCGCGAGCGCACTGGCGCCGGCATGATGGAGTGCAAGAAGGCACTCACCGAAAGCAACGGCGACATCGACGCCGCCGCCGAAGCCCTGCGCAAGTCCGGCCTGGCCAAGGCCGACAAGAAGGCCAGCCGCGTGGCCGCCGAAGGCCGCATCGCGGTCGCCCAGGCCAACGGCAAGGCCGTGCTGGTCGAAATCAATTCCGAAACCGACTTCGTCGCCAAGGACGAGAACTTCGTCGCCTTCACCGACGCCGTCGCCCAGGCCGCCCTGGCCTCCGGCGCCGCCGACGTGGAAGCGCTGAAGTCCGCCAAGCTGCCGAACGGCGAGACCGTCGAGGAAGCCCGCGCCGCCGCCATCGCCAAGCTGGGCGAGAACATCCTGGTGCGCCGCATGTCCGCCATCAACAGCAGCAACAACGTGGCTGCCTACTCGCACGGCGGCAAGATCGGCGTGCTGGTCGAAGTGGCCGGTGGCGACGCCGATTTCGCGCGTGGCGTGGCCATGCACGTGGCCGCGATGAACCCGCCGCACAACAAGGCCGCCGACGTGCCGGCCGAGTTCGTGGCGAAGGAAAAGGAAATCGAACTGGCCAAGATGTCCGAGAAGGACAAGCAGAAGCCGGCCGAAATCCTCGAGAAGATCATCGGCGGCAAGATCGCCAAGATCGTCAACGAAGTCAGCCTGTACGGCCAGCCCTACGTGCTGAACACCGACCAGACCGTCGAGCAGGCCGCCAAGGCCGCTGGCGCGGACGTTGTGTCCTTCACCCGCCTGGCGGTGGGCGAAGGCATCGAGAAGGTGGTCGAGGACTACGCCGCGGAAGTGGCGAAGGCCATGCAGGTCTGATCGACCGCGCCATTGCAATACCGAGAAACCCGCCGGCAACGGCGGGTTTTTTGTTGCCACGCGAAAGACCGCCTGCTGCATCGGCTAGAATTCCGCCGTTTACCCAACCGGAGCCTGCACATGTCGAACCTCGCCTATCGCCGTGTCCTGCTCAAGCTCTCCGGCGAAGCCCTGATGGGCGACGAGGATTACGGCATCGACCCGAAGGTGATCGGGCGACTGGCGCGCGAAGTGATGGAAGTGCGCGAAGCCGGCGCGGAGATCGCGCTGGTGATCGGCGGCGGCAACATCTTCCGCGGCGCAGGCCTGGCCGCCGGCGGCATGGACCGCGTCACCGGCGACCAGATGGGCATGCTGGCCACCGTGATCAACGCACTCGCCATGCAGGACGCGCTGGAAAAACTCGGCGGCAAATCGCGGGTGATGAGCGCGATCAAGATCAATGACGTCTGCGAGGACTACATCCGCCGCCGCGCCGTGCGCCACCTGGAAAAGGGCCGCATCGCGATCTTCGCCGCCGGTACCGGCAACCCGTTCTTCACCACCGATTCCGGCGCCGCGTTGCGCGCGATCGAGATCGGCGCCGACCTGCTGCTGAAGGCGACCAAGGTCGATGGCGTGTACGACAAGGATCCGAAGAAGCACGCTGACGCGGTGAAGCTGGACACGCTGAGCTACGACGAGGTGATCGCCCGCAACCTGCAGGTGATGGATACCGCCGCGTTCGCGCTGTGCCGCGACGCCGACCTGCCGCTGCGCATCTTCGACATGGCCCAGCCCGGCGTGCTGCTGCGCATCCTGCGCGGCGAGAAGATCGGCACCCTGGTGCAGGGTCGCAGCTGATCGCCCGCGCGTAATTGTGTCCGCGCCAGCGCGCGGTCACGCTTTGCCGATGCACGCCCATTCCCACGACAACGGCACCCGCGCATTCGCGTGGGTGACCCTGATCAACCTCGCCTATACCGTGCTGGAAGCCGGTTACGGCTTCGCCACCAATTCGCTGGCGCTGCTGTCGGACGCGCTGCACAACTTCGGCGACGTGCTCGGCCTGGGCCTGGCCTGGGGCGCGGCCGTCATCGCCAAACGCCCGCCCACCGAGCGCCATACCTACGGCTGGCGCCGCGCCACCCTGCTCTCGCCGTTGGCCAACGCGCTGTTGCTGGTCGCGTTCTCCGGCGCGCTCGCGTGGGAGGCGATCCGCCGCTTCAACGCGCCGCCGGAGGTACCGGGCCTGCCGGTAATGGTGGTAGCGGCGATCGGCATCGTCATCAACCTCGGCGCGGCCTGGTTCGTGCGCGATGGCCACGACCACGACCTCAACCGCCGCGGCGCCTTCCTCCATTTGATCGCGGATGCCGCGGTATCGCTGGTGGCGGTGCTGGCCGGCGCCGGCATCTGGTGGCTGGGCTGGGCCTGGCTGGATCCGGCCACTGCCCTGCTGGTAGCGGTGGTGGTCGCCGTGGGTTCGTTCGGCCTGCTGCGCGATGCCTTCAATGCCGCGATGGACGCGGTGCCGCGCGGCATCGACCAGGCCGCCGTGCGCGACTGGTTGCTGCAGCAATCGGGTGTGTCCGCGGTGCACCACCTGCATATCTGGTCGCTGGGCGCTGGCGAGATCGCGATGACCGCGCATCTGGTCCGCGCGGACGATGCCGACCACGACGCCTTCATCGATCATCTCAACGACGGGTTGGACGAACGCTTCGGCATCAACCACCCGACCCTGCAGATCGAACGCGGCACCGGCAGCGGCCACGACTGCAACGACCGCGCACCGCATGGCCACGTCGTCGATACGCACCATGGACACACGCATGGTCACGATCACGCCCGCAGCGCGCATGCGGGCGGGGATGAGTTCGATCATCCGTAGAGAACGGCGGCCTCGCTTATAATCCCGCGGTTACCCAAGGACCCCGGAGCGACGCGATGCTGAACGAAATCAAGAAAGATGCCCAAGCCCGCATGGCCAAGAGCATCGAGTCGCTGCGCCACAACCTGGTCAAGGTCCGTACGGGCCGCGCGAATACCGGTCTGGTGGACAGCATCAAGGTGAACTACTACGGCTCCGACATGCCGCTGTCGCAGGTGGCCAGCGTGGCGGTGGGCGATGCGCGCTCGATCATCATCACCCCGTGGGAAAAACAGATGGTGGGTGCGGTCGAAAAGGCGATCCTGGCCTCCGACCTGGGCCTGACCCCGAATACCGCCGGCACCGTGATCCGCCTGAACATCCCGGCGCTGACCGAGGAACGCCGCAAGGAACTGACCAAGGTCGTGCACAGCGAAGGCGAGGACGCGAAGGTGGCGATCCGCAACATCCGCCGCGACGCCAACCACCAAGTCAAGGAACTGCTGAAGGACAAGCAGATCACCGAGGACGACAGCGCGCGCACCGAGCAGGACATCCAGAAGCTCACCGACTCGGCGATCAAGGACGTGGACGAAGTGATCAAGACCAAGGAAACGGAGCTGATGTCGGTCTGAGCCGGCATCGCGACGCTTCCACGTGATAGCTCCCGCAGCGCGCGTTCCGCGCCACATCGCCATCATCATGGATGGCAATGGCCGCTGGGCACAGCAGCGCCATCGCCCGCGCATCATCGGCCACCGCGCCGGCGCGCGCGCGGTCAAGACTTGCGTTGAGTTCTGCCTGGACAATGGGGTCGGAGCGCTCACGCTGTTCGCGTTCTCCAGCGAGAACTGGAACCGGCCGACGGACGAGGTCGGCGGCTTGATGAAGCTGTTCCTGGGCGCGCTTGAACGCGAAGTCGACGAGCTGCACCGGCTTGGCGCGCGGTTGCGCTTCATCGGCGAACGCTCGCGTTTCGCGCCGGAGATCCTGGCCCGCATGCAGGCGGCGGAAACGCTGACCGCCGGCAACACCAAACTGCAACTGAGCATCGCCGCCAGCTACGGCGGCCGCCAGGACATCGCCCAGGCCGCGCGCGCACTGGCGGAGGACGTGGCCGCAGGCCGGCTGCGCCCGGAGCAGATCGACGAAGAGGCGATCTCCACGCGCGTCGCGCTGGCGGAGCTGCCCGCGCCCGACCTGTTCATCCGTACCGGCGGCGAGCTGCGGATCAGCAATTTCCTGCTGTGGCAGCTGGCCTACACCGAATTGTGGTTCACCGACACGTTGTGGCCGGACGTGGATGCCGCCACACTGCGGCGCGCCCTGGACGATTACGCCGGGCGCGAACGCCGCTTCGGGCTGACCAGCGCGCAGGTGGCCGGCCACGCAACCGGGGAAACTTCGTGACCAAAACACGCCTGCTGGCCGCGCTGATCATGGCGCCGATCGCCATCCTCAGCGTGCTGTTCGTCTCCACGCCGGTACTGGCCGCACTCAGCGCCGTGCTGTTCCTCATCGCGCTATGGGAATGGCTGAAGCTGGCCGAAGTCGACGACACCCTGGCCCGCACGGTGCTGCTGCTGTGCAACGTGGCGGTGATGGTGGCGCTGGTGTGGGGTTCGCGTTCCGCACAAGGTGGATCCTTCGCGCTACTGCAATTGGTGGTGGTGATCGGCGTGGGCTGGTGGTTGCTGGCGCTGTTGTGGATGCGCCACTACCACTTCGCCTCAGACCATGATTCGCATGCACGCGCGTTCAAGCTGCTGGCCGGCACGCTGGCGGTGATCCCGGCCTGGTGCGCGCTGGGCCTGATCCACGCCAGCCAGCCGAACGGCCACAAGTGGTTGCTGCTGGCGCTGTTCCTGGTCTGGGCAGCAGATACCGGCGCCTACTTCGCCGGCCGCCATTTCGGCGGCAGGTTCTTCAAGCGCAAGCTGGCACCGCGGATCAGCCCGAACAAGACCATCGAGGGACTGCTTGGCGGCCTGGTGTTGGCGATGGTGGTAGCGATCGTTGGCGCGGAAATGATCGGCGTGCGCGCAGGCCAACTGCCGGGCATCGCGCTGGTGGCGCTGGCGACTGCAATGTTCTCGGTCGTCGGCGACCTGTTCGAAAGCCTGCTCAAGCGCCACGTGGGCGCGAAGGATTCGGGCGACCTGATCCCCGGCCACGGCGGCGTGCTGGATCGCGTGGACAGCGTGCTGGCCGCACTGCCGGTGTTCGCACTCGGAAAGTTGTGGCTGGGCTTCTAGGGCGTCGATGATGCACAGGGTTGCAATCTTCGGTGCCACCGGTTCGATCGGCACCTCCGCGCTGGACGTGATCGCGCGTCACCCGGAACGAACGCGTGCCAGCGTGCTGGCCGCGGGTAGCAAGGTCAACGAGCTCGTCGCACTCTGCCGCAGGCATCGTCCGGAACACGCTGTCATCGCCGATGAAAACCGCTTCCTGGCGCTGCGCGATGGGCTGCGCGAGGCCGGCTTGCCGACACTGGCGCACGCGGGGCCCGCCGCGCTGGATGCCTTGGCCGCGGGCGATGCCTGCGACAGTGTGGTTGCCGCCATCGTTGGCGCAGCCGGCCTTTCGTCCACCCTCGCCGCCGCACGCGCCGGCAAGCGCCTGTTGCTGGCCAACAAGGAATCGCTGGTGCTGGCCGGCGAACTGCTGATGCAGGCGGCGCGCGATGGTGGCGCGACCATCGTGCCGATCGACAGCGAACACAACGCGGTGTTCCAGTGCATCGCCGGTTGCGACGACCCCGCGGCGATCACTCGGGTCACGCTCACCGCATCCGGCGGCCCATTCCGTGGACGCAGCCGCGCCGACCTGGCGGCGGTCACGCCGGCGCAAGCCATCGCCCATCCAAAGTGGTCGATGGGCCCGAAGATCTCGGTGGATTCGGCCACGCTGATGAACAAGGGGCTGGAGGTCATCGAGGCCCACCACCTGTTCGCCCTCGCCCCGGATCGCATCCGCGTGCTGGTGCATCCGCAGTCGCTGGTGCATGCCATCGTCGATTTCGTCGACGGCAGCTCACTGGCGCAGCTCGGCCTGCCGGACATGCGCACCGCGCTTGCCGTGGGCTTGGGATCGCCGCGCAGGATCGCTTCCGGCGTCGGCGCGCTGGACTTGCTCACGCAGGGCGGCAAGCTGGAATTCGAAGCCCCAGACCTCGACGCCTTCCCTTGCCTTGCGTTGGCCTGGCGCGCATTGGAGTCCGGCGGCACCGCGCCCGCCGTGCTGAATGCAGCCAACGAGGAGGCGGTTTCAGCCTTTCTTCAGGGCCGGATCGGTTTCCTGTCCATTCCCGACACTGTCGCTGCGACAATGGATGCCATGCCGCCCCAGCCCGCCGATTCACTGGACATGTTGCTTGATGCGGATACGCGCGCGCGCGCGGCGGCCCATACGCGCATCGACCACCTCGCCAACCAGAACTGATCGCATTCCATGGGCACCTTCTTCGGATCGTTGTGGTGGATGCTGGTCGCGATCGGCGTGCTGGTCACCTTCCACGAATTCGGCCATTTCTGGGTCGCGCGCCGCTGCGGAGTGAAGGTGCTGCGCTTCTCGGTGGGGTTCGGCCGTGCGCTGTGGTCGCGGATCGGCAAGGACGGCACCGAATACCGGATCGCGATGATCCCGCTGGGCGGCTACGTCAGCATGCTTGACGAAACCAGGCTGGACGAACGTGAGGGCGACATCCCCGCCGCCGACCTGGCCCGCGCCTTCAATCGCCAGAACGTGTGGAAACGCATCGCGATCGTGATCGCCGGACCACTGGCCAACCTGTTGCTGGCGGTCGCCCTGCTGTGGGCGATGCTGGTGATCGGCCGCCCGGACTACGCTCCGGTCGTGGGCAAGAGCGAAGGCATTGCCGCGCAAGCCGGCCTGCAGCAAGGCGATGCCATCCGCGCAGTCGATGGCCGCGCCACCCCGACCTGGAGCGAGGCGTTGATGGCCCTGACCGTGGCGGCGCTGGATCGACAGCCTGTGCAGGTAGACGTCGCACGGGCCGATGGCGGCGACAGCACACACACCCTGCCGCTGGACAAGCTGCCGGCCGCCTTCGACGAATCGCGGGCGATGCGGGCGGTGGGCCTAACCGCCCGCCATGAACTGGTGCCGGCCGTGGTGGGCACGGTCAGCGAAGGCATGCCGGCCTGGGGCGTGCTGGCCGAAGGCGATCGCATCACCGCGATCGACGCCTCGCCCATCGCCAGCTTCGACGACATCGCTCCGTTGGTGGAGGCGCTGGGCAAGCGTGGCGGCCCCGGCATGATCGAAGTCGAGCGCGATGGTGAACGGCTGGCGCTGGAACTGGCTCCGATGCGGCGCAACAATCCGGACGGCAGCAGTTCCTGGCTGCTCGGCGTGGGCAATGCCGCATCAGCAAGGCCTCTCCCGGACGCCGTGCTGCGGTTGAACCCGATCGCGGCGATCCCGGCCGCCATCAACGAAACCAGCTACCAGGTGAAGCAATTGTTCGCCATGATTGGGCGCGCGTTCAGCGGCCGAGTCTCGGTGGAGAACACCGTCTCGGGCCCGATCGCCATTGCCCAGGCCGCAAATGCCTATGCCAGCGGTGGCACCGCATGGTTCCTGAACTTCCTCGCCCTGTTGTCGGTCAGCCTTGCCATCCTCAACTTGCTGCCGATTCCCGTCTTGGACGGTGGACACCTGCTGTATTACCTTATCGAGCTGGTCACGGGCCGCCCGTTGGGCGATCGCGCGATGGCCGTTGGCCAGTACCTCGGCCTCGCGTTGATCGCGGGGCTGACGGGACTGGCGTTCTACAACGACATCCTGCGCCTGGTGTCGTGACGCTTCGCTCCCCGCCGCTGGCGCACCACACGCGCCCAGCAACATGCCCCGCAACAGGATGTCCCGAATGACCCGACCCTTGTCCCGCCGCCTGCTCACCCTTGCCCTGGCCTCGGCGCTCGCGCTGCCGGCATGGGCGCAGACGGCGATCGCACCGTTCACGGTCAGCGACATCCGCATCGACGGCCTGCAGCGCATCGGCGCCGGTACCGTGTTCACCTATCTCCCGGTCGAGCGCGGCGACACCCTCGATGCCGCCAAGGCCGCCGAAGCCCTGCGCGCGCTGTACAAGACCGGATTTTTCGAAGACGTGCGCCTGGACCACCAGGGCAGCATCCTGGTGATCACCGTGGTCGAACGCCCGGCAATCAACAAGCTGGCCCTGGTCGGCAACAAGGATCTGAAGTCCGAAGATTTGCTCAAGGGCCTGAAGGACATCGGTCTGGCCGAAGGCGAGACCTTCAACCGGCTGAACCTGGACCAGGTCACCCAGGAACTCAACCGTCAGTACAACAATCGTGGCAAGTACAGCGTCGAAATCTCCCCAAGCGTCGAACGGCTGGATCGCAATCGCGTCAACCTGACCATCAACATCAAGGAAGGCAAGGCTGCCAAGATCCGCCATATCAACCTGGTCGGCAACGAAAAGTACACCGATGAGGAGATCACCAAAGACTGGGAATCGCATACCAGCAATTGGCTGAGCTGGTACAAGCGCGACGACCAGTATTCGCGCGAAAAGCTGTCCGGCGACATCGAAAAACTCAATGCCTGGTACCTCAACCGCGGCTATGTCGACTTCAGCCTGGATTCGACTCAGGTCGCGATCAGCTCGGACAAGAAGGACATGTTCCTCACTGCCGGCATCAGCGAGGGCGAGGTCTACACCATCTCCAATGCCACCGTATCCGGTGACACGATCCTGCCGAAGACAGAAATCGAACAGATTGTTGCCTTCATCCGTCCCGGCAGTACGTTCTCTCGCGGCCTGCTTGAGCTGGCCACCAATGCAATCACGGCGCGCCTGTCCAACATCGGCTATGCCTTCGCCCAGGTCAATCCGATTCCCGCGATCGACCGTGACAAGCGCACGGTCGCTATCGACTTTCAGGTGCAACCCGGGCCTCGCATCAACGTGCGCCGGATCGTGTTCAAGGGCAACACACGCACCGCCGATGCGGTGCTCCGCCGTGAAATGCGCCAATTCGAAGGCAGTTGGTATTCGCAGGCAGCGATCGACCGAGGCAAGGTACGCCTGCAGCGCTTGGGTTATTTCGAAGAAGTGGACGTCGAGAACGAGCCGGTTGCGGGCACTGACGATCAAGTCGATGTGACCTATACCGTAAAGGAAACCACTTCCGGCAGCATCGCGGCCGGCGTCGGTTATTCACAACTCTCCGGCGTTAACCTCTCCTTGCAGCTGTCCGAGAACAACTTCCTCGGTAGCGGCAACCGAGTCTCGATGGCCGTTACCCGCAGCGCCTACCAGAAACGTTACGACTTCTCTTTCATGAATCCGTACTTCACGGATGATGGGCTGTCGCTCGGCTACAACCTGTGGTGGCGCGAGTTCGACTACTCCAGCTACAACGTCGCCCAGTATTCGACCAATAGCGGCGCAGCGCAGGTCTTCATGAGCCTGCCGCTGAGTGAAAACGACTCGGTATCGCTCATGTTCGGCGTGGATACCAATGAAATTCTTGCGTACCCGGGATCGACGCCGCCACCGCTGCTGGACTATATCAGCGCCGTGGGCAACCGTACTTTCCACGCGTGGCGTGGACAGATTGGCTGGGGCCGCGATACCCGCAACGACTATTTCATGCCCGTTGTCGGCAGCACGCAGAACCTATCGGCGGAAATCGCCTTGCCCGGCTCTACCGTCGAGTACTACAAACTGTCCTACGATTTCGGCAAATATTGGCCACTGAACCAGGCGCTGGTGGTACGTACCGGCATCAACGTGGGTTATGGCGATTCCTACGGCAAGAACTTCAGACGGAATCTTTGTTACACCGCGCCGACCTATATCGATACCAACGGTGATGGCATCCTCGACACTGAGGTACCTGGCATTGCGCCGAGTGATCCCTGCCTGCCGACTTCCTCTGATTTTGACAAGACGGTGACTGCCAGCGGCTTGCCGTTCTTTGAAAATTTCTATGCCGGCGGCATCGCCGCGCAGGGCAAGGTGCGTGGTTTCACCGACAACACCCTTGGCCCGTCCTATACGTCCGGTTTTGGCTATCGGCAGCCGCTGGGTGGTTCGTTCCTGCTGGCCGGCTCCGTCGAGGCGATCTTCCCCAAGCTGTTCGACAGCCCCGCCGCACGCGTTTCCGCATTCCTCGACTTCGGCAACGTCTACGACGGCTGGGGCAACTTCAGCGCCAGCGAACTGCGCGCATCCACCGGTATCGCCCTGCTCTGGCGTTCACCGATGGGTCCGCTGTCGATCAGCTACGCCATTCCCCTGCGCAAGAAGGACGGCGACCAGATCGAACGGTTGCAGTTCACCTTCGGCGGCCAGCTGTAACGGCCGCCCCCGGGCATGAACGCGCCAGTGTTCGCCGCCTCGGAACTGGCGCGCCGCTTCGAGCTTGAGCTGCACGGCGAGGATCGCGAAGTGCATGGCGTCGGCACGCTCTCGGGCGCCACGCCGGAGCAGCTGAGCTTCCTCGCCAATCCACGTTACCGCGGCCAGCTGGCGGAGAGCGCCGCTGGCGTCGTGGTCTTGCGCGCGGACGACATCGAGGCCCGCAGCGGCACGGCATTGGTCGCTCGCGATCCGTACACGGCGTTCGCAAAGATCGCTGCCCTGTTCGAACGCAAACCCGTGCGTGCTGCTGGCATCCATCCGAGCGCTGTCGTCGACATTTCCGCTTCGGTCGATCCCGCCGCCAGCATCGGTCCACATGCCTTCATCGGCGCGCGTAGCCGGATCGAAGCCGGCGCAATTGTCGGCCCCGGTTGCGTGATCGGCGACGATTGCGAGGTCGGTGACGATTGCGAATTGATCGCGCGGGTCACGCTGGTGACGCGAGTGCGACTGGGCAAACGGGTACTCGTGCATCCTGGCGCCGTGCTCGGTGCGGAGGGCTTCGGCATCGCGATGGACCATGGCCACTGGATCAAGGTGCCGCAGCTCGGCGGCGTGGTCATCGGCGACGATTGCGAGATCGGTGCCAACACCACCATCGACCGCGGCGCGCTGGGCGACACTGTGCTCGAAGAAGACGTGCGCCTGGACAACCAGATCCAGGTCGGCCACAACGTGCGGATCGGTGCGCATACCGCGATGGCGGGCTGCTCGGCGGTGGCCGGCAGCGCAGTCATCGGCCGCCACTGCCTGGTTGGCGGCGGTGCCGGCGTGCTCGGCCACCTGGAGGTCTGCGACCGCGTGGTGATCACCGCGATGTCGCTGGTCACCCACTCCATCCGTGAGCCAGGCGAGTATTCATCGGGCACGCCATTGATGGACAATCGCAGCTGGCGCAAGAGTGCCGCGCGCTTCAAGCAACTCGACGACATCGCCCGCCGCACGAAGGCCGGCGACAAGGACACCGAATGACCGATGCCACTTCCAGCGTGACCCTGCCGGTGAACAGCGCCGAGATCGAGCGCCTGCTGCCGCACCGCTATCCCTTCCTGCTGGTCGACCGCGTGGTCGAGTTCGAGAAGGACAAGCGCGTGCTGGCCTACAAGAACGTCACCAACAACGAGCCGTTCTTCACCGGCCATTTCCCCGGCCATCCGGTGATGCCCGGCGTGCTGGTGGTGGAAGCGCTGGCCCAGGCCGGCGGCCTGCTGACCCAGCTCTCGCGCGATCCGGCCGAACTCGGCAAGGACACCTTCTACCTGGTCAAGGTGGACAACGCGAAATTCAGCCGCATGGTGGTGCCGGGCGACAAGCTGGAACTCGATGTCGAGCTGCGGCGGCGCATCCGCAACATGGCGCAATACGTGGGCATCGCCCGCGTCGACGGCGAGCAGGTCGCGTGCGCCGAGATCCTTTGCGCGGCGGCGCGGGACTGATTCGATGCGCGGCGATTCCACATCGCTAGTCCACACGACGGCGGTCATCGCTCCATCCGCGAAGCTCGGCGTGGGCGTGCATGTCGGCGCTTATGTGGTGATTGGCGCTGAAGTCGAAATCGGCGACAACACCCGCATCGGCCCGCACTGCGTGATCGAAGGCCCGACCCGCATCGGCCGCGACAACGTGTTCCACGGCCAGGCCGCGATCGGCGGCGAGCCGCAGGACAAGAAGTACCGTGGCGAGCGCGTTGAACTGGTGATCGGCGACGGCAACGTGATCCGCGAGTTCGTCACCATCAATCGCGGCACCGGCGATGGCGGCGGCATCACCCGCCTCGGCAACCGCAACTGGATCCTCGCCTATTCGCATATCGCGCACGACTGCATCGTCGGCGACGACTGCGTGTTCTCCAACAACACCACCCTCGCCGGCCATGTCAGCGTCGGCAACCAGGTCATCCTCAGCGGCTTCACCGGCGTGCACCAGTTCTGCCGGATCGGTGACCACGCCTTCATCGGCATGGGTGCCTTCGTCAATGGCGACGTGCCGCCGTTCCTGATGGTGGCGCAGGAAAAATACGCACGGCCGCGCGGCATCAATGCCGAAGGCCTGAAGCGGCGCGGCTTCGATGCCACGCGCATCGCCGCAATCAAGCGCGCTTATCGTGCGCTGTACATGGGCGATGCAAAGCTGGACGAGGCCAAGACCGAACTCGGCGAGATCGCCGCGAACAGCAACGACGTGCGCGAGATGCTCGACTTCATCGAGGCCGGCGAGCGGCCGCTGCTGCGGTGAGCATCTCGCATGTCGGGCCCGGCAGGGGGGTATTCCCCAAGTCGCTACCCGATACTCGCTTTGTTGGGAAACACCCCCCTGCCGGACCCGACGCAGGCTTTCATTGGGCGGTGGAATGAGCCTTCGCATCGCCCTCTGCGCAGGTGAAACTTCCGGCGACCAGCTCGGCGCAGGCCTGATCGCAGAACTGCGCAAGCGTTTCCCCGATGCGCAATTCGCCGGCATCGGCGGTGATGGCATGCGCGCTGCCGGCCTGGATATCTGGTTCGATGCCAGCGAACTGGCGGTGATGGGCTTGGCCGAAGTGCTGGCCCACCTGCCGCGCCTGCTCAAGCTGCGCAAGGCGTTCCGCCAGCGCGTTCTCGACTGGAAGCCGGACGTGTACATCGGCATCGACGCGCCTGACTTCAACCTCGGCGTCGAGCGCTGGCTCAAGCAGCGCGGCGTGCGCACCGTGCATTACGTGAGCCCGTCGGTCTGGGCCTGGCGCGAGAACCGTGCGGCGAAGATTGGCGCCAGCGCGGATCGCGTGCTCTGCCTGTTCCCGATGGAACCACCGATCTACGCGAAACATGGCGTCGATGCGGTATTCGTCGGCCACCCGCTGGCCGATGCGATCCCGCTGCAGCCCGACCGCACCGCCGCACGCAACGCATTCGGCGAATCGCCCGATGTGCCGATCCTGGCGCTCTTGCCGGGCAGCCGGCTCGGCGAGATCGAACGCATGCTGCCGGTGTTCGTCGAAGCCGCAACCACCCTGCAACGCGACATTCCCGGCCTGCGCGTGCTGGTGCCCGCCGCCAATGCGCAGTGCCGTAGCGCGATCGAACGCATCGCCCGCGATGTACCCGGTATCCGCATCCTCGACGGCGATGCGCAGCGCGCGATGATCGCCAGCGATTGCGTGCTGCTTGCTTCCGGCACCGCCGCGCTGGAAGCGATGCTGTGCAAGCGGCCGATGGTGATCGGCCATCGCATCTCCGGCCTGACCTATGCCATCGTCAAGGCGTTCGGGCTGCTGAAATCCGCGCATGTCAGCCTGCCCAACATCCTGGCCGGCAAGCAGCTGGTTCCCGAACTGCTGCAGGATCAGTGCACCACGCAAAACCTGCACGCGGCCCTGCTGCACTGGTTCCGCGATGCCGATGCCGTCGCCGCGCTGCAACCGCAATTCCTGGCCATCCATGAAACCCTGCGCCGCGACGCGTCGGCACGCGCGGCCGACGCGGTTGCTTCGCTACTGTCATCGCACGCATGAGCCTGCTGGTTGCCGGCGTGGACGAAGCCGGGCGCGGCCCGCTGGCCGGGCCGGTGTGCGTGGCCGCAGTGATCCTCGATCCAGCTCACCCGATCGGTGGATTGAACGATTCCAAGCAACTCAGCGAGCGCAAGCGTGAGGCGCTGTATCCGCTGATCATCGAACATGCGCTGGCATGGCGCATCGAATTCGTCGAAGCCGACGAAATCGACGCGCTCAACATCCTGCAGGCCACGATGACCGGCATGCGCCGCGCCGTCTGCGCGCTTTCGCCCGCGGCAGGACACGCACTGATCGACGGCAACCGCATTCCCGACGGCATGCCTTGTGCTGCTACCGCGATCATCGATGGCGATGCGTCGGAACCTTCGATCATGGCCGCATCGATCCTGGCCAAGGTCGCGCGCGATGCGCGCATGCGTGAACTGCATGCGCAATATCCGCAATACGGCTTCGATCGGCACAAGGGTTATCCCAGCGCGATGCACCGGGATGCGTTGCAGAAGCATGGACCGTGCCCACAACATCGCCGCAGTTTCGCTCCCGTTCAGCGCGCGCTGGCTGCAGGCGCGCAACATGACTTGAGGCACCTCGCTTCCGGCACATGACGCATTGAATGCGCTGGCGCAAGGTGCGCTTGCATCGCATCGATGCGGCTGTTTGCGCCTGCAAGCCGACGCTCGCACGCAGCCATCCCCCGCCGTCGGCTTCGCGAGGTGCGCCATGCTCATGCGAACCGCAGCTCCCGCCGAAACACCGCTGCCCTGGGAAGATCGTCCCAGTCACGCCAACCGCGACAGCATCGGCGGTTTCCAACTTGACGCCACGGCCGTGGCACGTTTCGACCGCCTGTTGCACGACATTCATCCCGAGGCGCGCCATGTCGATGCCGACCGCATCGCCACGCTCGGGCGCTGGTTGCAGGATCTGCCCGCTGCACGCGCACGCGCGGTACTGGACGAGCGCCTGACCCGCATCGAGCAACTGCGCGCGATGCTCGACGATGCCGATTGGGATCGCCGCGAAGGCGCCTGCCGACGCGTGCGCAAGCTACTGGCCTATCTCGACCAGGATCACGACCTGATACCGGACGAAATTCCTCTGCTCGGCCTGCTGGATGACGTGATCCTGCTGGAACTGGCCTGGCCCGCAGTAGCCACCGAAGCCGAGGACTATGCGGATTTCTGCGACTACCGCGCATCGACAGCGCCTGATGGGGATGGTGCGCAACGCCGCGATGCATGGATCCGTGATCGGCTGGATGCGCTGGCGCTGTACCAGCACCATCACCGGGTGAACGACGGCCACTACGCGAACGGCGGCCACCCGAATCGCCCGTTCCGGGTGGCCTGAGGCCAAATGACCGCGGCGGGCTGAAACAGGCCGGTTCACCGGCCTGTCAAGCCTTGCCCGGGCGGCGGTCGCGGCCTACCCTGCATGCTGGTTACGCGGTAATGCGATGTCCGCCCGTTTCGTCCCCTTGCACCTGCACAGCGAATACTCGCTGGTCGATTCGACGATCCGTATCCCGGAGCTCGTCGCGGCCTGCGCGGCGCGTGGTTTACCGGCAGTCGCGGTTACCGACCAGAACAATCTGTTCGCCCTGGTCAAGTTCTACAAGGAAGCGGAAAAGGCCGGCATCAAACCGATCGCCGGTGCCGACGTGCTGGTCGCCGACGGCACCGCCACGCCATCGCGCCTGACCCTGCTGTGCCGCGACAACGACGGCTACCTCAGCCTGTCGCAGCTGCTGACCCGCGCATGGATGGAAGGCCATCGCGTCGATGGCGTGGTCGCGCGCCCCGCGTGGCTGGCGGAGAACGCCGGGCTGTTCGCCATCGCCGGGCCGCAGTCGGAACCCGGGCTGCTGTTCGCTTCCGGCCGTCATGATCTTGCCGAACAGGCACTGGCCGACCTGCAAGCGAAGTTCGGCGAACGCCTGCACCTGGAACTGCTGCGCACCGGTCGCACCGGCGAAGACGCCTTCAATGCGTTCGCGCTGGACATGTCGGCGCGGCGCGGCATTCCGGTGCTCGCCAGCAATGATGTGCGCTTCCTCGATGCCGACGGTTTCGACGCGCACGAGGCGCGCGTGTGCATCGCCAGCGGTCGCGTGCTCGACGACGCCCGCCGCCCGCACGACTACACCGCGCAGCAATACCTGAAATCGCCCGAGGAAATGGCGGCGCTGTTCTCCGATGTGCCGGACGCGCTGGACAACAGCGTCGCGCTGGCGCAGCGCTGCAACCTGGCACTGCGGCTGGGCACCTACTACCTGCCCGCCTTCCCGGTACCCAGCGACGAGACGCTGGACAGCTGGATCCGCAGCCAATCGCGCGATGGCCTTGCGCAGCGCCTGCAGAAAGCCCCGCTGGCCGACGGCAAGACCCGCGCCGACTACGACGCGCGCCTCGAGCTTGAGCTCGACGTCATCGTCGAGATGGGCTTCCCCGGCTACTTCCTGATCGTGGCCGACTTCATCAATTGGGCCAAGCAGCACGGCATCCCGGTCGGCCCCGGCCGCGGTTCCGGCGCCGGCTCGCTGGTCGCGTGGGCGCTGGGCATCACCGACCTCGATCCGCTGCCCTACGACCTGCTGTTCGAGCGCTTCCTGAATCCGGAACGCGTGTCGATGCCGGACTTCGACATCGACTTCTGCATGGATCGCCGCGACGAGGTGATCGATTACGTCGCGCGCAAATATGGTCGCGACCGCGTATCGCAGATCATCACTTACGGCACGATGGCGGCCAAAGCAGTGCTGCGCGATGCCGGCCGCGTGCTCGGCTTCCCGTATGGCTTCGTCGATGGCCTGGCGAAACTCATTCCGCTGCAACCCGCCGATCCGATGACGCTGGAAGACGCGATCGGCATCGGTCAACGCGCGCAGAAGCAGCCGGATCGCATCGTCACCGAGTTCAAGGAACGCTACGAAAGCGAAGACGATGTTCGCGATCTGGTCGATCTTGCGCTGCAGCTGGAAGACCTGACCCGCAACGCCGGCAAGCACGCCGGCGGCGTGGTAATCGCGCCCAGCCCGTTGCAGGATTTCTGCCCGCTGTTCGCCGAACACGACGGCCATGGCGCTGGCCGCAACCCGGTCACCCAGTTCGACAAGGACGACGTCGAATCGATCGGCCTGGTGAAGTTCGACTTCCTCGGCCTGCGCACGCTCACGATCATCGATTGGGCGGTCAAGGCGATCAATGTGCGGCGCGCGCGCGAAGGCCAGGACGCGCTCGACATCACTGCACTGGAGCTCACCGACAAGGCCGCCTACGAGCTGTTCGCACGCGGCGATTCGGTCGCGGTGTTCCAGTTCGAATCGCGCGGCATGCGCGAGCTGCTGAAGCGGGCGAAACCGGACACCTTCGAGGACATCATCGCGCTGGCCGCGCTGTTCCGCCCCGGCCCGCTGGGCAGCGGGATGGACAAGGAATGGTGCGACCGCAAGCACGGTATCGCCGAGGTCAGCTATCCGCATCCGGCGCTGGAGCCGGTGCTGGCGCCGACCTATGGCGTGATTGTGTACCAGGAACAGGTGATGCAGATCGCCCAGGTGCTGGCCGGCTATTCGCTGGGCGGCGCCGACCTGCTGCGTCGCGCGATGGGCAAGAAGAAAGCCGAGGAAATGGCGAAGGAGCGCGCCAAGTTCGAGGCCGGTGCCGCCGAACGCGGCGTGGATCCGCGCACGGCAACGCAGATCTTCGACCTGATGGAAAAATTCGCGGAGTACGGCTTCAACAAGTCGCACTCCGCCGCCTACGCGCTGGTCGCCTACCAGACTGCGTGGCTGAAGGTGCATTACCCGGCCGAATTCATGGCCGCGGTGCTGTCCAGCGACATGGACAACACCGACAAGGTGGTCGGCTTCCTCGACGAGGCGCGTGCGCTCGGCCTGACCGTGCTACCTCCTGACGTGAACGCTTCGACCTACATGTTCGAGGCCACCGATCCGAAGACCATTCGCTATGGCCTGGGCGCGGTGAAGGGCGTGGGCCGTGGCGCCTGCGAAGCCATCGTCGCCGCACGCGAAGAAGGCGGCGTGTTCACCGACCTGCTCGACTTCAGCAAGCGCGTGGATGCGTCCGGCCTCAACAAGCGCACGCTGGAAGCGCTGATCCATGCAGGCGCGATGGACGCGTTGGCGAAGAACCGCGCTTCGCTGATGCTGCAGCTGCCGGAAGTACTGAAGGCCACCGACCAGATCGCCAAGAACCGCGAGGCCGGCATGGTCGACATGTTCGGCAATGCGACCGGTGCGCCGGACATCCATATCGACCTGCCCGAATGCGACGAATGGCCGCTGGCGCAGAAGCTGCAGGGCGAACGCGAGACACTGGGCCATTACCTCAGCGGACATCCGCTGGATCCGCATCGCGAGGAACTGAAACGGCTGGTCGGCCACGACCTGGCCTCGCTGGATGCGCTGTGGGAATCGCGACCGGCGGAAGCACGCAAGGGCTGGCGCCAGCAGATGCAAGCGGTGGTCGCGGGGCAAGTGATCGGCATGCGCAAGCGCGGCGATTCACAGGCCTTCGTGCAACTCGAGGACGGCCGCGGCCGCATCGAATGCGCCTTCTTCGGCGACGAATGGCAGGAATACGCACCGCTGCTGACCCGCGACCGTATCCTGGTAGTCGAAGGCGACCTGCGCGAGGACGAATTCAGCGGCGGCTTCGCCCTGCGCGCCAAGCGCGCCTGGGACTACACGCAACTTTGCGGGCAGCAAGCGCAACGGCTGTCGATCCGCCTCGACCTGCGCGCACCCGGCGCGCTGCAGCAGTTCGAGCAGGTGCTGAAAACCCACACCGGCAGCACGCCCGTGCTGATCGAAGCCACCACCGAGTCAGGTATAGGCCGGCTCACCATCAACGGCGGCCGCGGCCTGCGCATGGATGCGGCCCTACCCGGCCTGCTGCGCAGCCTGCCCGGCGTGCAGGCGGTGAACGTGCACCTGGGCAAGCCCTGGGTGCAGTAGGGCTACCTACGGCTCGGTATGGCGGGCCTGCTGGGCTAGACTGTCCGGATGAATCCGAACTACCTCGACTTCGAGCAGCCGATCGCCGACCTGGAAGCCAAGATCCAGGAACTGCGGCATGCCAGCAACGGCCCGGCGGTCAATATCGATGCCGAAGTGCATGCGCTGCAGGACAAGCTGCGCAAGCGCACCGCCACCATCTTCCGCGACCTCACCCCGTGGCAGGTTTCGCAACTGGCACGGCATCCGTCGCGGCCGTACACCCTCGACTACATCCGGGTGATCTGCGACGAATTCCAGGAACTCGCCGGCGACCGCGCCTTTGCCGACGACAACGCCATCGTCGGCGGCCTGGCCCGCATCGACGGCCGCCCGGTCATGGTCATCGGCCATGAAAAAGGCCGCGACACCAAGGCCAAGGTGCGCCGCAATTTCGGTATGCCCAAGCCCGAGGGCTACCGCAAGGCGCTGCGCCTGATGAAGATGGCCGAGCGCTTCGGCCTGCCGCTGCTGACCTTCATCGACACCGCCGGCGCCTGGCCGGGCATCGATGCGGAGGAGCGCGGTCAGTCGGAAGCCATCGCCCGCAACCTGATGGAAATGGCCGAGCTGAAGGTGCCGATCATCTGCACGGTGATCGGCGAAGGCGGCAGCGGCGGCGCACTCGCCATCGGCGTCGGCGACCGCACCCTGATGCTGGAATACAGCACCTATTCGGTGATCACCCCGGAAGGCTGCGCCTCGATCCTGTGGCGCGATGCCGGCAAGGCCAAGGACGCGGCGGAGCAACTTGGCCTCACCGCCAAGCGCCTGTACGGCCTGGGTCTGATCGACAAGATCGTGCGCGAGCCCACCGGCGGCGCGCATCGCAACCCGGTGCAGATGGCCAAGCGCCTGAAGGCCGTGCTGCTCAACGAACTCGACGCACTGGACAACGTGCCGGTCGATACCCTGCTGGAACGCCGCTACCAGCGCCTGCGCGGCTACGGCGCCTACGAAACCGCCAACTGAGTCATGCCTGCTGCCGCGCTGCGCGAGGCGGTGAAACGCGACGATGGCCGGCCACTGTTGGTCGGCTACAGCGGCGGGCTGGATTCCAGCGTCTTGCTGCACCTGCTGGCGAACGATGCCACTGCACGCCGCAACGGCTTGCGCGCGATCCATGTCCATCACGGCCTGCATGCCGATGCGGATGCTTGGGCCGCGCATTGCGCACGCGAGTGTGCGGCGTTGGGGATTCCCTTGCAGGTCGTGCGCGTCGATGTCGAGACCGATGCCGGATTGGGCCCTGAAGGTGCGGCGCGTACGGCACGCCATCGGGCATTCGCCGAAGCATTGGGCGATGACGAAATCCTCGCCCTCGCCCACCATCGCGACGACCAAGCCGAGACCTTCCTGCTGCGCGCCTTGCGCGGCTCCGGCGTGGACGGATTGGCGGCGATGCAGCCGTGGCGCAACTACGCGCGTGGTTGGCTATGGCGGCCATTGCTCGATGTTCGGCGCGATGACTTGCTGGTGTACGCGCAGGAAAACGCGCTGCGCTGGATCGACGACCCCAGCAATGCGGATTCGGACTTCGATCGCAACTTCCTGCGCAATCGGGTGATGCCGTTGCTGCGCGAGCGTTGGCCGCATGCTTCGGATAATTTCGCCCGCAGCGCCGCGCTCAGTGCGCAAGCCTCGGTTCTGCTGGAGGCCGAAGACGCACAGGCATTGGCCGTCGTACGTCGCGAAGACGATGCGCTCGACATCGATGCAATGCGCGCGATCCCGCGCGAACGCCGCGCACGCGTGCTGCGCCGCTGGATCGAAGGACTGGGCCTGCCGCCGCTGCCAGGCAACGGCATCGAACGCATCGAAAGCGAACTGCTTCCTGCACGCGAAGATACCGAGGCCCGCTTCGACTGGGCTGGCGCGCGCGTGCAATGTTGGCGAAATACGCTACATGCGGGCTTCATCCTCGCCCCATTGCCTGCGGATTGGCGCCAGCATTGGGACGGCCGCGCGCCGCTGGTCTTGCCCACGGGCGACACGTTGGAACTGGTCGGCGTGAAAGGCTTCGATGCGCCCGTGCTAATGCACACGCGCCAAGGCGGCGAACGCATCGTGCTGCCGAAGCGCAGGCACTCGCATGCGCTCAAGCACGTGCTGCAAGAAGCACGGATGCCGCCGTGGCGGCGCGAACGCTTGCCGTTGTTGTCGGATGCCGACGGCACCCTGCTGGCTGCGGGCGATGCCGTGCTTTCCGCGCGCATGGATGCCTGGCTGCGGGCACGCAACGGGCGCCTGCGCTGGACGCGGCTGGCGTAAACTGCGCGCATGGCAAAGAAACCCGCTCCCGAGACCTCGCCCGTTGCCGACTTCGAGACCTCGATGCAGTCGCTCGAAGAGTTGGTCGGCAAGATGGAAGCCGGCGAAATGACGCTGGAGGAATCGCTGGCCGCCTACGAACGCGGCGTCGGCCTGTATCGCCGCTGCCAGAGTGCGCTGGAGCAGGCCGAACTGCGCGTGCGCCAACTCAGCGATCCGGCCAAGCCGGATGACGCCCAAGCCTTTGCCACCGACGATGCCTGACGCAGGCTTCGCGGCCTGGCGCGCACGCGTCGAAGCCGCGCTCGACGGTGTGCTGCCCTCGACCAATGTCGCATCGCAACGCCTGCATGCGGCGATGCGCCATGGCGTGCTCAATGGCGGCAAGCGCATGCGTCCACTGCTGGCCTATGCCGCAGGCAACGCGTTCGGCGCGACTGACGAGGCATTGGATGCAGCGGCAACCGCCGTCGAACTGATCCACTGCTATTCGCTGATCCACGACGACCTGCCGGCGATGGACGACGACGCCCTGCGCCGCGGCCAGCCGACCGTGCATGTCGCCTTCGACGAAGCCACCGCGATCCTGGCCGGCGATGCGCTGCAGTCGCTGGCATTCGAGGTGCTGGCCGAAGCGCCGCTACCTGCAGAACGCCGCGTGGCGATGCTGGCCGAACTGGCCCGCGCCTCGGGGGCCGGCGGCATGTGCGGTGGTCAAGCACTCGACATCGATGCGACCGGGAAAGCGAAACGGGGTCAGAGTCATTTTTCGGTCGAACAGAGTCATCAAGCGACACATCCCGACCGAAAACATGACTCTGACCCCGTTTCGCTCGCCGACCTCGAACGCCTGCACGCACTGAAGACCGGCGCATTGCTGCGCGCGGCGGTGCGTCTGGGCGCGATCGCCGCAGGTGCGAGTGCTGCCGATCGCATCGCACTGGACCGCTACGCCGATGCGCTGGGCCTGGCCTTCCAGATCCGCGACGACCTGCTCGACATCGAAGGCGATGCCGCCACCCTCGGCAAGACAGCAGGCAAGGACATCGAACAGGGCAAGGTCACCTTCCCGGCGCTGCTCGGCATCGAAGCCAGTCGCGCGCGACTGGCCGAACTCGCGGCGGTGATGGACGCCGCATTGGAACAACTGCCGGCAGACACCACCGCGCTGACCGCGCTCGGACGCAAGGTCATCGAGCGCGACCGTTGATGTCACTTCAGTTGAACAGGCGGATCGTCAGCGGGTAGCGATACGCCTGGCCGTCATAGGCCTTGAACGCGGCGACGACGCTGCACACGAACCAGGTGACCGCGATCGCGGCGACCACGAGCAGCAGCACCAACCCGGCGGGCGCGGTGACCAGCAGGCCGATGCCCAGGGTCAGCACGGTGGCGCCCAGCAGCAGGACGCCGATCAGCGCCGCGATGCAGGCGTAGATCAGCATGCTGAGGTTGAAATTCACCGCTTCCTTCGCGTGTTCGGCGGCAAATGCGGACTTGTCGCGCACCAGCATCCACACGCCAAATGCGGCCAGCGCACCGGCCACGCCGGCGATCCAACTGGTCATCAACGCGGCCAACAAGGCCGCGACATGCGCACTCGCCGCCCACAAGCGTTCGCTCTGGCTGGGAGACAGGATTTGTACGTTGGTGGCTTCCATCGTCGGCTCCAACCGGATGCATTCCGGCTTGCACAGATGATGGGGGCGCACGCCCGGCATGCAAGGCAGCAGCCGACCTGGCACAGGCTGGCGACGACGAATGGCCGCTAGCGGCGACCAAACGTCGGCCCGGGCGACGAACCCTTACTTGATCAAGCGCAGGGTGAACGGATAACGATACGCAACGCCTTCGTTCGCCTTCACCGCGGCGATGATGGTCAAGACCAGCCATGCCAGGCCGACGATGACCATCAATGGCACGGTGATGATCAGGCCAAGACCAAGCGTCATGATTGACAGCAGGAACAACACCAGGAACACGATGCCGACGGTGATGTTGAAATTCAGCGCTTCCTTGCCTTGGTCGTCGACGAAGGGCATCGTGTCCTTCTTGACCAGCCAGATGATCAGCGGGCCGATGAAGCAGCCGACGCTGCCCGCCCAACCTGATGTCAACAAGCCGCCCAGCAAGGCCGACAGGTGCGCGAACATCGCCCATTGCCGCTCGTCCTGCGGGATTCCAGACGAGGGTGCCGACGGCGGCACGGGCGGTGGCGTGGTGGTCTCGTTCTGTTCCATGCTGTTTCCCCGGTATGACGGCGCGACGCCGTATTACCGAGCATAACGCCAACCCACGACGCATGCGGTCAGCAGGATGGGATCAACCGCTGCCGGCCACCGTCATCCTGCCGACCAGGATCGAACCGGTGCGGATATGCGAACGCGGATCCACATCGGTGCCAACGGCTTCAATAGCGCCGAACACCTGCTTCAGGTTGCCGGCGATGGTGATGCCGTCCACCGGATAGGCGATGCGCCCATCCTCGATCCAGAACCCGGCGGCACCGCGCGAATAATCGCCGGTGATCGCATTCACGCCCTGCCCCATCAACTCGGTGACCAGCAGGCCGCGACCCATGCCGCGCAGCATCGATTCAAGATCACCCGCATTCGCATGCACCTGCAGGTTGTGGACACCGCCCGCATTTGCGGTGGTCTGCAACCCGAGTTTGCGCGCCGAGTAGCTACCCAGCACATAGCGCTGGACGATACCGTCGCGCACCAGTGGCGATTCGCGGGTGGCCACGCCTTCGCCATCGAACGCGGCGGAACGGAAGCCGCGCGGCAGGAACGGCAGCTCGTCGATGCCGAACCATTCCGGGAACACCCGAGTGCCGGCACTGTCGAGCAGGAAGCTGGCCTTGCGATACAACGCACCGCCGGACACCGCGCCGAGGTAATGCCCGACCAGCGAACGCGCCATTTCCGCGGCGAAAAGCACTGGCACTTCGCCGGTCGGCAGCTGGCGCGGCTCCAGCCGTTCCAGCGTGCGCTGCGCGGCTTTGCGACCGATCGCTTCCGCCCGCTCCAGGTCGGACTGCGCAAGCGCCACGCTGTACCAGCTGTCGCGCTGCATGGCATCGCCTTCGCCGGCGATCAGCGCGCAACCGATGCTGTGCGAAGTGCCGCGCTCGCCGCCGAGGAAGCCGTGCGAATTGGCGTACACGCTGATCGAAGCATTGGTATTGACTGAAGCGCCATCGGAATTGGCGATGCGCGCATCGCTGTCGCGCCCGGCCTGCTCGCAGGCCAGGGCCAGGTCGATGGCCTGCTGCGCATCGATATCCCACGGATGCCAGCCGTCGAATTCGCGCTGGGTGGTCGCCATCAAATCGGCATCGGCCAGACCAGCGGCGGCATCATCCTCGGTGAATTTTGCGATAGCGCAGGCTTGGGCCACCGTGGCTTCGAGGCTGGACTCGCGCAGGTCGGCGGTGCTGGCACTGCCCTTGCGCTGGCCGAAATACACGGTCACCGCGATCCCGCGGTCGCGGGTGGCTTCCACCGTCTCCACCTCGCCCATGCGCACGTTGATCGCAAGACCGGCGTCCTCGTTGCAGCTGACTTCGGCCTGGCTGGCGCCGGCGGCACGCGCCTGTGCCAGCAGTTGCTCGGCGATCCCGGACAGGCGCTGCAGACGGGCCTGGCTGTCGTCGGCAACGGGGGCGATATCGATGGCGGAGCTGTTCAATGGATTATCCTGTAGCGATGCGAGGACGTGACGACGAAACCGGTGAATTCTTCAGCCCCAGCCGCAGCCAGCAACGGCGCGCGGCCTTGGATGTGCTGGAACTGGGCGAACAATTGGCGGCACTGAGTGCGGCGCAGCTGGCGAAGCTGCCGATTCCGGACGAATTGATGCCGCATATCCGCGAGACCCAGCGCATCACTTCCTACGGCGCGCGCAAGCGGCAGCTGGCGTTCCTGGCCAAGCAGATGCGTCGCCAGGACGACGAAGCGCTGGACGCGATCCGCGATGCGATGAGCAAGGACGGCGACGCCACCCGCCGCGAGACCGCCGCGATGCACCGCGTCGAGGCGCTGCGCGACACCCTGTTGGGCGAGGACGGCGACGCGGCGATGACCGACCTGCTGGCCGCGCATCCGGACGCCGACCGCCAGAAGCTGCGCCAGCTGGTGCGCAACGTGCACGAGGAACGCAAGCGCAACAAACCGCCGCGCGCGTTCCGCGAGTTGTTCCGCGAGCTGCGCGAACTGATGGCGCAGGGCGAAGACGCATCGGGCGACGATGCAGACGACAGTCTCGACGACGGCGACGAAGACCACGGCTGATCAGCCCGCCTTCGTTCCGCCGACCGTCAGTTCCGAGATCAGCAGCGAAGGCTGCCCGACGCCCACCGGCACCGACTGCCCGTCCTTGCCGCAGACGCCCACGCCATCGTCCAGCGCCATATCAAAGCCGATCATCGCCACCTTCTGCATGGTCTCCGGGCCATTGCCGATCAACGTGGCGCCCTTCACCGGCGCGGTGATCTTGCCATCTTCGATCAGGTAGGCCTCGGTGGCGCTGAATACGTACTTGCCGCTGGTGATGTCGACCTGGCCGCCGCCGAAGTTCACCGCGTATAGGCCGCGCTTCACCGAACGGATCATCTCCTGCGGATCGTGCGTGCCGGCGCGCATGTAGGTATTGGTCATGCGCGGCATCACCAGGTGCGCGAACGATTCACGGCGGCCGTTGCCAGTCGGCGCCATCCCCATCAGCCGCGCGTTGAGCGTGTCCTGCATGTAGCCGACCAGCACGCCGTCCTCGATCAACGTGGTGCAGTTGGTCGGCGTGCCTTCGTCATCGATATTGAGCGAGCCGCGACGGCCGTCCAGCGTGCCGTCATCCACAATCGTCACGCCCTTGGCCGCCACCCGCTGGCCGATGCGGCCGGCATAGGTGCTGGTGCCCTTGCGGTTGAAGTCGCCTTCCAGCCCGTGGCCGACGGCCTCGTGCAGCAGCACGCCCGGCCAACCCGCGCCCAGCACCACCGGCATTACCCCTGCGGGCGCGTCGATGGCCTCGAGGTTCACCAGCGCCTGGCGCAGCGCCTCGCGCGCGAATTTTTCCGGCTTGTCTTCGGCCAGCAATTCTTCGTACGAATAGCGTCCGCCAAAACCCGCGTAACCGGATTCGCGGCGGCCGTTCTGCTCCACGATCACCTGCACGTTCATCCGCACCAGCGGGCGCACGTCGCCGGCCAGCACGCCATCCGTGCGCGCCACCAGCACTGTGTCCACCGCACCGGACAAGCTCACCATCACCTGCTGTACGCGCGGATCCAGTGCGCGCAGCAACCCGTCGACGCGACGCAGCACCGCGACCTTGGCTTCGTTGCCAAGCGCATCGACCGGATCCAGCGCCGGATACAACTGGCGTCCGCCACGGCGCTGCAGGGCTTGTGCGCCATGTTCGCGGCCATCGCGGGCAATCGCTCGCGCCGAGTGCGCGGAAGCGATCAACGCTTGCGCGTCCAGGTCATCCGAATAGGCGAAGCCGGTCTTCTCGCCGGAGATTGCGCGCACGCCCACGCCTTGCTCGATGGCATGCGCGCCGTCCTTGACGATGCCGTCCTCCATGCTCCAGCTCTCGCGGCGCGAATGCTGGAAATACAGGTCGCCGAAGTCGATGCCGGGGCCCAGCAGGCTGCCGAAGGCGCGCTGCAGGCTGTCCAGGTCGAGTCCGGTAGGCGCCAGCAGGCGGGATTCGGCGATAGCGAGTGCAGTCATGGGGTCGTTTCGTTCGGCTCGATGATGAGATGGCGGCGAAGCGGCGCGGATCAACCCTGTGGTGGCGGATCCGCGGGCGTGTCCCGCGTCGCCGGGTTGCGGGTGGTGACTTCGACCTTGGGTGAACTCCATGGCCCGGTGACGCGGTAGGTCTTCGCACCAAGGCCCTGCAGCGGCTTGTCCAGCACCGCATTGGCGACCGCGCCGACTGCGGCACCGACGGGTCCACCAGCAATCGCGCCGACCGCGGTCAGCAGTCCACCGGATTTCGGCAGCACGTCCACGGTCTGGTCGAAGCGCTGGGTGCGCAGGTCGGCGCTGCCCCGCACCTTGATGTCGGCGGCCGGCCCCTTGATCGCCAGGTTGTCGGTGCGCGCCACGCCCTGCGCCAACTTCACATCGCCCTTGATGCTGTCGAAAGCGAAACCCTTGTCGAAGATGTCGCGGAAATCCAGCGTCAGCCGGCGCGGCAGCTGGGCAACGCCAAGCAAGCCGAGTACGCGGCCAGCACCGGGCTCGATTTCCAGCAGGCGGCCATCACGCGCATCCAGCACCACGCTGGCCTCCATTGCGACCGGATCGAACGCTTCCGGGCCGCCGCGCCAGGTCGCATCCATGTCGAGCCGGCCCTTGCCACCGGCAAGTTGCCCGCCAAAGCCCAGTCCGCTGAGCAGCGCACCGAATGCGTCGCTATCCACGTCCAATCGCAACTGGGTGCGCGAGGCGTTGCCGCTGCCGATCCATGTGCCACTGGCATTCAACCGCTGCTTGGCCCCATTCGACGCAAATTCATCCATGCGCATGCCACCGGCGATGGGGGTGCTGCGGAAGCGCGCGCTGCCGAGCACCGCATCGCCGATGCGCAACTCGCCAACTTCGAACAGCATTGGCGGAATGTTGGCCGGATCGAATGCGGCTGCACCCGCATTCGCCACCTGCGGCTGCGCGCTGGCAGGCGATGTGGCCGGGAACTTCCAATACAACCGATCGAAGCGGCCTGCGACGGTGGCGCCGTCCTGGTTGGGCACCAGCAGCGAACCGGCGATACCCGCACCCTGCACCTGTACCGCAGTGCCGCGCGCGGCGGGCGCAAGGACCAGCCTGGCATCGGCGAAATCGGAACCGAGCAGGCGCAGCCGCTTCGCATCGACCTCGATCCGGCGCAGCGGCAGCGACGTATCGCCATGTCCGCCGGATACCACGCCGATCCAGTCCAGCGCATCCAGCCGATCAACTCGCCCGCCGACCGTCAGTCCGCTGGCTGGTGGCGCAGCCGCGGTGTCGCCGCCCAGTTGCACGCGGACACCGGTCTGTTGCCCATTGCTGCGACTGCGCAGCGAGAGCAGGTTGCCAAGTTCCACCGACACTTCGCCGCGATCCATCGGCAGGTCCACGTCCACCGTTGCCGCCATCGCCTGCGCCGCCGGCTTGCGTACCGGCTCCGGCAAGTCGATCGCCGTGCCCGCCAGGTTCGAGCGCAATCGCAGGCGCGTGGGTGGCGTGGTTTGCGCCGCACCGCGCGGAATCGCCACTGCCACCGTCCATGCCGAGCGCCCGCCCAGGTATGGCTTCAGCCAGCCCAGGTTGCCGGCCTTGTCGAGCAAGGCATCGATGCCGATGTTGGCCTGCAATTCGGCCTCGAACGCCTGCTTCGGATCGCGCACATGCGGCCCTGCGCGCAACGAGAGCACGCCTGGGGCGCCGTCATGCTGCACTTGCAGGCCGTCGGCACTGAATCCGCCGTTGTCATATCGCGCCTGCCCGCGCACGTTGTCGAACGCCAGCTTCCAGCGCTCCTCGCGCATGCTGGCGCCGGCCAGGTCGACCTTGCCGTGCATGTGCATCTGCGCGCCGGCATCGTGATGGAACGGCAACAACATATGGAAGTCGGCGCTGGCAGGCCCCGCCACCTGCAGGTTGTCCAGCGTCTCGCCATAGTCCTTGTGCAACGGACTCTGGCGCAGCATCGCCAGGAAGTCCTTGGCGTTACCGACGGCCTCCGCATCCACGCTCAATTCCGCGCGCCCGAAACGCGGGATGCCGGCCTTGAACATGGCGACCGGCACGCCAGCAAGACGCCCCTTGCCGGCGATGGTGAAACCATCCGCTTCGAAGCGGACATCGGCATCCACTGCCGCCATCGGTGGCCAGTCGGGCTGGAATTTCAACAGGCCATCGACGATCTTCGCATCGACCCTGAACTTGCCGGCGCCGGCATGGCCGTTCTCCGTGCGGAACGGCCAATCGTCCAGATCGCCCGCCACCACCGCATGCACATCGCGCAGGCGGCCACCCTGCAAGGCCGCGTTGAGCCAATCCACCGTGGTTTTCGACATCAGGTGGTGCACCCAGAATTGCCGAGCGAGCGAGACCGGCGCCTCGCCGATGTCGGCGGCGAGATCGAGCCGCGGGCGACCGCCATCATCCGAAAAACCGATGCCGCCGCGCGCCTGCACGTCCAACTGCTTGCCGACGATGGACAGGCCCGGCGTCTGCACGCTCCAGCCCGCGCCGTCGCGCCACAGCGCGACCTCACCATCCAGCGCGACCTCGTGCACCACGCCGAAGCCGGCCGGCCAGTCGAAGGCCGCCGTCGCACGCGGATCGAACTTCAGGCGCATGCCGTCTGCATCGCCTTGCAGCTGCGCATCCACGCCGCGCAAGCCGGGGCTGTTGCCGACCGGCGCGAAATGCAGGCCGCGCAGGCCAGCACCGACGCGCAAGCGGCCGCCGCGGGCACCGGCCACGTCCACGTCCTCAAGCACGACGCCGGCGGACGATGCATGCAGCCAGTGACGCAACTGCGGCGACACGCGATCGCTCAACGCAAGCAACGCGAGCAACGGCGAGGCATCGATGCGCTTCACACGCAGGCCGTAACGCTCGCCACCGGCCACGGCGATGCCATCGAGGACTTGTCCGTGCTTGCCGTTGCCGATGCGCAGGCGGCCAGCACTGGCCTGCCATTGGCGGGTGTTGCCGGCCCAACGCGCGTCCATGTTGACGATGCCCAGATCCAATGTTGGCGCCGCCGCATCGCCAGGCAATGCCGTGCCACGCAGCACCACGCCATCGAGTGCCGTGTCGGCATGCAGGCTGACCACGCGGTTCGCCTCCAGTCCGGCCCAGGCCTGCACGCGCCCGCGCCCGGACACGGGCGAAATGCCGGCAACGCGCACGGTCTGCACGAGTTCACCGAGATCCGCCCGGCGTGTCCCCGCATACATGCGGCCGTTGCCGCTGCCGCGGTCGAAATCCAATGCCATCTCGAACGGGGTCGTGTCCTTGCGCAACCAGGCACGCGCGCCGCCGCGGATGCGCGGGCCGTCCACGCGCATGCGCAGGTCGATGCGCGGCAAGGTCATGTCGATCCGCAGCTCGGGCGCCAGCACATGCAGCCGGGCCTCCGACACCTGCAATTCGCCCAACCGCTCCAGCGTGGCGAATGGATCGCCTACCGCTTGTTGCTGCCCCGGCAGGCCGCGCACATTCCAGCGACCTGCCGCATCGCGCTGCAAGGTGAGATCCAAGCCGCGCACGCGCAGCTCGGTGAACGAGCGCCCAGGCAACAGACCGGCGTACTGCGCCACCAGGATCTCCGCATCGCCGATGCGCAGCGGGTTGGCGGCGTCGCCGATGCGCAGGTTGTCCAGACGCAGCAACGGGCCGCGCCGCGTCCATTCGGTGTCCAGATGGTCGAACGCGACCTTGCGCTGCGCACGCTGGCTCAGCCAGTCTGCGATCTTGTCCGGGTTGCGTTCCACCATCGGCAGCAACTGGCTGCCGATGCCGTTGCCGATGGCAAGCAGCACCAGCAACGCGGCGAGTGCGTACCACGCACCACGGCGACACAGGCGCAGGCGACGGCGCAGCGGGGTGGTCATGGTTCTCGCCGCACCGGCACCAGCGGATCAGCGTCCATCGCGATCACGTCAGAGCAGCACGACATCGAACTGCTCCTGCATGTATTGCGCGTCCGCCTGGAAGCGGATCGACTTGCCGAGGAACTCCTCCAGCTCCGCGACCGCGTTCGACTCTTCGTCGGTGATGCGCCCGACCACCTTCGGCGAGGCGATCACCAGCAGCCGCGCCGCGTCGAACTGGCGCACCGCGCGGACGATCTCGCGGAAGATTTCGTAGGTGACGGTTTCCGCGGTCTTGACCGTGCCGCGCCCGCTGCATTCGTGGCAGGGCTCGCTGAGCTGGCGTTGCAACGATTCGACCGTGCGCTTGCGGGTCATCTCGACAAGGCCCAGCGGCGAGAAGTCGTACACCGTGGTCTTGGCGTGGTCGCGCGCAAGTTGTTTTTCCAGCGTGCGCAGCACCTGCCGGCGGTGCTCGGCATCGACCATGTCGATGAAGTCGATGATGATGATGCCGCCCAGGTTGCGCAGCCGCAGCTGGCGCGCCACCGCCTGCGCGGCCTCGAGGTTGGTGCGATATACCGTCTCCTCGAGGTTGCGCTGGCCGAGGAAGCTGCCGGTGTTCACGTCGACAGTGGTCATCGCCTCGGTCTGGTCGATCACCAGGTAGCCGCCGGATTTCAGCGGCACTTCCTTTTCCAGCGCGCGGCCGATTTCGTCCTCGACCCCGTACAGGTCGAAGATCGGGCGCGCGCCGCTGTAATGCTCGATCTTCTCGGCCAGTTCCGGCATGTATTGCGCGGCGAAATCGCGCAACCGCTCGCAGGTTTCGCGCGAATCGACCTTGACCTTCTCCACGTCGCGGCGGATCAGGTCGCGCACCGCGCGCAGCGGCAGGCTCAGGTCTTCGTACACGCAGCTGCCGACGTTCGCCGTGGCGGAATTTTCCTCGACCAGCTTCCACGCACGACCGAGGTAGGCGATGTCCTCGGCCAAGGCCTCGGCCGCCTGGCCTTCCGCGTTGGTGCGCACGATGTAGCCGTGGGTACCGCCGGACGGTGCCAATTCGGTCATCAGCGCCTTCAGCCGCGCGCGTTCGTCCTCGTCCTCGATACGCGCGGAAATACCCAACACCTTCGAACGCGGCAGCAGCACCATGTAGCGCGAGGGAATGCTGATCTGGGTGGTCAGCCGCGCGCCCTTGCTGCCGATCGGATCCTTGACCACCTGCACCACGATCTCGGCGCCATCGCGAAGCAATTCGGTGATCGGGATCTGTACCTGCATCGGTGCGCTGGTCGGCGCGTCGTCGCTTTCGCCGGCATCCAGCTGGGTACTGCGGAAGATGTCGTTGGCATGCAGGAAGGCCGCACGTTCCAAGCCGATGTCCACGAACGCCGCCTGCATGCCGGGCATCACCCGCTGCACCTTGCCCTTGTAAATATTGCCGACCACGCCGCGTTGGCTGCCGCGCTCGATGTGCAGCTCCTGCAGCATGCCGTTCTCGACCACCGCCACGCGGGTTTCGCGCGGGGTCACGTTGACCAGCAGTTCCTCACTCATGCGAGCAACCCGAACTGCTTCAACAATCGCGAGGTCTCGAACAACGGCAGGCCCATCACTCCGCTGTAGCTGCCGGACAGGTATTCGATATAGGCCTGGAAGCGGCCCTGGATCGCATACGCGCCGGCCTTGCCCTCCCACTCGCCACTGTCGATGTAGGCGGCGATCTCGGCATCGGACAGTAACGTCACTTTCACCTGCGAGGTGGAGACCGCCTGGGCTTCACGACCGGCCGAGACCAGCGAGACCGCGGTGATCACTTCGTGCGTGCGGCCGGACAGCGCGCGCAGCATCTCGACCGCAGCGGCGGCATCGGCCGGCTTGCCGAACACGCGACCGTCGAGGATCACTTCGGTATCCGCCCCGAGCACCGCGGCATCGGGCACGGCGACGACCTCCAGCAGGCCGGCGCCGGCTTTTTCGCGCGCCACTCGGCGCACGTATTCGAAGGCGGCTTCGGACGCGCCCTGTTGTTCGGGGATGTCGAGGTCGATGACGCCGAAATCGAGGCCCAGGCGGGCCAGCAGTTCGGCGCGGCGCGGCGAGCGCGAGGCAAGATGCAGCATGCCCGAAGTTTAACCCGCGGCTGACTGCAGTCCGTGCAGGTGGCCGCATGCAACCCCGTTGCAACTCACCATGCGTTCACTCGCGCAGTGGCGTTCACCTGCCGCCTACTCGGCAGCCCGCTACCATCCCCCGCATCGACAAGGAGTCCACCATGATGTTCCGCCCGCTCGTCCTCGCCACCGTCCTTGCCCTCGGGATTCCCATGACCGCCTGCGCCCAGCCCCAATCCCCTGCCGGTTACGCGATGCCCGCCGACGGCACCCTGCTCTCCGTGTCCGCATCCGCAGACGCCAAGCGCGTGCCGGACGTCGCCACCATTTCCACCGGCGTGGTCACCCAGGCCGCCGACGCCAATGCGGCGATGCGCGCCAATGCCGCGCAGATGGACAAGGTGATGGCCGCGATCCGCAAGGCCGGCATCGCCGAACGCGACATCCAGACCAGCGGGATCAACCTCAACCCGAACTACAAATACGTGGAGAACGCACCGCCAGCCATCGTTGGCTACCAGGCCAGCAACAACGTCAACGTGAAGGTGCGCGACCTGTCCAAGCTCGGCAAGGTGCTGGATACCTTCGTCGAACAGGGCGCCAACCAGATCAACGGCCCTAGCTTCGAGGTCGACAAGCCGGACGAGGCCTATGACGAGGCGCGCATCGCCGCGATCAAGAAAGCGCAGGCGCGCGCGCAGACCTATGCCGATGCGCTGGGCCTGAAGGTGCGCCGGATCGTCAGCATCAGCGAGGGCGGCGCGAGCTTCCCGCGGCCGATGCCGATGATGCGCGCGATGGCCGCGGACGCCGGTTTCGCCAAGGAAACATCGGTGTCGCCGGGCGAGAGCACGCTGTCGGCGAACATCGAAGTGGTGTTCGAACTCGGCCGCTGAACCCGCCCCTGTCGGTTACGACGACGCCCGCTTCGCGCGGGCGTCGTTTCATGTGAATGCGACTCATTACCACTGATCGGCGCCTGCTTGCCGACTATCGCCTGACGATTGCCATACGCTGCCGCATGGAGCAGCGTTGGGGTGTGCAGTAGACGGGCCATCAACCCCATTGCCGCCACCCGTCCGTTGCATGGTTCGTGCTTCTTTCGAAGTCGCACACCCGACATCGCACCCTGACAGGAGGTTGACCATGGTTCGCGCCCACGCCCTACCCCATTCGTCCGGCTTCGCCCTGCTGAAGCCCGCCTCCAAGCCGCAACTCGACTCCGCCCGGATCCTTACCCTGAGCGGCACCATCGCGCTCAACGTACTGGCGATGGGACTGCTGATGATGCCGCTGTCGATGCCGTCGCCGATCACCTTGCCGGATGAAAAACCCCGTGACCAGACGCGCTGGATCCCGCGCGAACAACCCAAGCCGGAGACCGTCGAAATTGTGAAGGACAAGCCGAAGCCGTCCGTCACGCACCCCATCCAGCAACGCGCAGCCACTCAAAAGCCGGCGGAAACGACGAACTCTGAAATCATCGCCAGCAGCGGCACCGAGTTCGTCGCCGAGACGGCGACGGACACCGCCGGCCCGGCCGAATCGATCAGCGCGATCGAAGCCGCGCCATCACCGATGCAACTGCAATACCGCATGGCACCGGCACCGACATATCCACGCCGCGCCCTGCTGCAGCACCTGACCGGCACCGTGCTGCTTGAAGTACTGGTCGGCATCGACGGTCGTCCGCTTGAGGTCAAGGTCGCGCAGAGCAGCGGCTATCGCGAGCTGGACGAAGCCGCACGCGCGCAGGTGCTGAAGCGCTGGAGCTTCCAGCCGGCGACGAAGAACGGGCTGGCGGTGCAGGCGATCGGCATGGTGCCGATCGAGTTCGCGCTGAAGAACTGAGCCGTCCCTGCGTCGATCAAAACGCCCGCATCAACGATGCGGGCGTTTTTTTAGGCACGGTGATACGGATGATTCGCCAACAGCGCAGCAGCGCGATACACCTGCTCGGCCAGCACCAGCCGCACCAGCATATGCGGCAATGTCAGCGGGCCTAGCGACCAGGTTTCATCGGCATGTTGCAGCACGTCGGGTGCATGGCCTTCGGGGCCACCGATCAGGAACGCCAGGTCGCGGCCCTGACTACGCCAGTGTTCCAGGCGAACAGCGAGTTGTTCGGACGAATGCATCTTGCCGCGCCCGTCCAGCGCGACCACATGCGCGTTCTTCGGCAAGGCGGCGAGTACGCGCGCGCCTTCGTCGGACATTGCGCGCTGCGTGTCGCGGCCCTTGCCGCGCACGCCGGGCTCCACTTCGACGAGGTCGAGCGGCAGCCAGTGCGACAGGCGCTTCTGGTATTCGGAGAAGCCCTGCGCCACCCACGCGGGTGCGTGTTCGCCGACTGCGATCAGCCTGGCCTTCAAGGCCTCAGAGCTGCGATTCGGCGCCGGTTTCGCCGAAGTATTCCGGCGGTTGGTCGCCCACCGTCCACAGGCGCTCCAGCGCGTAGAACTCGCGCACGCGCGGCAGCATGACGTGCACGATGACATCGCCCAGGTCGACCAGCACCCATTCGGCCTCGCGCTCGCCTTCCACGCCCAGCGGCATCACGTCGAGCTTCTTGGCGAACTTCACCACTTCGTCGGCGATCGACTTGACGTGGCGGGTCGAGGTGCCGGAGGCGATCACCATGTAATCGCAGACGCTGCTCTTGCCGCGCACGTCGATCTCGATCACGTCCTTGGCTTTCAGTTCTTCCACCGCGGCCTGCACGGTCTTGAGGAGCGATTCCACCGACGGCGGCGGATTGGGCAGGCTGGTCTTGATGACGTGGGCAGTAGTGGTCAAGGGCGCGGCTCAGCGGTGAGCGGATGGTGGAGACGCAGTCAGTATAGCGCCCGGGTCGCGGTACAGCCCCTGACTGGCGATATAGGCCGCCACCGCCGTCGGCACCCATTCCTGCCAATCGCCGCCTTCGCGGATGCGGCGGCGCAGCTCGGTGGAGGATTCCGGGCGCAGCGTCGGCATCGGCAACAGGGCGAAGCCGCCGCTTGCGGTGGCGGCCAGATCGGCCGGCGGCAACCAGCGGTCGGCGATCTCGGCCAGCACCTCCGGCGCATGTTCGCGCAGGCGGCTGGCATCCACTTCGGAACCCGGCCGCTGCACGGCCACGATGTGGGCGCGGCCGAACAGTTCGCGCCAGCGATGCCAGGTGTGCAGCTGCAGCAGGGAATCGGCACCGACCAGCCAGGCGATGGGCGCGGCATCGCCATGTTCTGCACGCAACTCCCCGAGTGTGTCGAAGGTGTAGGACGGCCCTTCGCGCAGCAACTCACGCCGATCCACTGACAGGCCGGCTTCGCCCGCAACCGCGAGATCGAGCATTTCTGCACGTTGTTCGGCATCGGCGCGAGTCGGGCCCTTGTGCGGCGGATCGTGCGCGGGGATCAGCGCGACATCGGCGTCCAGCGCATCGCGCGCCGTGCGCGCGACGGCCAGATGCCCGTTATGCACCGGGTCGAAGGTGCCGCCATAACAGACCAGCAACTTACCTGCGCTCACGAGGCCAGCAGCCGTGCCGCGCCCTTGTCGGCCATCGCCAGCAGCAGGCGTTCCAGCTGCAGCCACGCATCCGGCGATTCCTCGCCGATGCGCACGCGGCCCTTGGCGATGCGATCCACCCGGCCGGCCTCGACCAGGAAGCGCTGCCAGCGTTCCGGCGGATGCTTTGAGATGGCGCGTTTGTACACCGCCTGCTTCGAATCCCAGATACGCAGCGCCTTGCACTCGGCGGCGAAATTGCGCGCCCGCGCCAGCGCGGCGACGGTCTGCAGTTCCTTGACCACCATGCCCATCAGCGCCGGCACAGCCTCGCCTTCCGCGCGCAGGCCGGCCAGCATGCGCGAGACCTGCGGCGCATTGCCGTTGAGCGAGGCATCGACCAGACGGAACACGTCGAAGCGGGCGGAATCGGCGACGAGTGCGTCCATCGCCTCCGCATCCAGCAAGGTACTGGCACCCTCGTTGTTCCGGGTCAGCAATGCGAGCTTGTCGATTTCCTGCGCGGCGGCCAGCAGGTTGCCTTCGATGCGCTGGGTCAACCGCGCCACGGCATCCGGCGTGGCCTTGACCCCGCGGCTACGCAGGCGACGGTCGATCCAGCCGCCGAGCTCATGCGGCTTGACCTGCCAGGCGATGCAGGAATGGCCGACGCGGCCGATGGCTTCACTCCATTTGCCCGCATGCGAACGCGACCAGTCGCCGGCGATCACCAACAACACCACGTCCTGCGGCGGCTCCGCGCAGAACTCGCAGATCAGCTTGCTGCCGTCATTGCCGGGCTTGCCGGTGGGCAGGCGCACTTCGATCAGGCGACGGCTGGCGAACAGGCTGGGCGCATGGATGGAAGCGGCCAGGCCATCCCAGTCGGCATCGCGGCCTTCCATGTCGTGTACTTCGCGCTCTTCGATGCCCTGCGCGCGCGCCGCTGCGCGTACGGCATCGGCGGCTTCGAGGACGAGCAATGTTTCCGGCCCCGCAACCAGGTAGGCCGGGCGCAGCGGTTCGCCGGCCAGTTGCGAGGCGATGCGATCGACGCTCAGTTCCATCGCGTCAAGCGCGCGCGGCCGTCACTGTGCGGCAGCGGATGGCTTCGAGGCCGCATCGACGCGGCGCAGGATCGCCGCCGCCATGTCGCGGCGCAATTCGCGCACCAGCAATTCGCGCTCGCTGGCCTTGCCGATCGAGTCGACCGCCGGTGCGAGGTAGTCGCGACCCAGTTCCACCGCCTGTTGCGGCACCACCACGCTGTCGTCGGCGCGTCGCATGCTGAAAGTCACCGCATAGCGCAGGGTGAATTCCTGCGCGCGGCCGAACTGGTCGTGGCTGATCGGGGTATCCGCCCATTGTTCGGAAATCACCTGCAAGGTCGCGACGCCTTCGGTGGCGTCGACGGGTGCGGCCTGTGCACCTGCACGCTTCAGGCCATCGGCCAGGTTTTCCGCCAGCGCGCTGTACGGATCCGCCGCCAGCACCCGCACCGGGCCCAGGTTGGCCGGCAGGTTCAGGGCGTTGCGCAGGTGGAAACCGCAACCGGTGAGCAGTGCGGCGGCAAGCACGAGGACGAAAGCAGATTTCTTCATGGCTGCAGTCTAAGCCATCAACCTGCCACGACGATATTCACGATCTTGCCCGGCACCACGATCACTTTCTTGATCTCCTTGCCCGCCACGAAGCTCGCCACGTTCGCATCGGCCAGTGCCGCGGCTTCGACGGCTTCGCGCGCGGTATCCGGTGCGACTTCAATCGTGCCGCGCAGCTTGCCGTTGACTTGTACCGCCAGGGTCAGCGCATCGCGTACCAGCGCGGCCGGATCGTGCCGTGGGAACGGCAGATCTTCCAGCAGGGTTTCCGGATGACCCAGCGCCTGCCACAGCGCGTGGCTGATATGCGGAGTGATCGGGTTCAGCAACAGGACGATGGCCTCGAATGCCTCATGGCGCACCGCGCGACCCATGTCGGACATGTCGTTGAACTTGCCGACGTGGTTCAGCAGTTCCATCAGCGCGGCGATCGCGGTGTTGAAGCTGTGGCGGCGGGCGTAATCGTCACTGACCTTCTGGATGGCTTCGTGGATATGGCGACGCAGGGTTTTCTGCGCGGCATCCAGCGCATTCGCATCCACTTCCGGATGATCGGGCTGGGCCACGTGCGCATGCACGTCGCGCCACAGCCGGCGCAGGAAGCGCGCCATGCCTTCCACGCCGGATTCGTTCCATTCCAGCGACTGCTCCGGCGGCGCGGCGAACATCGAGAACAGGCGCACGGTGTCGGCGCCGTACTTGTCGACCAGCAGTTGCGGGTCGACGCCATTGTTCTTCGACTTCGACATCTTCTCGGTACCGCCGATCAGCACCGGCAAGCCGTCGATGAGCGACTTCGCGCCGGTGACGCGCATGCGCTCGTCATGTTCGAGTTCGACGTCGGCCGGATTGATCCATTCCTTCGCGCCGTGCTCGTCTTCGCGATAGAACGTGTCGGCGATCACCATGCCCTGCGTGAGCAGGCGCGTGGCCGGTTCGTCGCTGTCCACCAGCCCCGCGTCGCGCAGGAGCTTGTGATAGAAACGGAAGTACATCAGGTGCAGGATCGCGTGCTCGATGCCGCCGATGTACTGGTCGACCGGCAGCCAGTAGTTGGCGCGCCCGTCCACCATGTCCGCCGCACCCGGCGAGGTGTACCGCGCGTAGTACCAACTCGACTCCATGAAGGTGTCGAAGGTGTCGGTTTCGCGTTCGGCCGGGCCGCCGCAGCTCGGGCAGGTGGTCTTGCGCCATTCGGGATCGGACTTGATCGGCGAATGCACGTCGCCGGAGGCGAACGCATCGGCCACGTCTTCCGGCAACAGCACCGGCAACTGGTCTTCCGGCACAGGCACCGCACCGCAACTGGCGCAATAGATCACCGGGATCGGGCAGCCCCAGTAGCGCTGGCGGCTGACGCCCCAGTCGCGCAGGCGGAAATTGACGCGGCGTGCGCCGGTGCCGTCGGCTTCGAACTTCGCCGCCAGCGCATTGAACGCGGCATCGAAATCCATGCCGTTGTAGTCGCCGGAATTGATCAGGAAACCGCGCTCGGTATAGGCGCCGTCTTCCTCGATGCCGCGCAGGTACTCGCGCACCACTTCGACGGCGGCATCGGTGTCGTACACATCCAAGGCGGCATGCGCACCCAGCGCGGCCTGCATCGGGTCGGCGTGGTCGCGCACGTCGACGGTGATCTCGCCCAGCGCATCGCGCACCTGCAACGGCGCGATCACCGGATGCACCGGCAAGCCATAGGCCTTGGCGAATTCCCAGTCGCGTTGGTCGTGCGCCGGCACCGCCATCACTGCGCCGGTGCCGTAGCCCATCAGCACGAAGTTGGCGACGTACACCGGCACGTCTTCACCTGTAACCGGGTGGATCGCCCACAGGCCGGTGGCCATGCCGCGCTTTTCTTGCGTCTCCAGCTCGGCTTCGGACACGCCGCCCTGCTTGAGGTCGGCCAGGAATGCGGCCAGTTCCGGATTGTTGGCGGCGGCCTTCAGCGCCAGCGGATGTTCGCCGGCGATGCTGATGAAGGTCACGCCCATGAGCGTGTCAGGGCGGGTGGTGAACACGGTCAGCGGTTCGGCTTCGCCATCGACGCGGAACTGGATTTCCAGGCCTTCGCTGCGGCCGATCCAGTTGCGCTGCATGGTCTTGACCGAATCCGGCCAGCCCTCCAGCGTGTTGAGATCGTCCAGCAACGCCTGCGCGTAATCGGTGATGCGCAGGAACCACTGCGGGATCTCGCGCTTTTCCACCAGCGCACCGGTGCGCCAGCCGCGGCCGTCGATCACCTGTTCGTTGGCCAGCACGGTCTGGTCGACCGGATCCCAATTGACCACCGAGTTCTTGCGGTAGGCGATGCCCTTCTTCAGCAAGCGCACGAACATGCGCTGCTCGTGCATGTAGTAATCCGGCTTGCAGGTGGCGAACTCGCGGCTCCAGTCGATCGCGTAACCCAGCGACTTCAGCTGGCCGCGCATGTGCTCGATGTTGGCGTAGGTCCACTTCGCCGGCGCGGTCTTGTTCTTGATCGCGGCGTTCTCGGCCGGCAGGCCGAAGGCATCCCAACCCATCGGCTGCAGCACGTTGTGGCCGGTCATCCGCTTGTGGCGGCTGATCACGTCGCCGATGGTGTAGTTGCGCACGTGGCCGACATGCAACGCGCCGGACGGGTACGGCAGCATCGACAGGCAGTAGTACTTCGGCTTGTCGGACTGCTCGTTCACCTCGAACGCGCGGGTGTTCGCCCAGAACGACTGGGCGGCGGATTCGACGGTGCGGGGATCGTAGGCGACGGGTTCGGCGGACACGGCAAACAACGCTGGAAACGGGCCGGACAGCCTACCGCAGCGCAGCATCCGCCGCCATGCGCGCGCGTTGCGTGGCACCATCCGGAATCACCCCGGGGGAACCGCCATGCGCCATCGCCTGCTCGCTGCCGCCCTGCTGTCCACGTTGGCCCTGCCCGCGTTCGGTGCAGACACCGCCCTGCACTGCGGCAAGCTGTTCGACAGCCGCAGCGGCAAGCTGCTGGGCGCGCATACCGTGGTGGTCCGCAACGGCAAGGTGGCCGAGGTGCTGGCCGGCCGCGCGGAAGCGGTGGCCAATGCGACCGCGATCGACCTGACCGATCGCACCTGCATGGCCGGCTGGACCGACCTGCATGTGCACCTGGGCAGCCAGTCCAGTCCGCAGAGCTATTCCGAAGGCTTCCGCCTGGATGATGTCGACTTCGCCTTCCGCAGCGTGGGCTATGCCGAAAAAACCCTGCTGGCCGGCTTCACCAGCGTGCGAGACCTGGGCGGCGACGTGACGCCGCACCTGCGCGATGCGATCAACCAGGGACTGGTGAAAGGACCTCGCATCTGGGCGGCGGGCAAATCCATCGCCACCACCGGCGGCCACGCAGACCCGACCAATGGGCTGAACTCCGAGCTATCGCACCTGCTCGGCCCGCCCGGACCCACCGAGGGCGTGATCAATTCCATCGACGATGCCCGCCAGGCCGTGCGCCAGCGCTACAAGGACGGCAGCGACGTGGTGAAGATTACCGCGACCGGCGGCGTCCTGAGCTACGCCAAATCCGGCGATGCGCCGCAGTTCACCGTGGATGAGGTGAAGGCGATCGTCGATACCGCCAACGACTACGGCTACAAGGTGGCCGCGCATGCACACGGCGAGGAAGGCATGTATCGCGCGGTGGCCGGCGGGGTGACCAGCATCGAGCACGGCAGCTACATGAGCGACCGGGTAATGGCGCTGATGAAACAAAAAGGCACCTGGTACGTGCCGACGTTGTATGCGGGCCGGTTCGTGGCCGAAAAAGCCAAGATCGACGGTTACTACCCGGAGATCGTGCGGCCGAAGGCCGCGCGGATCGGGGCACAGCTGCAGGGCACTGCGGCAAAGGCCTACAAAAACGGGGTGAAGATCGCCTTCGGCACCGACATGGGCGTGGGCCCGCACGGCGACAACGCGCGCGAATTCCTCTACATGGTCGAAGCCGGCATCCCGCCTGCGTATGCGCTGCAATCGGCAACGATGCTCGCGGCGGAAGTGCTGGGTGTCGATGACCAGGGCGTGGTCGAGGCCGGCAAGCGCGCCGATATCATCGCCATGCCGGGCGACCCGCTGGCCGACATCGAGAACGTCATGAAAGTGGATTTCGTGATGAAGGACGGCGTGGTCTACAAGGAGCTCGCGCGATGAGCCTTGAGTGGATGGGCTACGTGGCCGCCACCTGTACCACCCTGTCCTTCGTGCCGCAGGCGGTGAAGACCATCCGCAGCCGCGACACCTCCGGCATCTCGCTGTGGATGTACGTGGTGTTCACCTTCGGCATCGCCTGCTGGTTCGGTTACGGCATCTTCCTGGAGTCGTGGCCAATGATCGTCTCGAACGCGATCACCTTCCTGCTGTCTTCGACGATCCTCGGCTTGAAGTTGAAACACGGCTAGCCACGCTGCTGCAAGCCAGCAACCACCAGCCGAACCACAACGCGAAGGCCAGGCGCTGGGCGATGCCGACCCACAGGCCGATCGGCGCGAGCACTGCCAGCAGCGGCACCAGCGCGGCGGCGGCCACGCAGGCCAACGCGAAGGCGATGCCGCCCCTGGCGCCAATTGCCAACAGCAGCGCACCGGGCACGAACGCGATCCACCACAGCATCCACGCAAGCGCGTGCAAGCGGCTTGCGCTTGAATCCGTGTCCATCGGATCCAGCGGAAGCAACCCCTGCGCCGCGAATGCCAACGCCGACAACTGCACCAGCACGATACCGATGCGCGCCAACCAGCCGGCATCGCCCAGCCCACTGCGCAAGCGAAAACCTGCGCAGACCAGTAGCGCACCCGGCAGCACGAACGCCAATACATTGAAGGCCAACGCCCAAGGCAGGCCGGCGCTGCCGCGCAATGCCAACGGGTGGATCAGGTGCGAATACTCCGGCACGCCGAGATTGGCGGTCACCAGGGCCAGCGCGAGCAGCGCGGCGGCGATCCATTCGGGGCGGCGGACGATGGCGATCATCGACAGGTCTGCTTGAACTGCGTATCGAGGAACGCTTCCATCTTCGGGAATTCGTCCAGCGGTTCGCTGTGCCCGCCCTGCACCACCAGGTGCTCGGCGGTGTGGCGGAAACCATGCGCCTTCAGCCGCTGCATCATCGCATCGCTCATTTCCTTCGACGGCCATCCCTCGTCCTGCGAAGCGGACACGAAGTAGACCGGGCCGTTGATGTTCTCCACCGCGATCGCCGCGCGTTGCATCGCCGCGTCGTCCTGCATGATCGTTTCGAACGCGCCGCGCAGGTTGCCCACCAGCAGGTCGGGCGTGGCGCTCCAGGTCATCGGCACGAACGGCAGCGGCTTGTCGTGGAAGGAGAAGCCAGGCGTGGTCATGGCATCGGTCAGCGCCGGGAACACCGCGCTGCCGGGCACGATCGCCACTACCGCCTTGATGTCGGGATAGTGACTGGCCAGCAGCAAGGCGAGTTCGCCGCCGCGCGAACCGCCGATCACCGCGATGCAGCGACCGTCCACGCGCGGGTCCTGCGCGGCTTTCATGATCGCCGCGTGTATGCCGTCCAGCGAGATGCGATCCAGGTGTTCGGGCGAATTCGGCGTGCCGAAATAGCCGAGTGCGAGCATCGCGTAGCCCTGGTCGAGGAAACGCTCGCGCTGCTTCTTCCAGCGTTCGCTGGCCCACGGATTGCCGCCCTCGCTGCCGCCAAACCCGACCAGCAACGGACGCTTGTCGCCCTCGCGCGCGAACAGTTCCACGTCCACCTGTCCGTGCCGTTGCGGCAGCGTCACGGTATCGAAGCGCTCGACCACCCACCACATGTACGCAGCCAGCAGCAGGATCAATGCGGCCACCACGCCCAGCGTCCATTTGACCAAACGCAGCCCCTTGCCAGGCCCCTTGCTCATGCCGGTTTGCTCCAGTGGAAGACGTCTTCGATACGCACGCCCAGTGCATCGGCGATGCGGAACCCTAATTCCAGCGACGGCGCGTAACGCCCCGCTTCCAGCGCGATGATGGTTTGCCGGGTCACCCCGCAGGCGTCGGCCAGCGCCTGCTGGGTCATCTCGCCACGCGCAAAGCGCAAGCGGCGGATGTCGTTGCTGATCGTGGTGCCAGTCATTGCCTGTCGCGCCAGTGCAGCCAGGCCACCCGCGCCTCGCCCGCCACATTGGCCGCCAATATCGGCAACAGCAGCAAACAGGCCACCTGCAGCGGCGCACGCACGGACTGGATCAGACCCGGCAGGAATACCCAGACGAGGCCAAGCGCCACCAGCGCCAGTTCCAGCAGACGCTTGGCCAGGTAATCGCCTTGTGCACGGATCGCGAGATCGCGCTCGTCTTCCGCCACTTCCCGGTAACCACGGCTGCTTTCGATGAAGCGGCGGCGGAACAGCGGGAAGAAGGCCACGATCACCGCGTACATCGCGAACCACAGGTAGGCAGCCCAACTGCCGCGCATCGAACCCAGCGACACGCCGCCCAGCACCATGATCGCGGCCAGGCCCATGCCGATCTGCGCCCAGGCGGCCTTTTCCGCATTCGACGGCGTCGCGCCGTCCAGCCCCGGGCGCTGCGCACGCATCTGCACTGCGCCTGACACCGCGATCAGCAACAGCATCGCGCCACCAAAGACCAGATGCAGCGCAGGTTCCGTCGCGCCCACCGCCATCACCATGACGCCGATCACGGCAAGCAGCGCGAACGCCACCCAAAACCATGCCTGTCTGTTGTTGATCGAGCCTTGCATAGCGTCGTCCTGCTTTTCGATTGGTTTGCTTGGATGGATGCGGGTCATGGCTTGTCCTTCGAAAGCACAGTCCGTCATGCCGCCGCCCGGCGATCCCGCCAATACAACAGCGCCGCCACCAGCTGGTCGAACCACAGCCCGCACAGCAGGGTCAGCATCAGCGTCTGCGCGATGAGGGGATAGCTGAATTCGCGCAGGCGTTCGGTGTCGCTAAAGCCCAGCAACACCGCAATGACGATCACGCAAATCGTGGTAGCGCCACGCCCCCAGCGGCTGGCGATGAGGTCGATCTGGGTATCGCGTTCGTCCGTCAGCACCTTGCCGGCCCAGCGCCGTTTCAACACGTAGGCCAGCACCAGCCAGGCGATGAACAAGCTGCCGCTGCCGCTGTCGCCGCCGTCCCTGTCGATGTCCGGATTCTGGCCAATCGGAATGTGTGGCATGAACACATGCAACCTCAGCACCATGGTCACGATCACCGCGCCGACGAAGACCACCCCGATCCACGCCTGCCATTCGCCATAGGCGATGACGGCCTCGCCTTCGCTGTGCGGGACGCGGTACACGGCATCCACGCAGAACCACACCGCCACCACGAACAGCAGGGTGCCCACCCAGCCCAGCGGCAGGCCCATGTCGCGATGTTGGCCACCGAAGAACAACGCCAAGCCGACACCTGCCAGCAGCAGGCAGATGGTCAATTGATTGCGCGGGGACAGGCCCTTCATCGATGTAACTCACACCAGACGTAATGTAATGTGTAATTTACATTCGATATTTCCGATGTCAAGTATTTTTTACATCGCCTTGTGAACACGTCCCAACGCCGCCATGTTCATGCCATCGCAAAGAACAGACCCGCCATGACCGACGCCATCCAGCCGCACGTATTCGACGCCACCGCCGCGACCTTCGAGGACACAGTGATCCGCAAATCGCTGGACACCCCGGTGCTGGTGGATTTCTGGGCGACCTGGTGCGGCCCGTGCAAGACGCTTGGCCCGGTGCTGGAAAAACTCGCAGCCGACTACAACGGCGCCTTCGAATTGGCCAAGGTCGACGTCGATGCCGAACAGGAGCTGGCCGCCGCCTTCCAGATCCGTTCGGTTCCCACGGTGATGCTGGTCAAGGACGGGCAGTTGCTCGATGGCTTCCCCGGCGCGCTACCGGAAGGCCAACTGCGCGAATTCCTCAAGCACCACGGCATCGAACCTGCAGCTGCGGTGGAAGAACAGGCCGCGGAAGAAACCGCCGCGCCGCCGGTCGATCCGCACGAGGAAGTGATGCGCCTGCGCAAGGCCATCGAAGCCGAACCCGACAAGTCCGAACTCAAGCTGGACCTGGCCCTGGCCCTGTTGCAAACCGGCGCCGCGACCGAAGCAGAACACCTGCTCGACGCCCTGCCCGCCAACCTGGCCACGGACGAACGCACGGTCAAGGCACGCGCGCGATTGGATTTTGCCGCCCTGCTGAAGGACGCGCCGCCAGCCGAAGTGTTGGAAGCCGCCATCGCCAGCGACCCGGCCGACCTGCGCGCCCGCCACCTGCTGGGCGTACGCAAGCTGGTGGGTGGCGATGCCGAAGCCGGACTTTCGCAGTTCATCGAAATGCTGCAACGCGACCGTGCCTATGGCGACGGACTGGCGAAGAAATCGCTGATCGACGCCTTCCGCGTGGTCGAGGACGAAGACCTGGTCGGACGCTACCGGCGCAGGATGTCGTCGCTACTTCTGGTTTGACATACAGTACGCATGCGTATGGTAGGCTGCATCAACATCGCAGCCCACTTGAACGCATGAAGCCAGCTGTCCTTCGCCACGGCATGAACCTGTGGCCACCCTTCCTGTTTTCCGGCATCCACGTCACCGAGATTTCCCCGGACTGGCGTCGCGTCCGCGTCGAATTGCGCATGCGCCCGTGGAATCGCAACTACGTGAAGACCCACTTCGGCGGCAGCCTGTTCGCGATGACCGATCCGTTCCGGATGATCCCGGTGCTGCAGTGCCTGGGCCGCGACTACATGGTCTGGGACAAGGCCGGCGAGATCGAATTCGTGAAGCCCGGGCGCGGCACCGTGCACGCCGTGTTCGAACTGGACGATGCCGTGCTGGACGAACTGCGCGCCGCAACTGCCGACGGCGAAAAAGTGCTGCGTTGGTTCGATGCCGACGTGGTGGATGAACGGGGCGAGGTCGTCGCGCGCACGCGCAAGCAGTTGTACGTGCGTCGCAAACCGGGACGCTGATCATTCCTTCGTGACACGAACGCGGCGTATCCTTCGGCCGAAACGTCCGGGGAAGACGCCTTGTCCAGCAACGAATACCCGCAGATCGACGGTTATCGCATCCTGCGCGTGATCGGTCATGGCGGCATGTCCACCGTGTACCTCGCCGAACAGGCCTCGCTGGGCCGCAAGGTCGCGCTGAAGGTGATGCTGCCGGAGGCGCTGGCGGATGAAGTCAGCCGCGGCCGCTTCGAGAACGAGGCGCGCATCATCGCGCGGATGGAGCACCCCAACATCGTCGGCATCTTCGACGTGGGGCGCACCGCCGACGGCCTGCCGTTCTATTCGATGCCTTACCTGGCGCGCGGCCACCTAGCCCAGCGCAACCTGCGCGGCGACCAGCAGAAAGTCGCGGCCGTGCTGCGTGCATTGCTGCCCGCACTGGACTACGCGCATGTACGCGGCGTGGTGCATCGCGACGTCAAGGCGGAAAACGTGCTGTTCGACGATGCCGACCGCCCGCAACTGGCCGACTTCGGCATCGCCTTGCGCCGCGGCAGCAATCCGCGCCTGACCACGACCGGGCTTGCGGTTGGCAGCACCGCCTATATGCCGCCGGAACAGGCGCGCGGTGGCGAGGTCGATCGCCGCGCAGACCTCTACAGCATCGGCGTGTTGACGTGGGAGATGCTCAACGGACGCCTGCCGTACAACGCCGGCGATGCATTGTCGATGGCGCTCAAGCACGTTCAGGATCCGGTGCCGCGAATGCCCGCGGCGCTGAAGCATTGGCAGGGCTTCATCGACAAGTCACTGGCCAAGCAACCCGGCGATCGCTTCGCCAGTGCGCAGGACATGCTGGATGCGCTGGGTGAACTGGAAAAACGCGCAGGCCGCAATTTCGGGGTCGTCGAAGTCCCGCTGCCGGCAGACGACACCGCACATGCGCCAATCATACGCTTCACCGGCTGGAAACCGTGGACCCTCGGCGCCGCCGCAGTGGCGGCGCTGGCGTTCGGCATCGTCCAATTCATGGACGGTCGAGGCGGCCCTGCGGCCACGCAAGAGATCGTCGGCACGGATGCGCCAACCACAGGCGAAGCCCTGCCCACCCCCGCCTCGGACGCGCAAACTGGCCTGTTCGAAACGACGCCGGGGGCGGATGCCGGCGGCATCGGCGCCTATCTCGCCAACGCCGAGCAGCAATTGCGCGAAGGCCACATCATCGCCCCACCGAACGGCAACGCCTGGGACAGCCTGGATGCCGCATGGCGGGTCGACGCGACCCATCCGCAAACCCAGGTACTGACCGCACGCCTGTTCGACGCATTGAGCGAATTGGCCGAACAAGGCCTGCGCGATGGCGACACCGGCGCATCGCATCTCGCCTACGAACGCGCGCGCCAGCTCGACGTGCGCCGTGGCGGCAGCGGTAGCGCGATGGTGTTGCTACGCAAGCGGCTGGATGTCGCATTGGGTGAGCGCGTCGACATGCTGGTCACGAAGCAGGATCGCAACGGCACCGAAGCTTTGCTCGCCGGCATGCGCTGGCTGGGCCTGGATGCTGCGCGCAGCCAGGCACTGCAGGCCAAGGCCGCCCGCTTGCCTGCCTCGACTGCCTCGGCAACGGCAACCCTTCCGGCACGCAATGGCTCGCAAGCGACGGACACCAGTGTCCGCGTGGTTAGCCGCGCCGACTATGCGGCCTTCGCCAATGCCACGGGCCGAACACCCGCCGATTGCGGACGGCGTAACGGCTTTTTCGGCCCCAAGCGCGACTGGAGCAAGGTCGGCAGCGATGGAGCCCCAGTGGTCTGCGTTTCTGCCGTCGATGCGGAAGCCTATGCCGTCTGGCTGGGCAAGCGCGAGAAACGCCGTTATCGACTGCCTAGCCCCGGTGAGATGAAGGCGAGTGCAACCACGCCGGTGTCGGGCTGGACCACCCTGTGCGGCGACAGCACCTGTGGCAAACGCATCGCCAGCGGCAAGCCGCGCGCGCTCGACGCCAATCGTGGCTACGCCGACATCGGCATCCGCCTGGTACGCGAGGGCTGAGCCCCATCGCGCCTACAATGCGCGCATGTCGACACCTCCCGCTCCACTCGCCCAACGCCTGCAACGCCTGTTCCTCACCGGCCTGCTGACCCTGCTGCCACTGTGGCTCACGTGGGTGGTGGTGAAGTTCGTGTTCATGCTGCTGAGCGATGTCAGCCGGCCATTGATCGAGCCTTCGCTGCAAGGCATCGCCGCGCGTAATCCGCAATCGTTCGGTTGGTTGGTGGAGCCTTGGGTGCTGGGCGCAATCGGCCTGGTCGCAACGGTACTCACCATCCTGCTGGTCGGCTGGCTGGCGCGACGGGTCATCGGCCAGCGCCTGCTCAAGTGGTTCGAGGCGCTGGTGGCGCGCATCCCGCTTGCGAACACGATCTACGGCAGCGCGCGTAAATTGCTCGACATCCTGCAGACCAAACCCGATGGCACCCAGCGCGTGGTGCTGATCGACTTCCCGCATGCGGAGATGAAGACGCTGGGTTTCGTCACTCGCGTGATGCGCGAACAAGGCACCGGGCGCGAACTGGCGGCGGTGTACGTGCCGACCACGCCGAACCCGACCTCCGGCTACCTTGAAATCGTGCCGATGGAGAAGATCACGCCCACGGAATGGACGGTGGACCAGGCGATGAGCTTCATCATCAGCGGTGGCGCAGTAGCGCCGGATGCCATTCCGTTCTCGCCGCCGGCATACCGGCCGCCGGCACCACCATCGGAACCGGCCAAGCCGTGATCAAGCTGCTCGAGGACCGCGCCACCCGGCTGTTCATCGGCTTGGCCGCGTTCTTCTGCGTCAACGCGGTGCTGGCGGAGTTCATCGGGGTCAAGATCTTCGCGCTGGAAGACACGCTGGGCATCGCGCCGCTGCAGTGGAACCTGTTCGGCCAGAGCGGTTCGCTGAACTTCACCGCCGGCACGCTGCTGTGGCCGATCGTGTTCATCATGACCGACACGGTCAACGAGTATTTCGGCAAGCGCGGCGTGCGCATGATCAGCTGGTTGGCCGCGGCACTCATCGTGTACGGCTTCGTGTTCGCCTTCGTGGCGATCCATCTTGCGCCCGCATCCTGGTGGGTCGGCGTGGCCAAGGACCAGGGCGTGCCGGATTACCAGGCGGCATTCGCCGCGGTGTTCGGGCAAGGCCTGTGGACGATCTGGGGGTCGTTGATCGCGTTCCTCATCGGCCAGCTGATCGACGTGCACGTGTTCCACCGCATTCGGCGCGCTACCGGCGAACGCCATGTCTGGCTACGTGCAACCGGCTCCACCGCGGTCTCGCAACTGGTCGACAGCTTCGTGGTGCTGTACATCGCCTTCGTGATCGGCCCGCAGCACTGGCCGACCTCGCTGTTCCTCGCGGTCGGCACGCTCAACTACGCATACAAGATGCTGGCGGCGATCGCGCTGATCCCGCTGCTGTACCTGGCGCGTGCCGGCATCCATCGCTACCTCGGCAAGGAACGCGCGGCGGAGCTGCGCCGGCACGCGTCCGAAGATTGATCCCGCGAAACAAAAGGGCCGGCAATGCCGACCCTTCTGCACATCGAGTGTGACTCGCCGATCAGGCGCGCGTGCCACGCGGCGCGTTGCGCTTGCCGGCATACGCGGCCTGCCCGCCCGCACGGTGCTGCTTCGGACCGGCGTGGGTGGTCGGACGCGCTGCGGGACGCGCGTGCGGACGCGCGGCCGGGCGACCCGGCGGGCGCTGGCCACCGCCACCGCCGTTCTTCGGGATCGGCGTATCCAGGCGGATCGGCTTGCTCGGCGCGAAACCGGGCACCACGTCCATCGTCAAATCGACCTTCAGCAGGCGCTGGATCTGCCGCAGCAGGCCGCCCTCTTCCGGCGACACCAGCGACAGCGCTTCGCCCTGCGCGCCGTTGCGACCGGTGCGGCCGATGCGGTGCACATAGTCTTCGGCGACCATCGGCAGGTCGTGGTTGATCACCAGCGGCAGGTCGGGGATATCCAAGCCACGCGCGGCCACATCGGTCGCCACCAGGATCCGCGCCTTGCCGGACTTGAAGTCCTTCAGCGCTTTCTGGCGTGCGGCCTGGCTCTTGTTGCCGTGGATCGCGACCGACGGCAGGCCCGCTTCTTCCAGCTGCTCGGCCAGGCGGTTGCAACCGTGCTTGGTCTTGCCGAACACCAGCACTTGGTCGGTGTGGCGCTGCGACAGGATCTGGATCAGCAGGTCGCGCTTGCGCGAGCCGTCGACCGGATGCGCACGGTGGGTGATGGTTTGCGCAATCGTGTTCTGCGCCGCCACCTGCACCTGCTGCGGGTTGTTCATGAACTCGAGCGCGAGTGCCTTGATCTGCGCCTCGAACGTGGCCGAGAACAGCAGGGTCTGGCGCTGCTTCGGCAGGCGATTGAGGATTCGCTTGATCGCCGGCAGGAAGCCCATGTCCAGCATGCGGTCGGCTTCGTCCAGGATCAGCACTTCGACAGCGTCCAGCTTCACGCTGCCGCGATCCAGGTGGTCGATCAGGCGACCCGGGCAGGCCACCAGCACGTCCACGCCGCGACGCAGCTGGTCGATCTGCGGCTGCATGCCCACGCCACCGAACAAGGTGGTGACATTGAGCTTGAGGTGGCGGCCGTAGGTCTTGAAGCTGTCGGCCACCTGCACTGCCAGTTCGCGGGTGGGCACCAGCACCAGCGCGCGCGGCTTGCGCGGGCCGGCCGGCGGGGTCAGCTTGGACAGGTGGTTGAGCACCGGCAGCGCGAACGCGGCGGTCTTGCCGGTACCGGTCTGGGCGCCGCCCAGCACGTCGTGGCCGGCCAGGATCAGCGGGATCGCCTGTTCCTGGATCGGGGTCGGGGTGGTGTAGTTGTTGTCGGCAAGCGCGCGCAGCAAAGCAGGCGCAAGGCCAAGGGTTTCGAACGTCATTTGGAACTCCGGTTTTGCAAACCCACGCGCAAGGCGTGGGCGAACCCGAGCGTTCCTGCTGGACCTGCAAGCAAGTCCAATCCGCGCAACGAGTCGACGATGGCACGACGCCGGAACATCCGGGCCGTGTCTGCGCGACGAAAGGCGTACGGGAAGAAAGCCGCGTGAGCGGCCGGCTTGATCAGGAAAAACGCGCCCCATCAAGGAACAGGGGAGATCAGCCGTGCGCAGAACAGCGCGCATAGTACGCGAAAACCGGCCCGACTGCTGCAACGCAACAACACCCAATGCCTGGCGTTCAGGCTCTTCCGCCAAATCGGCCCGCGTGACACTCTTGCCACCATCTTCAGGATGGTGACGACATGAAGCCCGAAACCCGCCTTGCCCAATGGCTGATGGCCAGTGTGTTCATCGTGATGGGCGGTTATCGCCTGTGGCAGGCCTTGCAAGGCGCCCCCACATCGAATGCCACCCTGGGCTTCAGTGCCGCGGAATTCGTGCTGGGCGTGCTGATCGCCGCCGGCTGGCGGTTGCGGCTGATGGCCTTGCTCGCCGCCGCACTGATGCTGGTGGACGCTGGCATGTCGCACAAATTCTGGCTACTGAAAGGTGCCGAACAAGGCGCGCAGCTGCTGCATTTCATGAAGAACATCGGTTTCGTCGGCGGCCTGTTGCTGCTTGCCAGCGTCGCCACTGGCAAGAGGCGCTGAGATGATCAATTGGTCGCGCGAGCCGGTCCTGCGCCAGGCCGGCGAGCAACGCAGCCATGTCGGCATGGTCGAGCTGTTCTACGACCTGGTCTTCGTGTTCGCGATCACCCAGCTCTCGCACGGGCTACTCGAGCATTTGACCCCGCAGGGCGCGCTGCAGACCGGCCTGATGTTCCTCGGCGTGTGGTGGATCTGGATCTTCACCACCTGGTGCACCAACTGGCTCAACCCGTCGTCCACCGCGGTCAGGCAACTGCTGTTCGCATTGATGCTGTTGGGAATCCTGATGTCCGCGGCATTGCCGCGTGCATTCGCCGATCGTGGCCTGGTATTCGCGCTGGCCTATGTCGCACAACACCTGGTGCGCACGCTGTACATGATCCGCGCCTTCAGCCCGCGTACCAGCCACGGCCGCAACTTCGTCCGCGTCTTCCTTTGGCTACTGGCCTCCGGCGTGTTCTGGGTACTCGGCGGCCTGGCCGACACCGAGGCCCGGCTGGCGTGGTGGGCGATCGCGATCGGCATCGAATACCTCGGCCCCATCGCCTTCTTCCGCGCGCCAGGCCTGGGCGCATCGACGACTGCCGACTGGGACGTGGATCCGCATCACATGGGCGAGCGCTGCGGCCTGTTCGTGATCATCGCGCTGGGCGAATCGTTGCTGATCACAGGCGCCACCTTTTCCGGCCTGGAATGGGATCAGCCACATATGCTGGGTTTCCTGGCCGCATTCTTCGGCACGGTGGCGATGTGGTGGCTCTATTTCGATTCCGGCTCCGGGCGCGCCGTGCACCACTTCGAAAATGCCGCGGACCGTGGCTCCGTTGCGCGCCTGGCTTATACCTACCTGCACATCCCGATCATCGCCGGCATCATCCTGTGCGCGGTTGCGGATGAACTGGTACTGGTGCACCCGGACCATGCAGACAACATGGGCATCGCCATCATCCTGGGCGGCCCATTCCTGTACCTGCTCGGCAACATGCTGTTCAAATGGGCGACCAACCCGCGCCGCTTCCCGCCGTTTTCGCACATGGCCGGCCTGGCCATATTGGTTGCGCTTTCCGTGCCGGCATTCGGTCACATGTTCAGCGCGCTGGCGCTGGGCTGGCTCACCACCACAACCTTGGTACTGGTGGCGCTATGGGAATGGTTCTCGCTGCACAGGAAGCAGGCATAGCGCTCAACGCCGGATTCGCTGCGGCTCCATCGCCTTGACCGAGCCGTCGATCAGCTTGTGCAGCACTTTCGCATCCACGTCGGCAAGCTTCTTCAGGTACAGGCAGCTCTTGCCGGTCTTGTGCTTGCCCAACTGCGCCATCAGCTCGGTAAAGCCGTCGAAGCCCGGCATGATGTACAGCGTCAGGTCGTTCTTGCGCGGCGAGAAACCGACCAGCGGCCATTCCTGCGGCTTCTTCGTGCTGTTGGTATAGGCATAGCGGCCGAAACCGACGATGGCCGCGCCCCACATCTCGGCGCGCTCGCCGGTGGACGCTTCCATCATCTGCACCACGGCTTCGCAATCAACGCGACGCTCGTCGGTCTGTTGCGCCAGGAATTCCGAAACCGACACCGTGGTCGGGCGTGTCTTCGATTCGCTCATCCGCCGCTCCTCACACCTGTAATGTCATGCCGGGCCGTACCAATACTGCCTCGATGCCGTCGCGCTCGCCGATCTCGCCCGCCAGCGCCTCGCGCGCCTTGTCTTCGCCATGCACCAGCGCCAGCGCCGGCTTGGGTTCGAAGTGGCCGTACCACTCCAGCAACCCGTGCTGGTCGGCATGCGCCGACAGCCCGCCCACCGTGTGTACCTGCAGGTTGACCCGATAGTCGCGGCCGTGGACGCGCACCCATTTTGCGCCATCGACCAGCCGGCGTCCCAGCGTTCCCGCGCCCTGGTAACCGACGAACACCAGGTGCGCCTCGCGCCGTCCGAGGTTCTGCTTGAGGTGGTGCAGGATTCGCCCGCCATTGGCCATGCCACTGCCGGCGATGATGATCGCGCCGCGTTCGACCTGGTTGATCGCCATCGACTCCTCGGCACCTTGGGTGATGTGCAGGTTGGGCAACGCGAACGGATTCGGCTTTCCGCGCCACACCGCCTGCGCTTCCTCGTCGAACAGCTCATGGTGATGGCCATAGACCTGCACCACCTTGCCGGCCATCGGGCTATCCAGGAAGACCTGCCAACGCGACAAGTTCCACTCGTCCCAATGCTTGGCAAACCAGTACAGCAGTTCCTGCGAACGCCCCACCGCGAATGCCGGGATCAGCACGTTGCCGCCATCGCGCCAGGCTTCGTCGAGGATGTTGCCGAGTTCGACGATGGTTTCGGCGCGATCCTTGTGGTTGCGGTCGCCGTAGGTCGATTCCATCAGCACGAGGTCGGCTTCGCGGATCGGCGTCGGATCGCGCAGGATCGGCGTGCCCTTCGGGCCGAGGTCGCCGGAGAACACCAGCTTCTTTCCATCGGCCCATAGCTCGACGATGCTGGAACCCAGGATGTGGCCGGCATCGCGGAAGGCGATCTCGATGCCGTCGAAGATCGCCTCGCGCGTGTCGTACGGCAGCGTGCGCACCTGCGCCATCGCATCGGCGACATCGTCCTTGGTGTACAGCGGTTGCATTTCCGCCTCGCCATGCTCGCGCCGACGATTGAAACGCTCCGCATCGCTTTCGGCGAGCGATGCCGAATCCAGCAGCATGATCGACATCAGCTCTGCGGTCGCCTCCTGCGCCCAGATCGCGCCGCGGAAACCACGCTTGACCAACAACGGCACGCGGCCGATATGGTCGATGTGCGCGTGGCTGACCACCAAGGCATCGATGCTGTCCACGTCGAACGGAAACGGATCGGCATTGCTGGCCTCCATTTCCGCGCTGCCCTGCGACATCCCGCAATCCAGCAGGACATGCTTGATGGCGCCGGGTTTGCCGGCCTCGACCAGGTGCAACGAGCCGGTGACCTCGCCGGCCGCGCCGTGGAATTTCACGCGCATCGATTCGCTCCGTTCACGAAAGTCCCGAGCGTACCAGTGCCACGACTTCCGGCAGGTGACGACCCCAGCCACTTCGGGCATGGTGCCGGGATTCGTCACCCAGGGGATTCCCCATGCGCCTGTTGTCCCTGGCCTGCGCGATCGCGCTGGGCCTGAGTTCCGTCGCCGCCGTCGCCGCCACGCCCGCCGCCAAGGTGCCCGGCAGCGAGGCCATTGTCAGCAAGACCCTGACCAACGGCCTGAAGATCATCGTCTGGCCCGACCACGACATCCCCAACGCCAACTACTACACCTTCTACAAGGTCGGCAGCCGCAACGAATATCCGGGCATCACCGGGCTCGCGCATTTCTTCGAGCACATGATGTTCAACGGCACTACCAGGCGCGCGCCCGGCGAATTCGACCGCACCATGGAAGCCGCCGGCGGCAGCAACAACGCCAGCACCAGCAACGACCTGACCATCTATACCGACTGGTTCCCGAGCAGCGCGCTGGAAACGATCTTCGACCTGGAAGGCGACCGCATGGCCAACCTGTCGTTCGACCCGAAGGTGGTGGAAAGCGAGCGCGGCGTGGTCTACAGCGAGCGCCGCTCCAGCGTGGACAACGACAGCTTCGGCACCCTGCTGGAGCAGATGCAAGCCACTGCGTTCACCGCGCATCCCTACCAGTTCCCGACCATCGGCTGGCCCAGCGACATCGAGCACTGGAAGTCCGATGACCTGAAGAAGTTCTTCAAGACCTATTACGCGCCGAACAATGCGGTGCTGGTGATCGCCGGCGACGTCGACCCGGCGCAGGTGTTCGCGCTGGCCGACAAATACCTGGCACCGCTGCAGAAACAGCCGGAACCGACGCCGATCACCACCGTCGAACCCGAACAGCAAGGCGAACGCCGGATCGTGGTGGAGCGCGCCGACGCGCAATCGCCGATCGTCGCCTACGCCTTCCATACCGGACTGGGCGCAGGCAGCAAGGACTATCCGACGCTGGAACTGTTGACCACGATCCTGTCACAGGGCGATTCCTCGCGCCTCAACCAGCGCCTGGTCGAACAGGAGCAGGCCGCGGTGCAGGCCGGCGCGTTCGCCGACCAGGGCTTCGATCCGGGGTTGCTGACTGTCTACGCGATGCTGCCGCCCAGCAAGGATGTTGCCGGCGACATGGCGAAGGTCGAAACCTTGCTGGACGACGAGTTGGCGAAGGTCGCGCGCAATGGCGTGACCGCCGCTGAACTCGACAAGGCGCGCAACTTGAAAGCGGCCTCGTTCTGGCGTGGCATGGCCACGATCAATGGCAAGGCGCGCGCACTGGGCGCAACCGAGGTGTTCAAGGGCGATTACCACAAGCTGTTCGATACCGCGGCCGCGTACGACGCCGTCACCGCCGCCGATATCCAGGCGCTGGCGAAAAAGATCCTGCGCGTGCAGAACCGCACCACCGGCTTGCTCAAACCGGTCGCCGCCGCACCCAGCGCGGACAACAAGGAGGCCGCGAAATGAAGTACTTCCGCACTATTTCCATCGCGCTGGTCGCGGCATTCGCTTTCAACGCCGCCACTGCAGCCGACATCAAGTTGCCCGACTACCAGACTGTGACGCTCGACAACGGCGCAACGGTGCTGCTGATGCCGCGCAAGGACGTGCCGTTGATCGCCGCCAATATCGCCGTGCGCGGCGGTGCATTGGCCGATGCGCCCGGCAAGGAAGGCACCGCCGACCTGCTGGGCGAAATGTTGTCGAAGGGCGCGGGTTCACGCGACGCGCTGCAGTTCGCGCAGACCGTGGATGGTGCCGGCGGCAACATCGGCTTCGGCAGCTCGCGCGAGGCGATCGTCGCCAATGCGCAGTTCCTGTCCAAGGACAGCGGGCTGATGCTGTCGCTGCTCGCCGATGCCTTGCTGCGACCGAAGATGGAGGCCGCGGAATTCGACAAGTTGCGCAAGCGCGCCATCGACGGCATCGCCAACGCCAAGGACTCCGACCCGCGCCAGCTGATCGGCCTGTATTCCGGTGGCTGGCTGTTCCGCGGGCATCCTTACGGGCGTTCGACCGGCGGCGACGAAACCAGCCTCGCCACCATTTCGCTGGCCGACCTGCAGGCCTTCCGCCAGCAGCAGATGGGCGGCGATCGCCTGGTCATCGCCATCGCCGGCGACTTCGATGCCAAGGCGGTGACCGCGCAGGTGAAGCAGGCGTTCGGCGGCTGGGCCAAGGCCAGCGGCACGCTGCCGCAGGTCGAAGCGAAGGTGCGCGAAAGCGGCCGCCGCGTGTTGCTGGTGGACAAGCCGGGTGCGACCCAGACCTACTTCGCGCTGGCCAACATCGGCAGCAAGCACGGCGATCCGGCGGAAGCCGCGCAGGACCTGGTGCAGACCGCGTTCGGTGGCCGCTTCACCTCGATGCTCAACACCGAGCTGCGCATCAAGACGGGCCTGACCTACGGCGCCAGCGCACAAGTGCAGCGGCCGCAGCAGCCGGGCGCATCGGTGATCAGCAGCTTTACCAAGACCGATTCGACCAAACAGGCGATCGACCTGGCCATCGCCACCCTCGACCGCCTGCACAAGGACGGCCTGGACGCGACCACCATCGATTCCGCCAAGCACTACGTCGCCGGCCAGTTCGCACCCGATCTTGAAACCGCCCCGCAACTGGCCGCGCAACTGGTGCAGATGACGCTGTACGGCGATACGCGCGATGCCATCGATGGCTACCTCGGCAGGATCGCCGCCGCCACCCCGGCGCAGATCGCGGAAGCCGGCGCGGTGTTCCCGGACAGCAAGGACCTGGTGATCGTCGCCATTGGCGATGCCGCCAAGATCCGCGACACCATGAAGGGCTACGGCCCGCTGACCGAAATGAAGTTGACCGACCCGCGCTTCACGCCCTGACCCTCAAACCGGGTTCGCCCCGGCATGACCTGTGGCACCCGCTGGCGCACGCGCCAGCGGCTACAGTCGCGCGACGTTGCGCCAAGCCGCATCGCGCCTTCCACCCCTTCCGCACGACGGAGCCGCCTTCCAGTGAAAATGCCCAAGACCCTGCTGTTGTCCCTCTCCATTGCGGCCGCGCTCGCCGGCTGCCAGAAGCCGGCTGACAAGGCCACGGGCGATGCCGCCAAGGCCGATGCGGCCGCTGCATACACATTGGACGAATCCAAGCTGCCGCCGTTCAACCAGTTCACCCTGGCCGACCTGGATGCCGCCAAGAACGCCTGCACGGACTTCGCCGGCTACGTCAATGGCAAGTGGCTGGCCGCCAACCCGATCCCGGGCGACCGCAGCAGCTGGGGCGCGTTCGAGATGCTGGACGAACGTTCGCAGGCCGTGCAGCGCCAGCTGGCCGACCAGGCCGCGGCCAAGGCCAATGGCACCGGCGTGGACAAGATCGTCGGCGACTTCTGGTCCACCGGCATGGACGAAGCGAAGGTCAACGCACAGGGCATCGAACCGCTGAAGCCCGAACTCGCGAAGATCGACGCGCTGACCGACACCGCCAGCATCGCCGACTTCCTGCGCGCCTCGGCCGCCGAGGGCAATGGCTACCTGATCGGCATCGGTTCGATGCCGGACTTCAAGAACTCCGACATCAACATCGCCGCCACCGGACAGGGCGGCCTGGGCCTGCCGGACGTGCCGTACTACAGCAAGCCGGAATACCAGAAGATCCGCGACGCGTACGTCGCCTACGCCACCAAGCTGCTGGAGCTGTCCGGCGTACCGGCCGCCGATGCCGCGACCCAGGCCAAGGACGTGCTGGCCTTCGAAACCCGCCTGGCCAAGGTCAGCAAGTCGAGCGAGGAGTTCTCGCGCGACGTCGGCCTGTACTACAACCCGGTCAGCCCGGCCGAAGCCGACAAGCTGTCGCCGAACTTCCCGTTCTCCAAGTTGTTCGAGTCGCAGGGCGTCGCCGTTCCGACCATGTTCTCGCTGTCGGTGCCGGCCTACCACGCCGAAGTCAGCAAGATGCTGGCCGACGTGCCGGCGGCGCAGTGGAAGAGCTACCTGCGCTTCCACCTGCTGGATGGCGCGGCCCCGTACCTGTCGAGCGACTTCGTGCAGGCCAACTTCGAGTTCTACGGCAAGACCCTGGGCGGCCAGAAGGAGTTGAAGGAGCGCGGCAAGCGCGTGCTCGGCACCATCGACAGCCAGGTCGGCGAGGCGCTGGGCCAGATGTACGTGAAGGTCGCGTTCCCGGCCGAATCCAAGGCCAAGATGCAGGAGTTGATCAAGAACCTCGGCGACGCGTTGAAGGCCCGCATCGAGAACCTCGCCTGGATGAGCGCGGACACCAAGAAGAAGGCGCTGGAGAAGTGGGCTGCATTCCAGCCGCGCGTGGGGTATCCGGACAAGTGGCGTGAATGGAATGGCCTGGCCACCAGCCGCGACAGCTATATCGGCAACGTGATGGCCGCGCGCAAGTTCAACTACCAGTGGGACATCGGCAAGATCGGCAAGCCGGTCGACAAGACCGAATGGGGCATGCGCCCGCAGACGGTCAACGCGCAGTACAACCCGCTGGCCAACCAGATCACCTTCCCGGCCGCGATCCTGCAGCCGCCGTTCTTCGACCCGAAGGCAGACGACGCGCTCAACTACGGCGGCATCGTCGCGGTGATCGGCCACGAGATGACCCACGGTTACGACGACCAGGGCAGCAAGTTCGGCCCCGGCGGCAACATGGAGAACTGGTGGACCCCGGCCGACGCAGAAGGCTTCAAGGCCCGCACCGGCAAGCTGGTCGCCCAGTTCGACGGCTACAAGGCCAGCAACGGCAAGAACCTCAACGGCAACCACACCCTGGGCGAGAACATCGCCGACCTGGGCGGCCTGAACACCGCCCACGACGCCCTGCTCAAGGCCACTGCCGGCCAGCCCGATCCGATGATCGACGGCCTGACCCGCGACCAGCGCTTCTTCTACGGCTGGGCCACGGTGTGGCGTCGCAACTTCACCCCGCAGGAACTGGACAAGCGCCTGCAGACCGACGAACACGCCCTGGCCGAATACCGCGCCATCGGTGCCCCGTCCAACATGCCGGCCTTCGCCACGGCGTTCGGCTGCAAGGCCGGCGACCCGATGGTGCGCACCGGCGACAAGCAAGTGGTGATCTGGTAACCCGCACCTCCCCGCGGGACGTCAGCAAAGGCCCGGCTAGTCCGGGCCTTTGTCTTTGGGGTTCACACTTCGTCACGGACAGGCGCACTTCATTGCCCCCACATCATTGCGGCGCGACAATACCCACATGATCGACGCCACCCGCTACCCCCTGCTGTCGAAGATCGACAGCCCGGCCGAGCTGCGCCAGCTTCCCGAATCCGATGTGCGCGCCGTCGCCGACGAGCTGCGCGCCTACCTGATCGAATCCGTGGGCAAATCCGGCGGGCATTTCGGCGCCGGCCTCGGCGTGGTGGAACTGACCACGGTGCTGCACTACCTGTACAACACGCCGGACGATCGCATCGTCTGGGACGTGGGCCATCAGTGCTACCCGCACAAGATCCTGACCGGCCGCCGCGACCAGATCCACACGGTCAAGCAGAAGGACGGCGTGGCGCCATTCCCGAAGCGCGAGGAATCCGACTACGACACCTTTGGCGTGGGCCATTCGTCTACCTCGATCTCCGCCGCGTTGGGCATGGCGATCGCCAATGCGCGTGCCGGCAACGACCGCAAAGTCGTCGCGGTGATCGGCGACGGCGCGATGACCGCGGGCATGGTCTATGAAGCACTGAACCACGCCGGCGGCATGGACCAGGAACCCAACCTGCTGGTCATCCTCAACGACAACCGGATGTCGATCAGCGAAGCGGTCGGCGGGCTGACCAAGATGCTCGGCCGCATGACCGGCAGCAAGACGCTCAATGCGCTGCGCGAAGGCGGCAAGAAGCTGCTTGGCGACAAACACGCCGGCCCGGCGAAATTCGTGCGCCGCTGGGAAGAACACTGGAAGGGCATGTTCGTGCCCTCCACCCTGTTCGAGGAAATGGGCTTCCACTACACCGGCCCGATCGACGGCCACGACACCGATGCCTTGCTCGGCGTGCTCAAGACCCTGCAAGGCCTGAAGGGTCCGCAACTACTGCATGTGATGACGGTCAAGGGCAAGGGCTACGAACTCGCCGAAGGCGACCAGATCGGCTACCACGCGGTCAGCCCGTTCGACCCCGCGCAAGGCGTGGTGGCGAAGGCCGGCGGCGCGAAGAAGCCCACCTACACGGACGTGTTCGGCGACTGGCTATGCGACATGGCGGCGGCCGATGACAAGCTGCTTGCCATCACCCCGGCGATGCGCGAAGGCTCCGGCCTGGTGCGTTTCAGCAAGGAATATCCGGAACGCTATTTCGATGTCGCCATCGCCGAGCAGCACGCGGTGACGTTGGCCGCCGGCATGGCTTGCGAAGGTGCCAAGCCCGTCGTTGCGATCTACTCGACCTTCCTGCAACGCGGCTACGACCAGCTGGTGCACGACGTGGCGATCCAGAAGCTCGACGTGCTGTTCGCCATCGACCGCGGCGGCGTGGTCGGCCCGGACGGCGCGACGCACGCCGGCAACCTGGACCTCAGCTACCTGCGCTGCGTGCCGAACATGGTGGTGATGGCGCCTGCCGACGAAAACGAATGCCGGCAGATGCTTAGCACCGGCTTTGAATTCGAAGGCCCGGCCGCCGTCCGCTATCCGCGCGGCACCGGCCCTGGCGTTGCGGTTTCGCAATCGCTGGACACGCTCCCCATCGGCAAGGCGCAGCTGCGACACAGCGGATCACGCATCGCCCTGCTCGCCTTCGGCGCACTCGTGCCGGCGGCAGAAAAAGTCGGGGAAGGACTCGGCCTCACCGTGGTCAATATGCGTTTCGTGAAGCCGCTGGATCGCGCGTTGATCCTGGAACTGGCCAGTACGCACGAAGGTTTCGTCACGCTGGAAGACAATGTGGTCGCCGGTGGTGCCGGCAGCGGCGTAGCCGAACTGCTGGCGGCGGAGGGCATCGCCATGCCGATCCTGCACCTGGGCCTGCCGGATGAATTCCAGCACCACGCCAGCCGCGAGGATCTGTTGGCCGAAGCTGGGCTGGATGCCGACGGCATTCGCGCATCGATCATCAAGCGCTGGCCGCAACTTGCGCAACCAGCCACCAGCGCGGTGCGCAGCGCCTGACCGATACGCGCCGGTTCATTCGTCCGGCGCGAGTACGGTGTAGCCCTTGGCCTTGAGCTGATCCATCACATCGCCTGCGCGCAACAATTCCTGCATCGGCAGGATCGCCAGGGTCGTGGTATTGGTCGCAAGCGCCGCTTCTGCTTTCGCCAGCCATTCGGCCTGCAAGCGGGCAGCGACATCGCCCATGCCCAGCTTGCGGCCGATGCCGCTTTCGGTGATGGCTTCCATACATGCTTGGTACTGGTCGTTCTGCGGCAGCGCGCGAATCGCCGCCACGTTCCCCATCGCCCATGCGTTGGCGCGCGCGCGCAGAGTTTCCATGTCCTGTCCCAGTCGGTCGAGGGTGCGTTCCAGGCAAATCCGATCTTCCAGTTCCGAGGCCTTGAACTGCTTGAGGACGGCTTTCGGATCCTTCACCGTGATGGTCTGCCGCACCAGCGTGACCTTGGGGTGGTAGCGCTCGACCGCCGCTGCGACCGTCGTCTTCGCCACGTTCTTGTCGCTCATGCCGCTGCGCTTGATCGCCGCCTTCCACAGCGCTTCCGCAGCAAATGCGGGGCGCAACTTGTCGGCATCGCGATCGAGGAATCGATCGCGGTAGGCGCTCCATCGCACGTAAGTCACCGGCGGCAACACCTCCGACAGCCGCTTGCCATCCGGGTTGTTCTTGATCCCGATGAGTGAAGGGAGCAACAGCAACGCACGGAACTTGCTGATGTCGGAGTTCACGTTCAACGATGGCTCGTAGATCACTTCCTGCGCATTCGCGACGATCTCATCCAACTGCTTCGACTGCCACTGCATGCCCGCAGGCAACGGACTCAACGTGCCGAGTATCCACAGGTCGTGATTGCCATTGCGCACCAGCCACAAGCCAGGCCCCGGTTGCTCGCCGGTGACCACCACAGTGGCTTCTGTGCGGATGCCATCGGCGGACATGGCCTGTTGCGTGGTGGGGGCAGACGGGTTCGCGTTCACGGGCACCGGGGCCGCCTGTTGCGCCTGCAGCGGCATCAGCAACATCGAGCTCAACGCAACCGCCAGCATCGTCATCCGCATCCGTACGCTCCATCGATCCATTCGGCGCAGTGTGACCGAGCGCATCGCCTGAAGTTCAACTGCCGGGTGAACCGCGAAAAGCGAAACGCCCGGACGATGCCGGGCGTTCGAGCGTGTCTTGTCACTTCAGGTTCCGCGAATTGGTCGGGACGGCCGGATTCGAACCGACGACCCTCTGCCCCCCAGGCAGATGCGCTACCAGGCTGCGCTACGCCCCGACTTCGCGAACACGAATTGTAACCTGTCGAGTCGCTGCTTCGTAGCGCTCAGCGGCGCAGCAATTGCAGGACTTCTTCCAGTTCTACCCGCACCTGCTTGGCAATCTGGTTGCTGAGCGCGGATTCCTGCTTCGCGCCCTCGCCTTCCAGGCGCAGGCGCGCGCCGCCGATGGTGTAGCCCTGTTCGTACAACAGGCTGCGGATCTGGCGCACCATCAGCACGTCGTGGCGCTGGTAGTAGCGGCGGTTGCCACGGCGCTTGGCCGGTTCGAGACTGGGGAATTCGGTTTCCCAGTAGCGCAGCACGTGCGGCTTGACGTCGCACAGCTCGCTGACTTCGCCGATGGTGAAGTAGCGCTTGGCCGGGATCGGCGGAAGTTCGCGGTTACTGCCCGGATCAAGCATGCGCGGCTCCGACGTAGGCTTCCACGCGTTCCTTCAGCTTCTGGCCGGGGCGGAAGGTCACCACTGTGCGCGCGGAGATCGGGATCTCCTCGCCGGTCTTCGGGTTGCGGCCGGGCCGCTGGTTCTTGCGGCGCAGGTCGAAATTGCCGAAGCCGGACAGCTTGACCTGGCGGCCCTGCTCCAGCGCTTCGCGCAATGCATCGAAGAACGCATCGACGAATTCCTTCGCCTCGCGCTTGTTCAGGCCCACGTCTTCGTACAGACGCTCGGCCATTTCCGCCTTGGTCAACGCCATTGCTGTCCCCTTCAGCTCCGGATGACCGCGCCGTGGTCTTGCTCCAGCGCGGCGACCACCTCGGTCACCACCGCTTCCACATCGCGGTCGGTCAGGGTGCGCGTTTCGTCCTGCAAAATCAAGGCCATGGCGAGACTCTTGAATCCGGTTTCCACACCCTTGCCGGCATAGCGGTCGAACAGCCGCAGCTGGCGCAGCGACGGGCCTGCGGCCTGTTTTGCGGTCGCCTGCATGGCATCCCAGGACACCGCTTCCGGCACGACGAACGCAAGATCCCGGCGGACGGACGGATACTTCGACAGCGCCTGCGCACGCGGCAATGAACGCGCCAGCAGCGGATCGAGTTCCAACTCGAAGCCATAGACCTCGGCGTCGATGTCGAGTGCTTGCTGCAGGCGCGGATGCAGCTGGCCGATCCAACCGAGGCGCACGCCATCGCGATAGATATCGGCAGATCGTCCCGGATGCGCGAACGGCTCTGCCGAAGCGCGATATTCCAGTTCGGCACCGGACAACGCAGCCAGGCTGTCGAGGTCGCCCTTGAGATCATGGAAGTCGAGCTTGCGCGCCGCAATGCCCCATTGTTCCGCCGCTGCATCGCCCATGGCGACGGCGGCGATGCGGCGGGTCTCGATGGGCGCATCGCCCGATGCCGCGAAGGTCTTGCCGATCTCGAACAGTCGCACGCGCGACTGCTGGCGCGCGGCATTGCGCGCGAGTGCAGCCGTCAGCCCCGGCAGCAGGCGCGTACGCATCACGCCGAGTTCCGCACTGAGCGGATTGGCCAACGCCACGCCGCCATCGGCGAGCTGCCATTTGGCCAGCAGGTCGGCATCGACGAAGGCGTAGTTGATCGCTTCCAGATAATCGCGCGCGACCAACTGGCGGCGCGCATCGTGCTCGCTGCTGCGGGTTTCGCTGGGATTGACCAGGCGGGTGGCGCCGCCGGGCAGCGTGGTCGGGATCGCGTCGTAGCCGTGGATGCGCGCGATTTCCTCGATCAAGTCTTCCTCGATGGCGATGTCGAAGCGACGTGCCGGTGGGGTGACACTCCAGCCATCGGCCATGACTTCGACGGCAAGGCCGAGTGCATTGAGGATGCGCGCCACTTCGGCGTCGCCCACCTGCGTGCCCAGCACGCGTGCAAGACGCGCACGACGCAGCGGGATGGCCTGCGGCTGCGGCAGGAATTCGGGCAACACGGCTTCGACCACCGGGCCCGGCGCACCGCCAGCAATCTCCACGATCAGGCGCGTGGCGTGTTCGATGGCGATACGCGGCAGTTCCGGATCCACGCCGCGCTCGAAGCGATGGCCGGCATCGGTATGCAGGCCCAGCTTGCGGCTGCGGCCGATGATTGCAGCGGGGGCGAAATGCGCGGCTTCCAGCAACACGTTGCGGGTGGCATCGCCGACCTTGGTGTCGTTGCCGCCCATGATCCCGGCCAGTCCGACCACGCGGTCCGCGTCGGTGATGACGAGAAACTGTGCATCCAGCTTGGCCTCGTCACCGTTGAGCAGTTTCAACGTTTCGCCAGCGCGCGCCAAGCGCACGCCAAGCGGGCCCTTCAGCAAGTCGCGATCATAGGCATGCATCGGCTGGCCGAGTTCCAGCATCACATACTGGGTGACATCGACCAGCAAGCTCAGCGGACGCACGCCGCTGCGACGCAGGCGCTCGGCCATCCAGATCGGCGTGGTCACGGAGGCATCCACGCCTTCGATCACGCGACCGAGGAAGCGCGGCGCATCCGCACCGGCGTTCAATTCGACCGGCACGGCAGCATCGTGCAGTGCGGGCATCGGCACCGCGTCCAGCGGCTCGACTTCGCTGCCAGTCGCAGCGGCCACATCGAACGCGATGCCGCGCACACCGAAGCAGTCGGCGCGGTTCGGGGTCAGCTTCAGTTCGATGCTGGCATCCGGCAGGCCGAGGTATTCGGCCAGCGGCATGCCGACTGGTGCATCGCCTGGCAACTCCAACAAACCCGATGCATCGGCATCGAGGCCCAGCTCCTTCGCCGAGCACAGCATGCCGTTGGATTCGACGCCACGCAGCTTCGCGGCCTTGATGGTGAGATCGCCGATCTTGGTGCCGATGGTCGCAAGCGGTGCCAGCAAACCCGGGCGCGCATTCGGCGCGCCGCAGACGATCGGCAGCATCGAACCATTGCCGGCATCGATCTGGCAGACCTGCAGCTTGTCGGCTTCCGGATGTTTTTCGGCGGACACGATGCGGGCGACGACCACGCCGTTCAGTGCATCGCCGACTACGGTCATTTCTTCCACTTCAAGACCGATCGCAGTCAGCGTGGCGGCGAGTTCCTCGCGCGTTGCGTTGGTCTTGACGTGCTGGCGCAGCCAGTTTTCGGAGAACTTCATGCGAACTGCCTCAGGAAGCGCACATCGTTGTCGAAGAAGGAACGCAGGTCGTCCACGCCGTAACGCAGCATCGCGAAGCGCTCGACGCCGAGGCCGAAGGCGAAGCCGGTGTATTTCTCGGGATCGATGCCGATATTGCGCAGCACGTTCGGATGCACCATCCCGCAGCCCAGCACTTCCAGCCAGCGCGTGCTGCCATCGGCCTGCTGCCAGGCGATGTCGACTTCCGCGGATGGCTCGGTGAACGGGAAATAGCTCGGGCGGAAGCGCATCTGAAAATCGCGCTCGAAGAACGCGCGCACGAATTCGGCCAGCGTGCCCTTCAGATCGGCGAAGCTCGCATGCTCGTCGACCAGCAGGCCTTCGACCTGATGGAACATCGGGGTGTGAGTCTGGTCGCTGTCGCTGCGATAGACCTTGCCGGCGGCGATCATGCGCAACGGCGGCTGGTGGTCTTTCATGTAGCGCACCTGCACACCCGAAGTGTGCGTGCGCAGCAGGCGGCCATCGCCGAAGTAGAAGGTGTCGTGCATCGCGCGCGCCGGATGGTGCGGCGGGAAGTTCAGCGCTTCGAAGTTGTGCCAGTCGTCCTCGATTTCCGGGCCATCGGCAAGCTCGTAACCAAGGCGGCCAAAGATTTCGGTGATGCGTTCCAGCGTGCGGCTGACCGGATGCACACCACCGCGCGCGGCATCGCGGCCCGGCAGGGTGACGTCGATGGCTTCGCCGGCCAGACGCGCGTCCAGCGCAGCATCGTCCAGCGCGGTCTTGCGTGCGGACAACGCTTCGCCGATGGCGTCGCGCGCGCGGTTGATCGCTTCGCCCGCAGCCTTGCGCTGATCGCCCGGCAGCGCGCCCAGCGCCTTCAACTGCGCGGTGATGCTGCCGCTCTTGCCGAGCAGGCCCACGCGCAACGCTTCCAGCGCGTCGGGTGTCGCAGCGGCGGCAATATCGGCCAGCGCCTGCGTGGACAACGAATCGATGTCGCTCATGTCGTTTTGGGATCCCATAAACCGCATGCCGTAAAACAGACGTGGGGAAGGACTTGCGCCCTTCCCCACGTGATGGCGACCGAGGCCGCCGCTACAACTGCTGTGGAGTGACGGCTTACGCCGCCAAAGCGCCCTTGGCCTTTTCGGTCAGGGCGGTAAAGCCCGCCGCGTCGTGCACGGCGATGTCCGCCAGCACCTTGCGGTCCAGGGTGATCCCGGCCTTCAGGAGGCCGTTCATGAAGCGGCTGTAGCTCATGCCGTTGGCGCGCGAAGCAGCATTGATACGCGCGATCCACAGGGTGCGGAAATGGCGCTTCTTCTGCTTGCGGCCGATGTACGCGTACTGCAGGGCCTTGGTGACGGCCTGCTTGGCGACGCGGAAGACCTTGCGACGGGCGTTGTAGTAGCCCTTCGCCTGCTTCAGGATTTTCTTGTGACGGGCTCGCGCCGTAACACCACGTTTAACTCGTGCCATGTTTTATCTCCTCACAAATACGGAAGCATGCGGTCCAGACGGCCCGCGTCCTCGGCACGAACGTGGTTCGTCTGCCGCAGGTTGCGCTTCCGCTTGGTCGCTTTCTTGGTGAGGATGTGGCTCTTGTTGGCGTGGCCGCACTTGTACTTGCCGGAAGCGGTCTTCCGGAAGCGCTTGGCCGCCGCCCGATTGGTCTTGATCTTGGGCATTGGGAATCCTTGCGAAATCTACTGAACTGGTCGAGGCGCCTTCTTTTTGGTCTTTGCGACTACGTAGCAAGGCCTTACGGCCTTTGCTCCTACGTCGCGAAGCCCAAAAATCAGGGCTTTCCATCCTGCCTGAGCCGGTGATAAGCCTTTGATCCTCAAGGGATCAAGGCGGGTCCTGGGTGCCACTCAACAACAAACCCGGCGAACCGGGCCGCACATTATGGCGGCCGCCTGCCGGGTTTGCAATCTTTCCTTGCGAAATCAGCCCCTTGCGGGAATTTATTTCTTCTTCGGAGCGATCATCATCACCATCTGCCGGCCTTCCAGGCGCGGGCGCGATTCGATGACGATGTCCTCGCCGAGGTCGGTCTCGATCCGCGCCGCCATCTGCCGGCCCAGTTCCTGGTGGCTCATTTCGCGGCCACGGAAGCGGATGTTGACCTTGATCTTGTCGCCTTCCTCGAGGAACTCGCGCATCTTGCGCAGCTTGATCTGGTAGTCGCCCTCGTCCGTGACCGGACGGAACTTCACTTCCTTGATCTCGACCTGCTTGGTCTTCTTCTTGGCCTCGTTGGCCTTCTTCTGCAGCTCGAACTTGAACTTGCCGAAGTCCATGATCTTGCAGACCGGCGGATCGGCGTTCGGCTGGATTTCCACCAGGTCGAGGGCTTCGTCCTCGGCCATGCGCAGGGCTTCATCGCGGGAAAGCACGCCGATCATCTCGCCGTCGCTGCCAATCACGCGCACGCGCGGGACGCGGATTTCCTGATTCCTGCGGTTCTGCTTCGAGTCGGTGGTACTGATATTGCAATCTCCAGAAGAAGGCCCGGGTTGGGCCGATGGGCGGACGATTCCGGAATCGTCCGCCGGTTTTTTCGAGCAAACAAGCGTTAGCCGGCCTGCTCCTGACGCAAACGCGAGGCGAAGTCGGCGACGGACATGTTACCGAGGTCTTCCCCACCCCGCGTGCGCACCGAGAGCATGCCGTTTTCCTTCTCGCGGTCACCGACCACCAGCAGGTACGGCACGCGCTGCAGCGTGTGCTCGCGAATCTTATAGCCGATCTTCTCGTTCCGCAAATCGGCGTCGACCCGGAAGCCTTGATTTGCAAGGGTTTTCCGAACCTCCTCGACGTAATCCGCCTGGGCATCGGTGATGTTCATGACCATCGCCTGGACCGGGGCCAGCCAAGCCGGGAACTGGCCGGCGTGGTGCTCGATCAGGATGCCGATGAAGCGCTCCATCGAGCCCACGATGGCCCGGTGCAGCATCACCGGATGCTTGCGCTGGCTGTGTTCATCGACATATTCGGCGCCCAGGCGGCCCGGCATCATGAAATCGACCTGCATGGTGCCCAGCTGCCAGGTGCGGCCGATGGCGTCCTTCAGGTGGTACTCGATCTTCGGGCCGTAGAACGCGCCCTCGCCCGGCAGCTCCTCCCATTGCACGCCGGAGGCGCGCAGGGCATTGCGCAGGGCGTCTTCGGCCTTGTCCCAGGTGGCGTCATCGCCCAGGCGGCTGTCCGGACGCAGCGCGATCTTGATCTGGATGTCGGAAAAGCCGAAGTCTTCGTAGACCTTCAGCGCCTGCTCGTGGAAATCGCGAACTTCGGACTCGATCTGGTTTTCGGTGCAGAAGATGTGGCCATCGTCCTGGGTGAAGCCGCGCACGCGCAGGATGCCGTGCAGCGCGCCGGAGGGCTCGTTGCGGTGGCAGGCGCCGAACTCGCCGTAGCGGATCGGCAGGTCGCGGTAGCTGTGCAGGCCCTGGTTGAACACCTGCACGTGGCCCGGGCAGTTCATCGGCTTCAGCGCATAGGTGCGCTTCTCCGACTCGGTGAAGAACATGTTGTCCTTGTAGTTGTCCCAGTGGCCGGACTTCTGCCACAGCGACACGTCGAGGATCTGCGGGCAGCGCACTTCGCCATAGCCGGTCTTGCGATAGACATTCCGCATGTACTGCTCGACCACCTGCCAGATGCTCCAGCCCTTCGGATGCCAGAACACCAGGCCCGGGCCTTCTTCCTGCAGATGGAACAAGTCCAGCGCCTTGCCGATCTTGCGATGGTCGCGCTTCTCGGCTTCCTCGATCTGGGTGAGGTAGGCCTTGAGGTCCTTGTCGTTCAACCAGGCGGTGCCGTAGATGCGGCTGAGCATCTGGTTGTTGTGGTCGCCACGCCAGTACGCGCCAGCGACTTTCATCAGCTTGAAGCTGCGCAGCTTGTCGGTGCCGGGCACGTGCGGGCCACGGCACAGGTCGGTGAACTCGCCCTGCGAATACAGCGACAGGTCCTCGTTGGCCGGAATGCTTTCGATGATCTCGGCCTTGTAGGCCTCGCCCATGTCCTTGAAGAACGCCACGGCCTCGTCACGCGACTTCACGCTGCGGCTGACCGGATGCGCTTCCTTGACGATCTTCTGCATCTCCGCCTCGATCGCCGGCAGGTCTTCCGGGGTGAACGGGCGCTCGTAGGCGAAGTCGTAATAGAAGCCGTTGTCGATGACCGGGCCGATGGTGACCTGCGCGCCCGGGAACAGGCGCTGCACGGCCTGCGCCAGCAAGTGCGCGGTGGAGTGGCGCAGGATGTCCAAGGCCTCCGGCGATTTGTCGGTGACGATGGACAGCGCAGCGTCGTGGTCGATGCGGAAGCCGGCATCGACCAATTTGTCGTCGACCTTGCCGGCCAGGGTGGCCTTGGCCAGGCCCGCGCCGATGGAGGCGGCGACTTCGCCCACTGTCACTGGCGCATCGAACTGGCGGACGGAGCCGTCGGGAAGGGTGATGTTGATCATGGGGATGGCTTCTTGGAAGGCCGGGCCGCGATGGCCGGGCATTTGCATGGAGTGTCGAAAACGGAAAAGGCGCCGAAGCGCCTTTCGATGGCTCACGGGGAGCGCGGTCGAATGCGTCGGCGGGTCAGCGATGGGCCTTGGTAGTGCTCATGTCGCACGCTCGGCCGGCGTTTCCGCAGGCCACCTTCCTCTTCCGGATTGCTTGGCGACCTTCAGCAGCAGGCCACTTGTCGATGCCGCCAGTCTACTGAGCAGGCCCAAGTGCTTCAAGGACTTGCCGCGCGCCGACGGACGGCATTGACGTTAATGATTAGGACTCCTATATTATCGCATGCCCAACGATCCAAACCACCGCGAACAGGCTGCCGCCGGGCTGGAACAGTTGGCCGCACTGGTGCGTGCGCAGGCCTGGCGCAGCGACGGCCTGCCTGCCCTGCCGCCGACCCAGGCGGCCGTGCTGCGCATGCTGGCGGCATCGAATGAAGGCCTGCGCGCGGGGCAGATCGCCGCGCGGCTGGATGTCTCGGCGGCCAGTCTCAGCGATACGCTGAAGGCGATGCAGGCCAAGGGCTGGCTCCTGCGCAGCGTGGATGCTGACGACCGCCGCGCATCCCTGCTCCACCTGAGCAAGCAGGGGCGCACGCTGGCGGCGCGGCTCAATCATCCCGAACGTGGCATGGCTGCCCTGCTGCAGGGGCTGGATGCCGCCGACGTGGGCGCCCTGCTGCGGGTTACCCAACTGCTGGTCGGCCAAGCGCAGCAACAGGGCATGGCCACCGGCCTGCGTACTTGCCAGGGCTGTCGCTACTTCCAGCCGTTCGCCAGTAGCGATGCACGCCAGCCGCATATCTGCGGTTTTCTGGACCAGGCCTTCGGTGATGCCGAACTGCGCGCCGACTGCGCCGAACAAGCTCCAGCCGATGAAGCCCTGCTGGCCGCCAACCGCGAACGCTTCCGGCGGCGCCCCCCACCCTAGCGAAAAAGATGGGCGGCGACCGACTGCAATCGGCCGCCGCCCGGTTCCTCCACCCACCCGGAAAGAGCAAGCAAGAGGAGATTCCAGTATGCGTCAGAAACTCATAGCGATCAGCGCGCTCGCGCTCGCCTGCAGCCTCGGCACAGGCATGGCCTACGCGCACGATGCCGCCAAACACGCGGACGGCATCCAGAGCAAAACCAACCCCGCCGTGCGCGCGGATTTCGACATCGTCCACACCAAGGTCAGCACCGACGGCAACGTCGCCACCTTCCACATGGCGGTGTCCGGCAAGGCCGGCAACAGCAAACCCGCCGCCACCGGCAAGCTGGCCGGCAGCGAGGTGTTTTCCTATGTATGGCCGACCACTATCGATCCCTACGAAGTGGGCTTTGAGCATGGCGCCGGCATCCTGGCGCTGGCGGTGACCGCGCATCCGGATTTCGACGACACCCCGCTGTACGACGAAAACGGCGACGGCCGCCGCGACAACGACGGCAACCTGTGGCACAGCCATTGGGTGGTGCTGAAACCAACCGAAACCTGCGGCCCCGGCGCGCTGGGCGTGGTCGATATTCCTGAAGGCCAGAAGCCGCGCCTGCCCAAGACCTGGCCGGGCCTGCCGCTGCTGCTCGACAGCCCGGGCTGGAGCCCGACGCTGGATGCCGGAACGGTGGAGGTGAAAGTGCCGTTCGACGATATCGGCATCGTCACTGCCGGCAGCTTCGACGGCGTCACCGCCGGCCTGCGAGTCAACGCCTCCGTGCACGCACCACTGCTGTGCGTGCTGAACGTGTTCAAGGTGGCCTCCGGCGACCTCAGCCTGCCCGGCAAACCCAACCACTGACCACCGATACCAATGCCCGCATCCACCGATGCGGGCGTTGCGGGAGACCCCATGACCGATACACCGCATCCAATGGCGCCCGCCCTGCAGGTGGAACGCTGGTTCAACACGACCACGCCGATCACGCTCGACGCGTTGCGCGGAAAAGTCGTCGTGCTGGAAGCCTTCCAGATGCTCTGCCCCGGCTGCGTCTCGCACGGGTTGCCGCAGGCGACGCGGATCCACGCAAGCTTCGCGCACGAACAGGTGACCGTGATCGGCCTGCATACCGTGTTCGAGCATCATGCGGCGATGACGCCGGTCGCATTGCAAGCCTTCCTGCACGAGTATCGCGTGCCGTTTCCGGTCGGCGTCGACCAACCGGGTGAACTCGATCCGATTCCGCAGACCATGCGCGCCTATGCGATGCGCGGCACACCCACGCTGATACTCATCGACCGCAACGGACGCCTGCGCCATCAACACTTTGGCCAGGTCGGCGATCTCGCCCTGGGGGCGCAAATTGCCGAGTTGCTGGCCGAACCGTATTCCGATGCGGCTACGTCCAGCTGCACGGCTGAAGGCTGCGCCATTGATTCCGCCGCGCCTGCTCCAGGCAGCAGCGCCGCTCGGTGACGCAACCCGACCGCCACAAACGAAAACGGCGCACCCGATGAAGGTGCGCCGTATCGCCACTTAAAGTGGTGGGCGGTACAGGGTTCGAACCTGTGACCCCTACCATGTCAAGGTAGTGCTCTACCGCTGAGCTAACCGCCCCGAAGGGACGCGCATTCTAGCCCGGCGGCGGCCTCGCTACAACTGATCAGGCTTCCGGCGGGATGCGCAGCATCTGGCCCGGGTAGATCTTGTCCGGATGCGTCAGCATCGGCTTATTGGCCTCGAAGATCTGCGGGTACTTGCTGGCCTCGCCGTAGAACTCCTTGGCGATCTTGGACAGGGTGTCGCCCTTCTTCACGGTGTAGAACTGCGAATCGGCTTCGCCACCGCCAGCCGAAGCCAGCCCACCGGTCGCTGCACCGGCACCTGCAATCGCTTCGGTGCTAGCCACGCCGCCGCTGACGTTGGAGAAATCCGGAGCCGGCGCGGCCGGGGCATTCACCACCAGCTTGTCGTCGACCTTGTCGATGCCTTCGATGTTGCCGGCGATCAGCACGGCCTTCTCGCGCGCAGTGGTGCTGGACACGCTGCCGCTGAGGGTGGCGACGTCGCCATCGACTTCGACGCTCACGCCGGCATAGTCGCCGCCGAAGCTGTCCATGTGTTCCTTGATCGCGGCTTCTTTCTTCGCTTCGCCTGGCTTGAAGATCTTCTCGCCGGCGTTCTTGATGAAATCGAACATACCCATGGGCCTTGCCTCTCCTTGGTTGCAGTTGGATTGCGTTGCGATACAGACGCACAGGGTGTCACGCCTTGCGTGACGATCCGATTAACGATTTCCGCCCTACAGCGCCGCCTCCCGCAGCCTGCGGATCTGGTCGCGCACGCGGGCGGCATCCTCGAACTCCAGGTCGCGCGCATGCTGGTGCATCTGCTGTTCCAGCGCCTTGACCTTCGCCGCCTGCTGCGCGGGACTCAGGCGCAGATACTCCTGCACTGGTTCAGCCACGCGGCGCGTCTTGCCCCGCCCCTTCAGCTCGCCCGGCTCCGGCCGCGCGCCTTCCATCACGTCCGTCACCGCGCGGACGATGGATTGCGGGGTGATGCCGTGGGCGATGTTGTATTCCACCTGCTTGGCGCGGCGACGATCGGTTTCGTCCAGCGCCTTCTGCATCGAGTTGGTGATGCGGTCGGCGTACAGGATCGCCTTGCCGCGCAGGTTGCGCGCGGCGCGGCCGATGGTCTGTATCAGCGAACTGGTCGAACGCAGGAAGCCTTCCTTGTCGGCATCCAGGATCGCCACCAGCGAGACCTCCGGCATGTCGAGGCCCTCGCGCAATAGGTTGATGCCGACCAGCACGTCGAACATGCCCAGTCGCAGGTCGCGGATGATTTCCACGCGCTCCACCGTGTCCACGTCGGAGTGCAGATAGCGGACGCGCACGCCGTGCTCGGACAGGTACTCGGTCAGGTTCTCGGCCATGCGTTTGGTCAGGGTGGTAACCAGCACGCGGTCACCCATCGCCACGCGTTCGTGGATTTCGCCCAGCAGGTCGTCGACTTGCGTGGCAACCGGGCGGATTTCCACCGGCGGGTCGACCAGGCCGGTCGGGCGCACCACCAGCTCGACAACTTCGTCGCCCGCTTCGCGCAATTCGTACGGGCCCGGCGTAGCCGATACGAACACGCTACGCGGCGCGCGTTCTTCCCACTCCTCGAAACGCAGCGGACGGTTGTCCAGCGCCGACGGCAGGCGGAAGCCGAATTCGACCAGGGTCTCCTTGCGCGAGCGGTCACCCTTGTACATCGCGCCGATCTGAGGGACGGTGACGTGCGATTCGTCGACCACCAGCAGCGAATCCGCCGGCAGGTAGTCGAACAAGGTCGGAGGCGGATCGCCGGGCGCGCTGCCGGTCAGGTGCCGCGAATAGTTTTCGATGCCATTGCAGTAACCGACCTCGGCCATCATCTCCAGGTCGAACTGGGTGCGCTGCGATAGTCGCTGCACTTCCACCAGCTTGTTTGCCGCATACAGCTGTTCCTGACGCTCGCGCAATTCTGCCTTGATCGTCTCCACTGCCGTCAGTACACGTTCGCGCGGGGTGGCGTAATGCGTCTTCGGATACACGACATAACGCGGCATCTTGCGCAGGATTTCGCCGGTCAGCGGATCGAACATCGAAAGTTGCTCGACTTCGCCATCGAACAATTCGATGCGCAGGGCCTCCAAGTCCGATTCGGCCGGGAACACGTCGATGGTTTCGCCGCGCACGCGGAACGTGCCGCGATCCAGCACCAGCTCGTTGCGGGTGTATTGCAACGTGGTCAGGTGCCTCAGCAATTCGCGCTGGTCGATGCGTTCGCCGCGCGACAGGATCAGTCGCATCGACAGGTAATCTTCCGGCGCACCAAGGCCGTAGATCGCGGAGACCGTGGCGACGACGATCGTGTCCCGACGCGATAGCAGTGACTTGGTCGCCGCCAAACGCATCTGCTCGATGTGGTCGTTGATCGAGCTGTCCTTCTCGATATAGGTATCGCTGGACGGGACGTAGGCTTCCGGCTGGTAGTAGTCGTAATAGCTGACGAAGTACTCCACCGCGTTGCGCGGGAAGAACGACTTGAACTCGCCGTACAGCTGCGCCGCCAGGGTCTTGTTGTGCGCCATCACCAGCGTGGGCTTCTGCACCTGCTGGATCATGTTGGCGATAGTGTAGGTCTTGCCCGAGCCGGTCACGCCCAACAGCACCTGCTTGGCGATGCCATTCTGGAAGCCGGCCACCAGCTTTTCGATGGCCTGCGGCTGGTCGCCGGCGGGCTGATAGGACGAGACCAGCTGGAAGCCGGCAGAGCTGGTGGTGAGGTCGAGGTCGGAAGGCTCGGTCATGGGGGGAGACGTGCAAAGGCCAACCGTTGAGTGTACGCCGCCCCGCAAAACCGGCCATGACTCCCCGCGGCGTTTCCCTACCCGCGAACCGGCGCCTCACCGATAACGCGCGACACGAAGCCAGCGAAGACTGTGCCCAGTCCATCAGGAGCCTCGCCATGCGTCATCGCACTGCCGGTTTCACCTTGATCGAACTGGCCACGACCCTGTCCGTCGTTGCGATCTGTGCCGGGATCGCCCTCCCCTCGATGGCGGCGTTGATTGAACGGCAACGTGCATCGACAGCCGTTGGCTCACTCATGTCGCATATGGCCCTGGCACGCATGGCTGCGATTAGCCACAACCGGCGAGCAATACTCTGCCCCTCGGCGGATGGCAACACCTGTCTTGCCGGGACAGACTGGAGCCGGGGCTGGATGCTGTTCCTGGACGAAGACGGCAACCGCATCCCGGACACCAGCGAGGAAATCCTCCGTACCGACTTGGAGCCTACCAGCCGCCATTTGCGCGTCATCAGTACGGTCGGCAGGCAGCAACTGCGCTACCTGCCGGACGGGCGCAGCGCTGGCGCCAACCTGACCGTGTCTATTTGCAATCAACAAAACGAACTGCTTGCCGCCGTCATCGTGAACAATATGGGACGGCCGCGTAGCGAGCGGCCGAAAGCGCCCGCGCTATGTCCGGGCTAACCAGCCTCGGGGTAGCTTGCTCACCACCAACGGCCCGACTACAATGCGCTCCCCGCCCGAATAGCTCAGCCGGTTAGAGCACTTGACTGTTAATCAGGGGGTCGTTGGTTCGAGTCCAACTTCGGGCGCCACCGTTGTGTCTCTGGTCGTCTCCTAGAGACCATAGACGGATCGAAAGATCCAGTAAAACAAGCAGTTACACGCTTTTCGATGCCCGCGAACGTCCACCGACGTCCGCGGGCATCTTCGTTTGGTGTGAGTAGATTTGTGAGTAGAAATCGGCCGCCCCGGCGGGGCTGCAACGATCGAATTTCCGCGCACAACTTCCTCAAACGAAGCACCGCCTGCGCATGTCCACTTTTGCCAGCCTTTTCGGGTCGGTAGAAGGTCGGAGATGTCCCTCTCTGATACCCGCATTCGGGCCTTCAAGCCCAAGGACAAGCTCTATCGGGTTGCCGATCGGGATGGCTTGGCCCTGGAGGTCTCCCCGGCGGGGTCAAAGCTCTGGCGCTACCGCTTCAGGTGGGCCGGAAAGGCCACCATGATGTCCTTGGGCCCCTATCCGGCCATCGGACTCGCCGAGGCGCGCCAAAAGGCCCAGGAAGCCCGTGGGAAGGTGTCGACCGGCACGGATCCCCGGTCGAGCCGTCGGAGCGCCAGGGAGGCCCAAGCGACAGCCGATGCCGCCCTGTTCGAGGCGGTCGCTAGCGCGTGGCGGATCGAGAAGCAGGAAGGGCTCGCCCAGAAGACAGTCGACAAGATCACAGCAATTCTGGACGGGGACCTGATCCCGTCCCTCGGAAAGGTAGATATCCGCACGCTAGGAACGCCGGAGGCTGCGGCTGCCATCGAGAAGATCGCCGCCCGCACACCGCACACGGCCCAGAAGGCCAAGAGCTACCTCAACCAAATCATCGATTTCGCGATCAGGAAGGGCCACCGGGAGGACGGGCGCAAGCTCACGTTGAAGGGAACCGTCCGGCTGCCGAAAGCCAAGAGCGTGCCGGCCGCGGTGGAAGAGGAAGCCCTCAAGCGAGTGATGGGGGTCGTATCCAAGTATCCCGAGCGGATGATCGGGGCGGCATTGCGGCTGGCCGCATATACAGCGCTGCGACCGATAAATGTCGTTTCGGCGCGCTGGTCGGCAATCGATCTGGAGCGCGCAATCTGGAAGATTCCGGGCGCAGAAATGAAGACCAAGGTCGATCACGACGTTCCCTTGCCCAAGCAGGCACTCGAACTCCTGCGAGAAGCGTTGGGCTGGCGTAGGGGCGGCAGCAAGAAGGACTGGGTGTTCCCCGCAATCGCGGAACGGGGCACGCCTCACATGAGTCGGGACACGCTGAGCAAGGCGTTGCGTGACAGCGGTCTGCGCGGGATACACGTCCCGCATGGGTTTCGGGCGAGCTTTCGGACCAGGGCGCGGGAGGAGTTCGATGTGGACATTGACGCGCTCGAAGCTCAGCTGGCACACAGCGTGGGAGACGCTACGCAAAAGGCATATAACCGAGCAAAGCAACTGAGAAAGCGAATTGAAATCATGCAGAGGTGGGCGGACTACCTTGACGCACTTGTCGGCGCACAGAGTAAAGATCGGTCAGACTGTTAGTAGCAGGCTGCTTCCTGACTGGAGACACTTAGGCTTGGAATGATTTCACTTCAAGTCACGTCGCCGATGCCAAGGAAGGGCTTCTTGCGGGTGTAGAAGTTGTCGCTATCCGAATCTCTCACGTACCTAACTCGGTCGCGAATTCGCTCAAAGTCCAACACTCGATCATCATGCGCACGCAGAACGTATGCGCGAAACGCGGCTAATACGAAATCGGCAAGCGTAAGCGACCTAATCTCAGACTTCTTCACGCTCCGGATGCTAGGAAGTGATATCGGTCTGCGGCCATCTTCGGATTCAGACCGTCGATACTCGGCCTCGCAAACTTGCGTCAATGCCGGAAGCTTGATCTTGTCGTTGTTCTCGACAAGCATCTCCACACGAAGTCCATCTGAAGTTACGAACTCCTGCTTGACCAGCTCTGCAAACATCCTGAGATAGGCTTCCTTGTAGTCGTCAGATGTCCGCAACCGCGAAAAGCAGATCGATGCACTCCACTGCAGGTACTCCGTCATCAGGTCTAGAGTCATCGTTCGCAAATCAAAATGCGCATCGGCATAGTGGATCCCGACCTTTTTCAGCACATCGAGATTGCCTTTTGCCCCTGGCTTGGTGAGGTAGTCCCCCAACAATAGATCGAGCGACTTCTCAACATCCTCAAGATTTGAGAGCCGAACAAAACAAATCGCAAGATAGCCAATGCCATCCACTTCGAATTCTGTTTCATCTGCTACTACAAAACGATCACCAATCTCCTTCCCGGCAAGTCTGGCGTACAAAGTCGACCCGAGGTGCTTTTTTCGTATGCGATCCCATTGTCCCTTTATGGCCGCTGATTTTCTACGTTCAATGAAGGATACGTAGTTGACCATCCCATCAATTCGCAGGTATGTCTTCCTCTCGCTTTCCCGCCTATTTTCCGCATGAGTCGCTAGGCCATACTTCTCGCAAAAATGAAGCTCCAAACGAAGCATGCGCTTCAACTTCCTTGGAACATGAGGGTAGTCGCGCTCGGACACACTGAGTCCGGTTACGAAATGGGCTTGGCCGCGCTTTGACTTCTTGAATTTTCGATCTGACAACCGGAATCCATGTCGAAGCAGGACAGTGCGAATTTCCTCTCTACTTGGCAGATTCTCATTGCCGGAAAAGGTCATGTCATCGGCGTATCGCGTGTATTTGACGCCGTGCCGATCAGCTAGTGCCTTCAGGTCTCTATCGAGATCTAGGCAGACAAGATTGGATACAACGGGGCTTTCCGGCAGACCAAGTGGCAACTTCCCGTTAATGGTTGAGAACAGTGCCAGCGAGTGCGCAGTTTCTGGCGCAATTCCGATTGCGCGAAACGCGCTCTCCACCCTTTCCAACGTAATGGTTTGAAAGAAGTCCTCGATGTCTGCCCGCACCACGACACGGGCACCGCAGTGCGGTAAGGCATTGCTTCTCGTGGATCCCCCGCGCACATAGCCATGAACAGCAGGATTGGGGTACCCAATTTCTTGGCGCCTTGCAAAATCGTCGAGCCGTCTAGCGGCTGCCTTATGAGACCTTGCTACAGCTTCGGTGCGACTTTCCCACACGACGCGGAAGCCATCCGGGTTTCTCTGACTTCGCTTTGGGATGCTATGCATGGCATAGATCAAGCCCGGATCTTGGCACGCAATGACCTCGTGAAACACCTGCAAGGGCACGCCCAGTGCACGTGCAAGTTGGTCAACTGTCCTGACGTCAGCAAGACGAAAATGCGCGCAAGGCTGCATGGACACAGTAGTCATAGAAAGCGGGAGGGCAGCCCAGTCCAGAAAGCGAGTGGTCACTTTACAGCGGACGCGAAATCACGCCCCAACACCATGAACGGATGCCGCCCTCCCAACCCCAATACTAGATCAGACCTGACCGCAAAAGGAATTGAAGAAAACTGACACGGAATAGCAACCCTAGGCGCCCACTTTGGAGGCGTCCGCTCTGGATCGCTAGCCCGCTCGCTATCTGGCGAATTCGCCGGGCTTAACCTTCCGCACGGCGAGAGCCCCGACACCTTTCAGGAAGGTTCTGCGCATCCTTTTGACCGAGGCCTGCGCTCGCTTCCGCTGCGAGGAATTCATCGCAATGGGCTCTCTGTCCGACACATGCACGGACGAATGCATCCTCAGGAATGTCTCGTTCATTTCAAGGGCCTTAGTCGCAGGCAGGGGTGGCGATTTATCGAGCCCTAGGATGCGAGTTACGACCTGGCGTGAAAGCGTGGTCGCCGCTTTAATCGTATTTGCTACCTCCGCCATTACGTCTGGAGGGAACAATGAGTCGCCGCCCTTGAAATGGTCGTTCAGGCGTTGTCCGCAGGATTCGACCTGCTGGAACGTATAGATATCCATAGGAAAGCGTTCGAAATCGAAGCCTAGTGGCAACGTGAAGGCGTATGCCTTCTGCTCGCCTGGCCTAGGCAGCGCCTGCTTTCCAATGCACACCAGATTGTCCGGGTAGTGTTCGGAGAATGAATTCCTATGGAGCCGATACACGATCCCTATGCCGTCGCGCTCCGGGAGCCAGACACCGTTCTTGCATGAGTTCGTGGCGAAAAACGCGGCCACGGCATGATCCTGCGTGAGATCAATTCTGTCCGTCGGCAACTCATAGTGCTGTGCCAAGGCATACGGATGCACCCGCAGGCCGATTTCACGCGCATAGCGACTGGCCGGATGCATTTCCAGCGCTAGCGTGAACTCCTCCAGTTTGACGCGATCCACGAAGCAGCGGGCTCGTTCCGCGGGCGTCAGCTTTTGGGGATGGTCAACCGCGCTTAGGCCACGAAAGACGCTTGGCAGACACGGGCGATGGCGCGCCGTCTGCCCTCGATACAGATAAGGGGAGACAAAATCAGACGTGATCGACGGAATCATGGTTCCGTCCGATGTCCAGAGATATTCAATACCATCCAGCCTAAAGAGGTTGCGCATCTCATCCGCAACGACTTCCCGTTGAAGTACGACCAAAACGTCTTCGATTGAGTCGAAGTGCTGTACCGAATTGATCGCTTCGCCGTTTCCCATCGATTCGCCAATCGCCAAATGCGTCTAGGGATGCCCCTTGCGTCCAATAGTGCGGAGAATCAGACCAAGATGTCCACTTGCAAATCGGCCCTGTCTTTTAATTTCGAGCCGCACCGCTTGAAGTCCCTGCTTTACCCCCTATCGGTAGCGATTTTAGCGAGGGTTCGGGTGTGTTGCTTCGGTTGCAAGCTGGAAAAATAGCTCTACCTCAACACCGATGCATGCGCGCAATGTCGACCGCAGTGATTGTCCACCGAATGGGAAACAATGCTTTCAACGACAGCTTCGAGGTCGTATTCATTGAAGGTGCCGTCGAATCCGGGGGCGGCGTATTCGAGATCCCCTTGAAAGACATATCAGAAGCCGAGGAACAAATCTTTATCCGGCTGATGTACACCATTTTCCGCGAAAGGCTGTCTGACGCGGCCCACCTTCACACCGTGCGTTCGATTGAATATGCACACGTTTGCATCGACGTGAAGGATGCGATCCGCAAGGTCGCAAATCAGCTGAATCGCGCGCGCCGCGCTCTCGAACGATCCTAAGCGCGGACCTGGCATGGCGCCCTACGTAATTACGTAATGGAGTTTGACTGTGGCCATTTCCAAAGAGCAGGTTTGGCAGGCTGCTGACTCGCTTGTTGCGGAGGACAGAAAGCCAACACACGAAGCGATCCGAAGTGAGATCGGCCAAGGATCCTTTTCCACCATTCAGAAGTGGCTTGTGGAGTGGCGGGATCACAAAGCGGTTAGCGCGACTAGTTCAAAGACTCCGGTGCCAGATGTCGTCGTGCAGGCGCTTACGCGAATCGGAAATGAAGTATGGGCGTCGGCGTCGTCCGCTGCGGAAGCACGCATTGCTGTGGAACGCGAAGCACTGGCTGAAGCTCGCCGCGATCTGGAGACGGATGTCGCTGAGGCCATGGCGCTGGCAGACCGGCTGGACCAAGAATTGGCGCGCTCCATCGGCGAGATCTCGACCTTAAAGATGAATGAACAGCGTTGGCAATCGATGGCTGGCGAGCTTGAGAAACAGTTGGCGGTCGAGACGGCGCTACGCGCTGAGAACGAGCAGCGGATGATGGCACTGAAGGACGAGGTGCATGCCCTCAGAACAACGACGCAGCAGGCCATGGAAAAAGTCGCGGATCTAATAGCGAGACGGGAGACACTCGAGACTCAGAATGCGGAGTTGATTTCTCGAATTGGAAAATCATGTGCGCCCACAAGGAATTGAGAGAACGCAATCAAAACTGTTTCTAGGCAGAATGCCCGCGTCCGAACTGGACAGGGTTGAGAATACTGAGCAGAAATTTGAGTGAAGACATGGCTGATCTGCACTCATTTTGAACCTCCGGCCGATAGCGCATCGTCCCGCAAGGACGAGACTTCCCCGTAACGTGCTACCCCGTGTTTACCCCTGATCGATGGGGATTTTCGACGACCGATACGGCATTTCGTTCGGTCAGACTTAGCTAAGCTCGTTGTCACAGATGAGGGAGGTAATCCAATGACATCGCCAACGATCCTTCGGATGAACGATCTCACTGCGCAACTGGGTTTGGCGCGATCGACCATCTATAAGATGGTGAGAAGCGGCGACTTCCCGCCCCCAGTTAAATTGACTGGGAGGGCGTCTGGCTGGCACTCGCATGAAATCGAAGCATTCGTGCAAGGGCTGAAATCTCATAGCCCGCACACGTCGACCAAACCATAAAGGCCGCTAACGGCGGCGGTTTCAACCGGTCAACGCAACAGCCTGTCGGTAACGCTCAATTGGCGTCTCAAAGTTCAGCGTCTTGCGTGGCCGTTCGTTCAAGCGCCTAGCCACTTCATCGAGCTGGGTCTGGGTGAAGCCTGACACGTCGATTCCCTTCGGGAAGTACTGCCGCAGCAGGCCGTTGGTGTTCTCGTTCGACCCGCGCTGCCAAGGGCTCTGCGGATCGCAGAAGTAGACCTGGATGTCCGTGGCCAAGGTGAAGCGACGATGGTCGGCCAGCTCCTTGCCGCGATCCCACGTGAGCGACTGGTACAGCTGGTTCGGCAGCTGGCGCGCATGTTCGATCAGCGCGTCAACCACCGTCCTCGTGTCCTTACGATCGACCTTCACCAGCATCACGTAGCGCGTGCTGCGCTCAACCAGCGTGGCGATCTGGCTGTTGCCGCTGCCGAACAGCAAGTCGCCTTCCCAGTGCCCGGGAACGGCCCGATCCTCGACGTCGGCGGGCCGCTCGCGGATCGACACGGTGTCGCAGATTCGGCCGTGGTCTGCCGTCTTCTGGGTGTGGTGGCGGGAACGACGCATCGCCCGCGTCCGCCGCAGGTGCTCCAGGAGCTCTTTCTTCAGCGCGCCGCGCGACTGGATGAAGAGCGTGCGGTAGATCGTCTCGTGGGACACCTGGCAGGCCGCATCATTGGGGTAGGTGCGCATCAGCCAACCGGCGATCTGCTGGGGTGACCACTGCTGTTGCAGCTTGTCAGCCACCCGTTTCGCCAGCGCAGGATGCAGCGCCAGCTTACAAGTCTTCGGACGATGCGCCCGGTCCCACGCCGCCTGATCGGCGTGGCTGGCGCGGTACCGCTCGGCGCCGCCATTACGCAGGATCTCGCGGCTGATCGTCGACGGAGCCCGGCCAAGCGTCGTTGCAATCGAGCGGATCGAATGCCCAGCCACCAGCGCCCGCGACACATCTTCGCGCTCGGCTAGGGTTAAGGCGCGGACCGACCGGCAGCGAGCCGGCGGGCGGATACCACCAGTCGCAGCAAGAATCCCGCGCACCGACGTGTGGTGTCTGTCGAACAGCCTAGCGATCTGGTGGAGTGACTCGCCCTTCTGCCAGCGGTCCCACATCAGGCCCTTCTGGGTATCGGTGTATTGAATCCGGGTTCTTCGCTTCAACCGCAACACTCCCGCTGCCTGGGCAGCTAGCCATGTGTTGCATTGATCGTATGAAACCGCCGCCAGAAGCGGTCGTTCGAGTATCTGAAGCGTCGTGCCCACCCAGCGGGTTACGGCCTCTAGATAGGTGCTACCTATGCTCACGGTCGTGACACGCTTCAGCTTCCACCTGGATCGTTGAGTGCTCGATCCCGAAGCGCTCGTCCAGCATCGCAACGAGCCCAGCGCGCAGCGAGTCGCCATTCGCGGCCGTGCCGTCGCCGGTCACGACATGGGTTGTGAGCACCGCCTCCTTGGATGCAAGTGCCCAGACGTGGAGGTGATGCACGTCCTTCACTCCCTCGTGGCCCAGGAATGCGCTGCGTATCTCATCGAGATCGATTCCATCCGGCACACCCTGCATCAGGACGTGTCCCGCTTGCCGGAGTAGTGTCCACGTGCGGGGCAGCACCCAAAGCCCGATCAACACGGCAATGATCGGGTCGGCGATGGTCCAGCCGGTGAAACCGATCACAAGCGCGCCGACGATGACGCCGATGGACCCGAGCATATCGGCCCACACTTCGAGGTATGCGCCCTTGACGTTGAGGCTCGTTCCGCTTCCCGCCTTCAGCAGCTTCATGGAGATCAGGTTCACCACCAGACCGATGACCGCTACAACCAACATGCCGGTCGACGCGACCTCCGGCGGTTCGCGGAACCGGCCGACTGCCTCCCAGAGGATGTAGCCGGCGACCAGGAACAGCAGGCCGCCGTTTATGATCGCGCCAATGGCCTCCATTCGTGCGTACCCGTAGGTCCGCCGTGCATCGGCAGGCCGGCGGCTGAGCCTCACGGCGAACAGCGAAACCCCGAGCGCGATGACGTCCGTCATCATATGTGCGGCATCGGACAGCAATGCCAGGCTGTTGGTGACCAACCCGCCGATGACTTCGGCGACCAGGAAGGTGGCCGTCAGCCCGAGTGCCCACCAGAGCGGGCGTTCGTGCTGGATTTCGCTCGTGCCGTGATCGTGTCCCGCACCCATGCTGCTCTCCTCGTGGCCGCGTCGATTGACGCGGCGTGGTTTCGATTCCAGACCCGGCGACGCCAGTGCGCGCCGGACCGGGGCTTCCGCTTACAGCCTTGGGGTGAGCGGAATCGCTTGTTCGATCGGACTGACGTAGATCCAGCCATCATCGCGATGACCTGAGCGTCCGGCCTTGCGGATCACGTCGGTGGCGCGGCTGACGTCGGCGGCGTCGCAGAACACCTCCACTTGAACTTCGCTGAACACCTTGTCGCCAAGTTCGACCGAATACTCCTGCTCCCGCGCGCTGAGCGCGCGCAGCGTGGCCTTGACGTCGAACAGACTGACGCGACCGAAGCCCGCGGCGTCGAGGGCATGGATGAGGTCGGCGACTCGGGTGCGGTGCACGAATGCCTTGATCTGCTTCATGGTGTCGACTCCTTGGATTGGCGTTCGGCCCGCAGTTCGAGCCACTCATACAGAACAGGCAGCAGGATCAGCGTCAACAGCGTGGAGCTGATCAGGCCACCCACCACGACGGTGGCAAGCGGTCGCTGAGTCTCAGCACCCACGCCGCTCGACAGCAGCATCGGCACCAGGCCCAGGATCGCTACGCTCGCGGTCATCAGTACCGGGCGTAATCGCAGCGCCGTCCCCTGCACCACGGCGTCTCGCACCGACAGCCCCTTGTCCCGCAGCTCGTTGAGGACGCTGACCAGCACGATGCCGTTGAGCATCGCTACACCGAACACCGCGATGAACCCGATGGCGGACGGCACCGACAGGTATTGCCCGGTGAGGGCAAGTGCGACAAGGCCCCCAATCGTGGCGAAGGGCACATTGGCGAGGATCAGCGCCGCGTACTTGATCGAGTTGAAGGCGGTGTAGAGCAGCACGAAGATGAAGAAGATCGTGATGGGGACGATTACCGCGAGCTTGGCGAGAGCGCGCTGCTGGTTCTCGAACGCGCCACCCCATTCGATCCAGTAGCCGGCCGGAAGCTTCACCTTCTGGGCGATCGCAGCGTTGGCATCGCGGACGAAGCCGTCGATGTCGCGTCCGCGAACGTCCATCTGGATCACTGCATAGCGCTGCAACTGTTCGCGTCGGACGAATGAATAGCCTTCGCCCACTTCGATGGTGGCGACCTCCGACAAGGGCACGATCGCACCGGTCGCGGTCCTGAGCGGGATGCGTCGCAGCGATTCGACATTGGTGCGCACCTGGTCATCCAGCCGCACCGCGATGTCGAAGCGCCGCACGCCATCGAGTAGGACGCTCACGGGCTCTCCGCCCAATCCGTTGCGCACGATGGTCAGCACGTCCTCGGCATTCATCCCATGCCGGGCCATCTCGTCGCGATTGACCGAGATGCGGATCTGCGGCTTGCCGATGTTGGCTTCCAGCGACAGGTCTGCCACGCCCTGCACGCTTCCGAGTACGTCCTTCAATGCCGTGCTGAGGCGATCCAGTTCTCCAAGATCGGTGCCATACAACTTGAGCGCCAGGGTGGCCCGCACACCGGAGATCAGCTCCTCCACCCGCATCTGGATCGGCTGGGTGTAGGCTGGGACCACGTTCGGAACGACTTTTTCGAGCGTCTCCTGCATGGCTTCCTCGAGCTGCTTGATGTCGCGGTCGCCCGACCACTCGTCCTGCGGCTTGAGCGCGGTATAAATCTCCATGTAGTTGACGTCAGCAGTCTCGCCCTTCTCCGCGCGACCGATCATCGCGAGCGTGCTGTCCACCTCCGGGAACTTCTTGAAGGCATCGGCGATGATCTTGCTGGTGCGAATGGATTCGTCGAGCGAAGTAGAGGGAATCCCGGTGACGCGCCACATAATCGACCCTTCCTGCAACTGCGGCATGAACTCCTTGCCCAGGAATGGAAAGATGGCGAGGCCAGCCACCAGCGCGGTCACGGCGGTGACCACCACGACCTTCTTCCTCGCCAAGGCCTTTTGCAGCAACGACTGATAGACGCGCTTCACCCGCGCCACGAGCCATGTGTCTCGTTCCGGCTTCGGCTTCAGGATCAGCGAAGCGAGCACCGGGATTAGCGTCAAGCTCAGGATCAGCGAGCCCGCCATCGCGAAGGCGATGTTGAAGGCCATCGGCTTGAACATCTTGCCTTCGAGCCCTTCCAACGAGAACAGCGGCAGGAACACCACGATGATGATGATGATCGCGAAGGCAATCGGGTTCGCGACTTCCTTGGCCGCGGCCAGCACCGCGCTGGTGCGGTCGACTTTCTCGCCATGCTCCAGGCGCTCGGCCATGATCCGGAACGCGTTCTCGACCATCACCACCGCGCCGTCCACCATCATCCCGATACCGATCGCCAGCCCCGCGAGTGACATGAGGTTGGCTGACAGCCCCGCCTGGCCCATGCCGATGAACGCGATGAGCATCGCCAGTGGCAAGGTGACGATCACGACGATCGCCGAGCGCAGTTCGCCGAGGAACAGGAACAGGACGATGGCCACGAGGATTGAACCCTCGACCAGCGCGCGGGTCGCGGTGCCGACCGCCTTATTGACCAGGTCGGTGCGCTCGTAGACCGGCTTCAGCACCATGCCCTCCGGCAAGGCCGCGCGCGCTGTGTCGACCTTGGCCTTGACCGCCTCAACCACGTTCTTGGCGTTCTCGCCGATGCGCGCGAGTGCCATGCCGAGAACGACCTCCTCGCCATCATGCGTCACTGCTCCGAAACGCGGCGCGGCGGCCTCTGTCACCGTCGCGACGTCGCGTAGGTAGACCGGCACCCCATCCTCGGCCTTAAGCACGATCTCACCGATGTCATCAGTCGACTTCAGCAATCCAAGACCACGGACAAGGAACTGCTCGCGTCCCACGTCCATGGTGTTGCCACCGACCTGGCCGTTGTTCGCGGGCAATGCCTCGATGACGTCCTTGAACCCGAGGCCGCGCGCGTAGAGCTTCTGCGGATCGATCTGCACTTGGTACTGGCGCTCGCCACCACCCCAGGATGTGACGTCGTCGACGCCCTGGCCCGTGCGCAGGATCAGCCGGACAGTCCACTCCTGCCATGTCCGCAGGTCCATGTCGCTAACCTGCTCCTTGCTGACGCCTGGTGCGCGTTCGACGGTGTACCAATAGACCTGCCCGAGACCCGAGGCATTGGGCCCCATGCTCGGGGTGCCGTAGCCCTCTGGCAGGCGATCGCCGATTTCCTGCAGGCGTTCATTGACGAGTTGTCGAGCGAAGTAGATGTCCATGTCGTCTTCGAAGTACACCGAGACGTAGGACAGGCCGAACAGACTGACCGAACGGATTTCCTGCACCTTCGGCAAACCGGCCAGCGCCGACTCCACCGGCGTGGTCAGCAACTGCTCGACGTCCTCCGCCGCGAGACCGGGGGATTCGGTGTAGACGTTGACCTGGGCGGGCGTGACATCCGGAAAGGCGTCGATGGGCACCGAGCGAACCGCGCTGATCCCGAGGAACGCGATGACCAGAAACACGATCAGGACAAGGAACTTGTAGCGTAGTGAGACTTCAACGAGGCGATTCAACATGGGATATCTCCCCCATGACTTACGGGGCGATCAATGCCCATGGCCGCCTCCCATCTCTTCCTTCAGGAGTTGGGACTTCAGGGCGAAGGCACCTTTGACCACCACCTGGTCGCCCGGCTTCAAGCCGTCTAGGATCTGCGTGCGGCCCCCTACGACCTCGCCGGTCCGCACCGGCACCGACACGAGGCCACCATCGGCATCGCGACGGAAGACGATTGTGTCGCCCTGCAACTGCACTAGGGCTTCGCTGGGAACGGACAGGCGGGTCGCTGCCGGACTTGCGTCTCGCGACCCTGCTGGCGCATCGAACAAGATTTCGACGAAGTCGCCGCCATGCAGCACGTCGTCCCGGTTGCGAACCTCGAGCCGAACCGATGCATTGCGGGTCGCATCCGAGGTGCGGTGCGCCGACCGCAGGACCTTCGCGTCCAACCGCTGCCCATTGAAGACCACCGTGGCATTGCTGCCGGGGTTGATGCGGGACACGCTCCCTGCAGGTAACTTGGCGTCGATCCAGACGGTCGACTCGTCGACCAAACGGAACAGAGCCTTGCCCGGCTCGATGCGCTCGCCCACTACGAACTCGTCCTCGGTAATGCGTCCGGCGTGCGGCGCCGTCAGGGTGAACTCGCCATTCGCGCCACCGGGCGCCGTGCCGGGAAGTCCGTAGGCACGCGCGACGGCACGGGCGCGGTCAACTGCAACTTGGGCCTCGCTGATCCGACGACCCGAGACGGCTTCGCGCCCGAGCGCGGAGACACGCCGCGATTCCTGTTCGGCAATGCGCAAATCAGCCTGAGCGTTGGCGACGTCGACGCTCGACAGAGTGACAAGGGGCGCGCCCCGGCGAACTTCGTCGCCCAACTTCGCGTGGCGGCGGACCACCAGCGATACCACGCGGGGCGTCACGAGCGTGGTGCCGTAGGCACTATCGATCACCTCGCCAGGTGCACGCAGCTCTTCGCTGATCGAGCCCGAACCGATTGGCTGCACTTCGACACCCATCTGCGTCAGGGTCGCGGCGTCGAGCTTCAGCTCCCCAGCCGCTTCCTCACTTCCCTCGGGCCGACCTTCTGGTTCCTCTGCTCCAGCTACCTTGGCAACCGCCTCAGACGAACCGCCCGTACCTTGCTCGCTCCCCGTTTCTTGCTTGCCGCAGGCGGACAGCCCGAGGGACAACGCAAGCGCTAAGGCAATCGACCGCGGGGTTGTGACCAGAGGTCGTTCGGCTGCAGTCGTGCCAATTTCTTTATTCGTATCTGTGTTCACGGGTTGGCCTCCAGGCCGACCCAGCGCTCGAGCTGGCCGGCGGCATCCAAGTAGTCGACGTACGTCTTCCAGACCTGCGCCTGCAGCGCAGCCCCGGCCTGTTGTGTGTCGAGGGTCTGATTGAGTTGCAGCAAGTAGTCCGTCGTCGACAGCTCACCTTCCCGCCAAGAGCGTTCCAGAAGGAATGCACGACGTTCGACATCAGTGCCTCGGCTCGCCTGCCACGCCTCCCACGCCGCCTTCGCTGCCCGATAGCTCTCGACCGCACGTGTCTGGTTGGATACGACGGCAAGGCGTAGTTGATCGGCCTCGGCACGAGCGACGTTAGCCTCGGCCTGAGCCGCGCGGACTTCGGCGCGATAGCCATTGCGAATGTTGAGCGGAATGCTGATCGAGACACCGAGCACGGTGTCGCTCACACCGCCAGGCAGGCGAAGTCGGCCGGTGTTGAAGCCGACGACCGGATCCCCGAGACGGTTCCGCTTGGCGACCTCGATGTCGCGAGCGGCCGCATCTGCTGCCGCATAAGCTGCTTGGACATCCGGTAGCCGGTCGACATCGGCATCAGTGAGCTTGGCAGCAGGCAGAGCCATATCCGCGACATCCAAGGTTGCAACGGCTTCCGGATTACTTCCAAGGGCGCGTAAGCCAGCCTCAGCCTGCGCGCGCTCAGCCAGCAGGCCGGCCTGTTCCGCCTGAGCCTCGGCCCTCGACAGCTGTGCAAGGTCTCGCTCGAGTCCGGAGATGTCACCAGCCGCAAACTGGGTCTTGGCGAGATCCTGGAAGCGTCCGAGCAGTTGTAGACGACGCTCGCCGACACGAACCCGCGCGTCAGCGGTTTGCCACTCGGCCCAGTTCCCTAGCCAACTTCTAACGAAATTGCGCCGGGTGACGTGGGCTTCGGCATTGGACTGCACTACGCGGCTGGTGGCGGCATCTGAACGCGCACGACGCTTGCCGTTGATGTCCACCGGCATGCTCAGGCCAAAGGTATCGGTTCGATCACTCCCTTCACGGTCGTACGCGAGATCAAGCGAAGGGTTGTAGAGCGGCCGGCGCGCCGCATCGAGCCGGGCGCTGGCGGCGGCACGCCGTGCATCGGCGGCACGGAGGGCTGGATGCTGCGTCCACGCGGATATAACAGCAGCGCGCAGCGGTTCCGGCGCACGGCCGGAAGGCTCTGTTGGCCCACTCTGCGCAATGGCCGCAAGAGGCAACAGCAACGCAACGGCGCATGCGCGCCGCGCGATGTCGGGAATAGACATTGGAAAATCCTCGAATGAACGTCGGACATCGCGCCAAAGCGCGATGCAACTCGCTGGAAGCGGATGCTCAGAGGATGGGTGGGCGTTGTGGCTCGAAGGCGCTACTGGCCACCCTTAGAGTGGAGTAAGCCTGGGGTACAGCCGCAGCACCGAACTGCATGGACACAGTCAGGTGCGCGGAGGTCAGCGTGGACGGCACTTGGCCACAGCAGTGCGCGAAATGGAGTGCGGCATGCCATGAAGAATCGCCTTCACCGGGGTCAGTGGGCGCACCCGGATAACCCGGATCTTCCGAGCCCGAGACCTGCTCGTCATGGTCATGCTGGTCGACAACGTGACCGTCGGCCTGCATCGCAGCGGCATGGCTCAGTTCGTGTGTCTCGCCAATGGCCGCCAACACAGGCTGCAGCACAAAGCTCAGCGCCAGCATGGCCAGGAGAGCCATACGCGCGAATGCGTGCGGGAATGTCGGGCGGCGTAACATGAGACGCCAAGATACCGGCGCCCTGGACCGTTACACAATTTCAAGGCTGCGATGCGGCGGACCACCCCAGTGTCTGCTTCGGGTCGGATTCCGACTTGGCGCTATCGGCCAGAAGCGGACATGGAATCCTACAAAGTGTCGCATTCGATGGGCTTACGAGGCGGTTCGCCCCTAGCATGCGGGTGTGGGACCTGCGTGGGCTTCAGCGGCGCTGCACCCTGCCTGGATCACGCTTTATCGCGCGATTAGGGTTGAGCTTCGCTTGCGCTATCGGCGTCTTGGTCGAGGATGTAATTGAACGCGTTGCAACTGAGAGGGAACAGCACGTTGTAAAGCAGGTCCGTATTGATGCTCGCCCCCCTAGGCGACCTTGTTGCGCTGCTCGATCAGAGCGGCGTTGAGAAGCCAGAAACGATTGCTCTGGTGTAAATGCTGTAGCTGTGCTGGCCGCCTCGATATCCGCTTTGGCCCGTGCGGATGCGAAAGAGGCGACGCTCCGCCCACGCAGAGCGAAGCTCTCATCGAGCTCCGCTCTTTCAGTGGATTTAGGCTGCTGTCGCTTTGGCTGCCTCATCGATTAATGCAGCGACCTCCTTCGCTCGCGATGCGAGCGAGGCATGGCTTGCATCGAGTGTGATGGCTTTACGCGGGTTCATACGCGCGGACATCCGCGTCTGGTTCTCGGGGGCGATCATCCGGTCCTGGCTGGAGATTTGATACCAGCATGGCTTGTGTTTCCATGCCGGTTCGATGACGTTATCACCGAACGTTGATGCCAACGGCGCCTTCTGTGTAACTGCCATGACGTAGCCTTCGTCTGCCGTCAGATCTTGGCAGAAACTTTCGTGGAACTTGTCGACCTTGAGCCATAAGTAGCCGTCGCTGTCCGGCGCTAGGTTGGCTGCGGCCACTGGCAGATGCTGCTGCGTAATCGCACCCGGGCTCTCGCCTGCATCAGGTGCGAATGCAGCGATGAACACCAGCGCAGCAACGTTGGGCAGGTTGCCGGCTTCACTGATCACCGCGCCGCCGTAGGAGTGACCGACCAGCACGACCGGGCCCTGTACTTGTGCGACCATCTTGCGCGTACGTTCGGCGTCGTCGGCAAGCGACGTCAGCGGGTTTTCGACGGCGTGGAGGTCGCTATAGCCGAGCTTGTTCAGTTCGAGGATGACGTTGGTCCAGTGGGCGGCTCCGCCCCAGAAACCATGGACCAGAACCACTGCGGGCTTGCTCATCGGTATTCTCCTGATTGAGGAATGCAGCATGAAACTTATCACCAACCAATTGCCCTTAACTGACCCAAACACCTGAACGCCATGCTGAAACGCCAGAGCTCGACCATAAGGTCACCCATGCACAATGCCGATGCCTTCTTCGAAGTCTTCGAGTCCGCGCGGGTCAAGGGTGGAGGCGCCGCCATCCAAACCTTGCAAGTGGGTCAACCGCTGGAGTTCTCACAAGTATCCGCTTGTTTCCACTTCATTGAAGGCGCTCCCTGCCGCCTGCATATATCTGGCTATCGCCAAGGTCTATTTTTGCAGACCGGCGACTTGGTCGTACTACCGCATGGAGGCTCGCATAAGCTTGAATACACGGGTGACGGCGCCGCAGAGGCAAAGGTGACGACGTGCGATTTTCGATTAGAGGGTCCTGCAGGCAAATTATTGGTCAGCGCATTACCCGCTTTGTTACACGTAACGGGCGCCGGACAGCCATCCGCCTCTTTTCCGGATAGCCCACGGGAATGGCTGTCAGTAACACTGGCGGCGATTCGGAAGGAGGCCGATCGTCCATCGCTGGGAAGCGTCGTGATGCTATCGCGACTGATCGATCTATTATTCGTATGGTCATTGCGACACTGGCTGATGACCTCATCTCCGGAGGCCACCAGTCTAGCCCGCGCATTAGACGACTCCGTTCTAAGCCACGCGCTCGTACTACTGCATGCGCAGCCGGCGAGGAATTGGAGCGTCGATGGCTTGGCGTCCGAGTTGAACCAGTCGCGCTCAAACCTTTCCCAACGTTTCGTCGAAACACTGGGCGAGCCACCCATGCGCTATCTCACCCGCTGGCGCATGCAATTGGCGGCCGAGATGCTGGTTTCATCGAAGCTGCGCATCTCCCTAGTCGCGGAACGCGTGGGGTATGGGTCCGAACCAGCCTTCAGCCGTGCCTTCAAGAGGCAATTTGGAACCACACCAACCGACTACCGCATCGCAAAAACAGGTAGAAACTCGAAGCAGCTCGTCGGATCCGGAAGGTTGAAATGACCGCTTTGGGTGGCGGTTTCATACGATCAATGCAACACATGGCTAGCTGCCCAGGCAGCGGGAGTGTTGCGGTTGAAGCGAAGAACCCGGATTCAATACACCGATACCCAGAAGGGCCTGATGTGGGACCGCTGGCAGAAGGGCGAGTCACTCCACCAGATCGCTAGGCTGTTCGACAGACACCACACGTCGGTGCGCGGGATTCTTGCTGCGACTGGTGGTATCCGCCCGCCGGCTCGCTGCCGGTCGGTCCGCGCCTTAACCCTAGCCGAGCGCGAAGATGTGTCGCGGGCGCTGGTGGCTGGGCATTCGATCCGCTCGATTGCAACGACGCTTGGCCGGGCTCCGTCGACGATCAGCCGCGAGATCCTGCGTAATGGCGGCGCCGAGCGGTACCGCGCCAGCCACGCCGATCAGGCGGCGTGGGACCGGGCGCATCGTCCGAAGACTTGTAAGCTGGCGCTGCATCCTGCGCTGGCGAAACGGGTGGCTGACAAGCTGCAACAGCAGTGGTCACCCCAGCAGATCGCCGGTTGGCTGATGCGCACCTACCCCAATGATGCGGCCTGCCAGGTGTCCCACGAGACGATCTACCGCACGCTCTTCATCCAGTCGCGCGGCGCGCTGAAGAAAGAGCTCCTGGAGCACCTGCGGCGGACGCGGGCGATGCGTCGTTCCCGCCACCACACCCAGAAGACGGCAGACCACGGCCGAATCTGCGACACCGTGTCGATCCGCGAGCGGCCCGCCGACGTCGAGGATCGGGCCGTTCCCGGGCACTGGGAAGGCGACTTGCTGTTCGGCAGCGGCAACAGCCAGATCGCCACGCTGGTTGAGCGCAGCACGCGCTACGTGATGCTGGTGAAGGTCGATCGTAAGGACACGAGGACGGTGGTTGACGCGCTGATCGAACATGCGCGCCAGCTGCCGAACCAGCTGTACCAGTCGCTCACGTGGGATCGCGGCAAGGAGCTGGCCGACCATCGTCGCTTCACCTTGGCCACGGACATCCAGGTCTACTTCTGCGATCCGCAGAGCCCTTGGCAGCGCGGGTCGAACGAGAACACCAACGGCCTGCTGCGGCAGTACTTCCCGAAGGGAATCGACGTGTCAGGCTTCACCCAGACCCAGCTCGATGAAGTGGCTAGGCGCTTGAACGAACGGCCACGCAAGACGCTGAACTTTGAGACGCCAATTGAGCGTTACCGACAGGCTGTTGCGTTGACCGGTTGAAACCGCCGTCGGAAACAGACGGCCCTGGAGCGTTGCTGCAGGCTATCGACTCGTTCCAGTACGGGCGTGAGAGGAAGCCAGCCTTCTACCTACGATGCGAAATACTCGGGACGCCAACAACGCCAAGCGCGACAACCTGGAAGGCTACTGGAAGGGTGCAGTTCGACCACACCCATGGCCTGATGGTGGAGGTCGTCTCTCGAGCGCTCTCTGCATGGCAATGGCCGACTTTTTAGAAATCGCAAAAGTGCTCGTACAACGAGTCTTTTCCGCTATTCCTGAACACCAATGGCCGACTTTTTTCGGCGAATAAGACAGGGTGATCGTTCGTGTCCATTTGCATGTGCAGAAATGGCTGTTTTTCTGCCTCAATGGCCGACTTTTTGAACGCGGAAAAGGCTCGTACAACGAGTCTTTTCCGGTTTTGGATAGCCCAATGGCCGACTTTTTTGACAAGGCCTGTTGGACACCGCATTCCTGGCGCCGACAAACGCTCCTTCATGGCCCGACGTTCTACTACATTGGAAGCGGAATCGAAATTTGCCGGTTGATACGTATTCCCACTCAACTATAGCCATGCCTTCTGTGCGGTTCACCCATGTAAACCTATCTAACCCGGAAAGTTGAACTTTCCGGTATTTATTGGGAAAGTTCGCGAAAATTGGCGTTCTCGCCAAGAATCCGGGTAATTAGTACAGGAATTTTCAACTTTCCCAATAAATACCGGAAAGATGGATTTTCCGGGTACATGTACCTGGAAAAGCGATCCGAACGTGCACGAGCGTCTGCTCCCGCGTTCCGACCCTCGCGGGCGCTGGCAAGGAACGACCTCGGGATGGGCCCGTCTGCACTCGTTCTCCCTTTCGCTAATGCCCAGATGCGCTCAGGGCACATCCTGCAAGGCAGAATGTGTGGGCTTGCAGGAGGAAGTCGTTGCACAGGGACAGACGTGATCCTGATCCGCGCCAGCGCGCTGGCCATGCGCACTGGCGCCGTTGGATGCGAATCACGAACATCCATGTGTTCCAAGGCAGCGGACTTCGCCAATCCAATCCATTGCGCGCATAAGGACGTGTTGTGTTCAAACGCCTGATTCAGAGCCTGACCGGCAAGACCTCGACCAGCGAGTCCACCAAGATCACGCGGAACACGGTGACCCCACCAGCCGGCGCACCGCCTTCCGACACCATTACGGCTTACGACGTGCACGGTCGGGAGATGCAGATCGCGCGCGCCGACTGGCGTGACAGCGTCTTGCTGCCGCAACTCAAGGCGCAGTGGAACGAACCCGATGCGCTGTACCAGCTCATCCTCAATGGACTCAATGACGGCTTCGATCAGGAGATCGAGCCGGCGTCCGCACAGTTGGCGGGCATTGATCCCCTCGTGGAACGTGGTCACGTTATCCGCGCGATCGTCCTGATGAAGCTCGAGCGGCTCGATGAGGCGGAACGCGTCCTGCGGGATGCAATTGCAAAAGTCGGCGAGACCGGCACGATTCTGACCAATCTGGCGAAGGTCCAGGAGTCGCGCGGCGACTCCGCGCTGGCCGATGCCACCCTCTGGAAAGCAATCACGCTCGATCCCAACCAGGAAAACGGTTTGGGCTGGTGGGCCGCACGCGAGCGCGAACGAGGTGGCGATGCGGCCTACGTTGCCGCACTACAGCGGGCCGCCAGCTTGCCGGGTAGCTGGCGGGCAAATTTGATGCTGGGTCGGCACAAGCTCGCAGCCGGGGATGCGAACGGTGCAATCGCCCTGTTCCGAGGGGTGCTTGAACAGGGTACTTTCGACCGAGATACGTTGATCACCATCTCCGGCGACTTGGGCAACGCCGGGCGGGTCGAAGAGTTCGTCGAGCTGGTGGCACCACACTACGATCCGGCTGTCCATGCGCCGCAAGCGGGCCTCAACCTGTTGCAGGCTTACCTGCAGATCGGACAGCTGGATCAAGGCGAAGCACTGCTCGATCGGCTCTACGCCCTGAATATGCCGCCATTCAAGCAATACCTCGACCAGATGGCCGGCCAATACCAGGAGCGTCGGCGCGCATCGACGCCACCCCGACCGATCGGCGAGCAGGCTCTCGAAATTGGTCAAGTGCCCTTCGATCGTCCGATCTGGATGTATGGGCTTCGCGATCCCGACTGGCTGTTTCCGAACAAACCGGCGGATGCTCGAAAGGTGATCTTCCTCATGCTCGGCAAGGCGATGGACGGCACTCTGCAAGCCGAGGAGCAGCGTGAAGACGACATCGGACGCATGACCCGCGCCATTCCGCTCTACCTGGCCGAAAGCGCCTATGAGTGGACGACCGCCCATGCCCAGTCCCTTGTGACCGTCGTGATGGGTGGCGGCCCGGTGGTGTTCGGCGCGCACGACGATGCGGGTGAGCGGGAAACGGCCCTCCGGGTTGCCGAACTCGCCGACATGGTCGTGCTGGGCTCGATCGCCGTTGTGGACGACACCTGGACCGTAACTCTCCGTGTACGGGATACCACCAAGGGCGATCTTGTTGCCACAGAAGTGACCTCGACTGACCGAGCCGGACTCGCGGCGGCGGTGCTCGATCTTGAAGGCAGACTTCTGCCGCAGTTCGGCGCCCCCCAGACGAAACCCCATGACCGGATCTACACACGTCCGACGCTGGAACAGATGCCGCCCTACCTCGATGCACTGGGGCAGTCCCTGATGCTTGGACTGGTGGCGAACGAAGTCGTGTCAAGGGAAGGCATGTGGGGCGAGCGCAATATGCTCGAGTGGCCGTTGCGTATGGCGCTGCACTGGCCGAACTACGCCGTGCCGAGGGCGATGTATCTGTCCGGCATGAGCCATGCGGCACGCTACCGATCGACCGTGTTGGGAGAATTCGAAGAACGGTCATTCGCCTTGCTCCGCGACCTGATGGCAGCCAAGTCACCCTTGGCTGATCTCGGACCGCTGCTGCTGCATGCGTATGGGCGACCCGAAGGACTGACTGCCGTCAGGAAAAGCACGAGCGACGCGCGGCGCCTTGCATGGCTCGACCGCGTCGAAGCCTGAGCCGCCCCGGTCATTGGCAATCCGGATACCCCTTGCGAGCGCCCTAGGGTGCTGCCCTTGGTGAGTTGTGGATTACGTCGTATAACCGGCCGCGGAATCCGGCCATCCAGTGGTCGGACATGGAGGGGCCATGGGCGATTGGGATTTTCTGTACGAGATGCACGAACTCGGCTACAGCGCGGACGAGATTGCAGACGCCGCCGGTTGCGGAGTGGCGCCTTGGCAGATGAAATACATCGATCGAGAGTGGGTGGACTCGCAACTTGAAGGCACCCAGGAAGACAATGCCGATTCGATCGAAGCACAGGCGCCGTTTCAGAGTCGGGATGGTTATCCCTATAGCGTCTTGGAACAGACGGAAATCTTCCAGGATCTGATTGACTGCGCGGCACGTCATTTCGAGAACACGGGCAGGTATTTACAGGTCTGGGGCGAACTCGGGGAAATCTACGCCGAGATCAAGTTCGGACTTCGGCGTCACGAGACTCATACGGCAGGGTCAGACGGGACAATTGCGGGCAAGCTTGTTGAGGTGAAAACCATCTCGCCCGAGAAGACTAGCGATCATGTACTAGTCAAAAACCAGGGGGACTTCGAACAACTACTCATCGTTCGCATTGACCGGAACTTCCAGTTCCAAGGCAAGCTTTTTGACAGGAGCGAACTGAAGGGTGCAGCCGGGAAGTTCCTTAGAGGGCGGTTAACGAATGACCCCGCCTAACGGCGTGAGGTGGCCACGTCCGACCATTGCGAATATTCAATCTTGCTAGAGCAACCGATCTCGATAAATGGACACATCAAGCAAGCGCCAGGTACACGTCATTTTGCAGCTAGTGCTGTTCACGATCACGATTGCGGCACTGCTCTTTCCGGCCAACGCTGCACGCAGCGAATCGCTGCGCGGGACGCCGAGAGTCGGAGAGGAACACGAAATCAGCAAGAGGTACAAGACCATCGAAGAGACCAGCGATGGCTCATCGGGAAGTTCTAGCGGTCGAGACACCATTTTCGAGCGCGTGATCGGAGTGCGCGAAGATGGTTTGGAGCTGGAATTCGACCTCCCGAAGGAAGCCACGGCAGAAGAAAGAGCGCGCAACTGGCAATTTCCTGCGCGTGTTTTCCGTCCGACAAAAGGACCGATGCAGTTGCTCAACCGCCCCGAACTCGAAGCGCGGATCGACGGCTGGCTCAAGGCTGCCGGATGGACTCGTGCCACCTGTGGGCACTGGATTTTCACGTGGAATGCGTTTCGTATCGAATGCGACCCGGAATCGGTGATCAAAGCAATTGAACCGTTCGATCTGAGGTCCGCTGGTATCCGGGAGGGAGCCTCTTACCAGGAAGCTGAGGCAAGTGGCCCCGGAATCCTGGCAAGGAAATCGACTGGACCAGACGGCGCGACGTTTGCTGTCGTATTGGAGATCAATCCTGACACAGTCCGTCGCGCTCGCGCCGAATCCGACGTCGCTGTCGGCGAAATAATGCAGAAGCCGGTAACGCTGGATGCGGCCCTGCAAGAGCGGGCGAAGGAGGATGTATCTGGAACCATTTCGGTCACTCTCGAGACGGACCCCGCCGGAAACATATGGAGGCGGACCAAGGTGACCAAAGTGGCGACCAAGAGGTCGGATGGCAGGACTGAAAGCCAGACAGTGACCGAGACGGTCGAACGCCGACCTGTCCAGACAGCAGGGAGTATCAGTCTGCTATTGGACTGAGAGACCGCTTTCGACCGAGGCTGTGTGAAAACTCTTGAGCAACTCTGCACTGATCAAAGAATGATCGTTTTGCGTCCCTCTCCGTGGATTCTGAGCATCCAACGTCTTGCTCGAACCGCAGAATTCAAGCTCGTCGTGCGACCCGGGAGTTTTTACACAGCCTCGACCCAAAGCGGACACCCCACGCTGGCTCTCGATCCAGCCGCTATTCCCAGAAATCATGACGCGAGAGTGAGGAGATTCGGTTTCTGCCTAGCAACTCGCGAATTTGATCCAGGCAGCGAGGTGGCGTCAGCCGGTCGAATCGCGCTGCCCCGGCGAGACGGTATCCAGTTGCACGCGCACATCGGCCAGCATCCTGCGCAAGCCATGCAGTTGGTCCACGAGGTGCAGTACCAAGTCGATGCCCTCGTCGTTGACGCCGAAGTCACGGGTGAGGTCACGGATGAAGCATGCGCGCGCCGCGTCGGCATCGGTCAGGACGGGTTGTCCATCGTCGTCGATGGATAGGACCCAGCGACGCGCGATCCAGCGCTCCAGCACCACACGCTCGATGCGCGAATCCAGCAGAAATGCCTGCAGGTCGATGGTCTTCATGGCGTGGCCTCCGCGCGCGGGTCGAAGACCTTGCCGGCCTCCCATCCCGAAATGAAGCGTTCGAGTTCGGGGTCGGGCGCCTTGGGCAGGACGATCTTGAGTCGGACCAGCTGGTCGCCACGGCCGCCGCCGCGACGCGGCGCACCCTTGCCGCGCAGCCGCAGCGTGGTGCCGCTATTCGAGCCCGCAGGCACGCCCATCTCCACCGCGCCGGTGGGTGTCGGTACGCGGATGCGGCCGCCGAGCACGGCCTCGTGCAGCGACACCGGCAATTCCAGGGCGATGTCGTCCCCGTCGCGCTGGAAGCGCGGATCCGGCAGCACCTCGATCTCGATCAGGGCATCGCCCGGGCCACCTTCGCTGGCGCCGGGCGCGCCCTTGCCGCGCAAGCGCAATACCTGGCCGTCCACCACGCCCGCCGGGATGGCCACGTCCAGCGTGCCACCCGTCGGCAACGTCAGCCGTCGCGTGCCGCCTTCGATCGCATCTGCCAGCGTGACCGGCAGGCGGTAGTGCAGGTTCTGCCCCCGGCGGTTGGCGCGCGCATGCGCCGCCTGGCGCAGCAGGTCGGCGAAGGGATCCTCGCCGTCGTCGAAGTCCGCGTAGCCGGCATCGCTGGCATAGCGCTCAGCCTGCGGCGAGCCGGCGTAGTCGCGGTAGTACTGCTGGCGCGGGCGCTCGGCGCCGGTCTCGTCGATCTCACCGGCGTCGAAGCGCTTGCGCTTTTCCGGGTCGCCCAGCAACTGGTAGGCGTTGTTGACGTCCTTGAAGCGCTCCTCGCCGGACTTGTCGCCCGGGTTGAGATCGGGATGCAGCTTGCGAGCGAGTCGGCGATAGGCCTGCTTGATCTCGTCGGGGCCGGCGTCGCGGGAGACACCCAGCACGGCATAGGGATCGCTCATGGCGTGCTGGCCTCCCTGCTTGCGTCGCCGGCGCCCGCCGGCATCGGGAAATCGTCCAGGAAAGTCGCGGTCGGCACGAAGAACAGATTGCCGGTGACCGGGTGGCTGACGTCCAGCAGGCGGTCATAGTTGCCTTCGGGCAGGCCGATGAACATGTTGCGTAGCATCCGCTCGATGGTGGACGGTGCGCGTGCGTAGCCGATGAAGTAAGTGCCGAATTCATCGCCGTCGATGCGGCCGAACGGCATGTTGTCGCGCAAGATCTTCAGGTCGCGGCCGTCCTCGTCCTGGATGCTGGTCAGCACGTTGTGCGCGTAGCTGGCCTTGGCGGAGTCCGGGAATTCGATGTCGTCCAGCTTGCGGCGGCCGATGATCTTCTCCTGCACTTCGACCGGGATCGCTTCCCACTTGGCCAGGTCGTGCAGGTATTTCTGCACGATCACGTAACTCGATCCGGCGCGTGCGCGGTCTTCATCGCCGACCAGCACGGCCTGTTCCGCCTCGTTGCCGGACGGATTCTCGGTGCCGTCGACGAAGCCAAGAAGATCACGCGCGTCGAAGTAACGGAAGCCGTGGACCTCGTCGACCACGGCGACCGCATCGCCTAGGCGCGCGCGGATTTGCCGGGCCAGTTCGAAGCACAGGTCGATATGGTCGGCGCGGATGTGCAGCAGCAGGTCGCCGGGTGTGGAAACCGCGTGGCGCGTGCCCGCCTGCAGCTCCACGAAGAGGTGCAGACCGGGTGGGCGCGGCAGCCCGGTGAGCCGGTCCCACGCCGTCGCGCCGATACCGAGCACGCAGGACAGGCTGCGCTCGGGGTCGCGGAAGCAGACCGAGCGCACGAAGCCGGATAGGTCCGGCAGGAAGGCGCGCACCGCAGCTTCGCTGACGGCATCGGGTTTCACCGTGAGGACGAGGAAGATCGCCGCGCGGGTCAGTGGGCTGGCAACGGCTTGCGGGACAGGGCTGTCGGTCATAGCGATGGGGGCGATGGAGGGTGCGACACGCGCAGGATGGCGCTCGTCATGATCACGCTGTTGGGCACCACGACCTCGTTGTTGTCGTCGTCCATGAGCACGGTGAAACCCAGCGAAATGGCATGCACGCGCGCGGTGATAAGGCCGACGGGGGTGTACAGCCGGATGGTGTCACCTTCGTGGATCGTGCCGGACAGCACCAGCGAGAAACCGGCGATCAGGTTTCCCAGCGTGTCCTGCGCGGCCAAGCCCGCCACTACCGAAAGCACGCCAGCGCCCGCTAGCAAGGCGGTGCCGACGGTTCGCAGCGCCGGCACAAGGTGCGCATACAGCACAAGGGCGGCCAGGTAAACCAGCATCTGCGCGAACAATGTAACGAAGCGCAACACAGTGACGTCGCTCAGGCGCTTCTCCAACCGGCGACTGAAGCGACGGATCAGCACGGCGACGATCGAGGCCACGACCAAGGCGAGCGCGGCGTAGAAGGCCGCGCCGACAGGCGTGCCGGGATCGAACAAGTCGTGCTGGATGATGGCGGTGAGCAACATGTCCGTGGAAGGTTAACGGAAACCGGCATGATGGCGACAACCCGGCACAGAGGGGCGCAAATGGACGGCACGACGACGGCGAAGGGCGAGCGCAAGGCCGGGCATGTGGTGCATGCCGCGCTGGCCGGCAACCTTGCAGTGGCGACGACCAAGCTGGTCGCCGCTGTGGCGACCGGCAGCTCTGCAATGTTCAGTGAGGCGGTGCATTCGGTGGTGGACAGCGGCAACGAAGTGCTGCTGCTGTACGGCATGCGGCGTTCACGGCAGCGGCCGAATGCAGTGCATCCATTTGGCTACGGGCGCGAGCTGTATTTCTGGAGCTTCATCGTCGCCCTGCTGTTATTCGGTCTGGGCGCAGGCGTCTCGCTGTACGAGGGCGTGCGCCATGTACAGGATCCGCATCCGGTTCAGCACGCCTACGTTAGCTACATCGTGTTGGGGCTGTCATTCCTGTTCGAGGCTGTGTCGTGGCGGGTGGCCTGGCGCAGTTTCGCAGAGGCGCGCGGCAGTACCCCGTTCTGGATCGCGTTCCGGCAGAGCAAGGATCCGCCCACCTTCATGGTGCTGTTCGAGGACAGTGCGGCGTTGATCGGCATCATCCTGGCCATTGGCGGCATCCTCGCCTCCCAGCTCACCGGCATGCCGGTGTTCGACGGCATCGCCTCGATCCTGATCGGCCTGGTGCTGGCCACCACTGCGGTGCTGCTGGCGATCGAGAGCAAGAGCTTGCTGATCGGCGAACGCGCCCCGCCGGCCTTGGTGCAGTCGATCCACGGGATCGCCGCCGCGCATGCCGGCGTGCGCGCGGTGAACAGCGCGTTGACCGCGCAGCTGGCACCAGACCAGTCGCTGGTGGCGTTGAGCATCGAGTTCGACGATACCTTGTGTACCGGTGAGATCGAGGACTGCGTGGCCGGGATCGAACATGACGTGCGCGCGACGTTCCCGACCGTGGTGGCGTTGTTCGTGAAGCCACAGTCGGAGGCCCAGTTCCGCGAAGCCGTGGAACAGCGTTTCGGTGGTGAAGGCGCAGGCGCACCGCTGTAGAAAGGATCGTCACGGGTTCTTCTGCGCAGCCGAGGATGCATGAGCCGGACGAGTTCATGCGTCTGAGCCATGCTTTTCTCGCCTCACGGCAGCCTCAGTTCAGCACCCATTTTTGCGGCGCGAGTGGCGGCGGTAGCTCAGTTTCCCCGAGCGATGCCAGCATCTCACGCTCGATGGTGCGCTGCATCGCATGCAGTGGCAGGGAGTTCGGCTGCAGCGCGAACGGATCCTCGAGCTGGTGGCCCAGTGCATCCAGACCGAAGAAGGTGTAGGCAATCAACAGCACCGGCAGCAGCGTCCACCCGCCCAGCGAACCGGCCAGCGCGAACGGCAGGGTGATGCAGAACACCAGCGCCGTGCGGTGCAGCAGCAGCGAATAGGCGAAGGGCAGCGGCGTGTTGAGGATGCGCTCGCAGCCACCCTGCACATGCGAGAGTTGGGACAGCTGTGCTTCCAGTACCGAGTAGTGGATTGCATCGATGCGCTGATGCCGCTTCAGTTCCAGGCAGTCCTTGCCGAGCGCATGCAATACAGCGTCGGTGGGATTTGGACCGGTCGCGGCCTTGCCGAGGTCATGCCAACTCGCGATCGCCGCTGTTTCGTCTTCGCGGCGCAGGTGCGCCGCCAGACCCGCGGTAAAGCCGCACAGGCCATGCAAGAGCCGGCGGCGTTCGGGCTCGTCCAGCGTCGCCGTCTCGCGCGCGAACGAACGACAGGCGATGATCAATTCACCCCACAACTGGCGTCCTTCCCACCAGCGCGCATAGCAGGCGTTGTTGCGGAAGCTCATGAACACCGACAGCGCGATGCCGATCAGGGTGAACGGTACCGCGCTGATCCGCGCGAAGATGCCGGGATGGTGCGCGGCCGCATACACCGCGACCACGCTGACGAAGGCGATCAACCCCAGCCGCAATGCGATCCGCGGCAGGATCGAGCCGTTGATCGCGAACAGGATGTCCTGGAGCGTGGGTTGTTGCCTGACGAACATTCTCGATGGGCCTCTGGTGCGGTGGGTCCGGCGAGAAAATGCCGGCGGCGCCCTGATCTTCCACGCGTGGGGAATGGGCGTAAAGTCGTCCATGGCAACCACGCGCTGGAGCACGCCCCCATGGCCGAGCACAAACCCCGCTACAAGACCTACAACGCGCCGGCTGGCGGCTGGGGCGCCGCGGCGGCGACCGCCAAAGTGCTGCTGCAACAGAGCGTGATCGTGAAGGGATCCGAAGCGCTGCTGAAGATGAACAAACCGGGCGGCTTCAAGTGCCCGAGCTGCGCCTTCCCGGACCAGGCCTGCGAGAAGATCTTCGATTTCTGCGAGAACGGGGCCAAGGCGCTGGCGCACGAGGCCACCAAGTTCCGCGTCACCCGCGATTTCTTCGCGCAGCACAGCGTCACCGAGCTGATGGAGCAGTCGGACTATTGGCTGGAGATGCAGGGCCGCCTGACCGAGCCGATGCGCTACGACGCGGCGACCGACCACTACGTGCCATGCAGCTGGGAAGAAGCGTTCGAGGTGATCGGCCGCCACCTGCGTGCGCTGGACAGCCCGCACCACGCGGAGTTCTACACCTCGGGGCGCACGCCGAACGAGGCCGCGTTCCTGTACTCGATCTTCGTGCGCGAGTTCGGCACCAACAATTTCCCCGACTGCTCGAACATGTGCCACGAGCCGACCAGCCGCGGGCTGCCGCCGGTGATCGGCGTCGGCAAGGGCACCGTCACCCTGGAGGACTTCGACCGCGCCGAGGCGATCTTCGTGATCGGCCAGAACACCGGTACCAATTCGCCGCGGATGATGACCAACCTGGTGGAGGCGCGGAAACGCGGCATCCCCATCGTCGCGGTCAACCCGATGCCGGAGCGCGCGCTGATCCGCTTCACCGAGCCGCAGGACATCGTGCAGATGGCGACCTTCGGTTCCACCCCGATCAGCAGCGAGTTCGCGCACATCAGGATCGGCGGCGACCTGGCCTTCTTCAAGGGCATCATGCGGGTGATGTTCGAGCGCGAGGCCGCCGGCGAAACGGTGCTCGATCACGACTTCATCCGCGAACACACCGTCGGCATCGACGCGGTACGCGAGGACGCACTGGCGCAGGACTGGGCGCAGATCGTGGCCATTTCCGGGCTCACCGAGGAACAGATCCGCCGCTGCGCGGAGATCTACATCCGCTCCAATGCCACCGTCATCTGCTACGGCATGGGACTGACCCAGCACCAGTACGGATCGCAGCTGCTGCAGCAGCTGTCGAACCTGCTGCTGCTCAAGGGCAACTACGGCAAGCCGGGCGCCGGCATCAGCCCGATCCGCGGCCATTCCAACGTGCAGGGCGACCGCACCGTCGGCATCGACGAAAAGCCCTCGCAGGCCTACTTGGATCGCGTGCGCGACGTGTTCGGCTTCGAGCCGCCGCGCGAACACGGCCACCACGCCATCGAGAGCGTGATGGCGATGCAGGCGGGCACGGCCAAGGTGTTCATCGGCATGGGCGGGAATTTCGTGCGCGCGGTGCCGGACACCGAGCAGGCCTACGCGGCGATGCGCAAGCTCGAGCTCACCGTCGGCATTGCCACCAAGCTCAACCGCGGGCACCTCGTGCACGGCAAGGAGGCGTTGATCCTGCCGGTGGTGGCGCGCTCGGAACGGATCGAAACCGCCAACGGCGAGCAGTTCGTGACCATCGAGGATTCGATGTCGACGGTCACCGCCTCGCGCGGGGTGCTGGATCCGGCCAGTCCGGACGCGAAACCGGAAGTGGAGATCGTCTGCCGCATGGCGATGGCCGCGCTGCCCGACAGCAAGCTCGATTGGGGTCGCTATGTCGACGACTACGATGCGATCCGCGACCTCATCGCCAAGGTGTATCCGCAGATCTACACCGACTTCAACACGAAGATCCGCAATCCTGCGGGCTTCTTGCTGGACGTGCCGCCGCGCCGGCGCGTGTGGCCCACGCCCAACGGCAAGGCGAATTTCCTGGTCATGCCCGGCCTGTATCCCGACGACCCCATCGACGATCCGGCCATGCTGCGCCTGGCCACGGTGCGTTCGCACGATCAATTCAACACCACGATCTACAGTTACAACGATCGCTACCGGGGCGTGTACAACGACCGCATGGTGTTGTTCATGAACGCGCAGGACATCGCCGACCGTGGTCTGAAGGAATACGACAAGGTCGCGCTGGAAGCCTTCAGCGACGACGGCATCCCGCGACGCATCGACGGCCTGACCGTGCTCGATTACCCGATGCCGCGCGGCGCCATCGCCGGCTATTACCCGGAACTCAACCCACTGATCCCGCTGGATTACTACGACCGCATGAGCGGCACACCCGCGGCGAAGTCGATCCCGGTGCGAGTGGTGGCCTGAGGCCTGCGTTATCGAACTGGTGGTTCCACACTGGGGAGAACACCGATGCATGACGAAGCACTACTGGTTGCCCGACTTTTCCTGGGCGTCCCATTCATCCTCTGGGGAACGATGAAACTGCGTGGCGGCGAAGCCAAGCTGGTGCCCGTGCTTGCGTCGATGGGCCTGCCGGATGCCAAGGCCCTGGCCTATCTGGTGGGTTTCTGCGAACTCATCGGCGGCGTGGGCGTGTGCCTTGGCTATCCCGCGCGTACGTTCAGCGTCCTGCTAGGTCTGTGGTGTCTGGTGACGGGTTACACGGCCCACAAGAACGACATCAACCAGTTGCTGGCGCACGTGGGCATGGCCGGCGGCTTCTTCGTCCTGGCGATCGTGGGCGCGGGGGCGATGTCCCTGTTCGGCGGAGCGCCGACGGGCGTGTTCGCCTACCTGCCGTAGCTCAATTCACGGTCGGGCCGCCGGTCAGAACGGCACGCCGTCGAGCCTGCCCATCTTGCCGGCGAGGAAGTCGCGCTTCGCCTGCACGATGCGCTCCGGCGTGTCCATCACGAAGGGTCCGTCGAAAATCAGCTCGCCTTCGACCGGAGCGCCGCCGAGCAGGGCGACATTGGCCGGCAGCCCGGCCGCGGCCTGCAATCCGACCCGCGCGCCGGGGCCGAACACGACCAGCGTTCCCGGCGCCAGCGTTTCGCCGTCCGGCCCCGCGAGCGCGCCTTCCAGCACGTAGCAGCCGAGCTCCTCGGCATCGACGTCCAGCTCGACCGCGGCGCCCGGCTCCAGTTGCACATGCACGAACACCGTCGGTGTCGCGTTGCGCATCGGCCCGGCCACGCCGTCCACCTTGCCGGCGATGACGCGGACGCGGGCGCCTGGCAGGTTCAGCTCGGGAATGTCGGCAGCGCGGAACGAGGCGTAGTCCGGCTCGGCGAATTTCATCGACGGCGGCAGGCTGGTCCACAACTGCAGGCCGTGGCGGCCGCCGGCCGGCTGCTCCGCATGCAGCATGCCGCGCCCAGCGCGGATCCATTGCGCGTCGCCGGGGCCGAGGCGGTCGCTGAAGCCGACGCTGTCGCGATGCTCCACGCTGCCGTCGAGCAAGTAGCTGATCACCTCGATGCCCGCATGCGGATGCGGCTTGTCGCCGATCCCGCGCCGGCTTTGGTGGCGGTAATGGTCGAGGAACACGAACGGCCCGAGCGAGGGCTGGCCTTCCACCGGCAGGGCACGCCGCAGCAGCATGTCGCCGTCGTCGATGACGCGGTCCTCAGGTAAGGCGGTTTGGATTCTGCGCAGAGTCACGGCAATCCCCGGGTTGTGCATTGCAGTCTTGAAACTAGCACTGTCGCTTTGGTCTTGCATGATCGTTGGTACCACAGCAGTTTCAGTTCGGCTCGGTTCGACCCATTGGGGACGTACTTAGAGCGCTGGTAGTAGGTTGCGGGTCAGGAGTTTGAACGTCATCAGGTGCGGTTGCCGCTCGTTGTAGTTGGCGGTGGTAATCACGACCACGGCTCGTTTTTCGGGCAGCAGGAACACCGCGTTCCCTCCCGTACCGGCCATCATGGGGCTGGTGATGGTCGAGTCGCCGGACGGAATCTTCATTAGCCACCATAGATACCCATAGTCGGCGTCGTCGCGCGCCATCGCCTGTGCGGTAATCGAACGGTGGACCCACTCGGCCGGAATGAGTTGCTTGCCGCCGTAACGACCGCCGTCCAGGTACAACTGGCCGAGTTTCCACAAGTCGCGGGTTCGCAGCCCCAGGCCGCCTCCGGCTTGGGCGAGCCCCAGCGGGGAAAACTGCCACTCGGGAGCCTGGATGCCCAGGGGATCGAACAGTCGGCGTTGCGCATAGGCCTGCAAGGGTTCGTGCACGGCGCTCTGGATGACTTCGCCCAGCGTGGTCACGCCCGCCGTGCAATAGCGGAAGCTGCGTCCGTGCGGCGAGTCGGCGGGCTTCGGCATCCATGCGGGGAATCCCTGCACCGGCAGGTCCGCATAGAACTGCACCCAGTCTTCGATGAGGTACATGCGCTCTTCGTTGCCGCGTGAGAATTCGCTTTCGTCGTTGCATTCGACCTGAGAGGACATCGTCAGCAAGTCCTCGACGGTGATCGCGTCCTTGCGCGGATCCGGGTTGAGCATGCGCGCGCGACGCTGCGGCGGCAGCAGGTCGAAGATGCGGGAGTCACGCGACATGCGCCCATCGGCAACCGCCAGTCCCGCCAGCATGCCGGCCACCGTCTTGGTTGCCGAGCGGGTGTTGCGGCGCGCATCCAGGCCTGCAGCATCGAAGTAGTGTTCGTACACCACCTTGCCGTCCTGGGCGACCAGGATGCTGGTAATCGCCTTGTAGTCGCCTCGCTCGACGGCCTTCTCGGCCTGGTCGAATCGGCCGGTCTGTGCCGTCGCAGCGAAGGACGCCGTGGCAAGCGTGAAGCAGAGTAATGCGCGGTGCATGGAAGTTCCTTGTGGATGCTCTCGTGTCCGATGACGTTAGCGCCCGCGCAGGCGGGCATCTTGTATCCGGGAAACCTCGGCGCGGCTCAGTGCCAGTCGACGGAACGCCCCGGGCGTCATGCCGAATTCCGCGACGAAGGCGCGGTGCAGGTGGCTCTCGTCGACGAAGCCGAGTTCCGACGCGGCGCATGCCAGCGTGCGCCGCCTGGCGATCAGCGAAACCGCCTTGTGCAGCCGGCGCTTGCGCAGGTATTCGCTGGGCGCAATGCCATGGCGCTTTCGGAATGCCCGCGCGAGGTACACAGGATGCAGGTCTGCAATCGATGCGAGTTCCCCGAGCGAGGGCGGCGGTGCGTGGTCGGCCTCGAGGCGATCCAGCACGCGCTGGAGCTTGTCGCCGTTGGTGGGCATCGGCTGGAGCAGGGCATCCGCCATCAGTTCCGTGAAGATCGATTCGATTGCCAGCGGGGACGCGTGCTCCCAGTGCCGGACTTCGGACAGCAAGTGCATGGCGCGCGCCAGCGATCGTCGCGGAAGGCGGCGGGGTTGATCGCCGATCGCGTGGCCGTCGCACAGGCGCTCGAGCGAGATCGACGGCATCGTCAGGGTCAGGAACAGGCCATCGCGCGAGCGGAACCGGTCCCGATGCTCGGTGCCCGGGGGATTGAGGATGACCGCAGGTTCGGCGCAAACCGAAGGCATGCCGGCGGCATCGCTGACGTAATGCCCGGCCAGCACCACCACCAGGTGCATGTCGGCATGCTGGTGGCGATGAATGTCGTGTTCCGGAATCGTCGGGCGCAGATAGGCGATGGCGAGGTCGGGGGTCGCCTGCTGGTGCAGCGCGAAGCCCATCACCCCGATTCCGGTCACGGGGGGAGTTGCGAGGGCCGTCATGGCGATTGCCGGGCGCGGACAGGACAGTTCTGCACGGAACCTTCCGGCAATGGGTCTGGTGCGATGGAGCTTAGCGACGCGCTATTTGTACCGAGTGAGCTGGAAGATGAAAGCCATGGGCAGCCGACGAAACGGCAAAAGACGGTGCCAAAAGTTAGGCTGGCTCAGCCCCTAGCATGAATCCCATTGACTGCTTTTGGCCGAGGCTGTGTAAAAACTCCCGGGTCGCACGACGAGCTTGAATTCTGCGGTTCGACAAGACGTTGGATGCTCAGAATCCACGGAGAGGGACGCAAAACGATCATTCTTTGATCAGTGCAGAGTTGCTCAAGAGTTTTCACACAGCCTCGGCCGAAAGCGGCCCATAGCGTTCACACGCAAGCGAGCACGTGGCAACACGAAACCTATATCCGGCGCCCCGGCATCCTGCGCTGTTAGGATGTGAAATATTTACGTTGTTATGGAGCGCACCATGCCGAACCTCAGCACGATTCTCAAAGGCGAGATCACCCGCCTCGCTCGCAAAGAGATCAAGGCGGCAATCGATCCGATTCGGAAGGCGAGCGCCGCTCATCGCAAGGAGGTCGCAGAGCTAAAGCGGCTGGTCGTATCGCTACGGCGTGATCTGAAAGCGGCCTCGAAGCCGGCAAAGGCTCGGGCAGAAATTGACGAGGCATCTTCCAATAGCACTCGTTTCTCGGCTAAGGGTCTGAAGTCCCTACGAGCAAAGCTAGGCCTATCAGCCGCTGAGTTCGGACTCCTGGCAGGCGCCAGTGGGCAATCGATCTACAAGTGGGAGACAGGTAAGGCAGTGCCGCGTGCATCACAACGGGCATCCTTGGCGGCTGTCCGTGGCATCGGGAAGCGCGAGGCAGCTAAACGCCTTGCCGCGATCAAGTAACGTAGCGGCCGCCACTAGAGCCGCTATTCCGCAATGGCCATTGCTTGCGACGAAGCAACTATCTTCTCAAGCGCCGTACCATCTCTCTGGCCGAGTGCATTGGGAACGAACCGCGCGTAGGTACTCATGAGCATGCGGGAGTCGCTATGGCCGAGCGTCGCCGCCACGAACATTGGCGCTTCGCCCGCGGCCAGCATCAGTGAAGCCGCCGTGTGGCGCAGGTGTTCGGGGGCACGGCTCGCCAATCCGGTCGCCTCCAGAAGTCGGGGCCAATCGCGCTGCGCGAAATTGCACGTATCGATCGGGCACCCGCGCCGGGTCTGAAACACGAACCCACCGCCGCTGCCCGTCCGCTCCGATTGCCGACGCATCCCCGCCTCGACCGACGGCAGCATTGCAATCGTCCGCTCGGAGTACTCGTTCTTGGGCAGCACCTGCTGCCCGCGCACCCGCGCCGCCGAGATAGTGATTGTGCCGGCCTCCCAGTCGACCTGATCCCACAGCAGTCCGTTCGCCTCGCCGCTGCGCAACCCGGTCAGGCCTCGAACGAGGACGTAGTCACCCAAGTGATCCGGCGCGGCACTCGCCAGCCGCAACAATTCCGGAAGGGCGAACGGGTGGATCGTGGTGCGACGCTGCGGCAGGCGACGTAAGCCGCGACAGGGATTGGCGGTACCCAACTGCCGTTCCCGTTCGTCCAGCAGTTGCCCCAGCACATCGAGAATCCGATTGATGCGCCGCGGCCCACGCACCTTGCCAGCCGGGCCCGGCTGCGTCGCCAACTCCTTACGCAGCTTCAGGACATCGACGCGGCCGAACGCCTCGACGGGCCGGCCGGCGAAAACAGGCAGCAGGTGGGCCCGAAGGATGACCTGCACGGCTTCCCGGGTGGTGGGGCGCCAGGCAACGGCCATCGCCTCGAACCACTCCCAGGCAAAGTCGGACAGCGCGAGGCTGTCCGACCGGGGCGGGAAAGCGATGACCGCGTTCATGCGCGCTTGGGGCTGCGCGACCCGCAGGGTGAAGCAGCGGGCGCCGCCCTGCTGCTCGCGCTCGATCACCGGATCGGTGCACGGCGTGCGAAGCGCGATCCCATCCAGGGTCGCAGCGAGCCAGCGATGGGCCGTCACCGGACTACGGGCATGGCGGATTTCTTCGATCGCCGCCTCCCGCAACAGGTCAGGCTCAGGAAGCGTCACGGCCGGCAGCGGCTGACGCCAATGCGCCTCGTCCTCGCCGGTCCAGTCGTGCCCACACTCATGGGCTGCCTGCATGGCCTGGCTGTGTTGCGCCTCGCGGACGCGCCCTTGAAAGGCCAGGTCAAGCAGTGCGGCGAGGAACGCCTGCTCGCCGGGCCGCTCGGCCAGTGCGGTGTATTGCGCGACGCACAACCGCGGCAGGCCCATGACCTGCAAAGCGGCATTCGTGGTGAAGGGGTTCATGGCATGGTTCCTTGAAAGCACCGGGAATGTCCGGCGCTCCCAAACTGCCGATTGAACGCATCTGCCGAATCGCCGAGGGATTTGGCACAGGTACCACCGTCCCCGACGTCACGCAGTGACTTCGTCCGTCCAGCATGGACCAGGTCCTTGAAGACACACCTCGATCGGCCAAGGCATCCCGGGCTCGGCACTCGGCGCCGGAGCCGTGATGTGCGGACGGCTCGAAAAGACCGTTTTCCCGTTGCCTTAGGTTTTTGAAATCCCCGTGTGTGATGGAGGCTCATTCACTGACGCGGAGCTTCCATGATCTTTCTGACAAAGGACCTCGTTCATCGACCGACTTCGGAGCAGCAGCGATGGCTGGCAAACGCAATTCCGCTCCTCGTCGCCATGCGAGCCTGGGCTGACACACTGCTTCTGGGCTGCGCCGTATTCTTTTGCCTGCGAATCGCGCACGTGGGCCCGATTCGGTCTCTGATGGTCGCGATCTTGGTGCTTGCTGCTGTAGCCACCAGCCTTGCACCTCGCATCGGCCAATCGATCTGCGCGCACGCGGCATTGCGACTGCGCGCCGGACCTGCCCAATATCTAGATGTGCAAGGTCGGAGGTTCAAACGCGTCGCATCCGGATATGTCGTTTCGTGCCTGGGCCTTTGGTGCGTGGTCGGCGCTTACAACCTTCTGTCGCTTTCCATCCTGCTGACTTGGAGCGGCCAACCATTAGAGATGTATTTCTCCCAGTGGCCTGTCCTCACGATTTGGCTGCTGTTTGGTGGCTGGACAGCGCTGGTGTTTGGAGAGCATTGGCTGCTGCGGAGCCTGAAGTCCTGACGATGAGACAGTCGAAATACCTCCTCCATTAGCGCAACGGACCGAATAGGTATTCCAAATGGGCCAGGTTGACCTGGCATCACCGTGAGGAACCGCCATGACCAGCATCGACCCCAGGTTTCGGCAGGCGCTTTTTGAGGCTATCGCATGGGCCAATGCGACTGGATGGCCCACCAAGGATCAAGATCTGTTGGTCACCATCGATGTTACGCAGCGGTTCGCAGGTCGAGACGTCAATCTGACCCTGGAAATCGCAAGAGGCCTGCAGCAGGGTGAAGACCAGGACGCACTCACGCATCGAGCGGTGCTGTGCCGCGTTGCGGCACGCTTAATCGGCGCATCGGGCCCAGCCAGCAATGAATCATGACCGCTTGCGCGGCAGGCTTTCGTCATTGCGTCGAAGTCGCTTGATGCGCTTGCCTGGCCGGCTCTCCACGGCCTTCTGGAACTCGCCCACAAACGAGGTCAGATCCAGGCCAAGCGCATTGCACAGAAACCACAGCTCGACGACATCCAGTCGGCGGACACCGCGCTCGATATCGCTGATGAAGCTCTGGCCCCGGCCCATTGCTTCGGAGAGGGACGCCTGGGTAATGCCTGCCTGCTCCCGGGCGTCGCGCAATTGGCGCTGCAGGAGCTTGGCTTCCTCGCTGTAGAGGGTCTTCGGCATTGGTCGCGATCGGCAAGTGCGACCGAAACCCTATATGTGATATTCCTATATCGGATGTTCCGATATTCGACCTACCATGCCGCCATCAAGGGAGAAGTGGCAATGCCTAACTCGGCCAATCAGATCGGGAATCCCTCCGCAAAGAATTTGATGACCTCAGCCGGGAAACTTGGCCTTGCCGTCGTGCTGGGGTTGAGCGCTTTGCAAACACAAGCTGTGACAGCACCTGACGATGGTGGGAAATCCAAGAACTTGCAGGCCTCGGAGGGGCGTCGCCAGTTCGAGATCTGGGAAAGGGAATATGCGAAGAAAACGGACAGCAAGCCGCCAAACATGGAAAAGGCACTTCGCGCACTCAAACGCAGCGCCGAACTTGAAGATCCAGAGGGTCTAGAGGATTGGGCTCTTTACTTCAATTGGCCTGATCTTTGGCCGGATAAACCCGAGCAATATGCATACCGGTTCCGCCTTCTAAAGCGCGCGGTTGAACTTGGCAATGTCGATGCCAACGTCGGTTTGGGACTCGCGTACGGCTTTGGTCAGGGAGTCGCTCGAGATCCAGGAATGTATGCTTACCACCAGTGCGTTGCAAAGCGAGCTGGCAATGAGTCGGCTCGCAGGAATCTCGAATTCAGCACAGCTGGTGAACATGCGGAATTCGCCAGAATTTCGCTGCAAGAGCCGGTGCTGTTTCGTGTGAGAGCAGACAAAAAAGCAGGCGGGATCACATACCTTCGCGTTGGCCAGGAGGCTTGGGAAGTCGCCGACTACAATGATGGGTGGACCGCAGTCTATTTGCCTGAAGGTTGCGTTGTCGGATTCGTAGAGACAATCGATTTAAAGAAGGCCAGGGCAGCGCCTACCGGGGACTAGATCCGAAATTCTCTCGTCCCCTGAGATATTCCTCATAGCCATCAAAATAACAACCAAGATGAAATCAACCCTTCGTTGGATTGTGATTGCGTTGACCCTGATCGCCATACCCGCCTTGGCAGGAAAGGCCAGTTTTGGATTTGCCACCTCGATCGAGACGGAAGGCTTCTTCATGAGCCCGAAGGTCAAGCTGGTGAAGGTCACTGCGGTTCATCCAAAATCGCCCGCGGAAGCAGCGGGTCTCCGCGTCGGCGACATCGTCATGGCGGTCAATGGCCGCAAGGTGCCTGGTGGCTCTGCCAAGGCGCTCGGCGAGTTGATGAGCAGTTTTAGCCCGGGCGATCACCTTAAGATGCAGGTGCAAAGGAGCGGTTCTGGACTGCATTCCATAGAGCTGATCGCAGCTGCAGCAAAGTCACCTAGCGAGTGAGTAGAAGTGTGAGTAGAGGAAAATTTTCCAACGGCGGAATTTCTCGATACATCCAAGGGTTAGGCGATTCTTCCGAGGTCAACTTCGGGCGCCAGACAAGAAAAACCCGCCTTTCGGCGGGTTTTTCCTTGGTGAGGCGTCATTGCCTTTGCACCGATGCTTACCAACACCCTGACGTCGTCGGCGATTTCACGCCTTTCTCGTTGATACCCAGCGTGCCGCACAATGTGTCCTTGGCTGCCTGGGCACCCTTCGGTGTTGCGGTCAAACTGAATGTGGAGGCTGTGGACGCTCCAAGGGCGATCGTGTAGTGGGCGGTTAGATCCGTCGTGCATGCGGTGCCAGGGAGCACGGCTCCGGAATACCCCATGTTGGTGCTGTAGTAGCGCTCCATGAATTGCGCTTGCTCAAGCAAACAGGCGGCACCCGCAGCCCGCCGGGTTTTCACCACGTAGTTTGTGTAAGCCGGAAAAGCAATGCTGGCAAGGATCGCGATGATGGCCACTACAACCATCAGCTCGATCAAGGTAAACCCGGTATTCCGTGATTTCATTGCGCCTCCGATGCTCATTGCTGCGGCACGATTTCGCGCCATTTGACGCGACTAGGGGCGCCGCCACTGGGTGGCTTGATCTGCGTGCTGTTGGTGTTGCCAGCGCCACCGTTCTCGCTGCTGAAGGCGCCGGTGCCAACGGTTGCAAGCAAGCTGGTGATATTCGCTTCAGTCGGCATGCCACCCGTGATCGCGATGCTACCCAGGATGCCGGTGGTCCCACCTGCATTGGTAACAGTGCCCGTGGTGTTGAAATAACTACCCGACTCGCCACTTGTGCCAGTAAAGATATCGATGGCATTCAGGAATCCGCTGCCTGTCGCACCCTGGCAATCACTGCCAGTTGCAGGAATGACGGAGGACACGAACATTGCCGCTCCATACACCGTCGGCGCGGATGTCACGCGTTCTGGCGTTGCCAGATCGATGTACCAACCTTGCTTGCCTCCGGGCAATGCCGAATGCGCCTCGAATCCGCGAGCCTGCGCCCCCGAGGCGGTCGTCCCGGAGTACGGGATGGTGCGCGCCTGCAGGTTTGCACGACTGCTGATCAGGCTACCGATGTCCTTGATGCCGTAGATGCTCTGCGTCAGTTGGGTGGCCACACCAGGAACGTCATTGCTCGAGATGAAGCGCCCGGTGCCGAAGCCGATGAAGATGCTGCCGCCAGCATCACGACTTACGGCCAAACCGCCCGTGATGGGTTGCGGCGTACCAATGGAATCCACCGCCTGGAACAGCTTGACGGCGCTTGTCGGCACGAGCCCGGTTGCATCGCTGAAGTCCCAACGCCACACATTGCCCTTCAAGTCGCCACCATAAACCGTGTCCACCGTGCCATCGGCATTCAGGTCGGCCATGCCCAGCGACATCAGGCCATTCCCGCCGGTATCTGCAACCAGCCTTGAAGTGCTGACGACGTTTCCGTTCGCGCCCAGCTGGTACACGAACAACGTCGCGGATCCGTTTGGACTGTCGATGCCGTTAGGGACAAAGGCGAAGGTCTTGCCTCCGTTACCCTTGCGAATACGCACCGCACCCAGCACGTAGCCCATGTTCGGCTCCGTTGTGATGTCGTTACCGTTGATCGTGTTGTCCCATACGACGTTGCTTGCGGCCATCGAGGATGGATTGGTCACATCCAGTGCGAACACTCCGCGGCCACCGCGCCCCAAGGCTCCGACAAGGATGTTCTTGTTGTTGCCCTGGTTGGCCTTGCTGATGACATCGATCTGCCCATCGACGAAATAACGATGGTCGTAAGCAGTGGAACTCAGGTTGGCCATGGCCGCGAAGTCGATACCCTTCGGCACATAGGAGAACAACACCTTGCCGCGGGTTGAACTGGCGCTATCCGCATTGATGGCGTGCAGCATGCCGTCATTGGCCCCGATGTACACCGTCTTGGAATCCTCCACGTAGGCAGGTGACGAATCCACGATGTCGCCGATCGGATATGCGCGCTTGCGCAGGGTGCCGGTTGTCTGACCAAGTTCCTTGCTCTGGTCGCCCTTCAGATAGGCAATATTGTCGGCAGCACTGACTTCGTCCGCCTGCCCGGTACGCACGCCGAAATCGCCGGCATTGGCAACGGATGCATTGAAGAGCGCAGCCGTGCCGCCCTTGCTGGTCAACACGGTGCGATTCTTGAAATTGGCATTCACGCCGCCAGTACCGAAAGTCTTGGACAGGATCCAGTCCGGCGTGGTGGACACTCCCGTCAACGCGGCGTTGAACGGGCTGGCGATCAGGTCGCCCAACCAGGTGCTGGACGTGAAGCCGGCCACGAAGGTCAGCGTGCTGGTGTCCGTCTTGGTGGAACTCGACGCGATATTGGAACCCGACGCACTACGCGAGTCGATGGCAGCCAGCGCGGAGATCAATGCATTTGCAAACTTGTCGCTATTGGACGCAACCACGAAACTGCCATGCCCGTTCAAGGCGGCATGCCAAAGATCATCGATGCGCTTGGCGCTTTCCCCGCCGGATGTTGGATCCACATTCCATGGAGAAGGCGGGGGATTATTCGGATTCAACGTACCCTGCAGACCGATGGAGACGCCAAAGGTCACCATATGCTGCCAGTTGGCCGAGTCCGCCGCGCTGGTCAGCACATTGTTGGCCATACTGGTGCGCATATCTTCGCTCCAGTATTTGTAGGCAACATCGGCCAGCGTGTCGGTGTACCCATCCCGATAGGCCCAAGTGGACACATTGTCTGCATTACCTACATCGTTGTAGCCGGAATCGCTGTTCCAGTAGCCATCCGTTGTAAGGATGGCGTAGTTCTGCCGGCAGGTCAGCAGATTGCCGTTGGAATCCTTCCACGGATCGTCCGTCGTGTAGTACCGGGCAGCACGCTGCAAGGCACCTTTGAGCGGAGTACGATCACTCGCACCCGCGCCTTGCAGACGGGAATAGAACCCGGTGCGGTTCGTTCCTTCGAACAGCCCGCCATTGGTTGTTACTGGGATCGGGTATGCCGGGGTGGAGCCGCTCGTGTTTGCGAAACTCCCTCCGCGGTTCCAGATCGTGTCGAAGCCCACACGGTAGTTCTTGCCCAACCGCCCAAACGCTTCAGAAGCGCCGGCTTTGGCCATCTTGTTACGGGTACGGTGGTATTGATACCAGTTGGCGAAGTTCTGTAGCTCCGCCTGTTGCAGCGCGCTGGTGTTGCCACTGGGAGTCATGTCGGCCCAACTCGTCCCAACCGCAGCGTAATTAAGGTTACTGACATTTCGACCATTTGCGTAAACGTCGAAATACACATGTGTCGCCCCACTATTCGGGGTGATTGTCAGACTCTTGGGATCGTCGCGTCCGGTGTAACGGTCATAAGTCCCTGATGAGCAATTACTTGCACTATAGACATACAACTCAGCACGAGAGCTCCCGCTTACCGTGATCGTCACTGGGCTGTAGCCGGATACAGGCACAGCAACACATGTCGACCAATTGCCGTCATTAATTCTGGAAAACGTGCCGGAGAGAATATCGCCGATACTCCGCTTCTGGACGGCGCCGCCGTTGTAATTGGTAGCCGAGCTGGAGCTGGAAATCCGGTATTTGTCGTAATTGCTTGCAGTCGTACCCGGGTTAGTCGTATTGGGGACATAGAAATATGTCTCGCCCTCATTCGAACTACTGGTCAGATTGATATTGTTGTTAGTGGGACTCGTGGCACTGCTGGCTACCGACTTGAAATTCGCGTTGGCCATGCGGTCGTTCAGATTCGTGCTTGACGTGCGCCATGGCAGATACACCGTCAGCGGGTTGTAATACAACGTGTTATTCACGTACGAACGATCGGTAACGTTATCCGACAAATTGTCCTTATCGACCGTGCCATCCTTGTCCGCCGTCATCCAAGCACCGTCCATCGATCCCGAGTCATCGAGAATCATCAGGATGTTAGGCGGGATCGCATTGCCACCCGTCAACAACGGATTCTGCGGAAACGAAGTAGTAGCCGCATTGACCGGCAGTCCCAGCAGTGTTGCCAGAGCGGCAACACCGGCAACACCCACGGTTTGGAGCCGGCCAGGCTTGCTGGGCTGGATGTTCTTGGTCTTCATGATGTGCCTCATCAGCGCCGATACACGGACTGGAGAATCACCTCGGCGCCTAGTGGCGTCGTGGCGTAGGAAGTGATGCGGTAAACGCTTTGCGATGTACCCGCCATGCAGGATTTTGACAAGTCGATGCAGTTGGACGTGCCCAGCACGGATGTACGGCCATAGTCTTCAATGATGAATTTCGGAGACACGTTGACGCTGTCCGAAATCGGGACAGCAGAACCCAGCTGGAAGCCGCCACTGCTCCAAAAGCTGGTGTTCGCCATCCACGTTGCATCCTTGCAGCGCCCCGCGCTACAACCGGATGCCGGGAACGTGATGGTGCCATCACGCGCAATGATCTCCGCTTGCCGAAGACCGGCTTCCGCCACCTGGAACGCCATGCTGCGCGCCATGGTATTTGCGGCCATGCGTTCCTGCATGATGGCACCACGCAGGGACGCGATACCCAGCAAGGTCACGATCACCAGCAACAGAAGGACGACGATCAACGCCGCACCCGACTGATGCCCACGCGCACCGCCGATGAATGAAATGGACTTCATTGGATATCCATGTGGTTTCGCAAGACGATGTAATCGTCCAATGTACGGGTCAGGTTTGCGTTGTCAGTACCCTTGATATCGTTGCTCGACAACGCGCCTTGCACTGCCTGGAATCTCAACTGCGCCCGCACCGCCGTCACCAGCTTCCACTGCGCGGCGGTCACGGCGGATGCATCAACATAATTCGCCGTAGTGCCCACCTTGTAGGAAATCTGCATGCCGGTGACACCTTCCGCGATTTCACCGGCGGTCTGCACCGAGGCACCGCCATTGGTGACAACCTGTCGGTATAACGACGTGCCACCACGCGTGTTCGCCGCCAAGTACCAGCGCACGGCATAAGGCTTGACGACCTGCGCAGGTGAACCGCTGGGTGGATTCAGACAATTCGGATTGGCCCCGGTTGCGGGAGGCAAGAAACAATAGCCCGGTGCATTCGTACCGCCCACAGAGTTATCGAAGGCCTTCTGGTCGATCTGGAAAGGTTTCGCCAAATTCCCGGGGGTACCTGACCCGCTGTTGTGTTGAATCGACGAACCAGAGGGGAGCGACGTGGCCTGGAAGATGGCCGCAACTTCGGAATTGCAGACCATGACAATGTCGTTGTCGGCCAAGCCCGTGGTACTTGTGACGTCAATATTCGCACTCGGCGTGTCATTGCCCGTCACATTGATGGCAGCGCCATTCGCCTGGCTCAGGGTGATCTCATCGGAACCGTTCGCGCCCGTTCCGTCCGCTCCCGAAATCCCATCAAGCCAGCCGGTGTAATAACTGCCTCCAGGCTTGGACGTGTCCAGCATGTTGACGACATTGCGTGTGCAGGGATTTCCCCCTGCCTCGCGCACATCGCGCGCCAGCATCTCGTACGCGCTCCGCTGATTCTCCTGAATGCGATTGACGCTCTCGGTATTGCCGTACACCTTGCGGTTCGACAGAAACAAACTGCCGGCGGCCCCCACCACCAGCAGCCCCAGCACAAGCGATACCATCAGCTCGATCAGCGTGAAACCACGTTGTGCGGACTTCATCGTGGAGGGCGTAAGCATCATAGTTGGCTCGTGATGTTGATTTCGACCGGCTCGGCCTCGCCACCAGTGGCGCGCTCGTCGCTCCATTGCACGCCCACGCTGCACTGCATGGCGTTTCCATCACAGACGACGATGCCCTTTGCATCCGGTGCGACCGAAGTCTTCAGGCCATCCAGCCAGCCCATCATGTTGCCTGGCTGGCCGCTGCCGTCGCCCGCGGTATAGATATTGGTGTTGTAAGTACCAAGGTTGGCGCGATCCGCCCGGATGATGTCCATCATCGAGTAGATCTGGATCGCCGCCTGCGTGCGGCTGGCCGAGCTACCCGAGTTCTTCAAGGTCACCGCCTGCAGTGCCGCGATCCCGAGCATGCCGATCGCCAAGATCAGTACGGCGACCATGACCTCGATCAGGCCTATGCCCTTCTGCGAACGCCAATGTCCGAGTTTCGATGCAGGTTTCATGATGACCTCAGTTGTCCGCAGGGCTGGAACAACCGCCCCCCGCTGAACGCCGGGCGGTACTGATCCGGCCGGTGCTTGCGCTGACGTCTGCACCGTTCTTGCCGCTCATGCTTGCCGAGCACAGACCAATCGTCCCACTGACACTCGCCCCGACGGCCGACAGCCCATTTGGCGTGAACGTGAATTTGTTGCTTGCCGCCGAAAGGTTCGCACTGGCCTTGACCGTGATGTCGGAATTCAAGGTGCTGTCGCGAAGCACACCTTCCTTCACCGACAAGACGATCCAACGACTACCGACTGCTGCAGCGCAGCTACTACCGTTCGAACTGGGGCATACGGAGACGCTGGTACGCTTGCTAATGGCGGAAACGCGTGCCGTCTGCAACATCGTCACCATCTCGTTGGCTGAGGATGTCAGCCGGCTGCCGCGGATCAGGTTGGTGAAACTCGGTACGGCGATTGCCGCGACAATGGCCATGATCGCCACGGTGACCACCACCTCGATGAGGGTGAAGCCCCGAACGGCATTCCAACCCGCGTATTTTTGGCTGCGTTGCAGCATGACTCTCCCCGGAATTCGGCACACGTACCCTAAGGCAGCACCCACCGGGCGCGCTATCGATGTCCGATAGGCGGCCCATTCCCCGGAATGGGCGGTACCGTGGTTATTATCGCTCCACTGGCTGGAGCCAATCCTGCAGGTTCCGATCGCGTGGACATCCCAAGCTACCGCCCGCTGGATGCACTGTTCCGCCCCCCCGCCCTGATTGCCGTGCTGCTGGCAGGTGAAGCGCTGGCACTGGTGCTTGCACTGGCACCGGAGCCGCCGGCAGCGCGACTTGCGCTGTTCGGCCTGGCGTCACTTGGCATCCAATGGATCGCCATCGGCACGCTATGCGCGTTGTACCTGCTGCGTCACATGCTGATAGGGCTGTCGCGAACCGCGCTGGCGTGGTGCTGCCTTGGCCTATTGCTGACAATGAGCCTGCTGGTGGGCCTGGCGGGCTGGGAATTGTTCGCACCCATCGGCGAGCTACGATCGCGGACGGACTTCCTGATGCGGATACTCGCGATCGCCTTCGTGGTCGGCCTGCTTGCATTGCTGACGTACGGCAACTACTGGCGCGCGCGCCAGCTTGCCGTCCGCGCCAAGCAATTGGAACTGGAATCCCTGCGCGCGAGGATCCGCCCGCACTTCCTGTTCAACACCTTGAATACAGGCGCGGCACTGGTACATGCCCAACCGGACGAGGCCGAGCGGGTTTTGCTCGACTTGGCGGATCTATTCCGCGCCGCCCTGCGCGAGCCGGAACAGGTTCCCCTGTCGAGGGAAATCGAACTCACCACGCGTTACCTCGAAATCGAAGCCCTTCGTTTCGGCCCTCGCCTGCGAGTGTCGTGGTCATTGCCCGACCTGCTGCCGGACGTGGACATCCCCGCCTTGTCCTTGCAACCGCTTGCGGAAAACGCGATCCGCCACGGAATCGAACGCCTGCCCGGGGGAGGCAATATCGACATTCGCCTGCGGCAGGATGGGGGTTGGATCAGCATCGAAGTCGAGAACGACATGCCCACCGATGGCAGCCGTGCTGCCGAAGGCCACAACATCGGCCTGAACTCCGCGCGCGAACGCGTCCGGGCACTCAGCGATGGCCATGGCGATGTCGAAACACACGCTGCGGAAGGCAAACACCTGGCTGTGTTGCGGATCCCGAACAAGCCCCCTCAGGCTAACCCGGGTCAGGCCACCACCCGGTAACAAGGTCGGTAATCCCCGGCGATCTTCATCCGACGCTGCTCCACGAACGCGCGCAGCAGGGCATCAAGCGCCTGCATGATGTCCGCATCACCGTGGATCTCGAACGGGCCGTGGGCCTCGATCCGGCGCATGCCGTCTTCCTTGACGTTGCCGGCGACGATGCCGGAGAACGCGCGCCGCAGGTCGGCAGCCAGTTCGTGTGGCTTGCGGCCGTGGTGCAGATCCAGGCTGGCCATCAGTTCATGCGTGGGTGAAAACGGCTGCTGGAATTCCAGCGGCACATGCAGTGCCCAATTGAAGAAGAAGGAATCCTTTTGCTCGATGCGCTGTTCGCGCACCTTGCGAATGCCGGCTTCCATGTGCCGGGCCACGGTTTCGGGATCGTTGACGATGATTTCGTAGCGGGATGCGGCCTCATCGCCCAAGGTGAGGCGGATGAACTTGTCGATCTGCTCGAAATACGGCGCCGCGCCGGTCGGGCCAGTCAGGATCACCGGGAAACGGCGATCCGCATTTTCCTCGCGCAGGAGAATACCGAGCAGGTAGAGGATTTCCTCCGCGGTGCCGACACCGCCGGGGAACACGATGATGCCGTGGGCCATGCGGACGAAGGCTTCGAGGCGTTTCTCGATGTCCGGCATGATCACCAGGTGGTTGACGATCGGGTTCGGCGATTCGGCGGCGATGATGCCGGGCTCGGTGATGCCGATGTAACGCGTGCGGCGGCGGCGCTGCTTGGCATGGGCGATGGTGGCGCCCTTCATCGGCCCCTTCATTGCGCCCGGGCCACAACCCGTGCAGATGTCCAGCCCACGCAGACCCAGCTCGTAGCCGACCTGCTTGGTATAGACGTACTCCTCGCGACCGATCGAATGGCCACCCCAGCACACCACCAGGTTGGGATCGGCCGGGTGCAGCACGCGTGCGTTGCGCAGCAGGCCGAACACGGCGTCGGTGATGCCATCGCTGCTGGCAAGGTCGGCGTCTTCCGCGAGTTCGATCGCGGTCCAGGCCAGGTCACGCACCACCGCGAACAGCAGTTCGGCGACGCCGCGGATGATCTGCCCATCGACGAAAGCCATGGCCGGCGCATTGTGCAGGTCGATGCGCACGCCACGATCCTGCTGCAGTACCTGGATGTCGAAATCGGGATACAGCTCCTGCGCGGCACGCGGATCGTCCGAAGCGCTGCCGCTGGTCAGCACCGCCAGCGCGCAGCGGCGCAGCAGGTCGTGCATGCCGCCGCCGGAAGCATCGCGCAGGCGTGCGACTTCGGCGCGGGACAGCACGTCGAGCGCACCGCGCGGGTGGATGCGGGCATCGACGGTGGGGAGTTTATGGGCAGGGACGGCCGCTGCCTGCGGCGAGGGATGATTGTCGGTCATAGACCACGAACTTTAGCGCAGTCCGCCTCGCATGGTGTTCCCGTGTCGCAAAAAAGAAACGGCCGGATTGCTCCGGCCGTTTCGATGTTGCGGGTGAATCGGGTGAATCAGAACTCGTACTTCACTGTCATCAACACCGACCAGCGGGAGACCACGCGCGAGGGGAAAGCGCTGTTGGCGTCATAGTTCGAGAGTTGCTGCCAGGTCGGCGTGGTGGCACTGCCGAGGTTATAGACATAACCACCGTCTGGCCGGATACCGCCCAAGCTCGCCAGATAGCGGGTGTCGAAGCCACCCACACTCTTGGTGATGCCCCAATCCTTGTTCAGCAAATTCAAGAAATTGTAGAAGTCCAGGCGAACCACCGCCTTGTGACTCTTGAAGAAGCCCGGCAGCTCTTGCTGGATACCCACATCCAACTGGTTGACCCAGGGAAGGCGACTGTCGTTGCGTTCCGCGATGGAGCCACGATGCTGGCTCAGGTAAGAGTCGCTATCGATGAAGTCATTGAATGCCGCAATCTGCGCAGCGGTCGCCGTGCCATAACTGACCTTCGGGTCGTTGATCAGCGGGATATAGGCCGGATCCTGGAAGATGCCGTCGCCATTCTGGTCGCCGTTCATGATCCAAGTGTAGGGCAGCCCGTTATGCCCGCTGTAGTAAGCGGACACGCTCGTCTTGTAGTCGCCGAAGAAAGCATGTTCCCAGCCCAGCGTGGCCTTGAACACATTGCGGATCTCTTGAGTCGCAGTCTTGGCGTCACGATCATTCGGGTTCAGACGCGAGACGAACTGATAGCTGGACCAAGCCTGCGAGCTGGTATCGGAACCGACTTCCGTTGCATCCGTAAAGGTGTAGCTGACGTTGCCGTACCAGCCGTTGGACAGCGGCTTGTTCAGGCTGACGGTGAACGAAGTCGACCGACCAGCATCGATGTTACTCAACATCGTCGAACCACCGCTGCCGTTGGCAGCACTGCTGGTATAGCCCGGATTGTTGCCGCAGTTCTTGTTCGAGCTGGACAGCGAGCCGAGCGTGCACCAATAGCTGTTGCGGCCGTCCAGCAATCGCGCGGTCGGCGCGTCATACAAACCGGTCGTCGGGTTGTACGCGCCAATGTTGATCGCCTTGTAGAACACCGCATCCTTGTGCCGCACATGCTGGATTTCTGCGGTACCGATCAGCCCTGCCCACGGCAATTCCACGTCATAACCCAAGCTCAGCTTCCACGCGGTAGGCATCTTGAAGTTGGGATCGATGCTGTCCACTTGTGCCCTACCCGTCGTGCTCAGGTTCGGCGGCACCGGCTGGTTGTAGGGATCCGGGCTGAACGGATAGGCCACGGGATTGTTGGAATTGAACGACACGGCATTGACGCCATTGTTCTGGAACGGATTCGCCAACCACACGTAGGGCGGAACCGTCTGGAACAAGCCGATGCCGCCGCGCAATTGCGAATAACGTTCCGTATTGAACGTGTAGTTGAAGGCAAAACGCGGCATGACAACCTTGTTGTCCGATCCCAGCTTGTAGTTGTTCGGATAGCCGAACACCTGCTCGAAGCCGGGCTTCACCGGTGCCTCGCTATCCCCCTTCGGGATATTGACGCGCACACCGTAGACCAGCGAAAGATTGTCCGTCGCCTGCCAGGTATCCTGGATAAATGGGCTGAACTGACTCATCCCGACGGCAGCGGCGGTGTCGGCCTCGGTGAAGCCAGCGGCCGGACGACGCACGGTGTACGAGTTGTACTTGCCCGCCTCGAAATCCGCGATGCTGCCGAAGGTGTAAACACCATGCAGGTCGCGGCCGTACAGGTTCAGCGCATCAGTCTTCAGCCAATCAAAACCGAACTTGAAGGCGTGGTCGCCCAGGTAATAAGTACCGAAGATGGACGCCGTGTACTTCTTGGTGTTGATCTGGTTTTCATGGCGGTTACGGTCTTCGCCGAGGCGGATACCCTGACCACTGGTGGCCGAGTTGCCGACACCGGCACTGATGTTGATGGTCGGCCCCTCATTGAAGGGATTGCCGGCGATCTGGTCGAACTTCTGCACACTGAACTTCGCTTCGGTGCTGAAGTTGTCAGTCCAGTCACTGAACAGTTGCAGCGAAGTATTTTTGGTGGTGCTGTTCTTCTGGTACCAGCGCGAGGTCAGGATCACCGTTGCCGCGCCGCCATCATATGGCTGGGGCAGGGACTCCTCGGTCTGCTGATAGGTCAAGCTGGCGCGGTGCGAATCGTTGATGTTCCAATCGATTTTGCCCAAATAGCGCTTCAAGCTGAGGTTGACGCCAGAAGCGCCGCCGTAGGTGCCTGGATCGATGCCATAACCCTTTGCAGCAGCGATAACCCGATCGATATCGGCCTGGGTGATGATGCCGCGCGCGAAGGCGTCGTCAGCGGTCGCACCACCAAATTCCGTAACGTCCTGCTTCTCATAAGAACCGAAGAAGAAGAGCTTGTCCTTGATGATGGGGCCGCCGAGGGTCAAACCCTTGGTTTCGTCCTTGTCGAACAGGTTGTAATCAGCATCGGTCGTCGGATGCTTGCCGACCATGTTGCTGGCATTCTTGAATGCGTAGTACACGGACCCGTGGAACTCGTTGGTGCCGGACTTGGTGACGGCATTGATGCTGGCACCAATGGTGTCTTGGGCGACGTCATAATCGGTAGCCTTGATGTCGTAGGCATCGATCGTGTCGGTCGAGATCGGCGAGCCGGTATAAGGCATGCCGTTGGAGTTCAGGCCAAACGGATCGTTCTGTCCCAGGCCATCCACGGTGATGTTGTTGTAACGGTTGTTCAGACCTGCCATCGAGATACGGCCAGTGGCCTGATCGGTGACGCTGATGCGCGGATCGAGGCGGGCAACGTCATCAAGCGAGCGACTTGACTGCGGGGCCAGCTCCAACTGCCGGCCACTCACTGAGGTACCGACGCCCTTGTTGTCCGAGCTGAAGACGCTCGTGGAACCCGAACCGACGACGGTCACGGTGCCCAGGGTAGTAGCGCCACCGGACGCCAGGTTGGCATCGACGGTGCTGACCTTGTTGAGCTCGAGGTAAACGTTTTCTTCCGTATCTGTGCCGACACCGGCCTTGTTGACGGTGATCGTGTACGGGCCGCCGACGCGCAGGCCGCGCGAGGTGTAGCGACCGGCGGCATCGGTGGTGGCGCGGCTGACCGTACCCGAATCGACGTGGGTGATGGTGACTTCGGCGCCCGCAATCGGCTGGCCGTCGGCACCAACGACCTGGCCGCCAACGCCGGCGGAGGTGCTCTGCGCGAAAACAGGAGCCGCGGCAAGCGCGACCATCAGGCCCAGCGACAGCTTCGACAGCCGGACGCGGTTCGGGTGAGTCATATCGATAACCTCAAATGAGCGAATTAGATTGGAAACAACGACGGACGACTGACGGCACAAGCCGACACGTCCGTCTTGCGACAGCTGTCGGCGAATTTTCGGAACCCCTGCCCATACGAAGCCGCATGGGTTTACCAAAGTTTAACACGGTATGCGCGCTCGATGACCGCATCATGACAGCCGCAAGGCAGTCGTCACTTCACGATAAGTGCCCGCCCCTGTTCAGCTTCCTGCATGCAGATAGCTGGCGATACCGTCGAGCAGCATCTGCACGGAAATGGCCACGATGACCATGCCCATCAGGCGCTCGATCGCAGTCAGCACGCGGGTACCGAGCCACTTCTGGAGATAGGTGGCGGAGAACAGGATGATCGCGGTGGCGGCCCATGCGATCGCAAGTGCCAGGCTCCACGCTCCCATTCGGCCGGGCTCCTGGCTGCCCAGCAGCATCACCGCCGCCATCCCGGAGGGGCCGGCGATCATCGGGATCGCCATCGGCACGATGAAGGGCTCGCCATCCGGCTGTTCGCCCATGATCCCCTCGGCGGGCGGGAAGATCATCCGCAGGCCGATCAGGAACAGGATGATGCCGCCGGCGATCGAGACCGATTCCTGCCGCAGGTGCATCAGTTCCAAGAGGTAGCGGCCGGCCCACAGGAACAGCATCAGCACAGCCAGCGCAATCAGCAGCTCGCGCATGATCACCACCCGCTGGCGTGCCGGCGGCAAGCCCTTGAGCAGGCTCAGGAACACCGGAATGTTACCCAGCGGATCCAGGATCAGGAACAACAACAGGGCAGCCGAGGCGATGGTCATGGGAATCCCGTTACGCCGGCATGGCGTCCACGATGTTGCCGCGTTGGCCAGCACCGGCAACCGACAGCAGCTCGACGCAAGCCGCGGCATATTCGGCCGGCGGCTTCGCCTTCAGGTCGGTATTCGGCTGGAACGCCTTGCCGCGCAACGCGGTGCGCATCGGCCCCGGGCGCAGGCCACTGACACGCGGGCCATGTTCACCGAGCTCCGCCTGCAGCATCGGAATCAATGTCGCTTGCGCCGATTGGGCAAGGCCATAGCCGCCCCAGAAGGCGCTACTGCCAGCGCGCTCGGGATCGTCGATGGTGAACACCACTGCGCCGGCATCGGACTTCGCGATCAAAGGCAGGCAGGCCTGGGTGAGCCACCAGCGCGCGGTCAGGTCGACATGGATCGCCCGGGCGAAGTCGGCCGGGTCGGTATGCAGCAACGGGGTCAGGCCTTTGAACTCGGCGGCACAGTGCAGCAGGCCGTCGAGATGGCCGAGCTCGGCCTCGATGCGCTGGGCGAGCTCATCGAAATCGTCCGGCGATGCCCCGATCAGATCCAGCGGATACAGCAACGGCTCCGGACCAACGGCTTTCACCGCATCGTAGACGCGATTGAGTTGCGCGACTTTGCGACCGAGCAGCACGACCGTGGCGCCGGCCTGCGCACAGGCGACAGACGCGGCCGAGCCGAGACCGCCGGCGGCGCCGGCGACCAAGATCACGCGATCCTGTAGCAGCTTGGTCCCGCTCACGCCTTTTGCGCGTCCGCGACGATGCGCGCCAGCTCGCCAGATTCGGACAGTTCGACGGTGATGTCGCAGCCGCCGATCAGCTCGCCATTGATGAAGAGCTGCGGGAAGGTCGGCCAATCCGAATAACGCGGCAGGTTGGCGCGGATCTCCGGCTCCTCCAGCACGTTGACGGTATGCAACTGGGCGGCGCCAGCAGCCTTCAACGCCTGCACCGCGCGACTGGAAAAACCGCACATCGGGAATTGCTGGGTGCCCTTCATGAAGAGGACGACGGGATGGCCTTCGATCTCGGCCCGGATGCGGTCTTCGATGGAAGACATATGGCAACTCCTGGAACAGTGTGGCCCGCTGCGCCGGCGGCAGTTGATGGCGCGTCGACGGTGCGGCAACGGGCGGTGGGGATAGAATTGCCTATTGTAAGTCTTCGCGCGGCCCTGGCCGCACCCTCACCGCCCTGACAGGAGTCACGCCGTGGCCATCGAACTGCCCGCCCTGCCCTACGACCGCACCGCCCTGGAACCGCATATCTCCGGCGAGACCATCGACTTCCACTACGGCAAGCACCACCAGGCCTACGTGACCAACCTCAACAACATGATCGCCGGCACCGAGTTCGCCGACATGTCGCTGGAGGACATCATCCGCAAGTCGCAGGGCGGCATGTTCAACAACGCCGCGCAGGTGTGGAACCACACGTTCTACTGGAACTGCATGTCGCCGAACGGCGGTGGCGAACCCACCGGCAAGCTGGCCGATGCCATCAACGCCGCATTCGGCAGCTTCGAGAAGTTCAAGGAAGAGTTCACCAAGACCTCGGTCGGCACCTTCGGTTCCGGTTGGGGCTGGCTGGTGCAGCGTCCCGACGGCTCGCTGGCGCTGGCCAGTACCTCCAACGCCGCCACCCCGCTGACCGGCGAAGACACCCCGCTGCTGACCTGCGACGTGTGGGAGCACGCCTATTACATCGACTACCGCAACCTGCGGCCGAAGTACGTGGAAGGCTTCTGGAGCCTGGTGAACTGGGACTTCGTGGCCAGCAACATGAAGTAAGCCGCGCACGTTCGCGACACCGAAAACGGCCGGGCGATCCGGCCGTTTTCGCATCTAAGGGAACTGACCTCCGGCACCTGCCGCCACCGCCCATTCGGGCTAGGCTATGTTCCATCGCCCACCGGTCGACCCAACACCATGAGCCTGATCTCGCCCGCCGCAATGCCGTACGCCATGACCCTTGGCCTTGGCTGGCTCTACTACCGGCGCATCCGCCGCCATATCGGCCGGCAATCATGGCAGCCGCGACGCACGATGCTGCGCATGGGCTTCCTTTGCCTCGCCGTCACCGGCTTGCTGGCGGCTGCCGTTTTCCTGCCTGGCACCGGCATCCGCATCGCCATCGGCATGGGCCTGATCGCCGGTGTCGTGCTCGGTTTCCTCGGCCTCTCGTTGACCACGATCGATGGCGACCAACACGCGCGCTGGTATACGCCGAATCCCTGGATCGGCGGCGCGCTGGCCGTGTTGCTGGTCGGCCGGCTGGCGTGGCGGATGCTGCACTCGGGATTCATCGCCCAGGGCGCGGGCCAGGTGCAGGCCACGCCGCTGACGCTCGGCATCGCCGCCACCCTGGTCGGCTACTACCTGTCGTATTCGTTCCTGCTGATGGGCCGCATGCGCCAGTTGGCACGCGCGCCGTCGAACGCCAGCTAGGCGACGCCGAGGGCCGCCACGACCGGCGCGACTTGCGCCTCGCGCCGCAACGCATCGCCGACGCGCTGCAAGGTGGCTGCCAATTCCGATGCGGAATCCGCACGCAACGTGGCATGCCCGACCTTGCGGCCGGCACGCGGCTCCTTGCCGTAATCGTGCCAATGGCCGCCGGCTTCGCGCAGCACGGCATCCGCGTCCGGCATCGCGCCGATCCAGTTGAGCATGCAGGCGATGCCGACCATCCGCGTATCGCCCAACGGCAATCCGAGCACCGCGCGCAGGTGGTTCTGGAACTGCGAGGTCTCGCTGCCTTCGATCGTCCAATGGCCGGAGTTGTGCACGCGCGGCGCAAGCTCATTCGCAAGTAGCTCGCCATCACGGCAGAACAACTCCAGCGCGAACACGCCCACGTAATCCAGCGCTTCCGCCAGCTTGCGCGCATGCGACAGCGCGGTGGCTTGCGTCGCGTCATCGACCGATGCAGGCGCCAAGCTTGCCGACAGCACGCCATCGACATGCCAGTTTTCGGTCAGCGGCCAGGCGCGAAATTCGCCATCGCGACCACGTACCGCAACCACACTCAATTCACGCTGGAAATGCACGAAGCCTTCCAGGATCAGGCCGACGGTTTCCGCCTGCGCGCCCAGCGACTCCCAAGCCGCATCGATATCCGCCGCCGTCTTGATCCGGAACTGGCCCTTGCCGTCGTAGCCCAGCCGCCGCGTCTTCAGGATGCAGGGCATGCCGAGTTGCGTAACGGCGGCTTCCAGCGCAGCACGCGAGGTGATGTCGGCGAAGTCCGGCACCGGGATGCCGAGTTCGCGGAACAGGGTTTTCTCGGCCAGTCGATCCTGCGCCACCGCCAGCGCGCGAGGTTTTGGAAACACCGGCACGCGCTCGGCCAACCACTGCGCGGATTCGGCTGGCACGTTCTCGAAATCGAAGGTGGCGACGTCCACCTGTGAAGCGAATTCGGCCAGCGCCGCTTGATCGGTGTAATCGCCAACGATCATCGGCGCGAACTGGCCGGCGCAGGCGTCGGCCACGTTGTCGAGCACGCGGAAACGCAGGCCCAGCGGCGCGCCGGAAAGAGCCATCATGCGGGCCAGCTGCCCGCCACCGAGGATGCCGACGGTGGTCATCTACTTGCGCGGATCGTCATTGTTGGCGACGTCGTCCGTCTGCTTGCTGCGGAACGCGGACAACGCTTCTGCAATCGCCGGATATTCATGCGCGAGCAGCGCGGCAGCGAACAACCCGGCATTGGCGGCACCGGCATTGCCGATGGCGAACGTGGCCACGGGAATGCCGGCCGGCATCTGCACGATCGACAGCAGCGAATCCATTCCGTTCAGCGCCTTGCTCTGCACCGGCACGCCGAGCACCGGCACCGCGGTCTTGGCCGCCAGCATGCCCGGCAAGTGCGCCGCGCCACCAGCGCCGGCGATGATCGCGCGCAATCCGCGCGCTTGCGCCGAATCCGCGTATTCGAACAAGACGTCCGGCGTGCGGTGCGCGGAGACCACGCGCACTTCGTGCGGCACGCCCAGCGCCTCGAGTTTGGCGGCGGCGTGCTGCATGGTCTCCCAATCGGAGCGGGAGCCCATCACGATGCCGACCAGGGGTGCGTCGCCTGCTGCTGCCATCTCGGTGTCCTGCGGCATAACGCCTGCTGCAAAACGGTATTCTACCGATCCCGCAAGAACACGGCATCGGCATGGATCGCAAACTCCTCGACATATTGGTCTGCCCCGCCACCCGCCAGCCACTGGCGCTGCTGGAAGCGGCTGGCCTGGAGGCGCTGAACCGCGCGATCGCCGCTGGTGGCATCAAGCGCAACGACGACGGCGTGCAGGCCGACGCGCTGCGCGAAGCCCTGGTGACCCGCGACCGCAAGACCGTCTATCGCGTCGACGACGGCATCCCGGTATTGCTGGTCGAAGACGGCATCGCGACCGCGCAGGTCGAAGGTTTCCCGAAACAGTGAACAGCGCGCGCTTCGATCCACCGGCCGCGGAGATCGTCGAGGCCAATGTCGTCGCTGCATTGGCCGAGGACATCGGCCCCGGTGATGCCACCGCGTCCCTGCTGGATGACGCGCCGGACAGCGCGTACCTGCTGTGCAAGGAAGACTGCGTGGTCGCCGGGCGGCCGTGGTTCGATGCCACCCACCGGACGCTGGATCCGGATGTACGCATCGACTGGCGCTGCAACGAAGGCGACCGCATCGCCAAGGGCACGGTCATCGCCACCCTGCAAGGCCATAACCGCGCGCTGGTCACGGCGGAACGCACTTCGCTGAATTTCCTGCAGACGCTGAGCGGCACCGCTACCGTCACCGCGCAGTACGTCGACGCCGTACGCGGTACCGGCACGCAGATCCTGGACACCCGCAAGACCATCCCAGGCCTGCGCCAGGCGCAGAAATACGCGGTACGCGTGGGTGGCGGCGTCAACCACCGGATCGCGCTCTACGACGCGGTGATGCTGAAGGAAAACCATATCCGCGCCTTCGGTTCGGTCGCGGCGGCCATCGAACGCGCGCGCGCCTTGCATCCGGAACTACCGCTGATCGTGGAAGTGGAAACCCTGGCGCAACTGGGCGAAGCGCTGGACACCGGTTGCACGCGCATCCTGGTAGACGATTTCGATGCCGCCACCCGCCGCGAAGCGGTGCGCATCGCCAAGTCCGCACCCTACGACGGGCGCATCCCGCTGGAAGTGTCGGGTGGCGTGGACATGAGCACGCTGCGCGGCATCGCCGAGGATGGCGTGGACTGCATCTCGATCGGCGGCCTGACCAAGCATGTGCACGCCATCGATTTTTCGCTGAAGCTGGGGCCGCCGCCGGGCGGTTGATCGTTCAGCGCGACAGCCAGAATGCCACGCCCGCCGCAACGGCCAGCGCGAGTGCCGCCAGCCACGGCCAACGACGACGCGACGACGTGGCGGAGACCTGTGTCTGTAAAGGCTGCCCCGGCATCAGCAACTGGAAACGCTGGGTGTCGAAACGGATCTCGTCGCCATGCACCGCCTGCGCGCGGGTGATGCGCTTGCCGTTGAGCCAGGTGCCGTTGGCCGACCCCATGTCCTCGAGCAGCACTTCATCGCCAGCTGGGGTCAGCCGCGCATGCAGCCGCGAAATGCTGTCCAGTGGGATGCGCAATCCGGCATCGTCGGCGCGGCCGACATTGAGGCTGGCGTGCAGCGGAAAACTGCGGCCGAACTGTTCGCCGGATAATCCGCGCAAGGCGAACCTGGGCATTACCGGTCGCACCATCGTGGCATTGACGTCGCCGGCATTCGCATTGCGCGAGGGCTGCGCGGCAGGTACCGCCTCGGCGGCAGCATCGAGCAGCCGAATCCGGGTGGAGGCGAGGCCCAGGGTATCGTCCGTGCGCAGTGCGATCAGGCCGGCGACCGGGCGCTCGTTGACCAGCACCCGGATGCCGTTCGGCACCCGCACTTGCACGCCCTGCGTGCCGACCTGCAATTCGCAATGCAGGGGCTCGATCCCGTCCGCGGCCAGGGCCACGTCCGCATCCGCGGCGGAACCGATCCGGTAAACGCCCTGATCGAGCAGCATCTGCGGGCGGTCGCCGGCCGGGAATACCAGTTTCATCATCATGCGCGTTTTGTGTCGCCCTTGTTCGTTTTGATCGCGCGCTTGCGCTTCCGACCCGGCACCACCACATTAGGGCGATGCCAACCTTGCTGATTCTAATGGTCGCGGGCGTCGCGGCGTTGTTCATCTTCACCGCCGCGCGCGCAGCGGCCGAACGCGCGGCCGAAATCGGTCGCGATGCCTGCCAGGCGGCGGGCGTGCAATGGCTGGATCAGTCGGTGCACGCCACCGGCATGCGCCTGCGTCGCCGCGACGACGGCTGGCTGGGGGTTGAGCGCAGCTTCCGTTTCGAATATTCCGAAGACGGGCAGGATCGCCATATCGGCCGCGTCGTACTGCTGGGCGAAAAACTGGTCGGCTTCAGCGGTCCGAGCCGCGCAGCGCAGGCGGTGGTGCGGAGCTTTCCCCTGCACTGAACCGCGTTTGCGGAACATTACTTGACGATGCGCAGGTGCGCGCCGCGCTTGGGCGGCCCGCCCGGGCCATCCGGATCACCATCGTCGGTGGTCGGAACGTCTGTTTCCGGCGTGGCGGCGGGCTCGGCCGCCATTGGTGCCGCCGCGCCACGTGGATCGTCCGGCAATGCCATGCCCTGCCCGGTTTCGCGTGCGTAAACCGCGATCACTGCTTCCAGCGGCACCAGCACCGACTGGCTGACACCGCCAAAACGCGCGGAAAAACGCAGCGCGTCATTGTCCATGCGCAAGCCGCCCACGGCGCGCTCGGCGATGTTGAGCACGATGCGACCATCCTTCACCGACTGCATGGGCACGCGCACGCCGGGCAAGCCGGCATCGACCAGCACGTGCGGGGTCATGCCGTTGTCGACGATCCACTCGTACAGCGCCCGCAACAGGTACGGGCGGTGGCTGGTCATTTGCGTGGCGTCGTCGCCCATCTCAGGCTTTGGTCGTCAGGGCGGCGTTCGTCACAGCGGCATGTCGCGAAGGTTCTTTTCCTTCTCGGTCAGGCTGCGCACGAACCCTGGGTTGCGGAAGATGCGGTTGCCGTAATCCTCGATCGCCTTGCCGTCCTTCGGCAGCGGAATGTCCAGCGACGGCAGGCGCCAGATGATCGGCGCCATCGCGCAATCGGCCAGGCTCATTTCCGGATTGAGGAAGAACTTGCTGGCCTTGAACAGCGGCACCGAGGCGGTCAGCAGTTCCTTGAGGCGCTTGCGGCCGGCATCGGCCTGCTGCTTATTGCCCAGCTGGATGGCCTGAACCTGCGGCACCCAATCGTGCTCGATGCGCAGCATGGCCAGGCGCAGGCGTGCGCGGGAGAGCGGATCGACCGGCATCAGCGGCGGGTGCGGATAGCGTTCGTCCAGGTATTCGCTGACCACGCTCGCGGCGTACAGCACCAGGTCGCGTTCGACCAGGGTCGGCACCGAGTGGTACGGGTTTAGGTCGATCAGGTCTTCCGGCGGGTTCTGCGGATCGACCGGGATCAGGTCGTAGGTGACGCCTTTCGCCGCCAGCACAAGGCGCACGCGGTGGCAGAGGACATCGTCGACCGAGGAAAACAAGGTCAGGGCATTACGCATGCGCGGACTCACAGCCATCATCAGAACCACCCCCCGCGACCGGACCCTGCCGGTCGCACACGCGCCGCCCGCACGATGCGGGCGGCCGCCAAGCGTCGTTCGCCGTGCTGCGCGTGCTGCCGCTGCGTCAGTGAACGTCCCGCCAGTATTCCGTCTTCAGCATCCATGCCAGGAAGGTGAAGAACACCAGGAACAGGATCACCCAAACACCCATGCCTTGCCGCTTGATCGCCGCCGGCTCGCCTGCGTATTCCAGGAAGGCGGTGATATCGCGCACGGTCTGGTCGTACTGCTGCGCGTTCTGCGAACCCGGCTGGCTGATGGTGAAACCCTCGACCGGCATTTCGCCGGTCGCCGTCTTCTTGCCGTACACCGGCTGCTGCAAGCCCTGCAGTTCCCACAACGGGTTCGGCATCGAGGCATTCGCGAACAGCTTGTTGTTCCAACCGACCGGACGCGACTCGTCCAGGTAGAACGACTTCAGGTAGGTGTAGATCCAGTCGCTGCCGCGCACGCGCGCGATCAGCGACAGATCCGGCGGCGCCTTGCCAAACGCAGCCTTGCCCATGTCGGCGTTCATCGGCGAGATCACGTGGTCGCCGATCTTGCCGCCGTTGAGGTTGAGGTTCTGCTGCACCTCGTCCTCGGTCAAACCAAGATCCTCGCCGATGCGGGCATAGCGCAGGTACTGCAGCGAATGGCAGCCGCTGCAATAGTTCATGTACAACGCCGCGCCGCGCTGCAGCGAAGCCTTGTCGTCGAGGTCGGTGCCCGACTGCTGCAGGTTGCCGCCGCCGCTGGCGAACGCGGTCACGGAAATCAGCAGGCCTGCCGCGAACACCGCGGCGCGGGAGGCAAAATTCTTAGTCATGCATCGTCACCCGTTCCGGCACCGGCTTGGTCTTGTCGAGCTTCGTCCACACCGGCATGGTGATGAAGAAGGCGAAATACAGGAAGGTCAGCACGCGGCCGATGATGGCTTCCGTCGGGTCGGTACCCGGGCCGCCGCCGATCTTGGCCAGCCACACGAAGCACACCACGAACATCAGCAGCATCGTCCAGCTGAGCAAGCCGCGATAGCGGTACGACTTGACCTTCGACTTGTCCAGCCACGGCACCAGGAACAGCATCACGATCGCGCCGAACATCACCAGCACGCCCCACAGCTTGATGCCGAAGAACGAGGGAATCACGCGCAACATCGCGTAATACGGGGTGAAGTACCACACCGGCTTGATGTGCTCCGGGGTCACCAGCGGATTGGCCTGGGTGAAGTTGTCATGCTCCAGGAACAGGCCGCCGAAGGCGGGGGCGAAGAAGATGATGAACGCCGCGATGATCAGGAAGCAGCCGACGTAGAAGGTGTCCTTCACCGTGTAGTACGGGTGGAACGGGATGCCGTCGGCCGGCGCGGCCTCTGACCAGCGATTGCCCTTCGGCCCCTTCTTGATCTCCACGCCATCCGGGTTGTTGGAACCCACTTCGTGCAGCGCACCGATATGCAGCACCACCAGCAACAGCAGCACCAGCGGCAGCGCGATCACGTGCAGGGCGAAGAAGCGGTTCAACGTGGCATCGCCTGGGTTGAAATCGCCCATGATCCATTCGGTCAGGCCGGTGCCGACCACCGGGATCGCGCCGAACAGCGAGATGATCACCTTGGCACCCCAGTAGGACATCTGGCCCCAGGGCAGCACGTAGCCCAGGAACGCCTCGGCCATCAGCACCAGGTAGATCACCATGCCCAGCAGCCAGACCAGTTCTCGCGGCTTCTTGTACGAGCCGTACATCAGGCCGCGGAACATGTGCAGGTAGATCACGATGAAGAACAGCGAGGCGCCGGTGCTGTGCATGTAGCGGATCAGCCAGCCCCACTCTACGTCGCGCATGATGTATTCGACCGAGGCGAAGGCTTCCGCCGCGCTCGGCTTGAAGTGCATGGTCAGGAAGATGCCGGTCAGGATCTGGTTGACCAGCACTACCATCGACAGCACGCCGAAGATGTACCAGATGTTGAAGTTCTTCGGCGCGAAGTACTCGGTCATGTGCTTGCGGTAGAACGGCATCATGCCGGGCGCACGCTCGTTGACCCAGTCCATCACGGTGTCGGCGGTACGGGTGAGGATGTTCGCCATGGCTTACGCGGCTCCCTTCGGATCGACGCCGATCTCGATCGTGTTGTCGTCGATGAAGTGGTAAGGCGGCACCGGCAGGTTGGCCGGGGCCGGCTGCGCCTTCAACACGCGGCCAGCCAGGTCGTATCGCGACTTGTGGCAGGGGCAGAAATAGCCACCCTTCCAGTCGGGATCGAACGGCTCGGGCTTGACCTCCGGGAGGTGCTCCGGCGCACAACCCAGGTGGGTGCACACACCGACCAGCACGGCGATTTCCGGCTTGATCGAGCGGGTGGCGTTCTGCGCGTACTTCGGCTGCTGGTCGGCATTGGTCGAATTCGGATCGGCCAAGATCCCGTCCAGCGACTTCATGACGTCCAGCATCGCCTTGGAGCGGCGCGCGATGTAGATCGGCTGGCCGCGCCAGTTGATCACGATCTGCGCACCTTCCGTCAAGGCACTGATGTCCTGGGTCACCGGCGCACCGGCGAAACGGGCCCGCGCACTGGGGCTCCAGGACTTGATGAAAGGCACCGCCGCGAACCCGGCTCCAACCGCCCCGACCACAGCCGTGGTCGCGGTCAGAAACCTGCGCCGGCCAGTGTTGACCTCTTCGTTGGTCATCCCGCACTCCGAAAAATATCAAAACAACGGTTGCGGTGACTCGCGGCGCGCTGGCGCGCGCTGGCCTGCCGCAAAAGACGGGGAAGTGTAACGGAACGCTTAACGAACCGACAATCCGTCTGTGGATTCGGTCAGCGCGAGGCGGCCAGATTGCCGCGGTAACGCTCGGCCAGCACGCCCACCCGGTCCACGTAACGGCGGGTCTCACTGTACGGCGGGACGCCCTTGTACTTGTCCACGGCGCCCTCGCCGGCGTTGTAACCGGCCGCAGCCAGGGTCAGGTTGCCATTGAAGCGTTTGAGCAGCCAGGCCAGGTATTTCACCCCGCCCTGGATGTTTTGCTGGGCGTTGAAGGAGTCACTCACCCCGAACCGGCGCGCGGTAGCCGGCATCAGCTGCATCAGGCCCTGTGCACCGACGCGCGACAGCGCCAGCGGGTTATAGGCCGATTCCGCATGGATGATGGCGCGGACAATGGCCTCGTCTACCCCATGCTCGCGCGCTGCAGCGGCAATTTCGGCCTGGTAGGCCACCGTATTCAGGCGCAATGTGCCGAAATTGAGCCCAGGCTTGGCCCCGCAGGCGTAACAGGTTTCCATGTAGCTGTACTTGATCGTGCGCATCGCGCTGGCGGACACCCCGCGCGGACGCACGCTGGTGTAGTTGCGCACGCCGTCCTTGCCGACGTAGGCATAGACCTGACCACGCACCAGCCGTGGTGCGTTGTAGCCGGCCTTGGGCGGCGGCGCGCTGGCCGCGACCGGCTGGCTGACGATGGTGGCGGGCGGAACGCCCCCACTGCTCACGACCACGCGCTTCGACGGAGCCGCATCGGCCGTAACAACGGGCGACACCGGACTGGCCTTGGGCCTCGCTGCCCGCTGCGGCTTGTAACTGCCGACCAGCTTGCAGTTCGCACCAGCAACCCGCTTGTTCGTATAGGACGTAACGCCATCGCCGGCGTCGCAGCGATAGACATTGCCGGCCACCACCGGCAGCGCCAGCGCGGACAACAGCAACAGGAATGCGGCGCTCGCCTTCATGACCGGCAGTCTCTCCCCTTCACGCAATCATTACAAGTCATTGATTGGGAACGGGGGATGCACCTGGAACGGGCCATCGCCGCTAGAATGCGCGCCCGGCCCGGATTACCCACCGCGCCCCCGGAGACGACATTGAGTGACCTGCATCCCCTACCCGCTGCCACTCGGGCCGACACCGCTGCCGACGCTGGTGCCACCCCGCGTGGCAAGCTCTTCATCGAAACCCACGGCTGCCAGATGAACGAGTACGACTCGGCCAAGATGGCCGATGTACTGGCCGCCGAGGAAGGCCTTGAGCTGACCACGAACGTCGAAGATGCCGACGTGATCCTGGTCAATACCTGCTCGATCCGCGAAAAAGCCCAGGAGAAAGTGTTCAGCCGACTGGGCCGCTGGAACAAGCTGAAAAAGGACGGCAAGCCGGTGCTGATCGGCGTGGGCGGCTGCGTGGCGTCGCAGGAAGGCGAGAACATCGTCAAACGCGCGCCCTACGTGGACCTGGTGTTCGGCCCGCAGACCCTGCACCGCCTGCCGGAACTGATCCGCGAGCGCCGCAGCTCCGGCCAGCCACAGGTGGACATCAGCTTCCCCGAGATCGAGAAGTTCGACCGCCTGCCCGAGCCGCGCGCGGACGGCCCCAGCGCCTTCGTCTCGATCATGGAAGGCTGCAGCAAGTACTGCAGTTTCTGCGTGGTGCCCTACACCCGCGGCACCGAGATCAGCCGCCCGTTCGAAGACGTGCTGGTCGAAGTGGCCGACCTCGCCGCACAGGGCGTGCGCGAGATCAACCTACTGGGCCAGAACGTCAATGCTTATCGTGGACCGTTCGGCGAGGGCGAAATCGCCGACCTCGGCCTGCTGATCCGCGCCATCGCCGAAATCGACGGCATCGGCCGCATCCGCTTCACCACCTCGCATCCGCTGGAGTTTTCCGACTCGCTGATCGAGGCCTACCGCGACGTGCCAAAGCTCGCCAACTACCTGCACCTGCCGGTGCAGGCCGGCAGCGACCGCATCCTTGCTGCGATGAAGCGCGGTTACACCGCCATCGAGTTCAAGCAGAAGATCCGCAAGCTGCGCGCGGTGCGGTCGGATATCTCGATCAGCTCGGACTTCATCGTCGGCTTCCCCGGCGAGACCGAGGCCGACTTCGAGAAGACCATGAAGCTGATCGAAGACGTGGGATTCGACCAAAGCTTCAGCTTCATCTACTCGCGTCGCCCGGGCACGCCGGCCGCCGACCTGCCCGATGACGTCAGCGATGCCGAAAAACACGCGCGTCTGTCGCGCCTGCAGACGCATATCAACGCCCACAGCTTCGAACTGTCGAAGGCGATGGTGGGCAGCACCCAGCGCGTGCTGGTCACCGGCACCTCGCGCAAGGACGACAACGAACTCACCGGCAAGACCGAGAACATGCGCCAGGTGAATTTCGCCGGACCTGCGCGATTGATCGGCCAGTTCGTTGACGTGGTGATCACCGAGGCATTACCAAATTCGCTGCGCGGGCGAATGGCGATGAGCGACTCGGATGCAAGCGACGCCTGACGCAATGTCGCGTCACGCGCTTGCGCTGTGGTTCGCCGGGCTGGCCGCACTGGGCCTGCTGCGCTTCTGGCGGGCATGGCACGAGCTGGCCGGGCAAGACGCGCCCATCAGCGTGTGGCTCTGGCTTGCCGGCAGCCTGGCCTGCGCCGTGGTCGCACTGGCCGTCTTCTTGCGAACGATGCACGCGCCGCGCGACTAGCTCCGCATCAATCCAGCCGCTTGCGGAACCGCAGCATCGCCAGCGTCATCATCGCCACGGTGAACGCAGCCAGCGCCAGCACGCTGGGCCACATGTCGGTCAGTGCCGCCCCACGCAGCATTACCCCGCGGATCAGGCGCACGAAATGGGTCATCGGCAGCGCTTCGGCGATCCACTGTGCGGCCTTCGGCATGCCGTCGAACGGGAACATGAAGCCGGACAGCAGGATCGACGGCAGGAACAGGAAGAACGCCATCTGCATGGCCTGGAACTGGCTCTTCGACAGCGTGGAGACCAGCAGCCCCAGCGCCAGGTTGGCGACGATCAGCAGCAGCGACGCGCCATACACCGCGGCGAGCGTGCCACGGATCGGCACCGCGAACAGCCAGGCACCGAGCAGCAGCACCAAGGTCACTTGCACCAGCCCCACCACGACGTAGGGCAGCACCTTGCCAACCATCAGTTCGCCGCTGGACACCGGCGTGGTGATCAGCAATTCCAGGTTGCCGCGTTCGCGTTCGCGCACGATCGCCATCGCGGTGAACATCACCATCGTCATCGTGAGGATGACGCCGATCAGGCCGGGCACCACGTTGGTCGACGACACTCGCTGCGGGTTGTACAGCGGCAGCACCGCGATCGGCGTTTGCGCCGCCTTGGCCGTCCAGCCGCTGCCGCCATCCAGCGGCAGCTGCGCCAGTTGCCGCGCGGTGGCCTGCACTGCGGTATCGCTGCCGTCGACCAGCACCTGCACTGCCTCGCGCCCATCGATGCGACGACGCTCGAAGTCCGGAGGCACCAGCACACCGATCTTGATCCTGCCTTCGCGCAGCAGCACCTGCAGTTCCTGCGGCGTGCGCGCTCCGGCCACCGGCTGCACAATGCCGGTGGCGAACATGTCCTGCACCAACGCGCGCGAGCCGGCGGTATCGGCCATGTCGGCCACGGCCGCCGGCAGGTTGCGTACATCGGTATTGATCGCGTAACCGAACAGCAGCAACTGCAGGGCGGGGATGCCGATCATCATCGCCACCGTCATCCGGTCGCGCCCCATCTGGCGGATTTCCTTCAGCATCACCGCGAAGATCTGCGCAGGTTTCATGCGGCATCCTCCCTGCCTTGGGTAGCCGCGACGAACACGTCCTCCAGGTTGGGTTCAATGGCGGTCACTTCAGCGTCGATGCCGCCTGCTTGCAATGCGCCGCGCAGTCGCGCGGTGGCATCGCCATTGGCCGCGCACAGCACGCGCAGCTCGTTGCCCACCTGGGCCACGCTGAGCACGCCGGGCACCGCATGCAACGCTGCCTGCGCGCGACGCGGCGTGCGCGACCGCACGCCCAGCGTGCGGCCCGCGAGTTCGCCGGTGAGCTGGCCCGGGGTGCCATCTGCCACCAACCGTCCGCTGTCAAGGATGGCGATACGATGGCAACGCTCGGCTTCGTCCATGTAGTGGGTGGAGACCAGGATGGTGGTGCCGGCATCGGCGAGATCGAAGAGCTTTTCCCAGAAGTCGCGGCGGGATTCCGGGTCCACCGCACTGGTGGGCTCGTCCAGGAACAGCAATTCGGGCTTGTGTACCACCGCGCCGGCTAGCGCCAGCCGCTGCTTCTGCCCGCCGCTCATGGTGCCGGCCAGCTGGTCCGCGCGATCGGCCAGGTTGTAGGTCTGCAGCAATTCGTCGACGCGCGCGCGGCGCAACTGCCGTGGCAAGCCCTGCACGCTGGCCAGGAACTCCAGGTTCTCGCGCACACTGAGGTCTTCGTACAGGGAGAATTTCTGGGTCATGTAGCCGATCCGCTTGCGCAGGGCCTCGGCCTGTTCGGGAATGCGCAGGCCCAGCACTTCGATCTGGCCTGCACTCGGCAGTAACAAGCCGCACAACATGCGGATGGTCGTCGACTTGCCGGAACCGTTCGGCCCCAGGAAGCCGTACACGCTGGCGCGCGGCACGGTGAGGTCGACATGATCCACCGCCAGCAGTTGGCCGAAACGCTTGCTCAGGCCGCGCGCGCAAATGGCGATGTCGTTGGCGATCTCACTTGCCATTGGCCGCGCCCACGAATTCCACCCGCACCGGGATGCCCGCCGGCAGGTCGGCCGGCTGATCCAGCACGATCTCGGCAAGGTAGCTCAAGCGCTCGGCGTCGTCGCCCGCCAATGCGTAATACGGGGTGAAGCTGGGCTCACTGCGCACCATCCGCACATGCCCGGCCAGGCTGCCTTCGCGGCCATCGACGAACACCTGCGCCGCCATCCCGGGTTTCACGTTCGCACGCAGGCGCTCCGGCACGTAGACGCGCGCATGCGGTGCCTCGCCCACCAGCAGGATCGCCAGCGCCGCGCCGACCGGTGCCTGGTCGCCGAGTTTGTACGGCAGGCTGTCCACCCTGCCCGCACGCGGCGCGACCACGTTGAGTTTGTCCAGCGAGACCGACTGCACTGCCGCCTGCGCCTGCGCAGCGGCGGCGGCGGCCTGTCCCTGCGCGATGCGCTCCGACCGCGTCCCGTTGAGCAGTTCCGCCAAGGCCGCCTGCGCGGCACGCACCTGGCCATCGGCATTGCCGGCGGCGGCGCGGGCGCGGTCGACATCGGCGGCGGCGATCAGCTTGCGTTGGCCCAGTGGGCTCAGGCGGTTGTAGTAGGCGCGCGCATCGGCGGCCTGCGCTTGCGCGGAGGACAGCGTGGCACGGGCCTGGGCGATCTGTTCGCGGCGCGGCCCGGCCTGCAGTTCGGCCAGTGCGTCGCGGCTCTGCTGCGCCTGCGCCTGCGCGGCATCCAGCTGCGACTTGCTGCGGGTCAGTTCCAGCTGCAGCAGCGGCGCGCCGGCTGCGACCTGTTGGCCCTCGCGCACATCGATGCGGACGATCTTCTCCGCCACCGGCGCCGGCAACGTGATCCGGTCCCATTCCAGCGTGCCCAGCACCTGCGGCGGTGCCTCGCTGCAGCCGGCCAGCGACAACAAGGACAGCAGCGCGAATGCGCGCAATATCGAGACGTTCATCGATTCAACTCCAATCCACGATCCAGTAACACCAGCGCATGCCGGCGCACATCGTCCATCCCCATATCGTCTGCCTTGAAGACCTCCCGCCAGATCGGCGCGCCGGCGGCGGGCAGCAGGGTCAGCCCGACCAAGGTCGGCAGCAGCAGGCGCGGATCCAGGTCGGGATTCAGCTGGCCATCGGCCTGCGCCCGCTCGAAGCGCGCAAGCAGCAGGCGCGTGACCTCCGGCGCCGCCTTGGCCAGCAGCAGGTCGCGCAGCGCACCGCCTTCGCACAACACCTCGCGCACCCACAGCTGCGGCCACCACGGGTAGCGGGTGACCACATCCATCACTCCGCCGACGAAGCCGGCGACGATGTCGGCAATGTCGTCGCCCGACTGCGCCACCCGTTCGCGCACGATGTCGAAGGCCGGCATCGCGCGTTCGGCCACCACCGCCTCCACCAGCTGCGCCTTGTCGCCGAAGTAGTAATGCAGCAGCGCCGGGGTCACCACCGCTTCCTTCGCGATGTCGCGCAAGGACGTGGCGGCGATGCCCTGCCGCACGAAGCAGGCCAAGGCTGCGTCCAGCAGGCTGGCGCGCTGGTCCGGTGCGTCGGCACCTGGGCGGCCAGGTGCGCGTTTGCGCGGCTTGGTGGCGACGGGCTTTTTCTTGCGGGGAGGCTTGATCGTGTTCATGCGCAATATTTAATTCAATGTTTAATTAAAAGTCAATAGGACCCCGCGCTCGTCGCTGTCATCCTGCCGCGCTACCCTTTGCGCCATGCAAACCCAACGTGATTTCACCCTCGAACCCGACGACATCGAGCGCCTGGCCAACCTGTCCGGCCCGTTCGATGCCCATCTGCGCATGATCGAACTTCGGATGGGCGTGCAGATCGCCAATCGCGGCAACGTGTTCCGCGTCAGCGGACGCGATGCCGACGCGGTCGCGCGCACCGAGCGCGTCTTGCGCGAGCTATATGACGATGCCACAGCGGAAACCCTGGACGAGCACGCCATCCACCTGCGGCTGGGCGCGTTCGCTGGCGATGACGCAGCGACATCGACCAACAACGATTACGTGCCACAGGAGATCGCGGTGCGGGTCAAGCGCGGCACCCTGCGCGGACGCGGCGACAACCAGCGTAAATACCTGCACGAGATCGCCACCCACGACATCAATTTCGGCGTGGGGCCGGCCGGCACCGGCAAGACGTTCCTCGCGGTGGCGATGGCGGTGGATGCGCTGAACCAGTCGCGCGTGCAGCGGGTGATCCTGGTGCGTCCGGCGGTGGAAGCCGGCGAGAAACTCGGCTTCCTTCCCGGCGACCTCAGCCAGAAGGTCGATCCGTACCTGCGTCCGTTGTACGACGCGCTGTACGAAATGCTGGGCGTGGAAAAAGTTGCACGACTGCTGGAGAAAAGCGTCATCGAAATCGCACCGCTGGCCTACATGCGCGGACGCACGCTCAACGACGCCTTCGTGATCCTGGACGAGGCGCAGAACACCACCATCGAACAGATGAAGATGTTCCTGACCCGGCTGGGCTTCGGCAGCACCGCAGTGATCACCGGCGACATGACCCAGATCGACCTGCCGCGCCACGTGAAATCCGGCCTGAAGGATGCAGTGGAGGTGCTGCGCGGGGTGGAAGGCGTGAGCTTCACTTTCTTCGAGTCGCGCGACGTGGTCCGCCACCCGCTGGTGGCGCGCATCGTCAACGCCTACGAGGCGCGCGATGCCAACGATGCGCAGACCGGAACGGCGTAAACTGCGCGCATGACCAAGGGCCCTGTTCGCCTCGATGTTGCCGTCGGTTACGCCGTGCCGCGCGCCGGTATTCCGGCTGCGGTGAGTTTCCGCAAGTGGGTGACGGCGGCGCTGGAAGGCCGAATCCGCGAGGCCGACCTCGCCATCCGCATCGTCGGCAGCAAGGAAGGCCGAGCGCTGAACAAGCACTACCGCGGCAAGGACTACGCCACCAATGTGCTCAGCTTCCCGGCGGAATTGCCGGAAGGCCTGCCGAAGGGCGTGAAGCTGCCACTGCTGGGCGACCTGGTGCTGTGCGCGCCGGTGATCGCCCGCGAAGCCAAGGAACAAGGCAAGCCGCTGGCCGCGCATTACGCGCACCTCACCGTGCACGGCGCCCTGCACCTGCTCGGCTGGGATCACGAAGATACCCGCGAAGCGGAATGCATGGAGCAGTTGGAGCGCGAGATCCTGGCCGGTCTGGGCCTGCCGGATCCGTATACAGAGCGATAACGCTGTTTCACCGCTTCGCCACGCGACTTCGCTAGACTTCCCTTCTTCACGCGCCACAGGCCCCCGCAAGACCATGTCAGAGGACGACAGTCGTCACGACACCGCCGATTCGACGGATCGCCCCGCGGAGAAACCGCGCCGTTCGTGGCTGGATCGCATCAGTTCCGCGCTGTCCGGCGAGCCCACTACCCGCGAAGACCTGATCGAACTGTTGCGCGACGTACAGGTCGACGGCCTGATCGGCCCCGACACCCTGCGCATGATGGAAGGCGCGATCGCCGTGTCAGACATGACCGTGGGCGACGTGATGGTGTCGCGTGCGCAAATGGTGGCCTTGCCCGTCGATGCCAAATTCCTGGACCTGATGAAGGCGGTGGTGGAATCCGGCCATTCGCGCTTCCCCGTGCATGGCGAGGACAAGGACGAGATCCTCGGCATCCTGCTGGCCAAGGACCTGCTGCGCGGTGTGGTCGCCGATGGTGGCCCGGGCAGCGTGCGCGAACTTCTGCGCCCGGCGGTGCTGATCCCCGAATCGAAGAAACTCAACGTGTTGCTGCGCGAGTTCCGCCAATCGCGCAACCACATGGCGATCGTGATCGACGAATACGGCGGCGTGGCCGGGCTGGTCACCATCGAGGACGTGCTGGAGGAAATCGTCGGCGAGATCGACGACGAGCACGACGAGGACGAAGGCGATCCCGGGCATATCGCCGCACAAGCCGACGGCCAGTACGTGGTCGATGCGCTGACCCCGATTGCGGACTTCAACGAACGCTTCGGCGCCGATTTCAACGACGACGAATACGACACCATCGGCGGCCTGGTCACCAATGCGATCGGCCATCTGCCGGAAGCCGGCGAGGAACTCACGCTCGGCCGCTTCGTGTTCCGCGTCGCCCGCGCCGATGCGCGTCGCCTGCTGGCCCTGCACGTGGGCGTGCATGCGGATCACTGAGACGGTGCGCTTCGCCATTGCGCTGTTGCTCGCACTGGTTGCGGGCTTTGCACAGGCGCAGTCAACAAGCCCGGTCCCGGAACCGCGCATCGGCGTGGTCACCATGGGCCCGGGCGAGATCTTCTGGGAACGCTTCGGCCATGACGCCATCGTGGTCGACGATCCGGCGCGCGGCGAGCCGATCTCCTACAACTTCGGCTTCTTCGACCTGGCCGAAGACGGCTTCATCGGCCGCTTCGTGCGCGGCGAAATGCAGTACATGCTGGTGGCGCTGCCGCTCGAACAGGACATGCAGTACTACCGCGAGGTCGGGCGCGGCGCGACCCTGCAATGGCTTGACCTGACGCCCGTGCAGGCACGGCAACTCGCCGACGCACTGGCGGAAAACGCGAAACCCGAGAACGCGCGTTACCACTACGACTACTACACCGACAACTGCAGCACCCGCGTGCGCGATGCGCTGAATCGCGTGCTTGGCGGGGCATTGCAGCGGCAAATGAACGGGCGTTCCACTGGCGATACCTACCGCAGCGAATCAGTACGCCTGGCCTCGCCGGCCGCGTGGATGCGGCTGGGCTTCGACATCGCCCTGGGACCGTACGGCGACCGTCCGCTGTCGCGCTGGGAACAGGCCTTCCTGCCGCGCCGATTGGCCGACGACCTGCGCGAGGTGACACTCGCCGATGGCCGCCCGCTGGTCATCACCGAGGAACCATTGCTACCGCAACGGCAAGCCGCGGAGCCCACTGAGCTGCCGCGCCGCCTGTGGCCGTGGTTGTTGGCCGGGCTGGTACTCGCCGTGTCGATACTGGCGTTCGCCCGTCGTGCGCCACGAGCGACAGCCGGCTTCGCACTCGGATTCTGGTTGCTGTGCAGCGTGCTTGGCCTGGTACTCGCCTTCGCCTGGGGGTTCACCGATCACCGCGCACTGTGGGCAAACCGTAACCTGCTGCTGTTCAACCCGCTTTGCCTGCTGCTGTTGCCCGGCGCATGGGCCCTGCTGCGCGGGCGCGACCCATCCGCACGTTTCAGGATATTGCTTGTCGTGGTCGCGGCGCTCGCTGCACTGGCCTTGCTGCCCCTGTGGCTACAGGCGCTGCCGCAACGCAATGGCAACTGGATCGCACTGCTGCTGTCTGCCCATGCCGCATTCGCCTTGGCCTGGGCCAAACGCAAGGCTTGATGACGATGCCCCACCGATGCAGGATGCGGCAATGAATGCACCCGGCACCGCCACACCTGCCTGCGTCGTGAACTGCGCGGTCTATGACCGCGCCGGCCAGCGCCGCGACATCAGCCTGGACGCGATCAGCGATGCCCTCTCCGTGGACGACGGCAGCTTCGTCTGGGTCGGCCTGTACGAACCCGAGGACGCCCTGCTCGACAAATTGCAGGAAGAGTTCGGCCTGCATGACCTGGCCGTCGAGGACGCACAGAACGCGCACCAGCGACCGAAGATCGAGGCCTACGGCAACAGCCTGTTCATCGCCGTGCACACCGCGCAGAAGATCGACGACCACGTGCGCTTCGGCGAGACCCACCTGTTCGCCGGCCCGCGCTTCCTGGTCACCGTGCGCCACGGCGCCTCGCTCAGCTATGCCTCGGTCAGGCAACGCCTGGAACGCGAACCGGAAATCCTGGCCTATGGCCCCAGCGTCGCCCTGCATGCCGTGCTCGATTTCGTGGTCGACAACTACCAGCCCATCGTCTCCGATTTCGAGGAGGAGCTGGACGCGCTGGAGCAGGATGTGTTCGCCGAGGCCTACAAACGCGGCACGATCAAGCGCCTATATGAGCTGCGCAAGGAACTGACCCGGATGCGGCTTGCGGTGGCACCGATGCAAGACATCCTGTCGCAACTGATGCGCACGCCAGCGCTGAACTTCCCGGAAGAGGTCAAACCCTATTTCCGCGACGTGCTCGACCATGCCGCGCGCGTTGGCGACACCATCGACACCCTGCGCGAGATGGTCTCCGCCGCGATGAACGTGAATCTGTCGCTGGTCACCGTGGCGCAGGGCGAGATCGTCAAGAAACTGGCCGGCTGGGCCGGCTTGCTGGCCGCGCCCACCCTGATCGCCAGCTGGTACGGCATGAACTTCGAGCACATGCCGGAGCTTCACGGGCGCCACAGCTATTTCGTGCTGATCGGCCTGGTGATCCTGTTCTGCCTGTTGTTGCACCGCTACCTGCGCAAGGTGCGCTGGCTGTAGTCGCAATCAACCGCCCGCCAATGCCCTGAGCGCCAACCCGGTGATGTAGGCGCAATAAGTGCCCAAGGCATAGCCAAGCACGGACAACAGCACGCCGACCGGCGCCAACGCCGGATGGAACGCGCTGGCGACCACCGGCGCGGAAGCCGCGCCACCGATATTGGCCTGCGATCCCACCGCCATGAAGAACAGTGGCGCACGGATCGCACGTGCGACGACCAGCATCAAGCTGGCATGCACCGCCATCCAGATGAAGCCGAGCAGCAACAGCATCGGCCGGTTGGCCAACTCGCCCAAGTCCATCTGCATGCCGATGGTGGCGATCAGGATGTACAGCAGTACCGAACCGATCTTCGACGCGCCGGCACCCTCAAGACTGCGTGCGCGGGTGAAACTGATCAACACGCCGAAGGTGGTCGCGAAGATCACCAGCCAGAAGAACCGCGAATCCAGGCTGTAATCCTGCAGCCGCCAGGCCGCCGGTAGCGACTTGATCCACGCCACCATCGGATCGGCCAGGAAGTGCGACAGGCCTACCGCGCCGAAGGCCAACGCGAAGATCAGCATCAGGTCGGTGGTGGTGGCGATCCGCGCATGCTGCGCCTGGAAACTCGCCATGCGCTCCTGCAGGTCGACGATCGCGCGCGTATCGGCGCGCAACCAGCGGTCGATCGCCGGCGCACGTGCAGCCATGAACAGCAGGGTGGCCATCCACACATAGGCCACGATCACGTCCACCGCGGCGAACTGCCCGAACAGCGTGGCATCGACGCTAAACACTTCCTTCATCGCCGCCTGGTTCGCACCACCGCCGATCCAGCTACCGGTAATCGTGGTCATCCCGCGCCAGGTGTCGCCGGCCACCGTCTCCGGATGGATGACCTTCATCGCCTCGAACGCCACCAGCGCACCGACCATGACGCCTACCGTGCCGGCCAGGAACATCACCAACGCCTTCGGCCCAAGCCGCAACACTGCACCGACGTCCATCGACACGCAGAACAGCACCAGCGAAGCCGGCAACAGGTAATCGCGCGCCATCGGGTACAGGCCAGAACCTGCACCGTCGATCAAGCCGGTGCTGTTGGCGATCGCCGGCAGCAAGTAGCACGGCAGGATCGCTGGTACCACCGCGTAGAACTTCTTCCAGAAGCCTTGCTCGCGCGCAGCGCCCCAGAACACGAAGCCCAGGATGATGGCCAGCAGCCCGAGGACGGCGGCATCGTTGCCGATCAATGCGGTACGCGCGACGGGCTCCACCATTACTGCCCGATGTGCTGCTTGAGCCAGCCGTTCACCGTGTCGTGCCAGAGCACGCTGTTCTGCGGCTTCAGTACCCAGTGGTTCTCGTCCGGGAAGTACAGGAACTTCGACTCCACGCCCTTGCGCTGCAACGCGCTGAACAAGGCGATGCCCTGCTCCACCGGGATGCGGTAATCCAGCTGGCCGTGGATCACCAGCATCGGCACTTTGAAGTTGGCGACGTGGTTGGCCGGGTTGAACTTCTGGTAGCCCTGCGGGTTGTCGTACGGCGTGCCGCCGTTTTCCCACTCGCTGAACCACAGCTCTTCGGTGGCGTAGCCCATCGCGTTGTTCTCAAACACGCCATCATGCGACACCAGGCACTTGAACGGCGACTTGCCGTCCTTGTCGTACCAGTTGCCTTCGATCCAGTTGACCATGAAGCCGCCGTAGCTCGCGCCCAATGCGCAGGCCTTGTCGCCGTCGAGGAAGGCGTACTTCTGCTGCGCCGCAGCCCAGCCCTTCTGCAGGTCTTCCAGCGGCTTGCCGCCCCAGTCGCCGCTGATCGAATCGGTGAATTTCTGTCCGTAACCGGTGCTGCCGTGGAAGTCGATCATCACCACCGCATAGCCCTGGCCCGCGTACGTCTGCGGGTTCCAGCGGTAGCTCCAGCCATCGCCGAAGCTACCCTGCGGACCGCCGTGGATCAGGAACGCGACCGGATACTTCTTGCCCGGCTCATAGTTCCACGGCTTGACCACGTAACCGTGCACGGTCTCCTTGTTCCAGCCCTTGAAGTTGAACTGTTCGAAGTCGCCGAACGCCGCGTCTTTCACCATCTCGCCGGCACTTGGCGTGATCGCGCGCAGCGGTGCCTTGCCATCCGCGCTGGTGGTGGCGATCACGTCGCCGCTCTTCAGAGAATTACGCGAGAACGCCAGCGTGTCGCCGGCGATATCGAAGCTGGAAATGCTGCCGCCACCGATCAGCTTGCTGGCCTTGCCGCTGGTGATATCGACCACGAACAGCGGATGCTGACCCATGTCCTGTGCGGTGGTGTAGATCGACTTGCCGTCGGCGGACAGGGTGATGCCGTCGGCGCTGCTGTCCCAGTTCGGCGCGATCTCATGCGACTTGCCGGAAGCAAGATCCATCGCCATCAGCGCGAAGCGGTCGGCCTCGAAACCGGGGCGCTTCATCGCGCGGTAGTACAGGGTCTTGCCATCGGCGCTGAACACCGGGCCGGCGTCCCACGCAGGATTGCTTGCAGTGAGGTTGCGCGCGCCGCTGCCGTCCGCATTGACCAGCCAGAGGTCAAAATTGGTGCTCCACGGTTCTTCGCGATTGGCCTGGCGCACGCTCATCGCGACCTGCTTGCCATCGGCCGACCACGCGAAATCGGACAGATCGCCAAAGGGTTTCGACGGAATGTCACCCGTGACATCGCCACTCAGCAAGGTCGCCACCTTGATCATGCCCTCGCCGCCCAACTTCGCCGCGAACACGCGATTCAGTCGGCCATCGGCCCAGGTGTCCCAGTGGCGGATGAACATGCGGTCGAAGATCTTGCCGCTGGCCTTCGCCGCTTCGGCGTCGTCCAGCTTCTTCTTGGTGCAGTCGAGGTCGCCCTTGCAGTCCGGGAACACCGCGAACGCCAGCGCGACATTGCTGCCATCCGGTGACAGCTTGTAGCCGTCGACATCGAGCACTGTATCGGTGAGCTGCTTCGGTTCACCGCCGCTGGCCGCGATCGAATACAGCTGCATCGAGCCCGACTTCGCGCTCATGAAATACACACTCTTGCCATCCGCCGAGAACGCCGGCGAATTCACGTTCCAGCCTTCCGGCGTGAGCCGCTGCGGCGGGCGCATGTCGCGCGCCACCAGGTTGCGCGTCCACAGCGAGGTGCTGGACTTGTTGGTCTGCTTGTCCACCACCCGCTTGGCGAACACCAGCACGCGGCCTTCCGGGGACAGCGTCGGCGAGGAATAGCGGTCGAGGTAGGCCATGTCCTGCACGGTGAAGCCGCGCGCCGCATCGGCGACGGCAGGCAGCGACAGCGCAAGGGCGAGCGGAAGGATGGCGTGGCGAAGTTTCATGGCGGTGTTCCGTATTTCGAAGAAAGAAACGCCCGCGACAGCGCGCGGGCGTGGGTGGATCAGACGGCGTTCGGATTGGCCTTCGCGCCGGTGCGGTACAGCAGCCAAGCCACGACCGCCAGCACCAGCAGGCCGACGTACTTGCCGAACTGGAACTGCTCAGGCACGGCAATCACGTCGGCGCGGCCGGAAACCACGATCGGGATCGCGATCAGGATGCCCATCAGCGCCTCGCCGGTGATCAGGCCCGCGGCGAACAGCGTGCCCGGACGATGCAGGCGATCGCGCGCCGATTCGTCGTGGCTGCCGACCATGCCGTGGCGCTTCTCCACCAGGTAGGCGATCAGGCCGCCGAGGAAGATCGGCACCATCAGTTCCAACGGCAGGTAGATGCCGATGGCCGCGGCCAGCACCGGCACGCGGAAGCTGGATTTGCGCGACTTCAGCCATTCGTCGAGGGCGATGATCACCGCGCCGACGCCGGCACCGATGGCGATGATGCCCCAGGGCAAATCCTTGCCGCCAAACATGCCGCCAGCGACCGAAGCCATCAAGGTAGCCTGCGGCGCGGACAACGAGTTCGGATGTTCCGCGGTGGGCGCGCCGATGCCATACGCCTGCGCCAGCAGGTTCAGCACCGGCGCCATGATCAGCGCACAGGAGAACGCGCCGATGCCGAGCATCAACTGCTGTTTCCACGGCGTGGCGCCGACGATGTAGCCCGCTTTCAAATCCTGCAGGTTGTCGCCGCCCACGGCCGCCGCGCAGCACACCACCGCGCCGATCATGATCGCGGCGACCGCACCCAACGGCGCGCCGCCCGCGCCCACTGCCGTGCGTCCGCTTTCGCCCAGCAGCACCAGCAACACCACCGAGGCGAACAGGATGGTGGCGATGGTGATGCCGGAGACCGGGTTGTTGGAGGAACCGACCAGGCCCGCCAGGTAGGCCGACACCGACACGAACAGGAAGCCGGCCACGATCATGATGATCGCCATCGGAATGCTGACGTGCCACATGCCGACGATGGCCTGGTACAGCAGCAGCAGCGGGATCACGAACGCCACCAGCGCGACCAGCATCCACTTCATCGGCAGGTCGCGTTCGGTTTCGGCGACGGTTTCATCGTTGCCCTTGCGCGCGGCGGCGATGCCGCTCTTCACGCCGGACAGCAAGGAGTTGCGCAACGAGAACAAGGTCCAGGCGCCGCCGATCAACATCGCGCCCACGCCGAGGTAACGGATCTTGGCCGACCAGATCGCCCCGGCGATGTTTTCCGCATCCGCACCGGCGATGCTCTGTGCCAACGCAGGATCGGTGCCCATGAAGAACGCGTGGTAGATCGGGATCGCGATATGCCAGGACAAGATCGAGCCGGATACAACGACTATCCCGATATTGAGGCCGACGATGTAACCCACGCCCAGCAATGCCGGCGACAGGTTGGTGCCCATATAGCCCAGGTATTTGCCGAAGAAGCCGGCGCCAGCCGCCGTATCCGGGATCAGGCGCATGCCGCTGGCGGCAGCGGCCTTGATCAACGCACCCAATGCGGCAGAGAACGCCAGGATCTTCAGGCCCGGGCCGGGATTTTCGCCCGCCTTCAGCACTTCCGCCGCCGCCTTGCCTTCCGGGAACGGCAGCGGGTCTTCGACGATCATCGAGCGCCGCAGCGGCACCGAGAACAACACGCCAAGCAGGCCACCGAGGCCGGCAATGGCGAGCACCCAGGAATATTTGAAGTCCTGCCAATAGCCCAGGATGATCAATGCGGGAATCGTGAAGATCACGCCGGCCGCGATCGATGAACCGGCCGACGCGCCGGTCTGCACGATGTTGTTTTCGAGGATGGTGCCGCCGCCCAGCAGGCGCAGCACGCCCATCGACACCACTGCCGCAGGAATCGCGGTGGCGATGGTCAGGCCGGCGAACAGGCCCAGGTATGCGTTCGCGGCGGACAGGATCATCGCCAGTATCACCGCCAACACCACCGCGCGGAACGTCAGCTGCGGCGTCCCCGAACCTGAATTCGACATCGTCCCCACTCCCAAGGCATGCAATCGACGAAACCTAGCGGCTGCGGCAAGCCAAGTCCAGTGCGAAAAGCCGCTGGCTATACTTCGCCGACCTCGCGCGGATGCCATCCATGAACACTATGCCCCATGCCGGCGATGCCGCGCGCGACGACTTCCTGGGCCAGCCCAAGGGCCTGTTCGTCTGCTTCTTCACCGAGATGTGGGAGCGCTTCTCGTTCTACGGGATGAAGGCGTTGCTGCTGCTGTACCTACTGAAGCACCATCGTTTCAGCGACGACATGGGCTACGACCTGATCGGCGCGTATGGCGGGCTGGTGTACGCCGTGCCCGTGATCGGCGGACTGGTCGCGGATCGTTGGTTGGGCATGCGCAAGGCGGTGGTGCTGGGCGGCATATTGTTGTGCCTCGGGCATCTGGGCATGGCGGTGGAAGGCGCGGATGCGCGCGTGGTGAATGGCGTGGTGGTGCGCGATGAAGGCGCGCTGCAGGTGTTCTACCTGTCGCTGGCGCTGATCATCATGGGCGTGGGTTTCCTGAAGCCGAACATCTCCACCATCGTCGGCAAGCTGTACGCGCAGGACGACCCACGCCGCGATTCCGGCTTCACTCTGTTCTATGCCGGCATCAATGTCGGTGGCCTGTTCGCCGGCTTGATCTGTGCCTTCCTCGGCGAAACCTACGGCTGGAAATACGGCTTCGGTGCCGCCGGCATCGGCATGCTGGCCGGCCTTGGCATGTTCCTGTGGGGTCAGAAATACCTGCAAGGCCACGCCGAACCACGCGATCCCGCCGCACTGCGACAACGCATCGGGCCGTTGTCGCGCGAATGGTGGATCTACCTGTGCGCATTCGGCGGCGTCGCCATCGTCTGGCAGCTGATCCAACGCACCTGGACGGTGCAAGGCGCGATGCACCTGGTTGCGCTGGCCTTCGTCAGCTGGTTCGTGTGGTTCCTGCTGCGCCAGTGCAACAAGGTCGAACGCGAGCAGATGATCGCGCTGCTGGTCACGATCCTCGGCGTGCTGGTGTTCTTCACCTTGTACGAGCAGACCTACGGCTCATGGTTGACCTTCACCGACCGCCTGATGACCAAGGACATGTTCCCGTCGCTGGTCAGCGATGCCAGCGGCACCCTGCCCTGGTCGCTGTTCGTGATGTTTGCCAGCGTGCCGCTGATGGTCCTGGCCTTGCGGGCGAGCGACCACGGCAATCGTGCGTTGGCGCGCTGGCTGATCGTGTTGCTGGTCGCGGGCATGGCCGTCGCCTGCTTCCGCGACGTGGTGCTGGTGCCGCAGACCGCGGGCTCGCTGACCTTCCTCGGTTCGTTCTTCATCGTGCTGCTGTCGCCACTGTTCGCCTGGCTGTGGCCGTGGCTGGAGGCGCGCGGGCGCAATCCCGGCAAACCGATGAAAAGCGCGATCGGCCTGTTGTTCGCCGCGCTCTCGTTCCTGCCACTCATCGCTGCGGCGAAGATTGCCGGAGCTGGCACGATGGCCAGCGTGTGGTGGCTGGTACTGGCCTATTTCATCCTCGAAATCGGCGAGATGTGCCTGTCGCCGATCGGCCTGTCGGCGGTCACGCAACTGTCGGTCGCGCGCGTGGTCGGGCTGATGATGGGCGGCTTCTGGCTGGCGACGGCCTACTCGGAAATGCTCGCTGCGCAATTCGGCAAGCTGGCCTCGCTGGATATCCCGGAAGGCGGCACGATCAACGTTGCCGAAGCCGCTGCCAAATACGGCGACTTGTTCCAGCTGCTGATGTGGATCGGGCTGGGTTCGGCGCTGTTGTTCCTGCTGCTGGCACCGCTGCTGCGACGGATGATGCATGGGGTGAAATAAGCCCCGCCGGCAGCTGAATTCACGCCGAATGACGGCGTTCGCACCGCTGCTACACTCGGCCGCTCGATCATTCCGGAAACGACGCATGCCGACGCCGCGCCCGCTCGCCCTTGCCCTGATTCTCGCCCTCGCCGCTGGCATTGCCGCGCCTGATGCGTCTGCCGCAAAGAAGCCGGCGAAAAAGGCCAAGGCGCCTGCGGTTTCGGCGACATGTTCGGATTTCTATGCGGTTGCGAACGCGGACTGGCTGAAGGCCAACCCGATGCCGGAAAGCGGCGCGATCTCCTCACTCGGCCAGCTGACCGCGCGCGCGCAGCAACAGCAGCGCGACCTGTTGGATGCATCGATGGCCTCGCCGCAGGGCAATGTGCAGAAGCTGCTGGGCGATTTCTGGGCCAGCGGCCTGGACGAGGCCGCGGTGGAGCGCGACGGCGCCAATCCGGTCGCGCCGCTACTGAAGCGCATCGACGGCATCCGCAAGACCGGCGACGTGGCCCCAGCAATCGCCGCACTGCACCAGGTCGGCATCCCCGCCTTGTTCAACTTCAGCGCCGATGTCGACCTGCGCGAGCTTGACCGCCACCTCGGCTACTTCGCACAGGGCGGCCTGGGCCTGCCCGACCCCGCCTATTACACACGCAGCGACGCCGACACCCGGGCACTGGTGGCGCGCTATGCCGACTACATCCGCAAGATCCTGACCCTGACCGGCGTGCAGGCCAAGGATCTGGAGCGCGAGACCGCATTGGTGCTCGATCTTGAAAAGCGCATCGCCACCAGCGCACGTCCGCTGGTCGAACTGCGCGATCCGCGCGCCAACTTCGCACCGGTGGCGACCGCCGGCCTGGGCAAGCAGTACAAGAACCTGCAGCTGGATGCGTTCCTGAAAGTGCAGGGCGTCAACGACGACACCGTGTCGATCGCCAATCCTGCGATGTTCGCCCAACTCGATGCGCTGGTCGGCGGCCTCAAGCCCGCACAGTGGAAGACCTACCTGCGCTGGCGGGTGGGCGATGCGATGGCGCCCTACCTGGCCAAGCCATGGCGGGATGCGTCGTTCGACTTCCGCGGCAAGGTGCTGGGCGGCGAGACCGCGCCCGCACCGCGCTGGCAGCAGGTGCTGGATGCGATCAACCTGGCCGCCGGCCCGATGCTGGGCCGCGAATATGCGGCACGCTACCTGCCCGGGGCGACCAAGCAACAAGCCGCGAACATCGCCGACCAGGTGCGAGACGCGTTGCTGCGCAACATCGACAACAGCACCTGGATGAACGAAGCGGCGAAGGCGGAAGCGCGCGCCAAGCTCGGCAAGCTGCGCATCGAAGTCGGCACGCCGCGCCGCGACCTGGACTACAGCGTGCAGCCGATGGGCCGCGGCAGCTTCGGCGGCAACATGCTGATCGCCTCGACATGGCGGCATCGCGAGGAAATGAAGCGGATCGGGCGCGGCAACGCCGACCGCCGCTGGGACGTGCTACCGCAGCAGCCGGCGCTGGCCTACGACCTGGCGCAGAACCGCCTGATCGTGACTGCGGCGATGTTGCAGGCGCCGGTGCTCGATGCCGCGATGCCGCTGGCTGCGCAATACGGTGCCTACGGTGCGCTGGTCGGGCATGAACTCAGCCACGCAGTGGATTCTCGTGGCCGCATGGTCGATGCCGGCGGCAACCTGCGCGACTGGTGGAGCAGCACCGAAGCGGCCGCCTGGGATGCGATGGCGCAGCGCGTGGTCGTCCTGTACGACGGGTTCCCCTATCCGCAACTGAAGGGCGTCAAGGTCAACGGCCGCATCACCCGCGACGAGAACATCGCCGATATCGCCGGGTTGGAGTTGGCCCGTGCCGCATTGTTCGCCACGCAACCCAACGGCGGCAGCGAGGCAGGCAAGACCTTCTACCGTGGTTGGGCGCAGGTCTGGGCGCAGCAGGTGACCGCGGACGAAGCGCAGCGCCGTAACCTGCAGGACGTGCGCGCACCGGGGCTGTGGCGCAGCAATGCGCCGATCATGCAGCAGGGCGAATTCGGCACCGCATTCGGCTGCAAGGCCGGCACGCCGATGCAACCCAAGCCGGCGGACCGGGTGAGCATCGCCCACTGATCCGATGCGGCGGGCGCCTATCCGTCCGTGCTACGGAACGATCCGCATCCGCGGTTTCGGCTTGCCGCCGCCGAACGGCGGCTGCCCGCGCCAGTAGCGGATCAGCAGCCAGCCGAACAGCATCCCGCCAAGATGGGCGAAATGGGCCACGCCCGGTTGCCGGCCGGTCAATCCCATGCTCAGTTCGAACAGGCCATAGACGATCACCAGCGTTCGCGCCTTCATCGGGATCGGCGGAAACAACAGCATCACCCGCTGGTTCGGGAACAGCATGCCGTAGGCCAACAACAAGCCGAACACGCCGCCGGAAGCACCGATGGTCGGATATGGCATCGCCCCTTGCGACACTGCGTAAGAACCGACCAGCAACTGGCACAACCCGGCGCCGACCACGCAAACCAGGTAGTAGGTGAGGTAACGACGCTCGCCCCAGGTGTATTCCAGCGGCGCACCGAACATCACCAGTGCCAACATGTTGAAGGCGATATGGAAGATGTTGCCCGAATCGTGCATGAAGCCGTACGTCAGCAACTGCCACGGCATGAACGACGGCACCGCACCCGTTGGATCGTAGACGCCTCCACCCAACGGCCACAGCATGAACGCCAGCAGGCGTCCATCGCCCAGCAACCACTGCAAAACGAAACCGACGATGTTGGCGATCAGCAGGAATTTGGTGATGCGTGGCAGGTTGAACGGCATCCGTGCGCGACCCGTGTTTCGTTGCAGCGCATCATACGCAGGCTTTCAGCGCGGCGACCAGATCGCCGCGTCCAGCGAGTCCTCGCGTGGCATGCGCACGCGACCGTTGCGCACGTCCACGCCTTCGGCACGCAAGCGCTGGCTCTGCTCGGCGAAGCCGGGCGAATCCGCCGGCATCGCGATGCGCCCGTCCGAACGCAGGATGCGGTGCCACGGCAAGCTGCGGTCGTCGTTCTGGCTCAGCACCCGCGCCACCAACCGCGCGCGTCCGGGCAAGCCGGCGCGTTGCGCGATCATTCCGTAGCCGGCCACCTGCCCGCGTGGCACCGCGCGGATCGCGGCCAGGATCGCATCGGCAGCGGAGGGCTTGGGCGCGGGAGGTTTCGGCATCCGGGTTAGCATAGTCGCTTCCCCCGACATGTCCGCCGCGCAGCTTATGAACAACTTCGAACAGATCCGCAGCCACCTGCTCGCCTCCGGCTACAAGTTGACCCTGCTGGAGCCCTTCGTGCTGTGCGTGGAACTGTCGCTGGCGCAAGGCAAGCGCCACCAGGCGATCTTCCTGTCGGAAATGCAGGACGACGACAATCGCAATTTCCTGCGCGTCAGCACCGCGATCGCGCCGACCACCGGCTTGGACGCACGTCGTGCACTGGCCTTCAACTGGGGAAGCCGGGTGGGCTACCTGGCGATCGGCGAACTCGACGGCGTGCCCTACCTGCAATTGTGCGAGAACCGCCCCTACGACTGCCTGGACGCCGCCGAGATCGACCGCTTGGTGCTCGAAATCGGCGGAACCGGCGACGAGATGGAACGACGCATGTCAGCAGGCGGCGATTTGCTCTGAACGCAGCCGGATATTCCCCGAAACGAAAAGGCCCGCTGACGCGGGCCTTTTCGTTTCGCAACGATCCAACCACTCAGCTCCAGCCCAGTGCCTCGGCCAGCCGCAACAAGCCGTAGGCGATCCCGCCCGCAGCCGGGATGGTGAGGATCCATGCCCAGACGATGCGCTCGATCACGGTGAACTTGAGCTTGCGCGGGTTCTTGCCGAAGCCCACGCCCATGATCGCGGTGGAGATGCTGTGGGTGGTCGAGACCGGCATGCCGAAGCTGGACGCGGTGACCAGGATGGTGGCTGACGCAGTTTCGGCGGCGAAACCGTCGATCGGCTGCAGCTTGACCATCTTGTGTCCCAACGTCTTGATGATCCGCCAACCACCCATCGCGGTACCGGCCGCCATCACCAGCGCGCAGGTGGCGATGATCCAGGCATCGATATCGTCCTTGCCGCCGCCCGGGTGGATGAACTGCAGCCACGTCGGCAGGTTGTCCAGGGTGCCAGCTTCCTGCGCAGTGAAGATCGCCAGGGCGATGATGCCCATGGTCTTCTGCGCATCCTGCTTGCCGTGGGCGAACCCCATGTAACCGGCGGAGAAGATCTGCGCCTTGCCGAAGAAGGCGTTGACCCAGCGCGGCCGCGCCATCCGCGCCAGCGTGCCCCCGGCCTTGCCCATCGCCCAGATGATCGCGTACAGCAACCCCAGGATCAGCACGCCCAGGGTGAAACCGGCGATCGGTGAACTGACCATCGGCACCGCCACCTTCCACAACAGGCCCTTGTTGGTCGTCCAGCCGGCATCGCCCAGCTTCGACCAGATCAATGCATGCCAGTTGTTGTGCGAGGCGGCCAGCGCCGCGCCGCACAGGCCGCCAATCAGCGCGTGCGAGGATGAGGACGGCAGGCCCAGCCACCAGGTGATCAGGTTCCAGGTGATGCCGCCGGCCAGCGCGCAGATCAGCACCTGCGAAGTCACCGTGACCACTTCGGTGTCGATCAGGCCGGACGAAATGGTCTTGGCCACCGCGGTGCCGGCAAAGGCACCGACCAGGTTCATCGAGGCCGCCAGCATCACCGCTTGCCCGGGCGACAGCACCTTGGTCGCGACCACGGTGGCGATGGAGTTGGCGGTGTCGTGGAACCCGTTGATGAACTCGAAGATGAGCGCGAACAGGATCACCAGCAGCAACAGGGTCAGCATCTTGCGTCTCCGGTCGCCGGATCAGGAATTCTTCAGCACGATCTCGTAGGCCACCACGCCCGCCTCGCGGCAGCGGTCGATGGCCTTTTCCATGATCTCGAAGAACTCCTTGAGGAGGAACATCTCGCCGGCATCGAGATTGCCGGAATAGATCTCGCGGTGCAGTTCCAGGATCAGCCGGTCGGCTTCCATCTCGATCACCCGCAAGCGGTCGTTCAGCGCCTTCATCGGCTCCAGGCGCAGGCTGTGCAGCTCGCGCACCATCTCCACCACCACGCCGGCGGCCTGCTCCAGCATGGCCGCGCGCGGGGCGAAATCGATGCCGGTCAGCCGGTGCTGGGCCAGCGCGTAGCGATCGGCGAAGCGTTCGACCTGCTTTGGGATCTTGTACAACGCGGAACCCAACGCCTCAATGTCCTCGCGTTCGAACGGCGTGATGAAGCTGTCCAGCAACGCCTGGCTGATCTTGTCGCTGGCCACGCGTTCGCGCTGGCGGGCGTGCTTGAACGGCTCCATCGACGGCTGCCGCTCGCGATCCCTCAGCATCGCGTGCAGGGCCTTGGTGCTGTCGTAGGCGGCATCGGCCGCTTCGTTGAACAGGGCATAGAACTGCTTGCCCTGGCCGAAAATGGTCTGCAACGAAAACATGGCGGCCTGCCGGTCGGGTGACGTAGGGGCGGAATTATGACCGCTCGATGACCATTTGCGCAGCTGGCGCGCATTTCCGCCCTGCTATCATCCTGACGCGCCTCGGCGCATGCCATGGACGAATCCCCCCGACCACCGCCGTTGACCCACCGTTCCCGCCACCGGGCCGCGCCGGCTTGGCACGCCAACCCCCTTGCCCAGAAGGCCGCCCGCTTCCATGGCTGAGTTGCTGGTGGTTGCCGCCCTGATCGTGCTCAACGCCTTTTTCGCGATCTCGGAAATGGCGCTGATGACCTCGCGCAAGCTGCGCCTGAAGCAGCTGGCCGAAGACCCGGACAACCCCAGCCGCGGCGCGCGCAAGGCGCTGGCGCTGGCCGAGCACCCGGACAACCTGCTGTCGACCGTGCAAGTCGGCATCACCCTGATCACCATCCTGACCGGTGTGCTGGGCGGCGATGCCCTGGGCGACAAGATCGCGACCTGGCTGGAACGCACCTGGTCCGCCCTGGGCCAATACGCGCATCCGATCGGCATCGGCACCGCGGTGGCGCTGATCACCGCCTGTTCGGTGATCTTCGGCGAACTCATCCCCAAGCGGCTGGCGCTGACCAACCCGGAGGCGATCGCCAGCCGGGTGGCGATCCCGCTGGATGCGTTGTCGCGGGCGGCGAAACCCATCGTGTTCGTGCTGGGCGCGATCAACCGCGGCGTGCTGCGCATGCTGGGCATCCGCAACGATGCGCGCAGCGCGATCACCGAAGAGGAGATCCACCTGCTGGTGAGCGAAAGCCACGAGCAGGGCGTGATCGACCTGGACGAGCGCAACATGATGAACCGGGTGATGCGCCTGGGCGACCGCACCGCGGCCAGCATGATGACCCCGCGCACCGACATCACCTGGCTGGACGCGGCCGCCGGCTTCCAGGAGAACATGGACGCGATGCGCGAAACCCCGTTCTCGCGCTATCCGGTCTATCGCGGCGACGACAGCGACGTGATGGGCATCCTGGAGGTCAAGCACCTGCTCGACCAGCTCGAACTGCGCCAGCCCGACCTGTTCCGCGAACTGCGCAAGCCGCTGTTCGTGTCGGATTCCACCCACGCGCTGAAACTGCTGGAAATCCTCCGCGAGGAACAGCAATCGCTGGCGTTGGTGGTCGACGAATACGGCGATATCCAGGGCCTGGTCACCATCAGCGACGTGATGGGCGTGGTGCTCGGCCGCCTGCAGGCGGGCGAAGAGCACGACGAGGAAGCATTGGTGGTCGAACGCCACGACGGTTCGCTGCTGGTCGATGGCGGCCTGCACATCGACGAATTGCGCGAACTCACCGGCGAGCGCCTGCCGGACAGCGAAGAGCACGACTATCACACCGCCGCCGGACTGGTGATTGCCCATTTCGGTCGTATTCCGCATGTCGGCGAGCATTTTCAGCTGGGCCTGTGGCGGGTGGAAGTAGTGGACCTGGACGGGCCCCGGATCGACAAGCTGCTGCTGCAGCGCATGCCCGACGCCCGGGGCGGCGCCGATGACGACGACGCCTGAGCCGGCCGGCAACGGCGCACGCAAGTCGCGCGAAGCCGGCACCCGCGCGATCCTGGACGCATTGCTCGATGGCGACCGCGAGCAGACACTCGACTTCAATGCATTGATGGCCGGGCTGGGCCGGCGCGCGTTCGGCATGTTGCTGTTCGTCGCCACGCTGCCGGCATTCATCCCGATACCGATCGGCGGCGCGCTCAGCGGCCCACTGGTGGTGTTGATCGCCGCGCAATTGCTGGTCGGCCTGCGCCGGCCGTGGCTGCCGCGGTTCATCGCCACCCGTGGTCCGAAGCGGCAGGCACTGGCGCGTTTCGAGCGCATCGTCGATCCGTGGTTGCGACGGCTGGAACGCGTGGTGCGCCCGCGCCTCCCCGCGATCCTCGATTACCGCATCGCCTCGGCGTTCACCGGGTTGCTCCTGCTGTTGCTCGGCATATTGCTGTCGCTGCCGATCCCGTTCACCAACTACCTGCTCGGCGCGATCATCCTGGTCTATGCGCTGGCGTTGCTGGAACGCGATGGCCTGCTGATGCTGGCGGCCTGGGGTATCGGCCTGGTTGCGTTGACCACCACCGGCGCGCTGTCGGGCGGATTGATCGCGCTGGTCCAGCCCTGGATCGACCGACTTTTCTAGGCAGGACGCAAGCGCGCCGGCACCCGCTCAGCCGAGCAGTTTGACGAACTCGGCGGCCGGAACCGGGTGGCCCAGCCAGTAACCCTGCACCAGGTCGCAATCGCGCTCGCGCAGCAGGTCGTACTGGCCCTGCTTTTCCACGCCCTCGGCGACAACAACGATTCCCATCGAATGCGCCATCGCGATGATCGCGCTGGTCAACGCAAGGTCGTCCGGATCACGCAACAGGTCGGTGATGAAGCTGCGGTCGATCTTCAGGCCGTCGACCTGCACGCGGCGCAAGTGGCTCAGGCTGGAATAGCCGGTGCCGAAATCGTCCAGCCAGACCCGTACACCGGCATCGCGCAGGCGGGCCAGCAAGGCGGTGGCGTTGGCTTCGTCGCTGATCACCGCCGTCTCGGTGAGTTCCACGTGCAGGCGTTCCGGTGCCAATGCCGCCTCCTGCAGCGCGCTGCCGATCTGCTGCACCAGGTCGGTACTGCGCAACTGCCGCGAGGAGACATTGACCGATACGAACGGCGGCTCGCCGGCGCCGTCTGGCGTGCGCCAGCGCGCAGCTTCCTGGCAGGCGGCACGCATGACTTCCGGGCCGATCGATTCGATCAGGCCGCTCTGCTCCGCCACCTCGATGAACACCGCCGGCGAGATCGCGCCATCCTCCGGATGGTTCCAGCGCAGCAATGCTTCGGCGCCGACCAGCACGCGGTCGCGGGTGCGGTAAATCGGCTGGTAGGCCAGGCTGAGTTCACCACGACCCCAGGCGCCGCGCAGTTCGTGTTCCATCCGCATCCGCCGTTCCACCGCCTGATCCATGGTGCGGCTGTAGAAGCGGTAGCAGTTCTTGCCGGCCACCTTGGCCTGGTACATCGCGATGTCGCCGTTCTTCATCAGCAGCGAAGCGCTCTCCGCGTCGTCCGGGAACAGCGCCACGCCGACCGACGAGCCCAGGAACACCTGGCGGCCATGCAGGATCAATGGCTCACCGAGATCGGCCACCAGCACCTTCGCCAGTTGGGTGACCATGTCGCGCACGTCGCCATTCGGCTCGTCGTCGCTGGACTGCAGCAGGATCACGAATTCGTCGCCACCGAAACGCGCCACCATCGCATCGGCGCCTTCGATCGACTTCACCGCACGGTCGATGCGCCCCGCGACCTGCAGCAGCACTTCATCGCCCGCCTCATGTCCGAGCGTGTCGTTGACCCGTTTGAAATCGTCGAGGTCGGCGAACAGCAAGGCCAGCTGCCGGCCCGCGCCCTGCAACGAACGCAAACGCTGGTCGAGCGATTCGCGGAACGCCAGTCGGTTCGACAAGCCGGTCAGCGCATCGCTGTAGGCCACGCGGCGGATGTCGCGGTCGTGCTTGGCCACGCTTTCGCGCATGCGGTCGAAGGTGCGTACCAGATCGCCGAGTTCGTCGTCGCGCTCGGTCTGCGGCACCGGTAGCGAGAAGTTGCCCACTTCGATCTCGCGCGCGGCATCGCCGAGCTGCTTGATCGGCCGCACAAGCACCCGCTGCACCAGCACCGCCGCCGCCAGGCCCACCCCGCCCAGCGCCACGCAAAGCAGCAGCAACCAGACGAAATTGCGGCGCCCAACCTCGTCGATGCGTCCGCGCAGGCCGCGCATGGCCAGGTCTTCGGCGCGCGCCATGCCCGCCATCGAATAGCCGATGCGCACGCCGCCGAGCCGCTGGTCGCCAACCAGGATCGGGCTGGACACGTCCAGCACCTGTCCGACCGCACGCGTATGCGGGCCGTTGGCGGCAATCACTTCCTTCGCCAGCGCATCGCCCATCGGCTGCCCGTAGGCGGCGATGTCGCCGGAGCCGTCGTGCAGGATGCGGCCCTGCGGGTCGTAGACCAGCACATATTCGACGTCGGATTCGCGCAACGCCGCGCGCGCCAGCGTGCCGATCGCGTCCAGGTCGAAGTAATACAAGGGGTTGGTCAACGCCTCGGCGAGTTGGCGCACTTCCGCCTCGCCGTCCACGCGTACCTGTTCCGACAACAGGCCGTGCATCGCTTGCCGGGTCACGTCGCTGACTTCATGCTGGCTGGCCTGCTGGCGCTGCCACAGCAGCAGCATCACCATCACCACGATCGCGAGCAGGCCGATGATCGCGGCGATGAACCGCGATTGCAGGCCAAGCCGTGGCCGCTTCACTCGACCTCCAGACGCACGCGCGCCACGCCGTTGCCCAGCTTGTCGAGCGCGATGCGGTCTTCACTGCTGACCGGGACGAAGCGCGAGGTGCCGATGAAACGGCGCAGCACTTCGCCCGCGTCGGGATCCGTGGAGGCCTCCATCAGCACTTCGCGCAGGCGTGCCTCGACCTTCGGGTCCATGCCGTTGCGCATCAGCATCAGCGCGCGCGGCACGTCGTCGGTCGCCGCCACGATGCGGAAGTCCTGCGCGAACGAGGGCGGCATGCGCTGCGGATTGGCCCAATCGAGGTTGCTGAAGACGCCGGCATCGACCAGGCGCTTGTGCACCCAGGTGGTGATGTTGAGTTCGGTACGCGCGAACAAGTAACCCACCGCGCCCGGCGCCGGCTTGTCCATCGGCGACAGCAACACTTCCAGCTTCATGCCCGCATCGAGCAACTTCGCCGCCGGCAGGTAGTAGGCACTGGTCGAATACGGATTCTGGAAGGCGACGCTGCGCCCGGCCAGGTCGGCCAGCGTGCGCACCGGGCTGTCGCGGCGGACGAAAAACACGCTGTGGTAGCGGGTGGCGCCGTCGCGTTCGGTGACAAGGAAGGAACGGGCCACGCCGCGACGTTCGAGCAGGGCGGCATTGCCGGCGGTTTCGTTGATCCAGTCGACCTGGCCGCGGCGCAGGTAACTGGTCATCTGCTGCAGGTCCTTGGCCATCAGGATGCGGCCGCTGCGGATGCCCACATTGGCCATGCGCGGCACGACGTATTCGAGCAGCGGCTTGAGCTGGTCGTAATGGGATTTCGGATCATCGCTGACCCGGCCAAGCACCAGCACGCTGGCATCGTCTTCTACCGATTGTGCCGGCAGGGTGTCCTGCGCCGGAGCCGATGGCAGCCACCCCGCCAACAGACAGGCCAACAGCATCCGCAGGCTTCGCTTCGAGAAGAAGGACAATGTGATGGACTTCCCAGATCCCCGTGCGGAGCCTACCCGATTTTTCACGTTGCGGAACCCGCCTGCCCGGCCAATCGCGCCATGCGTTGGGTATCCGCTAGGACGCCGCGCAACAGACGCACGTCGGCGCTATCCAGATTGGCGCGCAGGTACAACCGGCGCAACTTGCGCATGGCGGATTCCGGCGCGCGGCCCTTGTGGAAATCGATCTGCTCCAGTGCCTCGCCCAACTGGGCGAAGAACCCCTCCAGTTCCGCATGGCTGGCCACGCCTTCAACCGGGGGAGCGGTACGCACCGCAGCAGACGCCTCTGCCACTGCATCGCCCAGCAGTGAGCAACGCAGTTCGTAGCTGAGCACCTGCACTGCGGCGGCCAGGTTCAAGGAACTGAACGCCGGATCGGACGGAATGTGCACTGCTGCATGGCAGAGCTGCAGCTCCTCATTGGTCAGGCCCGTCCGTTCGCGCCCGAACACCAAGGCCACCGGACCGCTAGTGGTAGCAGCGACGGCCCGTTGCGCCGCATCCCGCGGGTGCAGGGGCTCGAGCTGGATGCGGCGATTGCGCGCGGTGGCGCCCAATACCCAGCGGCAATCGGCCACCGCTTCGGCCAGTGTGGCGAACACCGGCGCGGTCTCCACCAGGTCGTCGGCGCCTGCGGCCATCGCATGGGTATCGCGATCCGGCGCCTTTTCCGGCGCCACCAGCACCAATCGGGACAAACCCATGGTCTTCATCGCCCGCGCCGCCGAGCCAATATTGCCGGGGTGCTGGGTGCCCACCAGGACGATGCGCAGGTTGTTTGCAGCGGATTCGAGCCGAGTCTCCATCCGCGAATGGTAAACTGCGCGCCCCGGCCCCCGCGCCGGGTTCGCTCTTTACCCCCGTTGCCGTCGTGCTCCAGAACAGCACACCTCATCACTTACGAGGCGCTCCGCCATGCAGAAACCCGTGGTCAATGTCATGGTCAAGGCAGCCCGCGCGGCCGGTAACGTGCTCCTGCGCGGCATGCACAAGCTTGATGCGATCAACGTGGTCGAGAAAGACCGCATGGACTTCGCCAGCGACATGGACGAAGAGGCGGAGAAAGCCGCGATCAAGGAACTTCGCCGCGCCCACCCGGATTTCGCCATCCTCGGCGAAGAAAGCGGCGTGCAGGGCAAGGGCCATTCGGTCTTCGTGATCGATCCGCTGGACGGCACCAGCAACTACTTGCGCGGTTTCCCCCACTGGTGCGTGTCGATCGCCCTGGTCGAGGGCGGCGAAGTGCAGCACGGGGTGATCTTCGATCCGCTGCGCAACGAGCTGTTCACCGCCAGCCGCGGCAGCGGCGCGGTGCTCAACGACAAGCGCATCCGCGTCTCCGAGCGCAAGGAGCTGGCCGGCGCGGTGCTGGCCACCGGCTTCCCGCCGCGCGAGCGCGAACGCGCACCGGCGCAACTGGAATGTATCCGCGAACTGCTGCGCGATGCCGAGGACATCCGCCGCACCGGCTCCGCCGCGCTCGACCTGGCTTACGTGGCCTGCGGACGCGCCGACGGTTATTTCGAAGCCGGGGTGAAGCCTTGGGACATCGCCGCCGGCGTGCTGCTGGTGCGCGAAGCCGGCGGTCGCGTCTGCGATTTCCGTGGTGCCGCCACCGGCCCGCTGGATGCACGTGGCCTGGTGGGCCGTCAACTGGTCGCCGGCAACCTCAAGCTCAGCGATGCCCTGCAGAAAAGCATCGTGCAGTCCGGTTACGCTGCGGCGTTCAAGTAAACCGCGACTGCCGGCCAACAAAAAACCCGCGCGATGCGCGGGTTTTTTGTTGGCCGGCATGCTCCGCCGTCAGGGACGACGCGCCAGCGCTTCCTCGTCGCGCGCCTTCGGCATCAGGTCCTGCTTGGTGACCTTCAGGAAGCCCATGGTCAGCAACGGGCAGGCCACGAAGATCGAGGACACCGTACCGATCACGATGCCGATCATCTGCGATTCGGCCATGCCGCGCAGCGAATCGCCGCCGTAGATGTACAGCGCCAGCACGGTCAGGAAGGCCACGAACGAGGTGATCACCGTACGCGACAGCGTCTGGTTGACCGACTTGTTCAGCACCGTCACCGGGTCGGCGCGCATGCCGCGGAAATTCTCGCGGACGCGGTCGAACACCACGATGGTGTCGTTGATCGAGAAGCCCATCACCGACAGGATGCCCGCCAGCACGTTGAGGTCGAACTCGTGCCCGCTGAGTGCGAACCAGCCGGCGCAGATCAACACGTCGTGCAAGGTGGTGATGATCGCCGCCACCGCGAACTTCTTCTCGAAGCGCAGCGAGATATAGCCCAGGAAGCCGATGATCACGAATAGCACCGCGTAGACGCCCTTCAACGCCAGGTCCTTGCCGACCTGCGCGCTGATCACCGAGCTGCTGCGCTTCTCGGCCGGGTTGCCTGCCAGCGACGCCGCCTTCGCCACCGCATCGCCGATGCTGCTCGCCTTGTCAGCGTCGCCTTCCTGCTTGCCCTCGGCCTGCAGGCGTACCAGCAAGTCGTTGCCAGCGCCGAAGTTCTGCACCTGCGCGCCGTGGAAACCGGCGGCGTCGAGCTGCTCGCGCACCCTGTCCACGTCCGGCGTCTTGTCGTAACGCAACTCCACGCCGATGCCGCCGGTGAAGTCCAGCGAGAAGTTGAAGCCGCGGACGGCCATGCCTCCCAACGCCACCACCATCAGCAGGAAAGCCACCGACAGCGAGATCCAGCGCAAGCGCATGAAATCGATATTGCTGTCGTACGGGAACACATTGAACGGTTTCATCTTGCGTGCTCCTTAGATCGCAACCGACTTCAGCTTGCGCTTGCCGCCATAGATCAGCGTGGCGATGCCGCGCGAAACCGAGACCGCGGTATAGGCCGAGGTCGCGATGCCGAGCATCGTGGTGATGCCGAAGCCACGCAGCGGGCCGGTACCGAACGCCGCCATCGCAAGGCCAGCCAGGAACGCGGTGACGTTGGCGTCCAAGATCGTGCCCGAGGCACGGTCGTAGCCTTCGGCGATGGCCTTCTGCGGCGGCAGTCCCAACCGCAACTCCTCGCGTATTCGTTCGTTGATCAGCACGTTGGCGTCCACCGACATACCCACGGTCAGCGCGATGCCGGCAAGGCCGGGCAGGCTCATGGTCGCCCCCAGCACCGACATCAGCGCGAACACCATCAACAGGTTGATCAGCAGCGCAAGGCAGGTGATCAGGCCGAACATCCGGTAGTAGACCAGGAAGAACAGCAGGGCGAACCCGAACGACGCTGCGACTGCGGTCAGGCCGCGCTGGATATTTTCTTTGCCCAGGCTCGGGCCGATGGTGCGTTCGTCGATGAAATCCATCGGCGCCGCCAGCGCACCGGCACGCAGCAGCAGTGCCAGGTCGGAGGCTTCCTTCATGCTGTCCAGGCCGGTGGTCTGGAATTCCTTGCCCAACGTGCTCTGGATAACGGCGACCGAGATCACCTGCTCGCTGGTGCGGGTGCTCCGCACTTCCTTGCCATCGACCATCTTCACTTCGGGGACGCGCTCGATGTAGACCACCGCCATCCGCTTGCCGACGTGTTCGCTGGAATAATCGAACATGCGCTGGCCGCCGATGTTGTTCAAGCGCACGCGCACCGCCGGTGTGCCGCTCTGCGAGTCGAAGAACGCGGACGCGGTCTGCAATTGCTCACCCGAGGTGATCACGCGCTTGTTGAGCAGCACCGGCAGCGGCTTGCCATCCGGGCCGATGTCCTTGCTGTCGTATAGCTTCGCTTCCGGCGGGATGTTGCCGGAGTCGCGCGCCTCGATGGCATTGCCATCGATCACGCCGCGATATTCCAGGGTCGCGGTGGCGCCCAGGATGCGCTTGGCCTGCGCGGTGTCCTGTACGCCCGGCAGCTGCACCGCCACCCGATCCGCGCCCTGGCGCTGGATGATCGGCTCGGCCACGCCGAGTTCGTTGATGCGGTTGCTCAGGGTGCCGATGTTCTGCTGCACCGCATCGGTCAGGATCTTGTCCAGCTCGGCCTGCGGGATGCGTACCGTGATGGTCTCGCCGACCGCATCGACCTGGTAGGTCGGCATGTCGCGGCTGATCAATTGGCGCGCCTTGGCGTTGTCCTGCCCGATGCCAAGCTTGGCCACCACGCTGCCGCCGCCCATCGACTCCACCGAGGTATAGCGGATGCGGTTATCGCGCAGCGTGCTGCGGATGTCTTCGGCGGTGGCCTCGAATTGCTTGGACAGCGCCGCCTGCCGATCCACCTGCATCAGGAAATACACGCCGCCGCGCAAATCGAGGCCCAGCGACATCGACTTGGCGCCGACCGCCTGCATCCAGCCCGGTACGGTGGACGCCTGATTGAGTGCGGTTACGTAACTGCTGCCAAGCTCGTCGCGGATCACTTCCGCGGCCTTCGACTGGGCGTCGTCGCTGCTGGTGCGCACCAGCAGGTTGCCGTCCTTCTCGATAGCGCTGGACTTGAACGGCACCGCGGCCTTCTTCAGCGCCGCATCCACCCGTTGCTGCAGGACGGCATCGACCTTGGCGCCGCGGTTTGCGGTGACCTGCACGGCGGGATCCTGCGGGAATGCGTTGGGTACGGCGTACAGCACGCTCAGTGCCAGCACCAGCAGGATGATCAGGTATTTCCAGCGGGAATATTCAAGCATCGCAAAACCCCGCGCACGGCCACTGGCCGGCGCTTGCTTACGTCAATGGATGGATCAGGCCGACTTCAACGTGCCTTTCGGCAACACGTTGGCAATGGCGCCCTTCTGCAGGCGCACCTGCACGCCAGCGGCGATCTCGACGGTGATGAAGCTGTCGCCGATGTCGGTCACGGTGCCGGCGATGCCGCCATTGGTGATCACTTCGTCGCCCTTGCCGAGCTTGTCCAGCATGGCCCGGTGTTCCTTCTGGCGCTTCATCTGCGGACGGATCATCAGGAAGTACATGATCGCGATCAGGATGATCGGGAACAGCAGGGTGGACATCATGCTGGGGGCGGCGGCAGCGCCGGCGGCCTGGGCATGGGCGACGGGGATCAGGAAGTCGAGCGGGTTCATCGGGAATCCGTTGAGATCTGGCGAGGTAGCCGGGAATTATGCCATGTAGGCCGGAATCCGGCCTTTCAAGCCTTGCGGGCCGCGTAGAAAGACTCGCGGAAGACCGAAAAGGTTCCCGTTTCGATGGCTTGGCGCATTTGTGCCATCAGCCGCTGGTAGTAGCGCAGGTTGTGCAGGGTGCCCAGCATCGGCGCCAGCATTTCATTGCAGCGGTCCAGGTGGCGCAGGTAGCTGCGGCTGAAGCCATTGGCGCAGGAATAGCAGTCGCAACCTTCCTCGATCGGGCGCAGGTCGCGCTCGTACTGGGCGTTGCGGATGCGGATGGTGCCGGTCGAGGTGAAGAAGTGGCCGTTGCGGGCATTGCGGGTCGGCATCACGCAATCGAACATGTCCACCCCGCGCGCCACCGCCTCCACCAGGTCCTCGGGCCGGCCCACGCCCATCAGGTAGCGCGGGCGGTCTTCCGGCAACTGCGGCGCGGTGTGGTCGAGCATGGCGTTGCGCTCGGCCTCGGTCTCGCCCACCGCGAGGCCGCCGATGGCATAGCCGTCGAAACCGATCCCGCGCAGTCCTTCGGCCGAACGCGAGCGCAGGTCATGGTGCACGCCGCCCTGGACGATGCCGAACAGCGCCGCGTCGTTGCCCTCATGCGCTTTCTTCGAACGCGCCGCCCAGCGCAACGACAGCTCCATCGAACGTTCGATCACGCGCTTGTCGACCGGCTTGCCGTCCACCGTCACCGGCGGGCACTCGTCGAAGATCATCACGATGTCGCTGCCCAGCACCTTCTGGATGTGCATGGATTCCTCGGGTCCGAGGAACACTTTGCTGCCATCGGTGGGCGCGGCGAAGGTCACGCCTTCCTCGGTGATCTTGCGGCGATGCGCCAGCGAGAACACCTGGAAACCACCAGAGTCGGTAAGGATCGGCTTGTCCCAGCGAGCGAAGCCATGCAGGCCGCCGTGGGCTTCGATGACATCGAGACCGGGGCGCAGGAACAGATGGAAGGTGTTGCCGAGGATGATCTCCGCACCCAAGTCCTCGACCTGCTCCGGCAGCACGCCCTTGACCGAACCATAGGTGCCGACCGGCATGAATGCCGGGGTTTCGATGGTGCCGCGCGGGAAGGTGATGCGGCCGCGGCGGGCGGCACCGTCGGTTCCCAGCAATTCGAAGTCCATGCGACTCATGCGTGCTCCTGCGGGAACAGCAACATCGCATCGCCATAACTGAAGAAGCGATAGCGTTCGCGCACCGCATGTTCGTAGGCGGCAAACACGCGCTCCCTGCCGGCAAACGCGGAGACCAGCATCAGCAGCGTGCTTTCCGGCAGATGGAAGTTTGTCAGCAGCGCATCGATGCTGCGGATGCGGTAGCCGGGGAAAATGAAGATATTGGTTTCGCCGGCGAACGGGTGCAGTTCACCATCGCCTGCTTCATTCAAATGTGTCGCGCTTTCCAGCGCGCGCAGCACGGTGGTGCCGACCGCGATCACCCGTCCGCCCGCCTCGCGCGTGCGTCGCACCTGCTGCACCAGCTCGGCGCCGACATTGATCCACTCGCTGTGCATGCGGTGCTCGCGGATATCGTCCACCCGCATCGGCTGGAAGGTGCCGGCACCGACGTGCAGGGTGACGTGGCCGAATTCGATGCCACGTTCGCGCAAGGCCGCCAGCAGCGCATCGTCGAAATGCAGGCCGGCGGTCGGCGCGGCAACCGCACCGATTTCACGCGCGAACACCGTCTGGTAGCGCTCGACGTCGTCTGCACCCGGCTCACGCTGGATATACGGCGGCAACGGCAGGCGACCGGCATGCAGCAGCCAGTTTTCCAGCGGTTCCGAGACGTGGAAGCGCAGGTGCCAGAAGCCGGCCGCGTCGCGCGCCAGCACTTCCGCTTCGCCGCCGGCATCCAGCGCGATGCGGCTGCCGATCTGCGGCGGCTTGCTAACGCCCAGTTGCGCGCGCGCTTCGTTGCCTGGCAGCAGGCGTTCGATCAGGAATTCCACCCGTCCGCCGGTCGCCTTGTTGCCAAACAACCTTGCCGGGATCACCCGGGTGTCGTTGAACACCAGCAGGTCGCCGGGCTGCAACAGCGACGGCAGGTCGCGTACGCCGAGATCCGCGAAGGCGGCATCGCCCGACGGCACCAGCAGCAGGCGGCTGGCGGAGCGTTCTGGCAGCGGCGCCTGCGCGATCAGTTCGGCCGGCAACTCGAAATGGAAATCGGACTTCTTCAAGAGAGACGGAACGCAAGCGGGGCGCGCATTGTAGCGGCCCGCCTCAGCGCTCGAACTTGGTGGACAGGATGATCGAGGTGGTGGTGCGCTCCACGCCGTCGATCGCACCGATGGCATCGGTCAGCACGTCCATCTCCCCCACCGAGCCAGCTACCGCCAGCGCGATCAGGTCGAAGCCGCCGCTGATCGAATACAGCACCCGCACTTCCGGCATCGCCTGCAGCGACTTGACCACCGACGGCATCTGCTTGGGCCTCAAGGTGATCAGGATGTGCGCATGGATGCGGCTGCGCGCGTAGTCGTCGTGCACGCGCACGGTGTAGCCCTGGATCACCCCCTGCGCTTCCAGCCGGGCGATGCGGTTCTGCACGGTGGTGCGCGACAGCCCCAGCTTGCGGGCGATATCGGCGGTGGAGGCGCGCGCGTCCTCGCGGAGCACGGCCAGCAGCAGTTCGTCGGCAGGGGTAATTCGCATATCGACGAATCATACCGTCGATTCGCCCGGATTACCCCGTTATTCGGCCGGATCGGGCCTATCGAATGGCGCAGATCCGGCGATAATGCTTGTTTCCGCATTTGTGCCTGCAATCAGGAGGCCGCCATGACCCTGCTCGACACCCTCGCCCCGCTGCGCGCCCACGGCAAGATCCGCACCACCGGCCTGGACGATGCGACCATCCTCGAATTCGCCGCGCGCGACGCGCAACTGGTCGAGGCCATCAATGCCGCCGCCGCCGAGTACGCGCAGATCCGCGCCGAATTCCCCTACCTGCTGGAACTGGACGAAGACGCGCAGCGCGCGGACGTGCAGGCCGGCTTCGTCAATTTCTATTCGCAGGACAACGCCAACCCGTACGTGGCGCTGACCGCGCGCGGCCCGTGGATCGTCACTCTGAAGGGCGCGGTGATCTACGACACCGGCGGCTACGGCATGCTCGGCCTGGGCCATGCGCCGGCCGCCGTGATCGAGGCGATGGCCAAGCCGCAGTCGATGGCCAACATCATGACCCCGAACGTCTCCCAGCTGCGCTTCGCCAACGCGATGCGCAAGGAGATCGGCCAGACCCGCGGCGGCTCGCCCTACGCCGCGTTCCTGTGCCTGAACTCGGGTTCGGAATCGGTCTCGCTTGCGGCGCGCATCGTCGATGCCAACGCCAAGACCATGACCGACGACGGCGCCCGCCACGCCGGCAAGACCATCAAGCGCGTGGTGGTGAAGGGCAGCTTCCACGGCCGCACCGACAAGCCGGCGCTGTATTCGGACTCCACCCGCAAGACCTATGTGCAGTACCTGGCCAGCTATCGCGGCGAAACGTCCGTGATCACGATCCCGCCGTACGATGCCGACGCCCTGCGCAAAGTGTTCGCCGATGCCGACGCCAACGACTGGTTCATCGAGGCGATGTTCCTGGAGCCGGTGATGGGCGAAGGCGACCCGGGTCGCAGCGTACCGGTGGACTTCTACAACCTGGCGCGCGAGCTCACCCGCGGCCACGGCAGCCTGCTGTTGGTCGATTCGATCCAGGCCGGCCTGCGTGCCACCGGCTATCTGTCGATCGTCGATTACCCCGGCTTCGAACAGGCCGAAGCGCCGGACATGGAAACCTATTCCAAGGCGCTCAACGCCGGCCAGTACCCACTGTCGGTACTGGCGGTAACCGAGCCGACTGCCGCCATCTACAAGCGCGGCCTGTACGGCAACACCATGACCGCCAACCCGCGCGCGCTCGACGTGGCCTGCGCGGTACTGGGCGCGATCACCCCGGAACTGCGCAACAACATCCAGCAGCGTGGCACGCAGGTTCTGGAGCTGCTGGAGACGCTGAAGGGCGAACTCGGCGGCCGCATTACCAAGGTACAGGGCACCGGCCTGCTGTTCTCCTGCGAACTGGCCGCCGGCTACAAGGGCTACGGCACCGGCTCCACCGAGGAATGGATGCGCGAACAGGGCATCGGCGTGATCCACGGTGGCGAGAACTCGCTGCGCTTCACCCCGCATTTCGCGGTGAACGAAGACGAGCTGAAGCTGGTGGTGGCGATGGTCAAGCGCGCCCTGCTGGAAGGCCCGCGCGTGGAGCAAGCCGCCGCGGCCTGATTTCCTCCATCGGGTTGCAACGAACAGGGCGGCAATCGGCTGCCCTGTTCTGTTTTGGGGCCCGGCTGCGCTAGCCTGCACGGATGAAGACCGTCGAAGTCCAGCATCCCCTCATCCGGCACAAGCTCGGCAAGCTGCGCGATATCGGCACCGATCCGGTGCTGTTCCGCCAACTGGCCGGCGAAATCGCCGCGATGCTCGCCTACGAGGCTACCCGCGACATGCCGGTGGAAACCCGCAGCGTGCAGACCTGGGCCGGGCCATTGGATGTGGCACACGTGCGCGGCGAGAAAGTCACGCTGGTGCCGATCCTGCGCGCGGGCCTCGGCTTCCTGCCCGGCGTGCAGGCAATGCTGCCGTCCGCCGCGGTCAGCGTGATCGGCCTGCGCCGCAACGAGACCACGCACCAACCGGAAACCTATTACGAGCGGCTGGCCGACAACATGGGCGAACGCACAGCGATGCTGATCGACCCGATGCTGGCCACCGGCGGCAGCGCACTCGCGGCGATCGACATGCTCAAGGCTGCCGGCTGCAAGCAGGTCAAATGCCTGTTCCTGGTCGCCGCGCCGGAAGGCCTGGCCGCGCTTGAAGCCGCGCATCCGGACATCGAGGTCTACGTGGCCGCGATCGACGAGCGCCTCAACGAAGACGCCTACATCCTGCCCGGTCTGGGAGATGCCGGCGACCGGCTGTTCGGCACGCCGGTGGACTGATTCGCAGCATGCTCAAGGCGAGCGTGGCGGGCATTCGCTACGCGGCTCGAAATGCCGCTGCGCGAACACCCGCCACACTCGCCTTTCGACCCATCGCTGCCTGGCCGTCCTTGCCAGGAAACATCAAGCCACCAATGCGCGCGCATGCAACTCCGCGTGCTCGTGAGTGGTGCCGAACCTGCCTTTCTCATCGCGGGTGACCTGCGCCAGCGCACAGCCCGGATCGTGGGTAAAGAACAGATGCACGTTGCGCGCCAGCTTGTCGTCCAGGAACACGCGTTTCTCGTCGATCAGCAGTTCCGCGTTGCGGTCGTAACCCATGGTGATCGGCACATGCACCCATGGTCGACCCGGGATCAGGTCCGCGCAGAACACCACGCCGCCATGCGCCTCGCCATCGACAATTTCGGGGCCGACGATCTCTGCCAACATCAGTCCCGGCGTGTGCCCATCGCTATGGTGAAAACGCACACTGTTGCCCAAGGCCTGCGACCAATCGCCATCGACCAACTCCAGTCGCCCACTGGCCTCCAGCAAACCGGGTAGTTCGGCGATAAAGCTGGCGCGATCGCGCGGATGCGGATCGCGCGCCCGCTGCCAATGCTGCGCACCGACGACGAAAGTGGCATTCGGGAAGAGCAATCGTGCCGCCGCGCCTTCTTCCCATGCCGCGAGCAAGCCGCCGGCATGGTCGAAGTGCAGATGCGAGAGCACTACCACGTCGATGTCTTCATGCTCGAAACCCGCCGCGCGCAGCGACTCGAGTAGCACGTGCTGCGGCTCCTGCACGCCGTAACGTTCGCGAAGCTTGGGTTCGAAGAACGCGCCGATCCCGGTCTCGAACAACACGGTCTTGCCATTCAGCGGGCTGGCCAACAAGGCACGGCAGGCCAGGTCGATGCGGTTTTCATCATCCACGCTGGCCCATCGCTCCCACAACGCCTTCGGCGCATTGCCGAACATCGCGCCGCCATCGAGTTTCTGCGAGTTGCCTAGGATCGACCAGAGTTTCATGAGGCGAGTCCATGTTTCGTTGCGTTATGGCGAGGCGACCTCGGCCTTGCCGACGGGATTGCGCGGGTCGTTGCCGGCGCTGAGCGTGTTGCTGCGCTTGTCCCAGAGCACGGTATTCATATTGCCCCAGGCATCGCTGGAACGGCGCCCGTCGTTTTCCTCGCCCGGCACCGTCAGCTGATGACCCATGGCCCGCAACGCGGCGATCACATCCTTCGGCAGCGCATCGCGCTCGATGCCGATCGTGTCCGGCCACCATTGATGATGGTAACGCGGTAGCGCGGCGACCTGTGGCGCATCGAGGCCATCCGCATAGCCCAGCATGCCCAGCAGGACCATGGTGATGATGCGGGTGCCGCCTGGCGTACCGATCACCACATCCTTGTCTGCATTCGACATGAAGCTGGGCGTCATCGAGCTGAGCATGCGCTTGCCGGGCTTCGGCGCGTTCGCTTCGTAACCCATGACGCCGAACGCGTTCGGCGTACCCGGCTTGAGCGCGAAATCGTCCATCTCGTTGTTCAACAGCACGCCGGTACCGGGCGGGATCAGCCCTGAACCGAACAGCAGGTTCACCGTCTGCGTCACCGCCGCGCGGTTGCCTTCGCCGTCGATGATCGAGAAATGCGTGGTTTCCTCGTCCTCAAGCGGGGTTGGATCGCCGGACAGCAGGGCACTTGGCGTGGCCTTGGACGGATGGATAGTCGCGCGCAAGCCGGCGGCATAATCGGGATCCATCAGGGTCTTGACCGGGATCTTCACGAAGTCCGGATCGCCCAGGTAGAAGGTGCGGTCGCGGAAGGCGCGACGCATGGCCTCGACAACCAGGTGCACGCGCTGCGCCTGCGGCAGCTTCTGCAAGTCCCACGGCTCGAGGATCTGCAGCATTTCCGCCAGCGCAATGCCGCCCGATGATGGCGGCGGCGCGGTCACGATCTCCCAGCCGTCGTATTCGAAACGCAGCGGTTCGCGTTCCTTGACCCGGTAGCCGGCCAGTTCTGCCGCCGTCCAGCGCCCGCCTTCGCGGTTCACGCCGGCGATCAAGCGCTTGGCAGTGACGCCACGATAGAACCCGTCGAAACCCTTCGCAGCCAACCGCTCCAGCGTGACGGCCAGCTCCGGCTGACGGAACAGATCGCCTTCCATCGGCGCCTCGCCATTGCGCAGGAAAACTTCGCGGGTGCCGGGGTAGCGCTCCATCACCTCGCGGCGTTCGGCATAACCGCGCGCGAAACGACCGTAGACCGGAAAGCCGTCGCGGGCGATGCGGATCGCAGGTTGCAGCGTCTTCGACAGCGGCAATCGGCCGTAGCGTTCGGCCACATGCACCAGCGCAGCCGGCAAGCCGGGAATGCCGGCCGACCACGGCCCGTTCTCGGCGCGGTCGCGGTCGAGATCGCCGTTCTTGTCGAGGTAGGCTTGCGACGTAGCGGCGGCCGGCGCGGTCTCGCGCGCATCGATGAACACGTCGCGCCCGGTTTTCGCGTCGTGCAACAGGAAGAAGCCGCCGCCGCCGAGGCCGGAACTGATCGGCTCCACCACCGACAGCACGGACGAGACCGTCACCGCGGCGTCGAACGCATTGCCGCCCTGCTTTAGGGTTTCGATGCCGGCATCCGTGGCCAGCGCATGCGCCGATGCGACTGCCGCGCCCGGCGGGTGCTGCGGCGAAACCTGCTGCGACTGCGCGAAGGCCAGCAACGGCGCAAGCAACATGGCGAACAGGCAGGATGCTGCGGATTTCGTGCTACAGGCATTCATGCCGTGCTCCCTTGCAGGTCGGCCAGCTTCGCCAGCAATTGCGCTTCCGTTTCCGGATGCTCCGGATCGGGATCGATGCATTCCACCGGGCAGACGACCACGCATTGCGGTTCGTCGTAGTGGCCGACGCATTCGGTGCACAGCGCCGGATCGATCACGTAGATGTCCGCGCCCATCGAGATCGCCTTGTTCGGGCAGACCGGCTCGCAGACGTCGCAATTGACGCATAGTTCGTTGATTTTCAGCGACATCGTGGGGATGCGTCGCGCCGCCCGTCCTTCATGGCGAAGGACGGGCGTTGTCGCGCTTACTTCGCTTCGACGAAGACGTACTTGACGCCGGCGGGCTCAGCCGCGGCCTTGACCTTCTCGCCGTCTTCCGGCTTGCCGATGAAGACGACCTTGACGCCCTTCATCGTGCCCGTGCCGACCTGGCCGAAGCCGGTCACCGCCAGCTCGGCGATCTTGGTCGAGGCCGGCGATGCGAAGACCAGCATGTTGCCTTCGATAATGCCGCGGCTCAGGTCGCCCTCGACCTTTTCCAACAGGCGCTCGTACTGGCCGCCGAAGCCTTCGCTGCCCTCGCTGGGCAGGAAGTAGACGTACGGGCTGTTGTTGACGCCGTCCATGTTGCGCTTGGCCACGTCGGTGACGTAGGTGCGCCAGGCGCTGACGTCGTCGGAGGTGGGCGCGGTCAGCGGCGCCGCCACGGCTTCGACCTTCGGCGCTTCCTCCTTCTTGCACGCGGCGAACGGCAGGGCCAGGCAGGCGATCACAAGCAATCGGGACATCGTGTTCATGGGCTTTCCCCTCGTTCTACGGTGGTGTGCGGTGTTGCGGTGGATGCGCGGTCAGCTTTCCCTGCCACGCCATTGCGCCTCGAGCGCCGCCGCGACCGCGGCAGGCACGAAGCCGGACACGTCGCCGCCGAGGCGCGAGATCTCGCGCACCAGCGACGACGAAATGAAGCCGTACTGCTCGGCCGGGGTCAGGAACAGGGTCTCGACCTCCGGGATCAGGTGGCGGTTCATGCTCGCCATCTGGAATTCGTATTCGAAGTCGGAGACCGCGCGCAGGCCGCGCAGCAACACGCCGGCACCGCATTCGCGCACGAAATGCGCCAGCAGCGAATCGAAGCCGAGCACTTCCACGTTCGGGCAGCGCACCAAGGCTTCGCGCGCCAGCTGCACGCGCAAGTCGAGCGGCAACGACGGCCCCTTGGACGGGCTGACCGCCACGCCGACGATCAATTTCTCGAACAGCGGCGATGCGCGTTCGACAAGGTCCACATGGCCATTGGTGATCGGGTCGAAGGTGCCCGGGTAGACCGCAATGCGCGTGGCGCTCATGTCGTGGCTGGATCGCCGCCGTGAAGGACTCCCGCAAGTGTAACGCGCCGGTACAGGGCATAGCGCACCTCGCGGGTGGCGCTTTCGCGATGCAGCACCCATTCCGCAGACACGGCGGGCGTATGGTCGGCCGGGCTTTCGAGGTACAGCCAAGCGTCCGCAGCCAGCATCGACGGCAACCATTCGAGCACCGCGGCCCACAAATCGGCGTCGAACGGCGGATCGATGAAGGCGATGTCGAAAGCTCCATCGTCACGCCTCGCGCCATCGCGCAGCCAGGCCAGCGCATCGCCGCGATGCACGCGCACCTGTCCGGTGGCATCCAGGCGAGTGGCCGTGGCCTCCAGCGCCTGCGCCAGCTGTGGATCGGTTTCCACCAGCGTCGCCGATGCCGCCCCGCGCGATACCGCCTCCAGCCCTAGCGCCCCACTCCCCGCGAACAGATCCAGCACCCTCGCGCCCGACAAGGCCGGCATCAGCCAGTTGAACAAGGTTTCGCGCACGCGGTCCGAAGTAGGCCGCAATCCCGGCTTGAGCGGTACCTGCAGGCGGGTGCCGCGCCAGCGCCCGCCGATGATGCGCACACTGCCGGAAGCCGCCGCAGCGGTGGACGGTTTGCGACCGGAACGGGGCGGTTTGTTCATCCGGGGCGATACAGGGCGAGTGCTACCATGCGCGCCATTCTCGCTCATTCATCGGCGCCGCCGAGCGCGCTCCCCCGCATGGTCAGCTGGTTCCGCCGCAAGAAACCCGACGCCGAACCCGAGCGCCGCCTCAGCACCGAAGACCTTGCGGCCGCTTTCCCGCCGCCGGAAGCCGCTCCGGCGCGCGCCGAACCGCCAATCCCCGATGAAGTGATTGCCGCGGCGATGGAGGACAGCCCCTCGCTCGTCCCGTCCGAAGTGGCGCAACAGCCCGAACCGCAAACCGCGGCCGCACCGGCCGGCAAGCTCGGCTGGCGCCAGCGGATCGGCAGCATCCTGACCCGCGACATCGCCGAACTGTTCGGACGCAATCCTGTCCTCGACGACGACCTGCTGGACGAGGTCGAGACCGCGCTGATCACCGCCGATGTCGGCGTCACCGCCAGCACGCAACTGGTCGAAAACCTGCGCAAGCGGATGAAGGCGCGCGAGTTCGCCGATGCCCACGCCATGCTGCGTGCATTGCGTGCCGAATTGATCGCGATGCTGGCGCCTGTCGCTAAGCCGCTGCAGATCGACGCAAGCCGCAAACCTTTCGTGATCCTCACCGTCGGCGTCAACGGCGTCGGCAAGACCACCACCATCGGCAAGCTGGCGCGCCGCTACAAGGATGAAGGCCGCAGCCTGATGCTGGCCGCCGGCGACACCTTCCGTGCCGCCGCAGTCGCGCAGTTGCAGGCCTGGGGCGAGCGCAATGGCGTGGCCGTGGTTGCGCAGGGGCAAGACGCGGATCCTGCTTCGGTCGCCTTCGATGCGCTGCAGGCTGCAAAAGCGCGCGGCACCGAAATCCTGATCGCCGACACCGCCGGCCGCCTGCACACCCAACAAGGGCTGATGGCGGAACTCGGCAAGATCCGCCGGGTGCTCGGCAAGCTGGATGCGGACGCGCCGCACGAAGTGTTGATGGTGATCGACGGCACCACCGGCCAGAACGCCATCTCGCAAGTGCGCCAGTTCAATGCCGCGGTGAAGGTGACGGGCCTGGTGGTCACCAAGCTGGATGGCACTGCCAAGGGCGGCGTGGTGTTCGCGCTGGCCCGCGAATTCGGCATCCCGATCCGCTACGCCGGCATCGGCGAACGCCCGGAAGACCTGCGCGTGTTCGATGCCGAGGCTTTCGTGGATGCCATGCTCCCGGAGAACCTGGGCGGGTGAATACCAACGCGACGGCGCCGACAACCCCGGCCCCTCGCCGCCTGCTGCGGATCACTGCTGTCGCCGGCATCGTGCTGGTACTGCTGGTCGCCCTGCTTGCGTGGTTGATGCAGCCGCCGCGCGCGACCGGATTCCTGCTGAACCGAATCGGCGATGCGCTGGGTTTGCGCATCACCGCATCGGGCATGGTCGAGTACCGACTGCGTGGCACGCCGCAACTGGTATTGCACGACGTGCTCGCGCAACGCCCGGGCGATGCCAGCGCACTGCTGCGCGCCGAGCGCGTGCTCGTCTCGTTGCCTTGGAGCACGATCCGCGCGCGCGGCGACGACCTGACCGTGCAGCGCGTGGAACTGGATGCGCCAGTGCTGGACGTGCCGGCACTGCAGCGTTGGCAGGCCACGCGTCCGCCCAGCGAAACCCGCATCCCCACACTGCGCGACGGCCTGCACATCGTGCGTGGGCGCATCGACAACGACGACTGGCGCATCGACGGCATCGATGTCGAACTGCCTTCGCTATCACCGACCACACCAGTCAACGCGAAGTTGCGCGGCCGTTATCTCGACCCGCCGACGCGGATTCCGTTCGACCTCGACATCGCCCTCACCAAACCCGAGAACGATGCCGGCATCGCGGCCATCGGCGGCATGACCATCGAAGGCGATGGCTGGACGCTGCCGGCGCAGGTGCGCCTGTCCGGGCCATTGCACCTCGGCGACGACCAGGTGCGCATGTCCCCCGCGAAGATCGGCATGTCCGCGCGCTATGTCTCGGGCACCTCGCAAATGCCGTTCGTGCTTGGCGCATACGGCCCGCTGCTGTTCGATGAAGGCGTGTGGTCGCTTGACCCGGCATCGCTGGTGCTGCGCGGCGAAGGCAGTATTCCGGATGCGAGCGCGCGTGGCGCCATCGCACTCGGACGCAGGCTGGTGTTGCGTTTGAACGGCATCATTGCCGCATGGCCACAAGCTTGGCCGGTGTTGCCGCCACCGTTGTCTTCATCGAAATCCTCCATGCCGTTCGCGCTGGACTATGCCGGCCGCGTGGATTTCAGCGACATCGCCGCGCTGCAGGTACGCCGCGACCAGACCTTGTTCGATGCGCGCTTCCAGTTGCCGGTCGTGCTCGACTGGATCAATGCGGACGCGGGTGGATCGCCACTACCGCCGCTGCAAGGCAGGTTACGCACGCCGCGCGTGGAGATCGCCGGCGCGCGGCTGGAGGGCGTTGAGGTCGAATTCGACGACCCCGGCACCGCGCCATCGCCAGCCACGCCGTGAACATCGAAACCGAATACGCCACGCGCCTGCTGGCCTGGTTCGATCGGCATGGCCGCCACGACCTGCCTTGGCAGCATCCGCGCACGCCGTACCGGGTCTGGCTCAGCGAGATCATGCTGCAGCAAACCCAGGTCGCGGTCGTCATCCCGTATTTCGAGCGCTTCATCAACGCGTTGCCCAACCTACCCTCGCTCGCGAACGCATCGCAGGATGAAGTGCTGGCGCTGTGGTCGGGCCTGGGCTACTACGCCCGTGCGCGCAACCTGCATGCCGCGGCGAAACGCTGCATGGAATTCCATGGCGGCGACCTGCCGCGCGATCTAGACGCGCTGATCGCGCTGCCCGGCATCGGTCGCAGCACCGCAGGCGCGATCCTGTCGCAAGCCTGGGGCGATGCGGCACCGATCCTGGACGGCAACGTGAAGCGCGTGCTGTGCCGACTGTTCGGCATCGAAGGCTGGCCGGGCACACCTGCGGTCGAGAAGAAATTGTGGGGCATCGCTGCAACACTGCTTCCGCAGGCAAGGCTCGCCGATTACACCCAGGCGCAAATGGATTTCGGTGCCACCTTGTGCTCGCGCGCGGATCCCGCCTGCGCGACCTGCCCTTTGCAGGACGCATGCATCGCCCTGCGCGAGGAGCGCGTTGCTGAGCTGCCTTCGCCGAAACCGGGCAAGCCGCTACCGGAACGCATCGCGCACATGCTGGTCATCGAAGACGATTCCGGCCGCCTGCTGCTGCAACGCCGGCCACCAACCGGCGTGTGGGCATCGCTATGGTCTTTGCCGGAACATGCGGATATCGCCGCTTCCCGCACATGGTTCGAACAGCATGCGCATGGCGATTTCGATGCCGCGCGAAGCGGCGACGCGATCACTCACGGTTTCAGTCATTACCGGCTACGAATTCATCCGCACCACATCGCCAATGTGCGACCGCGCGACGTGGTCGGCGATAATGATGGCTTGCGCTGGGCAGCGCGCGCGGACCTGCAGGCCATCGGCCTGCCCGCGCCGGTGCGGCGATTGATCGAAAAGGAATGACGATGGCGCGAATGGTGTTCTGCGAAGTGGACCAGGTCGAAACCGAAGGCCTGGATTTCTCCCCTTGGCCCGGCGAGGCTGGCAAGCGCGTGTTCGCGGGTGTGGGCAAGCCCGCCTGGCAGCGCTGGCTGGCGCACCAGACCATGCTGATCAACGAGAACCGACTGTCGCCGCTGAACCCGGAGCACCGCGCCTACCTGGAAGGCGAGATGCTGAAGTTCCTGTTCGGCGGCGGCGCGGTAAAGCCCGCGGGTTACGTGCCGGCGGATGCCTGAGCGCGCAGTTCGGCTTCGGCGGCGCGCACCGCCTTTACGTCGATCGGCTGCATTTCCCGGATTTGGCAACTCATCGGTGAACCTGGGATGGTGATGTGATCGAATTTGGTCACGTACGGACCGGTCGAACTCAACACCATGACGGGTGATGCACTGCCCCAATCCAGGCACGAACCGGACACCGTCAGCAACCAGGCTTCGCTGGGGCGCGTGGTGAGCAGGACATGTTGGTCGTCGATGCGATCCCAGCTGATCGGGTCATCGTTCCGGATTTGCTTCACGGGCGCACCGGCATGCGCCTGGTACATCGCCAACCGGTCGGCATCGCTTGGGCGGTTGGTCGCGCAGGCAGCCAGTCCAAGGGTCACGAGCAACGGAATCATCAGGGCTTTCATGGCGCTCTCCGGCGGTGGTTTCGAATCATCTTGCTCCCCGCTCTCGTAACCGGTGCTTTACGCACCCGGATGCGTCCAGCCATCGCCCTGCTTGCCCTGTCCGCGCTCGATCCGTATCATGCGCGGCTCGCTATTCCGGTCGATCGGCCGGGTAGCTCAGTTGGTAGAGCAGGGGATTGAAAATCCCCGTGTCGGGGGTTCGATTCCCTCCCCGGCCACCATCGGAATGGCGAGACAGGAAACCCCGCATGCCCAGCATTGCGGGGTTTTTGCTTTCCGCTGCACGCAGATCGCATAGCCGGTGTATGTTCGCGCCCTACGCCACGGAGCCGCGAACATGGACATCCACGATATCGCCCTGAACCTCTACACCCAGTTGGTGGGCAGGCAGGACCTTGCCGGAACCAGCGACGAAAGCAGGATGGCGTTGGGCCGCGAAGCCTACCGCTGTGCCGAGGCCTTCATCGCGGCCAAGGACGCCTGGATTCGCGAACAACCGGTACCCGAAGTCGACACCGGCTTCTGAGCGATGCGCCAGGTGCGGCGTGCGGGCTATGCTCGGGCTTTCCCGCATCAGGACGCCGCCATGACCGCAACCCGCTTCCATCGGAATGCCACCTGGATCGGCGCCCTGCTCCTGCTGCTGGCCGGTTGCAGTAGCGGTCCGGTGCGCCGCATCTCCGAACCTGCTGCCAGCATCCAGCAATTGACGGTTCGCGCGGATGGAAACTGGGACGTGCAAGTACGGCTGAACAATTTCAGCAGCGTGCCGATGCGCTTCACCGCCACCAATATCCAGGTTGCGTTCGACAACGGCGCCGCGGCCACACTCCAGGCGCAGCCGCAGATCGCCATCGGCCCGGAATCCGCCGACGTGTTCACCACCACGACGGTACCGCTGCCGGAAGGTCGTGCACGCATCGCCACCACATTGGCCGACGGCCGCAGCCTCAACTACACGCTGGGCGGCACGGTGGACGCCGGCCCCGAAGACGGCAAGTCGCGCAGCTACAAGATCAAGCTCAGCAGCGCGCTGACTCCGGTCCCGGGGCTGCCGGGCGTACTGCGCTGAAGCAGGCGACGCGTCGCAACATGCGCTGACCATACGCCGTAGTATGCTTTGTGTTCCGCGGGCCGGACGGCGGACCGCACGATCGCACGGGAACGCCCCATGAGCAGCTACAAGGCACCGCTTGAAGACATCCGCTTCGCCCTGTTCGATGTGCTGGACAGCGAGGCCACGTTCGCCAGGCTCGGTTTCGCCGACGCCAACCGCGAATTGGTCGATGCGGTGATCGATGAAGCCGCGCGCTTCACCGAAACCGTGCTGGCGCCGCTGAACAAGGTCGGCGACGAGATCGGCTGCAAGTTCGACGCCGCCACTGGCGATGTGGCGGTACCACCGGGCTTCAAGCAGGCCTTCGACCAATTCGTCGAAGGCGGCTGGACCGGCCTGACCAACCAGCCGGAACACGGCGGCCAGGGCATGCCCGCGGCCCTCGGTGGCGTACTGACTGAAATGGTCGATAGCGCCAACCTGGCCTGGGGCAACTTCCCGATGCTGTCGCACGGCGCGGTGCAGGCGCTGGAGACTTATGGTGAGGACTGGCAGAAGGAAGTGTTCCTGAAGCCGCTGGTGGCCGGCACCTGGACCGGCACCATGTGCCTGACCGAACCGCATTGCGGCACCGACCTCGGCCTGCTGAAGACCAAGGCGATCCCGAACGACGACGGCAGCTACGCGATCACCGGCACCAAGATCTTCATCACCGCCGGCGAGCACGACATGTCCGGCAACATCGTGCACCTGGTGCTGGCCAAGCTGCCGGACGCACCGCCCGGCGCCAAGGGCATTTCGCTGTTCGTGACCCCGAAGTTCAAGGTCGCGCAGGACGGCACCATCGGCGAACGCAACGCGCTGCGCTGCGGCTCGATCGAACACAAGATGGGCATCCACGGCTCGGCCACCTGCGTGATGAACTTCGACGGCGCGCAGGGCTACCTGGTCGGCGAGCCGCACAAGGGCCTGCAGGCAATGTTCGTGATGATGAACTCCGCGCGCCTGGGCGTCGGTGTGCAGGGCCTGGGCCTGTCCGAACGCGCCTACCAGAACGCGCTGCGCTACTCGCGCGAGCGCCTGCAGTCGCGTTCGCTGTCTGGCCCGAAATCCCCGGACAAGCCAGCCGATCCGATCATCGTGCAGCCGGACGTGCGCCGCATGCTGTTGTCGCAGAAGGCACTCGTCGAAGGCGGCCGCCTGTTGTCGCTGCACGCCTATTCGCTGCTGGATGCCGCCGAGCGCGAAGCCGACGCGGTTGCACGCGAACATGCGCACACGCTGGTGAGCTTCCTCACCCCGATCTCCAAGGCCTGCCAGACCGAATGGAGCATCGAGAACACCTACAACGCCATCCAATGCTTCGGTGGCCACGGCTATATCCATGAGCACGGCATGGAGCAGTACGCCCGCGATGCGCGCATCACCACCCTGTACGAAGGCACCACCGGCATCCAGGCGCTGGACCTGATCGGCCGCAAGACGGCCGCATCGCAAGGCGCCGGCCTGAAGCTGTTCCTGGCGATGATCGAAGAATTCGCCAAGCAACACGAAGGCGACGAGGCACTGGCCGAGTTCATCGGCCCGCTGCGCGCCAAGGCCGGCGAATGGGGCAAGCTGACCCTCGAGATCCTGCAGCGCGCCGCTTCCAACCCGGAAGAACTCGGTGCGGCCAGTTACGACTACCTGTTCTACTCGGGCTACGTGGTGCTGGCGTACTGGTGGGCACGCAGCGTGGCTGCCGCCGATGCTTCGGATCGCTCGCAGGCATTCAAGGACGCCAAGCGCGAAACCGCACGTTTCTACTTCGCCCGCCTGTTGCCGCGCACGCTGTCGCACAAGGCGGCCATCGATAGCGGCGCAGCTCCGTTGATGACGATGCCGGCGGAGTTGTTCGGCGACTGACGGCTCGTCTCCAGCCGGCGGCCAATCCGCCGGCTGTACACAAATCGTCACCGAATGGGTATAAGCTCGGTTTCCGATGGAGACCGATAGCGCAACGCTACGCCCGGTCCTTGCCGGAACCCGAACCGCGGTAGCTGATGCGGACGGGTTCCTGCCCTCCGCTTCTTCTGTTGTCCGCTTCCCCGGCCTGCGCCTACTGGGGCTTGATGCGCACGGCCGCGCGCTGGACTGGATGAGTTGGCAGGACGCCACCTGCCTGTACGCACGCGGTGCCGTCGCCTGGACGCTGGGCGAGCCTTGCCTGGAAATCCATGGCGGCATCTGCCGCGCCAGTGGCGAACAGAGCATCGTCCAGCTGCATCCGATCATCGCCGCACGCGGCCACGCCCGCCCGCATGCGCTGGATCCAACGCCCGCGCTGACCAATCCCGCGCTGTTCGCACGCGACCAAGGCCTGTGCCTGTATTGCGGCCGCGAATTCCATCGTGGCTCGCTGACCCGTGACCACGTCCAACCCGTCTCCAAGGGCGGCCGCGACATCTGGGAAAACGTGGTGTCCGCCTGCTTCCACTGCAATTCGCGCAAGGGCAACCGTACCCCGCAGCAGGCCGGCATGCCGTTGTTGGCGGTGCCGTTCCGACCCAGTTGGATCGAACATTTGATCCTGTCCAACCGCAATATTCTTGCCGACCAAATGGCCTTCCTGAAGGCTCAGTTGCCGAAGAAAACACGCATCTTCGCGTGAAGATCGCCCTGACGACCGGCTCGCGCAATGCGCTAGCGTACGGATACCCGCAAGCGTGAACTGCCGCAATGTGACGAACAGCGCGCGTTGACGGGGCATGCCGGGTTGGCAACACTTGGGGTTTCCGCAGCAGGCATCGCTCATGGCTCTGACCCTCGGCATCACCGGCATGGACAGCACCACGGAAGCCGAAGTGCAGGCGGCCTTCAGGGCTGCGAACGCCGAACTCGGCAATACATGGGCGTTGGCCGGCGACGAAAGCGCCGACTATGTGGTCATCGACATGGACAGCCTGTACGGGCCGATGAGCTGGCTGCGCCTGCACGCTGCCGGCCGCAAGGTGATCGGCCTGACTTCGGTGGATCGCAACCAGACCGATTACCGCCTGCCGCGGCCAGTCACCGCCAATGACTTCGCCGTGCTGCTGAGCGAGATCGCCGGCGACGCGCCGCGTGCAACCGCGCCTGAACCGCCACCCGTGGCATCCACCCCTGCACCTTCAGGCCAATTGCCGCCCGCACAAGCAGCAGCCACGGTCGACGAGATCGTGCAAACACCGGCGGAACCCGTTGCGAGGGCGACGGCAGTCGTGGTCGAACCCGAGCCACCAGCGCCGGAACCAGAACCGGAACCCGTGGTCGAATTGGCACCGGATCGATCACTGGCCAGTTGGCTGGGCCGCAATGGCTTGGAACGCCGGGTACGCCTGCAGCGCGGCAGCGATCCGGTGCTGTTGATCGATCCGCGCAGCGCGGTCTGGCATGGCCCGGCCACGCTCAAGCCACTGACCGGATATTTCGGCGGTACCTTGTTGATCGAAGATTTCGAAACGCCGGATGCCGTGGCATGGGAAAGCGAAGCCGCTTCGCTCGGCGCGGCGCAGCCACTTGCGCGCCTGCAATGGCTGGGCGGCTTGTTGAGCGGACACGGCCACCTGCTGCCCGGCAATGACGTGGACGGCAACTACCGGCTGACCAAGTGGCCGCAGACCGAGCGCGAATATCCCAAGCATTTCCGCATCGCGACCGCGATGATGAAGGGGCCGGCAACCATTGCCGAAGTGGCGGAAGCCAGCGGCGTGGCACGAGAGGAAGTGGCCGATTTCGTCAATGCGAACCTGGCTACCGGCTATGCCGAATTCGTGCCACCCCATGCACCTGAGCCGGAAACGATGACACCCAAGCCAACCGGCGGCCTGTTCGGGCGCATCCGTGGCCGTTGATCACGCGGCGATTCAACGCATAACCACGCCGGCTTAACGCCGATCCATTACGGTGCGTGGGCGCGCATGCCACGCACAACTAATTCGCATGGGGAGCTAGCAATGATCAAACGACTTGGTGCCGAGTTCATCGGCACGTTCTGGCTGGTGTTGGGTGGTTGCGGCAGCGCGGTGTTGGCGGCGAACTTCGGCGGTGACGGCAATCCGCTGGGGATTGGTTTCGTCGGCGTGGCGCTGGCCTTCGGCCTGACCGTGCTGACCGGCGCGTATGCGCTTGGGCACATCTCGGGCGGCCATTTCAATCCAGCAGTGAGCTTCGGCCTGTGGGCCGGCGGCCGCTTCCCGGCCAAGGATCTGCTGCCCTATGTCGTCGCCCAGGTGCTCGGCGCGATCTTCGCGGCGTGGATCCTGTTCCAGATCGCCAGCGGCACCGCGAGCTTCGCCGTCGATCCCAATGCCGCCGGCGCATTCGCCACCAATGGCTTTGGCGATCATTCGCCCGGCGGCTACAGCATGGCCGCGGCCTTCCTGTGCGAAGTGGTGATGACCGCGATGTTCCTGGTGATCATCATGGGCGCAACCCATCGCAATGCGCCGGCCGGCTTCGCGCCGATCGCGATCGGCCTGGGCCTGACCCTGATCCACCTGATCAGCATCCCGGTCACCAATACCTCGGTGAACCCGGCGCGTTCCACCGGCGTGGCGCTGCTGGTCGGCGGCACCCCGCTGTCGCAGCTGTGGCTGTTCTGGGTGGCACCGATCCTGGGTGCGATGCTGGGCGGCGCGGTCTATCGCTGGCTGGGCCCGGATCGCCCGGACGTGGTCGGCAACGGCTGATCGCATCGACACGTTCCAACGAAAAGGCCGCGGTGATCCGCGGCCTTTTTCTTTTGCATCGGAAAGCGCGGATCAGTTGTCGGTCGCGCGCTCGTAGACGTACACCGTCGCCGGCGGCACGTTGCGCAGCACGAATGCCCCGCGACGCATGCGCAAGCCCAGCGCGTCCAGTACCGATTCGTGCACGGGCGAAACCGGCCCGTAGGTGAACTGGATGAAGCGTCCATCCGGGCGCAGGCAGGCGAACGCACTGCGCAGGATGTTCGTCACCAGTTCGCGATCCATCGCCAGCAGGCCCAAGCCGGAGATCACCGCATCCGCAGGCCCAGCATCCAGGAAGCCCGCTTCGGATGCGAGCCGCGGCAGCTCCACGGCATCGCCCAGCACCAGCACCTCGTCCGGGAAACGACGGCGTAAGTGCGCATGCAGTTCCTCGTTCAATTCCAGCACCAGCAGCGCCTCGCCGGATATGCCGCCATCCACCAGCGCGCGGGTGATCGCACCGGTACCGCCGCCGAGTTCGACCACCCGCCGCGCATTCGCCGGCAATTCGCCCAGCATCGCTGACGCAAGCTCGGGACTGGACGGCGCGACGGCCGCGGTTTGGCGCGGGTTGCGCAACCACTGTCCGATGAAACGCAGTTTGTCCGAACGACGATGGCGCATGGGACTCCTTGCCTTGGTTCAACTGCGGCGGGTCAGCCGCCATGCGCGATGGATGCGCGGGTTGCGCGCGAAGTCCGGCGGGATGGTGGATGCGCTGATGTCCTCGACGTGGGCGAATTCGCCCAACGCGGCTTCGTCCAACTTGAATCGCCGGAAGTTGTTGCTGAAGTACAGCACGCCGCCCTCGGCTAGGCGCTCGACCGCCGCGCGCAGCAGGCGTACCTGGTCGCGCTGCACGTCGAAATCGTCGGCGCGCTTGGAATTGGAGAAGGTGGGCGGATCGCAGAAGATCACGTCGTACGCGCCGGTGTCGGCCTCTAGCCACTTGAGCGCGTCCGCCTGGGCGATACGGTGGCGCGTGCCGCCGATGCCGTTTTCGCGCAGGTTGTCGGCCAGCCATTCCAGATACGTGGCCGACAGATCCACGCTGGTAGTCTGTACCGCGCCCTGCACCGCCGCCTGCACCGTGGCCACGCCGGTGTAGCAGAACAGGTTGAGGAAATGCTTGCCGCGTGCTTCCAGCGCCATCCGCGCGCGCAGCGGGCGATGGTCGAGGAACAGGCCGGTATCGAGGTAATCGAACAGGTTGACCAGCAAGGTCGCCGCGCCTTCGGTGACGTGCAGGAATTCGCTGCGCTGGTCGAAACGTCCGTATTTGGAGCCACCCTTGCCGGTGCTGCGGGTCTTCACCGCCACCCGCTCTTTCGGCACCTCGAACACGTCGCGTACGCCAGCCAGCAGCTCGTTGAGCCGCTTGCGCGTGGTGGCTTCGGGGATATCCGCGGGCGCGGCGTATTCCTGCACGTGCAGCCAGGTTTCATCGCCGGTGGTGGTGTACACGTCCACTGCGCAGGCGTATTCGGGAATGTCGGCATCGTACGCGCGGAAGCAGCTCACGCCATCGCGTTCGCGCCATCCGCGCAACGCCTTCAGGTTCTTGCGCAGACGGTTCGCGACCATCTGCGCGCCTTCGCCGAGTTCGCGCTTCTGCGTTTCATCGCGGGCTGGCAACGCAATCGGATCGCAGACGATCAGGCTGCATTCGATCGGGCCATTGAAGACCTGGTAGCGCTTCTGTGCGCGCAGGCCGGTGGCGCGGGCAAGTTCGAAATCACCGCACAACAGACTTGCGCACCAGTTCGGCGTGGCCCGTTTCAATGCATCGCCCAGCGCGCGGTACAGCGCCGGATCCGCGGCAAGCCGCGCATCGTAGGGTGGATTGCAGGCGACCACGCCGCGTGGGTTGTCCTGCACCGGCAAGTCCACGACATCGCGCACGGCGAATGAAATCGCATCGTCCACGCCCGCAGCCTGCGCGTTTTCGCGCGCGGAGCGGATCGCATGCGGATCGAGGTCGCTGCCGGTGAAGCTTGGCCGCAACGACGCGCGCCCCTTCGCTTCGCGTTCGATGGCATCGATGTGCAGCGCCTTCCAGGTTTCGACATCGAAGCCGGCCCAGCGCGTCGGCAAGGTATCGCCCAGCCGCATCAGGCCAGGCGCGACATCAGCCGCCATCAGCGCACCTTCGATCAGCAGGGTGCCGCTGCCGCACATCGGATCGAGCAGGTCGCCGCCATCGGCATACGCCTGCGGCCAACCGCCGCGCAGCAACACCGCCGCGGCCAGGTTTTCCTTCAACGGTGCCTCGCCCTGCGCCCGCCGCCAGCCGCGACGATGCAGCGAACCGCCGCCAAGGTCGATGGACAGCGTCGCCTGGCCCTTGCGCACGACGAGGTTGATGCGCACGTCGGGCGATTCGACATCCACGTCCGGCCGCGCGCCGGTCTTTGCGCGCAAGGTATCGACGATGCCGTCCTTCACCCGCTGCGCGGCATAGCGCGCATGGGTGAGCGCGTCACCGGACACGTGCGCGTCGACCGCGATGGTGTGCGACGCATCGAGATGCTGGGTCCAGTCAATGGCCGCCACGCCGGCATACAGCGCGTGTTCGTCGGCGCAGGGGAATTCGGCGATCGGCCACAGCACGCGGCTGGCCAGCCGCGACCACAGCACCGCACGCTGCGCGTCGACCAGCTCGCCTTCGGCGTTGGCACCGGCGATCGCCGCAGTCGCTCGCGTACAGCCCAGCGCGACGAGTTCGTCGGCCAGCAGGTATTCCAGGCCCTTGCCGCAGGAAGCGAAGAATTTCAAAGAGACCTCATCGTTTTTTGCGCTCATCCCGGCGAATGCCGGGAGAGCGGTCATAGCGTTGCCAGCAGTTGGGCGAATGCGTCCGCACTCGCCTGCACGTGATCGGACAGCCGGTGCGAGTCGTCCACCAGCAGCAGGCGCGCATTGCGGGAGGAAGCCCAGTCGACCACCTGTTGTGCAGGGATCAGCTCGTCGTGCCAGCCGTGGATGATCGAGACCGGCACGCTGGCCGCTTCCATCATCGGTGCTGGCCGCATCTCGATCGGTGGCGCCATCAGGAAGAGGCCATGTACCGGCACCTCCAGTGAAACCCGTGCCGAAATCCATGCGCCCAGGCTGGAACCGGCCAGCACCAGCGGGCCATGAGTCGAGGCCGCGTGCGCGATCTGCTGCAGGCGCTGCAGGCGCGCCATCACATCGCCCAGCGGGCTGACCTCGCGCTTCGCATCGAGGTCGCTGTAGTCCGGGCGTTCGTGGCTCCAGCCCAGTCGCTCGGCAGCATCCGCCAACGCAGTGACCTTGGTTGCGTCCGGCCCGCTTTCGAAGCCGTGCGAGAGAATGCAGTGGCCGCGCATGCTGCTGGGTCCTTGATGCCGCGCAGGAAATGCGCCCGGGTGCGAATGCTAGCATCGCCGCATGCCAGAGCCCCTGACCCAGTGCAAGCCATTGCCGTACGCCGAGGCGTTGACCGCGCGCGATTTGGTCGACATCAACCTGGTGGTGATCCACTGCACCGAGCTACCCGACCTGGCAATGGCCCGCGAGTACGGCGAGCGCGTGTTGTACGCCAGCGGCACCGGCAACAGCGGGCATTACTACATCGACCGCGATGGCCGCATCGTCGAATACGTCGAGCCGGCGCGCGTCGCCCATCACACGCGGGGCTACAACCCGCGCAGCATCGGCATCGAGCTGGTCAATACCGGCCGCTATCCCGACTGGCTCGATTCGCGCCACCAGGCGATGGACGAGCCCTATACCGAGGCGCAGATCGATGCGCTGGTCGCCTTGCTGGATGGGCTGCGGGCGCAGATTCCCTCGCTCGCGCTGATCGCCGGCCACGAAGACCTGGATCTGGACGAGGTCGAAGCCAGCGACGACCCCGCGATCAAGGTGCGCCGCAAGCGTGATCCCGGCCCGCATTTCCCGTGGCGGCGGCTGCTGGCCGAAGTGCCACTGCAGCGGATCGGCGCGCACGGCCCCCTATAATCCACGGATGAATTCCGCCGTCTCCGAACTGATCGAACTGCTCTCGCTGGAGCGGCTCGAAGACAACCTCTTCCGCGGCCAGAGCCGCGACATCGGCACCAAGTACGTCTTCGGCGGGCAGGTGCTGGGGCAGGCGCTGTCCGCCGCGCAAGCGACCATGGATTCGGCAGGCGAACCTCGCGACGCGCACTCGCTGCACGCCTATTTCCTGCGCGCCGGCGACATCGAGGCGCCGATCGTCTACAACGTCGACCGCACGCGCGACGGTGGCAGCTTCTCGGTGCGCCGGGTGACCGCGATCCAGCACGGCCAGCCGATCTTCTTCCTGGCCGCATCCTTCCAGCAATACGAAGCCGGCGCCGAGCACCAGCTGTCGATGCCCGAAGTGCCCAAGCCCGAGGACTTGCATGAAGCGCCCTCGCTGCCGCCGGAAGAACTGGCCAAGTTGCCAAGCAAAGTGCAGCGCTGGCTGGCACGGCGCGGGCCATTCGAGTTCCGCCACGTGTATCCGCGCGACGAACTGAACCCGCCAAAACGCCCGCCGTTCCAGCAGGTGTGGTTCCGCCTCAGCGAGAAAGTGGGCGATGCGCCGGAACTGCACCGTGCCCTGCTCGCCTACGCCAGCGATTTCCACTTGCTCGGCACTGCCACCTTCCCGCACGGCATCAGCTACTACCAGCCGAACGTGCAGATGGCCTCGCTCGACCATGCGCTGTGGTTCCACCGCCCGTTCCGCGCCGACGACTGGCTGCTGTATTCGATCGACAGCCCCAGTGCGCAAGGTGGGCGCGGGCTGGCACGTGGCCAAGTATTCGACCGCAACGGCCGGCTGGTGGCCAGCACCGCGCAGGAAGGCCTGATCCGGGTGGTGCCGGCCGACAAGGCCGGCACGCCACTGCACGCCAAGGGTTGAGATGAGGCAAGTCTTCACCAGCCCGCGCCTTGAAAATGTCGAAGCGGTCGCCGCCCTGCTGCGCGAAGCCGACATCGAGGTGAAGATCACCGAAGGGCGTTCCTATCGCGGCAATCGGCGCGGCAACTTCAGCTATCGCGCAGGCGAGGAATCCGGGCCGCAGCCTGCCGTGTGGATCGTCCGCGCCGATGACCAGCCGCGTGGCCGGCAACTGCTGCGCGAAGCCGGCCTGTTGGACAGTTCCCGCATCGGCGAGAGCAGCTATCTTCCGTTGAGCGTGCTGGATCACGACAAGGACACGCAGGCTTCAAGCAAGGCCGGCCGCGCGATGCGGATCAAGCTGGGCCTGCTGGTGGCGATCCTGGCGGTGATCGGGCTGATGGTGTTCGGCTTGCGCAAGCATGAACCGGCATTGCCCGCGCCGACTCGAGCCACCGCGCCGCCGCAGAATCCCGTACCGACGATCACCCCCCAGTCGGTCGAGGACGTCCCGGTCTATCGCGCCAAGGTGCCGACCGCCCTGGCCAAACTGTTGGTCGAACGCGAACTCGCCGAACGCACGCCGGCACAGGCCTGCATCGCCATCGACGGCAAGGATCCGCCCGCGGCGTTCATGCAAGGGTTGCAGCACGCCGCGAAGACCGCGCTGTCCCCGGCATCGGCATGCCCCGGCGACGGCGCATTGGACATCGACGTGCACGAATACATGACCGATGGTTCCGGGCGAGGCACGGTGCAGCTGGCGCGCGATGCCGACGCTGCGCAGGCTGTCGAGGTGGAACGCAACGGCGAAGCCTGGCGCGTGTTGCGGATGCGATGAACCATGAAAAAAAACGGCCCGCGGCGATGCGGGCCGTTTTTTTCGGGCGGGTACTGCGATTACTTCTTCGGCGGGAATGGCCCCGGGTTCGGATTGTTCTGCGGCAAGCGCTTGGCAACGCCGCCTTGCATCCCGCCACGCATCGGCCCACAGGCCTCGTGCATCTTGTCGAACTCGGCACGGCTTAGCTGGCCGTTCTTGTCGACATCGGCCTTGGCGAAGCATTCGCCGCGGCGCTGGGCCATCCGTGCCTGCATGTCGCTGCGGTCCAGGTAGCCGTCCTTGTTGACGTCCATCTGTGCGAAGCGCTCGCCCGCTTTGGCATTCGCCGCATCCGCTTCGGCGCGGCTGATGCGGCCGTCCTTGTCGGTGTCCGCCGCACGCAGGCCGCCTGCATCGCCGCGACCGCCACGGTCACCGCCGCGATGACGCATGCCGCGCATTTGCATGCGTTCGTCGGCGCTGAGCTTGCCATCCTTGTTCGTGTCCAACTGGTCGAACTTCTCGGCCAGCTTCGGTGCTTTGGCGGCTTCGGCGCGATCGATGGCACCGTCCTTGTTGGTATCGAGTTGCATCCGCGCGTTGCCGGCGGCCGGTGCGATGGTCGCGGTCTGCGCGTATGCCGTGGCGGACGCCAGCGCGACCGTCACTGCGACAACCAGGAACTTCGTGTGCTTCATGGGATTCCTCTGTTGAACCGGCAGCGGCCGGACTTGGAAAAGAAAACGCCCTGCCGCGACGACGGTTGACAGCAAAACCCTGCGCGCAGCTGAATGACGGCGGCGTTATGCTCCGCGCATGGGCACCGATGCCGACAACGTGCGCATGTTCCGTACCGGCACGCATCCGTGCGGCTACTGGGCCGACCGCGAGGCGCGCGACCTGGTGCTGGATCCGCGCGACCCGCGCCTGCCGCAGCTGTATCCGATGGCGCTGGACTGGGGTTTTCGCCGCTCCGGTGACATCGTGTACCGGCCAAGCTGCATCGGCTGCCACGCCTGCGTGGCGGTACGGGTGCCGGTGGCGACGTTCCGGCCCGACCGCAGTCAGCGCCGCTGCCTGAAGCGCAATGCGGATGTCGATGCGCGCATCGTCGCATCCGTACGAACCGAGGAGCATCTGGCGCTGTATCGCAAATACCTGCACACGCGGCATCGCGGCGGTGGCATGGACGAGCACGGCGCGCCGGAATTCGAACAGTTCCTGATCGGCTCGTGGAACGAAGGCCGCTTCCTGGAGTTGCGTGAGCGCGGTACGCATCGGCTGCTGGCGGTGGCGGTGACCGACCTGATCGATGCCGCGCTGTCTGCGGTCTACACTTTCTACGATCCGTGCGAATCCGCGCGCGGACTGGGCACGCTGGCGGTGCTCAAACAACTGGAATGGGCTGCGCGCGACGGCCACCAGCACCTGTACCTGGGTTACTGGATCTCAGGCCATGCCAAGATGGACTACAAACGCCGGTTCCAGCCGCTGGAAGGCTTCAACGGGCGGGGTTGGGCGCGATTGCAGGGCTGAGTTCAAGTGGCGGGCTTGGCATCCTGCGGGGGGGCGTCGGCAACGGCAGGTTCGGCCGGCGACGCGGGCAATACGGGCGCCGCCATCGGCTTGCTGCGGTCGTAGAAACCGAATTCCCCATCGCTGTGCGCGGACACGATCATGCGCACCATGTTGCCGGGCACCATCAATTCCAGCGCCACTTCGCGGCCATCAGGCGCGCGGCCTTCGAGCGTCAGCTCGATGAAAGCGCCGGCGGTGTCGATTTCACGACAGGGCACGTGCGGACCGGCGGGGCCGTCCTGCAGGTAGGGTTTGATCGCATCGCCCAAGGCTTCCAACGCGGGCGGGAAGAAGAACACGGCGTAACCGGCGGAATCGTTCATGTGGCCTAGTCTCTCATTCCTGCAGCAAGTCCAGCGTCAATGCCGCGGCGGCATCACGGGCGATGGCGCGGGCCTGTTCGATGTCGCTACCACGCGCCAGCGTCACCGCCACCCGGCGATGCCCCGCGACCCTCGGCTTGCCGAACAATCGCAACTGCGTGTCCGGCTGCGCAAGTGCGCCATCGACATCGCCGAAGACCGGCACGCCATGGCCATGCGCCAACACCGCACAAGATGACGACGCACCGAGCTGGCGGATGACCGGAATCGGCAGGCCGAGGATCGCGCGAGCATGCAGGGCGAACTGACTGAGCTCCTGCGAAACCAGGGTGACCAGGCCGGTGTCGTGCGGGCGCGGGCTGACTTCGCTGAACCAGACTTCGTCGCCCTTGATGAAGAGCTCCACGCCGAACACGCCCCAACCGCCCAGATCGTCGGTGATCGCACGTGCAATGTCCCGCGAACGCTGCAGGGCGAGCGCCGACATCGGCTGCGGCTGCCAGCTCTCGCGGTAGTCGCCGTCCTCCTGCAGATGGCCGATCGGCTCACAGAAACTGGTGCCGCCGGCATGGCGCACGGTGAGGAGGGTGATTTCGTAATCGAAGTCGATGAAGCCCTCGACGATCACGCGCCCAGCGCCGGCGCGACCGCCGGTCTGCGCGTAGTCCCATGCGGCATCGAGGTCGGCTTCGCTGCGCACCAGCGACTGGCCATGTCCGGAGGATGACATCACCGGCTTCACCACGCAGGGAATGCCGAGCGCGATGACGGCAGCGCGGTAATCCTCCACGGTATCGACGAAGTGATACGGCGAGGTCGGCAGCCCCAATGTTTCCGCGGCGAGGCGACGGATGCCTTCGCGATCCATGGTCAGGCGCGCGGCGCGCGCAGTCGGGATCACGCGCTGGCCCTGCTCCGCCTCCAGTTCCACCAGCGTCTGGGTGCTGATCGCCTCGATCTCCGGCACGACCAGGTGCGGTTTCTCAAGCGCGACTAGCGCGCGGATCGCTGCGCCATCGAGCATGTCCAGCACATGGCTGCGATGCGCGACCTGCATCGCCGGCGCGTTCGCGTAGCGGTCGGCGGCGATCACTTCCACCCCGAAACGCTGCAGCTCGATGGCGACTTCCTTGCCCAGTTCGCCGGAACCCAGCAGGAGCACGCGCAGGGCGTGGGGCGAAAGCGGCGTACCGATACGGGTCATCTGGACATCCGGGCGCAAGAAAACCGCGATTTTAACGGAGGCGGCAAGCGGGACTGTGCCGCGACGTGCGTCCATGCCATCCTCCCATGCATGCCGATCCATCCCCGACTGCGGCTGTCCGCATTGGCCGCGCTGCTCCTGTGCGCGACGGCTTGCGCGCCGCCGTCGCTGCCGTTCGCGCGGCTGGCAGGCCTGATCACCAACGGCGACCTGGACGAAGTCAGCGGTCTGGCCGCATCGCATGTGCATGAGGACGTGCTGTGGGCGATCGAGGACAGCGGCAACCCCGCGCGCCTGTATGCGCTGTCGCGACGCGGCCGGGTCATCGCCCGCTACAAGGTCGAAGGCGCGAAGAACACCGACTGGGAAGACCTGGCCAGCTTCGACCTGGACGGCAAGCACTACCTGATGGTGGCCGATACCGGCGACAACGGCGGCCAGCGCCGCGACTTCGTCCTGCATGTGTTCGAAGAACCGAAGACGCTGCAGAACGGTACGTTGAAGCCCGCGTGGTCAATTCGCGCGCGCTGGGCCGATGGCCCGCGCGATTGCGAGGCGGTGGCGGTGGATGCCACCGCCGGCAAGGTGTTCCTGATCTCGAAGAAGCGCAAACCGCCGGAGCTGTTCGCCCTGCCGCTGGCCGATACGCATGGGGAATGGCAGGAAGCGCGACGGATCGGCCGTCTCGAAGGCGTGCCCGAGGCCGATGCCGACCTGCAGCGCAGCGACCCGAAGCTGGCCAGGCTCTCGCCGATGGTCACCGCCGCCGACTTGTCGCCCGACGGGCAGACGCTGGCCGTGCTGACCTATGGCAGCGTCCTGTTCTATCGCCGCAAGCCCGGGGAAGACTGGGGCGAAGCCGTGGCGCGACCACCGGAGGCGCATGACGTACCACTGATCCCCCAAGCCGAAGCCCTGGCTTGGAGCAAGGGCGGGGGTGGCCTGTATGCGAGCGGGGAGTTCTCCCCAGCGCCGATCTTCTATCTCAGCCCCAATCGCTGACAGGCGATATGTCGGCCGCCCGTCGGATCACGCTTGGCAAATCGATATCATTTTGATATCAATATCTCGCACGCCCATTCCGGGCAGTTCCGAGAATCGCCATGAAAGAAACCCCCATCCGCTCCCTTCCCGGCATCCCCATGTTGTTGGCCTTGTTCGCCGCAATCGCCATCTGCGGGTGGATGACGATTTCCGGCGTGAAGATCGGATCGCCGACGCAGGTCGTCGCCGGCATCGTGCTGGGTGCCATCGCCGCGTTCTGCCTGCTGGGTCTGTACATGATCGAACCCAACCAGTCTGCGGTGATCAGCTTGTTCGGCAAGTATGTGGGCACGGTCAAGGACAACGGCCTGCGCTGGAACAACCCCTTCTTCGCCAAGAAAAAGGTCAGCCAGCGCGTACGCAATTTCGAGAGCAGCAAGCTCAAGGTCAACGAACTGGACGGCAGCCCGATCGAGATCGCCGCGGTGATCGTGTGGCAAGTGGTGGACTCGGCCGAAGCCGTCTACAACGTCGACGACTACGAGAGCTTCGTCCATATCCAGTCCGAATCCGCGCTGCGCACGATGGCCACCAGCTATCCCTACGACCAGCATGAGGACGGCCAGGTCGCACTGCGCAGCCACGCTTCCGAGATCAGCCAGCACCTCAAGGACGAATTAGCCGAGCGCCTGGCAGACGCCGGTGTCAGCATCCTCGACGCGCGCATCACCCATCTCGCCTACGCGCCGGAAATCGCCCAGGCCATGCTGCAGCGCCAGCAGGCGAACGCGATCATCGCCGCGCGCACCCGCATCGTCGCCGGCGCGGTCGGCATGGTCGAGATGGCACTGGCCGAACTGCAGAAAAACGGCGTCGTCCAACTGGATGAAGAGCGCAAGGCGCAGATGGTCAGCAACCTGCTGGTCGTGCTCTGCGGCGAGCGCAGCACCCAGCCGATCGTCAACGCCGGCACGCTGTACTGAGCCCGGCGCCGACCGTGAGCGAGAAGAAGGCCTATCCGCTGCGCATCAACGCCGAAGTCCTGGCGGCAGCGCAGCGCTGGGCCGACGATGAACTCCGCAGCCTCAACGCGCAGATCGAGTATGTGCTGCGCGAGTCGCTGCGCAAGGCCGGGCGGCTGCCGAAGATAGCCGCAGGAAAAGACAACGAGGAATCGAAATGAGCAACCGTTGGAACTATCTGGTGGTGGAGCTGAAGACCGGCCTGATGGGCGGCTTCAAGCTCGAAGCCCTGCAGGAAGAACTTGACAAGCAGGGCCGCGCTGGCTGGGAGTTGGTCAATATCCTGCATGCTACGCCCACCGTGTCTTCGCCCACGCTGATCTTCAAGAAGGAGGCCTGAGATGTTGCACCTCATCCACTTGCTTGAACGCCGCTTCAGCACGCAACACGCTTCGCATAACGGCCTGCGCGTGCTACTGGCCTCCGCTTTGCTGCTGATGCTTGGCATGGGACTGCTGCTGTCCGGCCGCGTTGCCGCGCAGGACGCATCCATCGACGGTGCACGCATCGCCACCCGCCTGCTTGATCATCTGGATGCCGGCGAATACGCGCAGGCCGAGGCGATGTTCGGTGCCGAGATGGCAAAGGCCGTTCCCGCCGACAAGCTGAAAGCAGTATGGGAATCGCTGCCCGCGCAAGCAGGCGAAGCGAAGGGCCGCGGCGAAGCCGCAACGATGCAGCAGGGCGAAGCGACGCTGGTGAAAACGCCGCTTCACTACGCCAAGGCCGAACTGGTGGCGAAGCTGGCGATCAACGCGGATGGCAAGATCGTTGGCTTCCTGATCCAGCCGGCGGAAACGCCTGCGGCCGTTGCGCCGGTTGCCGATGACGCGAATTTCAGCGAACGCGATTTCAGCGTTGGTGAAGGCGAACGCGCCCTGCCCGGCACGCTGGCAATGCCCAAGGGCGGCGGACCATTCCCTGCAGTCGTGCTGGTGCACGGCTCCGGCCCGCATGATCGCGACGAAACCATCGGCCCGAACAAGCCCTTCCTCGACATCGCCCGTGGCCTGGCCGCGCAGGGCATCGCGGTGCTGCGCTACGAGAAGCGCAGCAAGGCACGCCCGCAGGATTTCTCCGGTGGTGCGTTCGGCATCGACGACGAAACCACCAACGATGCGGTGCTCGCGGTGGATGCGCTGCGCAAGGCCGAAGGCATCGACGGCAAGCGCGTGTTCGTGCTCGGCCACAGCCAGGGTGGGATGATGGCGCCGCGCATCGCCGCGGTGTCCGGGCATGTCGCCGGCCTCGTGTTGCTGGCGGCACCAGCGCGACCATTGCTGGACATCGTGATCGAACAGAACCGGCGGATGGCGGTGCTGGACGACGGCAAGACTAGCGACGTGGAACGCGACGCGATCAACCAGATCATCGACCAGGTACGCATCACCCGTGATCCACTCACCGATCCCGCCACCAAGACCGTGCTGGGCCAGGCAGTTGGCTACTGGCGCAGCATCGACGCGGTGGATGCGGTTGCCGAGTCGCAGTCGGTGGCGCTGCCGATGCTGGTGCTGCAGGGCGCACGCGACATCCAGGTGGTCGATGCCGACTGGGGCCGCTGGCGCGGTGCGTTCCACGACAATCCCAAGGTCGCGTTCAAGCTGTACGACAAGCTCAACCACCTCGGCATCGCCGGTGAAGGCGACGGCAACCTGGCCGAATACAACGCACCGGGCCATGTCGATCCGCAATTGATCGACGACGTGGCCGTCTGGATCAAGGCGCACTGAGTCATGAAGACACGGGCATCGCAAAGCTTCGCCGTCAGTCCGCCGCCGGCGCATGCGTGGATGCTGTTGGTCGCGCTGGGCGGTGTGCTGCCGCTTGGCATCATTGGTGCGCTCTGGTTTTCCGGCCAACAGGCGCAGTTGTCAGGCGTGGCCACGGCGCTGGTGATCGTCCCACTGGTGCTGGCCCTGCTCCTGTTGGCGATGAAGCGCCGCTCGGTGGAGTTGCGCGATGGCGTGCTGGACGTGCGCGCCGCCTTGTTCCGCCATCGGGTCGCCGTATCCGAACTGGATCTGGCAAACGCGCGTGTCGTCGACCTCCGCGAACGTACCGAGTTGCGCCCCGTGCTCAAGACCGGCGGCATGTCGATCATCGGCTTCGATGCCGGCAACTTCCGACTTCGCCATAAATTCGGCAAGGCGTTCTGCCTGCTCACCGACCGCCACCGCGTGCTGTGGTTGCCGGAACGCAACGGAACGTCGCAATTGCTGCTCAGCCTCGCGCAACCGCAAGCCATGCTGGACGCATTGCGTGCCGACTGACCGCGCAACGAGTAAGGTGCCGCGATGAAACCATTCACCAGGATCGCCGCCCTGCTACTCGCCGCGGTCGCCGTACTGCAGGCAGTCCGCGTCCTGTCCGGCTGGCCGGTGAACATCGACGGTTATTCCGTGCCGACCTGGACCAGCGCAGTGTTCGCCGTGCTGGCCGGCCTGCTTGCCGTCATGTTGTGGCGCGAAGGGCGGATGTGAGCCGATGCACCTGCGCTAAGCTGCACGCATGCCACTGCCGATTCCGCTGAAGCTTGCGCTACTCAACACCCCGGAGATCGAACTCTGGCCGGCCGGTCTGCTGCGCGCGCGCGGCAACCACGATGCCCGTGCCCTGTCGCGCGCCCGGCGCGTGCTGCGACGCAAGCGCGATGGCGCCTACCTGGCCGCCGACCTGACCGAGGGTTTGCTGCCGCTGGTGCCGAACCTGCGCAGGGAGCCTGGCCTGGACGCCGCGCTGGATACGCTCGACGCATGGCCGTTGCACGCACGCAGCGGGCTTGAGCACGTCGGCGAACTGCCGCTGCATCGTCTGCATGAACGCCTGGATACGCTCGGACTCGACGAAGCCGCCTATGCCGAACGTACCGGGCTGCAGCTGGTCGCGGAACCGGACTGGCTGGCATTCGCCGGCTTCGACCGCTATCGACGGCCACTCTGGCTGCAGGTGGATGCCGCACGTGCCTGGCTGCGCATGCGCGACCACGCGATGCACGATGACGTGGTGCTGGAAGCGATCTCCGGCTATCGCAGCCACGACTACCAGCTGGGCATCTTCGACAGGAAGCGCGCCCGCGGTCTATCGGTCGCGGAGATCCTTGCGGTCAACGCCGCACCCGGCTTCAGCGAACACCATTCGGGGCTGGCACTGGATATCGGCACCCCGGAAGAACCGCCAGCCGAGGAAAACTTCGAGGACACGCCTGCATTCGCCTGGTTGCGCACGCATGCCGACGAATTCGGCTTCGAAATGAGCTACCCGCGCGACAACCCGCACGGCATCGTCTACGAACCGTGGCATTGGCGATTTTCCGCCGCATGATGTCCTAGAGACGAAAGCCCACACAAAAAAGGGCCGGCAACCAGCGCTACGGCTAGGAGCGCCCCTCACGGGAAACCACCAGTTCGTCCAACGTGCGTTGCAGCCCCTCGCGCCAATCCGGCGGCACGATGCCGAAATCGTGACGCAAACGCGTCGTGTCCAGCACTGAATACGCGGGGCGCCGCGCCTGCGTCGGATAGTCCGCTGTCGAAAGGGCAACGACGCGCGGTTTGTTCGCAACCAGCGCGAGCGCCTGCGCGCCATCGACGATCGCTTCGGCGAAGCAATGCCAACTGGTCTCGCCTCCGGCGGTCAGGTGCCAGATGCCGGATCGATCGACACCATGATGGATCAGCGCCGCCGTGGCATCGGCGATCCATACCGCCGGGGTTGGCGCGCCGGTCTGGTCGGCGACCACGCGAAGTTCGTCGCGCTCCGCCGCCAGCCTGAGCATCGTCAGCAGGAAATTCCTGCTGTGTGCCGCGTACACCCAAGCCGTGCGCAGGATGGCATGGCGTGCACCGCTGGCACGAATGGCATCTTCGCCCGCCAATTTGCTTGCGCCATATACGCCAAGCGGTGCGGTGGCATCGTCCTCGCGATACGGTCGCGTGGCGCTGCCATCGAACACATAATCGGTCGAGTAATGCACCAGCAATGCGCCGGATGCTGCGCATGCATTGGCAATTGCCGCAGGCGCTTCGGTATTGATGCGGAACGCGGCTTCGGCGTCGGTTTCGGCCTTGTCGACAGCCGTATAGGCCGCGGCATTCACCACCACATCCGGTGCGAACTGCGCGATCAATGCGACCAGCGATTCCGGCGCATCGAAATCCGCGATTGCATCCGCATTGCTGCCTTCACGCGTGGCGACAACCAACTCGCCGAGCGGCGCGAGGCTGCACCGCAACTCGCGGCCGACCTGCCCATTGCCGCCGAGCAACAGGATCTTCACTACGCGACGTAGAGCGGCAGGCGTTCGGCGGGCATGTCTGCCAGCAACGGCGCAGTGGCATCCTTCGGCGACAACGAGACTTCCGCCAGCGGCCAGTCGACGGCCAACTGCGGGTCGTCCCAGCGCAACGAGTTGTCGCTGTCGCGGTCGTAGGGCGCGGTGCACAGGTAGGTGAAAGTGGCTGTGTCGCTCAGCACCAGGAAGCCGTGGGCGAAGCCTTCCGGGATCCAGAAATGGCGCTTGTTGTCCGCACTCAGGATTGCCGCCGCATGCCGGCCGAAGGTCGGCGAGCCGCGGCGGATATCGACAGCCACGTCGTACACCTCGCCCTCCAGCACACTGACCAGCTTGCCCTGCACATTGCCCGGCCACTGGTAATGCAGGCCGCGCAGCACGCCGTGCTGCGAGCGTGAGACGTTGTGCTGCACGAATTGGGTGGGCAGGCCATGATGCTCCGCGAAGCGCGCGGCATTCCAGCCTTCGTAGAAATAGCCGCGCTCGTCGCCGAACACGGCGGGCTCGATGACGACGCAGCCCGACAGTTTTGTCTCGATGATCTTCATTCGACCCGGCCGTGCTCCAGCAGGCTTAGCAGATATTGGCCGTAACCGTTCTTGGCCAGCGGCGCCGCCAGAGAACGCAACCGGCCTGCATCGATCCAGCCGTTGTGAAAGGCAATCTCCTCCGGGCAGCACACGCGCAACCCCTGCCGCTTCTCGATGGTCTCGATGTAGGTCGATGCCTCGACCAGCGATTCGTGCGTACCGGTGTCCAGCCACGCGTAGCCGCGACCCATCTTCTCGAGCTGCAGCGAACCATCAGCTAGGTAGCAGCGGTTGAGGTCGGTGATCTCTAGCTCGCCGCGCGGCGATGGCTTCAGTGACGCAGCAAAATCGCTGGCTCGGCCATCGTAGAAATACAGGCCGGTGACCGCGTAGTTCGACTTCGGCTTCGATGGCTTTTCCTCGAGGCCGACCACCTTGCCGGACGCATCGAATTCCGCCACGCCGTAGCGCTCCGGATCGCGCACCCAGTAGCCGAATACGGTGGCGCCCTGCTCGCGCGCGTTCGCGCGTTGCAGCAGTTCGGTCAAGCCGTGGCCGTAGAAGATGTTGTCGCCAAGCACTAGGCAACTCGGGCCGCCGGCAAGGAAGTCACGACCGATTAGGAAGGCCTGTGCCAAGCCGTCCGGACTGGGCTGCGCGGCATATTCGATCTTCATGCCCCACTGCGAACCATCACCCAACAAATGCTTGAACAGCGCCTGTTCGTGCGGGGTGTTGATGATGAGGACTTCGCGAATGCCCGCCAGCATCAACACGCTGAGCGGGTAATAGATCATCGGCTTGTCGTACACCGGCAGCAGCTGCTTGCTGATCGCCTGGGTGATCGGATACAGCCGGGTGCCGGAGCCACCGGCGAGGATGATGCCCTTGCGTTGCGTCGTGCTCATGCGCCGGCCCCGATCCGTTCGAGGCGATAGCTGCCATCCAGCACGCGCTGCACCCAGGCCTGATTGTCGAGATACCAGTCGATGGTTTCCGCGATGCCGCGCTCGAAGGTGTACTCCGGCTCCCAGCCCAGCTCATCGCGCAGTTTCGAGGCGTCGATCGCGTAACGACGGTCGTGTCCGGGGCGATCTGCCACGTAACTGATCTGCGATGCGCGCGGCCGTCCGTCTTCGCGTGGGCGGCGTTGATCAAGCAGCGCGCAAATCGCGTGCACTACCTCGATGTTCTGCATCTCGGCATTACCGCCAACGTTGTAGGTCTCGCCCACGCGTCCCTTCGCCAACACGGCGCGGATCGCGTTGCAGTGGTCACTGACGAACAGCCAGTCGCGCACCTGCTTGCCGTCGCCGTACACCGGCAACGGTTCGCCGGCCAGTGCCTTGGCGATCACCAGCGGGATGAGCTTTTCCGGAAAGTGGTACGGGCCGTAGTTGTTGCTGCAATTGGTGGTCAGCACCGGCAGCCCATAGGTGTGATGGAACGCGCGCACCAGGTGATCGGAGGCGGCTTTCGATGCCGAATACGGCGAGTTCGGCGCGTAAGGTGTGGTCTCGCTGAACTTGCCGGTCTCGCCCAGCGTGCCGTACACCTCGTCGGTGGAGACGTGCAGGAAGCGGAATGCGTCCTTCGCCGCGCCTTCCAGCGACTTCCAGTGGTCGCGCACCGCTTCCAGCAAGCCTAGGGTGCCAACGACATTCGTCTGCACGAAGGCTGCAGGCCCATCGATGGAACGATCCACATGGCTTTCGGCAGCGAAATTGATCACCGCATCCGGGCGGTGCTCGGCCAGCAACTGCGCGACCAGCGCACGGTCGCCGATATCGCCATGCACGAACGCATGGTTCGCATCGCCCTCCAGCGAGGCCAAGGTGTCGCGGTTGCCGGCATAGGTCAACGCATCCAGGTTCACCACCTTGATGCCGTCGTCCACCGCACGCAGCACGAAATTACCGCCAATAAAGCCGGCGCCGCCAGTGACCAACCAGGTCGTCATATTTGAGCTTCCTTGCATGGAGCGATCAAAAAGGGATGTCGTCGTCGAACGGCACGTCGTCGAAATTGGCCGGCTTGGCCGGGGCCGGATCTCGGCGCTGCGCCGGAGCGCGCTGCTGGCGATCGCCGCCGCTGCCGTAGTTGCCACCACCGCCGCTGCTGCGCTGCTGGTAACCGCCACCCTCGCCGCCACCACGCTGGCCGTCACCGCCGCCGAGCATCTGCATGTCTTCGCCGATGATGTCGGTGGTGTAGTGCTTGATGCCGTCCTTCTCGTAGGAGCCGTACTCGATGCGACCCTCGATATAGACCTGGCGACCCTTCTTCAGGTATTCGCCGGCGACTTCCGCGGTCTTGCCGAACAGTTTGACCCGGTGCCACTCGGTCTTTTCCTGGAACTGGCCGTCCTTGTCCTTGCGCGAGTACGTCGTGGCCACGCTGAGCGTGGCGATGGCCATGCCGCCCTGGGTGTACTTCACGTCCGGGTCATTGCCCAGGTTGCCGAGCAGGATCACCTTGTTCACGCCGCGTGCCATGTCGTTCCTCGTTTCTTTCGCATCGTCCGGAGCGGACGACCAGCAGTAGATGATACCAGCGCCCCTGCGGGCAGCCGGATTGCACCGGACGGCAAGGTCGGGGGACTCCCCGCCCCGGGCCGGAAATCGCGCACAGCCTATAATTCGGCATTCCCCTGACCGCCTGCCCCATGCCAGAGACCGCCGTTTCCCTCGCCCCCGGGCTCGATCTGCCCGCGATCCAGGCCCTGGCCGCGCCCGAGATGGCGGCAATGGACGCCCTGATCCGCCGGCGGCTGGCCTCCGACGTGGTGCTGATCAACCAGGTGGCCGAATACATCATCGGCGCCGGCGGCAAGCGGCTGCGCCCCATGCTGCTGCTGCTGACCGCAGGCGCGCTGGGCCATCGCGGGCCGGATGCGCACCAGCTGGCTGCAGTGGTCGAATTCATCCACACCGCAACCCTGCTGCACGACGACGTGGTCGACGAATCCGACCTGCGCCGCGGCCGCAAGACCGCCAACGCGGTCTGGGGCAATGCCGCCAGCGTGCTGGTCGGCGATTTCCTGTACTCGCGCAGCTTCCAGCTGATGGTCGAACTCGACCGCTTGGAAGTCATGCGCATCCTTGCCGATACCACCAACACGATTGCCGAAGGCGAGGTGCTGCAACTGCTGCACGTGCGCAATCCGGACACCGACGAAGCCGCCTACCTGCGCGTCATCGAACGCAAGACGGCGGTGCTGTTCGCTGCCGCCACCCGCCTCGGCGCGCTGCTGGCGGGTGCGGACGCAACCACTTGCGATGCGCTGCACCGTTACGGCATGGCGCTGGGCTACGCCTTCCAGATCGCCGATGACGTGCTCGACTATGCGTCCGATGCCGCCACGCTGGGCAAGAACCTGGGCGACGACCTAGCCGAGGGCAAGGCCACGCTGCCACTGATCCACGCCATGCAGCACAGCGACGCGGCCACCCAGGAAGTGCTGCGCAACGCAATCGAACAGGGCGATACCGATGCGCTGCCGCAAGTGCTGGCCGCGATCCACGCCTGCGGCAGCCTGGACTACAGCCGCGAACGCGCGTTGCAGTACGCGCGGGATGCGGAAGCCTCTCTATCCGGTCTTGGCGACAACGAGTTCGTCGCCGCGTTGCGCGGCCTTGCCCAGTATTCGGTCAACCGCGACCACTGAGCGCGGCTCACTCGCGGATCGCGAATCGCCCGGCAAAAAATGCATGCATCATCGCGTAGGCGCGCCGTGCCGCGCGCGGATCGTATTTGCAGCCGGGCTTGTCGGCGGTTTCCAGCGCAAAGCAGTGCACCGCGCCACCGAAGTTGACGAACTGCCAGTCGGCGCCGGCGCGGTCCATTTCCTCTTCGAACGGCACGATCGCCGCTTTCTGGCTTTCGTCGGCCGCGCCGTTCAACACCAGGACTGGGGACTTGATCGAATCCGCGGCGGCGGGCATCTCGGAGTGCAAGCCGCCATGGAAGGTGACGATGCCGGCCAGTTTCACGCCGGTGCGGGCCAGTTCCAGCACCGATGAACCGCCGAAGCAGAATCCGAATGCGCCGATCCGGGTCGCATCCAGCGGCACGTCCTTCGCTTGCACCTTGAATGCATCCAGCGCCGCCTGCATCCGCGCGCGCATCAACGCCGGCTTCGGGTACAGCGTCTTCACCTGCAACAGGGCCTGGGCGTCATCGGCCGGACGGATGCCCTTGCCATACATGTCGACCACGAACACCACGTAGTCGTCACCGGCCTGCTGTTTCGCCTTGTCCAGCGCTGCGGGCGTCACCCCATACCAGTCCGGCACCATCAGCAAACCCGGACGCTTCAGTTCGGAGGCATCGTCATAGACCACGTAGCCGCTGAAACGATCCTTGCCCGCGCTCCATTCGACGGGCTTCGCCTGCATCTTCGCGAAGGCGGGCGTGGTGGCGAGCAGCAATCCAATGGCGAACACGATGCGGCGCATGACGATCTCCTCAGAAGCAATGCCCCTACGCTACGCAGCGCAGGTTGAATGGGCGTGAACTTCAGGCAATTCCCATGCCTGCGATACCCGAAATCGCTTCGGGATCGAAGCCGGCCAGCTGCGCGAAATGCCGGCCACGCGCTACGTAATCCTTGTAGGAACCGAAGCTTGGCGCGCCAGGCGACAACAGGATCACGCCGCCTTCGGGCAGCGCCGCGCGCGCCTTGTCCATAGCCTCGGCAAGATCGTCCGCCGGTTGCAGCGAGAAACCCGCAGCCGCGGCGATGGGTTCCAGCAACGCATGGATGCGCGGCCCGTTCTGGCCCATGGTCACGATCGCGCGCGGCGCCTGCGTACGCATCGCTTCGGTGAACTCGTCCCACGGCAGGCCGCGATCATGACCACCAACCAGCACCGCCACCGGCCGATCACGATAAAGCTCCAGTGCCGCCAACGTCGCATGCGGCGTGGTGCTGATCGAATCGTTGACGTACAGGTATCCGTCGCGGGTGCCCATCGGCTGTAGGCGATTCGGCAATGGCTGGAACGTCGCTGCGTGCGGTGCCAATACCATCGCGTCCAACCCGAACGCTTCCAGCGCGGTCAGCACCGCGCACAGGTTGCTGCGGTTGTGCCGGCCCGGCAGCGGTAGCGAAGCCGTATCCATCACGAAGGCATCGCCGCGATGCAGCGCATCACCGCGCAAATGCCAGCCACGCGCATCGCCGTACCAGCGGATTTCGCTATCCGGCAATTGCAGCGCAGCCAAGCGTGGATCGGCGGCATTGAGCACGGCGATATGCGGCCTGGCTTCGGTCACCAGCGCCAGTTTGTCCTCGATGTAACGCGCTTCGCTGCCGTGCCAGTCCAGGTGTTCCGGGAACAGATTGGTGACGATGGCGACGGCGGGTCGCGCACTGGACACCGCTACATCGCGCGTTTGGTAGCTCGACAGTTCGACCGCCCACGCGTCCGCTGTTTCATCGATCAGTTCCAGCAACGGCAAGCCGATATTGCCGGCCAGCGCGGTGCGCAGCCCCGCCGCACGCAGCAGATGCGCGAGTAGCGATGAGGTGGTGCTCTTGCCCTTGGTACCGGTCACGCACAGCGTGCGCGCCATGGTGCCGTCGTTCGCATGTTCGCCGAACCACAGCGCGGTGCCGCCGATGAAGCGCGTGCCACGCTCCGTAGCGAACAACGCTTCCGGCTTGTTGGGGCTGATGCCGGGCGACTTCACCACGATGTCGAAGGCCGCGAGGTGCTCGCCGCTGACCTCGTGTTCGATGGCGAGCAGCGCATCGCCGAAGGCCGCCGCATCGGCGGCTTCGGCGTCGCTGCAAAACAGGGTCAGTGCTTGCTGCGGCATGCGCGTGCGCAATGCGTTGTAGGCAGCACGGCCTTCGCGGCCCCAACCCCACAGGGCGATGCGCTTGTCAGCAAGCGATGCAAAATCAAGCGGCAAACTGGGCACGCAACTTCTGCCACAGCGCAGGCGGGATGCGGTGCTCGTCATCGATCACCAGCAAGGGTTCGACGCGCAATTCGGAAGTATCGAGCTGCGGCGCGATCTCGCGACGGAAGCGTTCGACCAATGCGTCTTCGCGCCACTCGGGGCGTTCGGCCAATGCGGCCATCGCTGCGCGCGATTCGCGGCCCTCGCCCACGCACTCGAACGGCTTGTGATCCTGGTATTCCAGCAAGGCGTCGAAGCCCGCGGTCTGGTCGATATCGTCCAGCAGGTTGCGGCCGATGATGCCGACCAGGCGGGTCTTCGGCATGAACGGTGCCAGCGCCAGGAACACGAAATGGCACTTCGGGCAGACCCCGCACCAGCGACTGGTCGGGCGTTCGCCGAGGATGTGGAAGTTGCGGTTGCAGCTGGAGAAATGCGCGTCGTAGCGGCTGACCTTGGCGAACTGCCGCGCCACCGCCAACTCGCTCATCGGCCGCAGCAGCGAGTAGTAATGCAGGTCGGCGGCGACATGCATCTGCAACCAATTGCCCAGCGCGGATTCGAATGCCCAGCCCTTCGACCACTGGTGGTTCACTTCGCCGGTGCCCGGGATGATCGAGCCATAGCTTGCGGAGCGCTCGTTGGAGAACACCACCTGATCCACGCCCAGAAGCACCGCCGCGAACGCCATGATCGCGGAGTTCACCGCAGTCACCGGGATGTGGCCGTTCCACGCGCCCTGGCGGTTGTACTCGAACAACAGCGACGACAACTGGCGGCCGAGGTTGAGCGTGGGCAAGCCGGTATGCGCCGCGCAGGCGGCGATCAATTGCGAGCCGCCGATCCAGGTCACCGTCTGTTCGACACCCGCACTGCGCAGCGCCTCGATGCTGACCAGTGAATCCTTGCCGCCGCCGATGGCGACCAGCGCATGTTCGCGCAGGCCCAAGGCAGGTGCTGGTGCACGTTCAGCCGCGCCAACAGGGAACTTGATCCGGCCGTGCAGGTTGAGTCCGTTGCGATAGGCGAATTCGCCGAGTCCATTGAGATAAACGGTTTCAAGGAAGGCCGCGGTATCGGCATCGATGGCATACCACTCGATGCGGATCTCTTCCGGCACCGCCGCCTTGTAGTAACTCACGCCCGCGATCAGGTGCAGCAGGCGCAATGCCTGCTCCGCCGCCGCCGCGCGCACATCGTCCAATTCGAACGGCGCACCGGGCACGCTGACGGTTTCGATCAGCTCCGGGCTGTCATCGAAGGCATACACCAATTGCGCGATACCGGTCTGCGCATCGAAACCGCAGCGCACGAAACGGAACGTGCGGATCGCATCGCGCTGGAACACCCAATCATTCATTCAGACACACCTTGTTCAAGCAGGTCCTCCGCGGGCAACGCGCGCAGGTTGTATTCGTTGGACATGCTGTAGCCATACGCGCCGGCATCGGCCACAAGCATCACGTCGCCCGGCGCGGTCTGCGCGGGCAGTTTGACCCGTTGGCCGAACACGTCGCTGGATTCGCAGATCGGGCCGACCACGTCGAAGTCGACATCGCAGGCGGCCTCCAACTGCGACAGGTTCACGATGTCGTGCCAGGCGTCGTACAGCGCGGGCCGGATCAGCGCGTTCATGCCGGCATCCAGACCCACCCGCTGCACGCCGTCCTTCTCGATCACTTGCGTCGCATGCGCCAGCAGCACGCCGGCTTCGGCGACCAGGAAACGGCCGGGCTCGATCGCCAGCTTGAACGCCGGATGCAGGGCCTTGATCGCAGACAGGCCAATCGCCCAGGCATCGAGATCGAAGGGTTCATCGTCATCGCTGTAGGCAATCGGCAGGCCGCCGCCGATGTCGATCACTTCCACGCTGCCGATCCGCCGCGCGAAGCCGGCCAGCTCGTCCACCATCACTTTCCAATGCGCGCTGTTGTCGATGCCGCTGCCCAGGTGCGCGTGCACGCCGGTAATGCGCACGTCCAGCGCACGCGCGACTTCGACGAACTCCTCCACCCGCTGCGCCGACAGGCCGAACTTCGATTCCTTGCCGCCGGTATTGACCTTGGCGTGATGACCATCGCCGTGGCCCAGGTCGATGCGCAGCCATAACGAGCGGCCGCGGAACGTCTCAGGCCAACGCTGCAGCAGCTCCACGCTGTCCACGGTCACGGTGATGCCGCGTGCCAATGCGGCTTCGTACTCGTGGATGGGTGCGAAGCTCGGGGTGAACAGCACGCGTGCCGGATCGAAATCGGGCAGCGTTTCGAACACGCGCTCGACTTCGCCCGACGACACGCATTCCAGGCCGAAGCCTTCGGCCGCCAGCGCACGCAGGATCGCCGGATGCGAGTTCGCCTTGATCGCGTAGTAGCGGCGGTCGATGGCGTCGATCGCCTGCAATTGGCGGGCGCGTTCGCGCACGGTGGGCAGGTGGTAGACGTAACGCGGCGTGCCGTGGCGGGCGAGTTCGAGCAAGCGCGTGCGTTCGTGCGGCTCGCGCCACCATGCGGGCGGACGTGGACGAATGCTGCCGTTGATCTCGCGCCAGCGTGGGCCGAATACCTGGGTCTCGTAGACCGGCATCGCCCCGCTGTCGATCAGTTCGGCGTGCAGCTTGTGCAGCATGCCATCGGCCACCGCCTCGTCCACCACGAAGGTCAGGTTGAGGTCGTTGGACGACTGCGAGATCAGGTGCACGCGTTCGCGCCCGAACATCTCCCAGACTTCGGACAATTTGTGCAGCAGCGAACGCATGCCGCGCCCGACCAGGGTGATCGCCGCGCAGGGCACGATCACCTTGACCCGGCAGACCTGCGCCAGGTCTTCGGAGAGGCGGCCGAGCACGTCGGTGCTCACCAGGTTTTCCGACGGATCCAGCGAGACGGTGACGTTGGTTTCCGAGGAACCGATCAAGTCGACCGACAGGCCGTGACGCTTGAAGCGCTCGAACACATCGGCCAGGAAGCCGACCTCCTGCCACATGCCGATGCTTTCCATCGACACCAGCACGATGCCGTTGCGGCGGCTGATCGCCTTGACGCCCGGCACTGCGGCCACGCTGCCTTCGATTCGCGTGCCCGGCAGTTGCGGACGGCTGGTGTCGAGGATGCGCATCGGCACGCCGACATCGCGGCAGGGCTTGATCGAACGCGGGTGCAGCACCTTGGCGCCGGTGGTGGCGATTTCCTGTGCTTCGGCATAGTCCAGCCGGGTCAGCAGGCGTGCATCCGGCACCTCGCGCGGATTGGCGCTGAACATGCCGGGCACATCCGTCCAGATTTCGACGCGTTGCGCACCGAGCAAGGCGCCGAAATACGCCGCAGAGGTATCCGAACCGCCGCGACCGAGGATCGCGGTGCCGCCATCGGCATGCCGTGCGATGAAGCCCTGGGTCAGCAGCAGGCGCGCGGGTTGCGCGGCAAAACGTGCACGCATCGCGGCATCGGCATCGAAGCGGCAATTGACCGAGAGGCGCTGCGCCCACTCGCTGGCATTGGGCAGCGAGACAGCATCCAGCCATTCGCGCGCATCGCACCAGCCGAAATCCAGTCCCTGCGCACGCAGGTAAGCGGCACCAAGCGAGGACGACAGCAGCTCGCCCTGCCCCAGCACCTCGGCCTGCCAGTCCAGCGCACGTGTCGCGGCACGTGGATCGTCGCGCAGCGCTTCCAGCGCGCGCAGGCGTTCGCCGAGGGCGGCATCCGGATCGACGCCGAGTTCATCCGCGCAAAAACTGCGATGACGCGCAACCAGCGCGGCGATACGGCCGCCGATGTCCTCGCCATTGGCGATCGCCTGCAATTCGTTGGTGACGCCGGACAGCGCCGACACCACCACCAGGACGCGGGCGTTCTCGATGCTCGCGCGTTCGTCGGCCAGGCGACCGATGGTGTCCCAACGCTCGCGTTTGGACACCGAGGTTCCGCCGAATTTCAGCACCAGCCAGCGCTCGGCAGGCGTGGGCTGGGCGGAAGCGGAGGCGTCGGACGCGGTGGCGATGGACATAAGCCCTTTCGGAATGGGAATGAGGTGGGGAATGCCCGCTGCGCGGACAGTGGTGCATTCTAGCGGGCCACAGGGCCACGCCGGGCGCCACTTCAATGCCAAGACGTTATGTGCAACTGGATGTCTTCGCATCCCGGCCCGGCACCGGCAATCCGCTCGGGGCGGTGCTCGATGCCGAAGGCATGGACAGCGCCGCGATGCAGGCGCTGGCCGCCTGGCTCAACCTCTCGGAAACCATCTTCTTCCTGCCGCCCGATGCCGGTGCTGATTACCGCATCCGCATCTTCACCCCCGGTACCGAGCTGCCCTTCGCCGGCCATCCCAGCGTGGGTGCCGCGTGGCTGGCGGCGACCCATGGGCTGGCCACGCCGCGCGATGGCCGCCTGATCCAGCAGTGCGAAGCCGGCCTGTTGCCGGCCGACGTGCACGGCGACCCGCAGCGACCAAACATCAGTCTGCGCAGTCCGCGCGGGCGTTTGCTCGATGCCGCGCCGGGTTCGGTTCCTGCCGGACTGACCGCCATCGCGCACAGCGACCAGCCCATCGAACTGTGGAACAACGGCCCATCGTGGTGGCTGCTCGAAGCCGCTTCCGCCGAAGATCTGCGCCGCCTGCAGCCCGATTTCGGTGCGATCACGGCGTGGACGAATGCGACTGCAGCGACGGGCGTCGCCGTGTTCGCCTTCGAGCCATCGCAGGATCACCAGCTGGCCGTGCGTGCGTTCTGCCCGGGCGATGCGGTGAACGTGCCGGAAGATCCGGTGACCGGCAGCGCCAATGCGCTGATCGCAGCACGCCTGCATCGCGAAGGGCGACTACCCGGCTCCGACGGTGGCTATATCGCGAGCCAAGGCCGCGAACTCGGCCGCGACGGCAAGGTCACGCTGCAGGTCGATGCCGACGGCGAGGTGTGGATCGGCGGCGAGGTGCAACAGGTCATCGAAGGCACACTGGATTGGTAAGCTGCCCGCCCCTCACACCGGCATGCCCATGAACCAGCGCCGCTACGTGCAACTCGATGTGTTCGCCTCGCGCGCCGGTGCCGGCAATCCGCTGGCGGTGGTGCTGGATGCCGAAGGCCTGGACGATGCGCAGATGCAGGCCATCGCCAAGTGGACGCGGCTGCCGGAAACCACCTTCGTGTTCCCGGCCGTGTCCGACGATGCCAGCTACCGCATCCGCATTTTCAGCCCGCGACGCGAAGTGCCGTTCGCCGGCCATCCCAGCGTGGGCACCGCACATGCCGTGCTCGATGCGGGGCTGGTCGCGCCGCGCGACGGGTTCCTGGTGCAGGACGGCATCGCCGGCAAGTTGCCGTTGAAAGTGAGTGGCGAAGGCAGCGAACGCACCATCGCCGTGCGCACGCCGCGTGCACGAGTGCAGGAGATCGCGACGCCAGACGATCCGCGATTGCGTGATGCCCTGGCCGGATTGAAACTGGGCGCACTGCCGCCGGTGTTGATGGACGGCGGCCGCCGCTGGTGGTTGGCCGAACTGGCCAACGAAACCGAACTTCGCGAGGCGACCCCGAACTGGAACGCCATCGTCGCGTTGGCCAATGCCACCGAAAGCATGGGCCTGTTCGCCTACGCGCGCAGCGACGATCCGGTCTATTACTACGCGGTACGCGCCTTCGTCGGTGCGCCGGCGCAGTTCGAAGACGCGGCCTCCGGCGCGGCCAATGCGACGCTGGCCGCCTGGCTGGCCGAACGCGATGCCCTGCCCGATCTTCCGGGCAGCTTCTACCGGGTCAGCCAGGGCCGCGAAGTCGGGCATGACGCGATCATCGAACTCAGCATCGATGCCGATGGCGATGTGTGGTCGGGTGGACGTGCGGTCGCTGTGGTGACCGGCATGTTGGATTGGCCTGGATGACGAGATGATTCGGCAGGCGTGGCGGCCATTCGCGCAGCGACATTTCGAGTCGCGAAGCGAATGGCCGCCACGCCTGCCGAATCCGCAATCGATATCGCACAAACAACGAAGGGGCCATGCGGCCCCTTCGTTCATTGCATGACGCTATCCGCTTACTGCGGCGACACATCCACGCGCACACGCACGCGATCACCCGGGTGGTGATCCATGCGGCGGGTATAACGGCGACCGTTGTATTCGTAGGTCACGTCGTAGGCATTGGCACGGCTATCGTTGGTGCGATAGCTGTCGTAACCATCGCGTACCGGTTCCGGATCGCAGACACGCACGGTGCTCGGGCGCACGTAGCGGTTGCGCTGGGTCTGGTCGTAGATCTGGCGGCCGGCCATGCCACCCACCATCGAGCCAACCGCGGTGCCGACATAGCTGCCGGTACCGCTGCCGACCTTGCTGCCCAGCACCGCGCCGGCGATGCCGCCGACCACGGTGGCGATGTTGCGACCGGCACCGCTGCCGTACTGCGGGTTGCCGTACTGGTCGCGGTAGTAGCCATCATCACGATACCCATCGTTGCGATAGCCGTTGTTGCCGTAGTCGCCATCGCGCTCGTAACTGCCCGCCGTGGTGTTCTGGTAGCAGCGTTGGCCGTTCCGGTTGTAGCTCGAAGTCGAGGAATACCGACCATCGAGCACCGGATCCACGCGGATCACACGCGCGTAGTCGGTATAGCTATCACCCTGCTCATAGCCATTGCCATAGCCGCTGCGCGACGGGTCGTAACCCGACTGCGCGAAAGCGGCGCTGCTGGAAACAAGGCCGATGGCAAGCAGTGCTGCGGAAAGGCGCTTCATGGTGAATCCCCGTCGCCGGGAAAGTGGGTTGTCCGGCGCGATGCCAACACTGCGGCCACGCGGTTGACGCGAAGCTGAATGCCACCGGCTTCGCCAAAACCATTTAGCGCGGCGACAGCTTGCCCTGCCTTAGCTTTCCAGGGTGGCCTGCAAGCTCACCGGCACTGCCAACGCACGCGAGATCACGCAACCAGCCTTGGCCGCTTCGGCGATCTGCTGGAACTGCGCGGCGTCGATGCCCGGCACCTTCGCCTTGACGATCAGGTTCACGCCGGTGATGGTCGGGCCGGGATCCATGCCCGGCTCCATCGTCGCCTCGGCGCGGGTTTCGATGTTGTCCGGGACGAAGCCTTCCTTGCCAAGCACCGCCGACAACGCCATCGAGAAACATCCTGCATGCGCAGCAGCCAGCAACTCCTCGGGATTGGTGCCCTTATCGTCTCCGAAACGAGTCTTGAATGAGTAGTTCTGTTCCGCGAACAGCCCGCTTTGCGGCGTGCTCATGCTGCCCTTGCCGTACTGCAGGTCGCCATTCCACACCGCATCGGCATAGCGCTTGAAAGCCATGGTCGTTCTCCGCGAATTTGGACTGCCGAGCTTACTGCTTGCTCGTTACCGCCACGTGCATGTTGCACTGCAAGACAGCCCGCGATTCCGCGCAGCGGGGTTCCGCGCTAAGGTGCATGTCCGCCATGACCGCCCGCCGAGCGCACCCGCTCCGGCGCGAAGCGCGGACAGCCATGACGTCCTTTCAACCCACCAAGGGAGAGACGGACTCATGTCCTACAGCACACAGCAGATCCGCAACGTGGCCCTGGCGGGCCACCCCGGCGCCGGCAAAACCACCTTGTTCGAAGCCCTGCTGCATGCCGGTGGCGCGATACAGACGGCAGGCACCATCGAACGCGGCAGCACGGTCTCCGATTTCGATCCGATGGAAAAACAACGCGGCCACTCGATCGATGCCGCCATCGGCAGCACCGACCATGCCGGCATCCATCTCAACCTGATCGACACGCCCGGCTATCCGGATTTCCGTGGCCCCACACTGTCCGCGCTGGCCGCGGTGGAAACCGTGGCGGTGGTGGTCGATGCCGACACCGGCATCAGCTACGGCACCCAGCGGATGTTGGAGCACGCCAAGGCGCGCGGTCTGTGCCGGGTGATCGTGGTCAACAAGATCGATCATCCGGGCGCCAAGCTCGGCGCACTACTCGACAATCTGCGCGAGACCTTCGGCCCCGAAGTGCTGCCGCTCAACCTGCCCGCAGAAGGCGGCAAATCGGTGGTCAATTGCTTCTGGCAATCCACCGGCACCAGCAACCTGGGCCCGGTTGCCGACTGGCACCAGAAGATCATCGACCAGGTGGTCGAGATCAACGAAACGGTGATGGATCACTACTTGGATGTCGGCGAGGACGGCCTGTCCGGACAGGAACTGCACGACGCCTTCGAACAATGCTTGCGCGAGGGCCACCTGGTGCCGGTGTGCTTCGTATCCGCGCGCAGCGGCGCCGGCGTGCGCGAGCTGCTGGATATCGCCGAAAAACTGTTCCCGCATCCAGGTGAAGCCAACCCGCCGCCGTTCGTGAAAGGCAGTGGCGAGGACGCGCAGCCGATCATCGCCAATCCCGATCCGAATGCGCATGTGATCGCCGACGTGTTCAAGATCGTCAACGACCCCTTCGTCGGCAAGCTCGGCATCTTCCGCGTCTACCAGGGCACGGTGAAGAAGGACACCCAGCTGTTCGTCGACGACGGCAAGAAACCGTTCAAGGTCGCTCACCTGTTCAAGCTCAAGGGCAAGGATCACGTGGAAGTCGCGCAGGCGATCCCGGGCGATATCGCTGCGGTCGCCAAGATCGACGAACTGCATTTCGATGCGGTGCTGCACGACAGCCACGACGAGGATCACATCCACCTGGCGCCGCTGGCCTTCCCCAAGCCGATGTTCGGCCTGGCCCTGGATGTCACCCGCAAGGGCCAGGAACAGAAGCTGGCCATCGCCCTGCATCGGTTGGCCGAGGAAGATCCCTGCTTCCACGTCGAACACGAACTGGAAACCAACGAAACCGTGATCCGTGGCCTGTCCGACCTGCACCTGCGGGTGAACCTCGAGCGACTGAAGGATCGCTATGGAGTCGAAGTCGACGCGCGCCCGCCACGCATCGCCTATCGGGAAACCATCGGCGCCAAGGCCGAAGGCCACCATCGCCACAAGAAGCAGACCGGCGGCGCCGGCCAGTTCGGCGAAGTGTTCCTGCGCATCGAGCCGCTGCCGCGCGGCGGCGGCTTCGAGTTCGTCGACGAAGTGAAGGGCGGCACCATCCCCGGCCAATTCCTGCCGGCAGTGGAAAAAGGCGTGCGCCAAGTGCTGTCCGGCGGCGCGGTGGCCGGCTATCCGATGCAGGACGTGCGGGTGATCGTGTACGACGGCAAGCACCATCCGGTGGATTCCAAGGAAGTCGCCTTCGTTGCCGCCGGCAAGAAGGCCTTCCTCGATGCCATCGGCAAGGCGCGGCCGCAGGTGCTGGAACCGATCGCGGAGCTTGAAGTGACCGCGCCCGAGCAGCACATGGGCGATATCAGCGGCGGACTGTCATCGAAACGCGCACGGATCAGCGGTACCGATTCCGTGCGCGGCGGCGAGATCGTGGTCAAGGCGCAGGTGCCGTTGTCGGAACTGGAGGGCTATGCGGCGGAACTGAAGTCGGTGACCGCTGGCCGTGGCCGTTACGCGCTGGACTTCTCGCACTACGAACCGGTGCCGGCGCAGGTGCAGCAGAAGCTGGTCGAGTCGTACAAGCCGCACCACGAAGAAGACTGAAGCCGGCGCGACACATCGGCTTCACCCGGATGCGGCATCGTGGGCACCACGCCTGCGATGCCGCCACGCCATGACCCATCGCGCACAACGCACCATCGCGATGTCGTTGTGCCTGCTTGCATTGCTGGCGGTTTCGCTTTGGCTGGCGAACGGTTCGGCCATGCTGCGCGCCCTGCCCGAAGCAGTGCGCATCTGGCGGATGCCGGCAGTCATGGAGTTGCCCGTTCCCGTACAAGGCGTGCGCGCCAAGCGTATTGCCGATACTTGGGGCGGCGCGCGCAGCGGCGGTCGCCGGCACGAGGGTACCGACATCTTCGCCAAGCGCGGTACGCCGGTGACCAGCGCCACCCGCGGCATCGTGGTACGCATTGGCGATTACGGGATCGGCGGCAAGCATGTCTGGGTGCTCGGCCCTGGTGGAGAACGCCACTACTACGCGCACCTGGATGGATGGGCACCGGGCCTGCGCCAATACCGAGTCGTTCGTGCAGGGGATTTTCTGGGCTTCGTCGGCGATACCGGCAACGCCCGTGGCACCCCTCCGCATCTGCATTACGGCATCTACGGTACGCGCGGCGCGACGAATCCATACCCTCGCCTTCACGATGCCCCGGCACGCTGAACATCGCCCATGCAGCCATGCGGGATTCATCGCGACGGGTTAATGTGCGCGCAGTTTCCGGATGGATGCCGTCATGCGCCGAATTGCCGCGATCTTCGTCCTTGCCGCCGCCACGCTGCTGGTCGCGGCGTGCTCCACGCTGGATGGCGCGGCGGCCCTGTTCGGCCGCGACATCAGTTTCACCGCGCCGCAGCTGCAATCGCAGCTGGATCGCAAGTTCCCGCGCGACTACAGGAAGCTTGGCGGACTGGTCAGCGTCAGCCTACTCAATCCACGCCTCAGCCTGCCCGGTGGCGGCCGGCTGAAACTGGATTTCGACATCGGCTTGGCCGGCATGGGCAACACTGCACGCAGTCCATCCGGGCATTTCGCGCTGGAAAGCGGGTTGCGCTTCGATGCCGGCACCCGCGGCCTGCACCTGGACAATCCCGAGATCGTGTCGGTCGACGTGCCCGCACTCGGTGGGGTGATGAACGATTCCGCGCGTTCCATGCTCAACAGCTGGCTGCTGGACTATGCGCGCGAAGAACCGGTCTATCGCCTCGACGACACCACCTTCGGCCGCATCGCCTCGCGCCGGATCGAGCGGGTGAACATCGACAGCGGCATCATCACCCTGCAACTGGATTGACCATGCGCGCATACCGTTCCGCATTCCTGCTTTGCTGCTGCCTGCTTGCCGCCTGCGGCGGCGACAAGTCCGCTGCCGGCGGCGCATCGGGCGAAGATGGCCTGCCGAAACCCGCCGCCGCCAGTGGCTCGGTGACCGGCATGCCGAACCCGGGTGTGGCGGTTGCCCATCCCGCCGCCGATTCCGCACAGGTACCTGTTGCCGAACAACCCCCGGCAACGAACGAGTCACCGATAGAAAACAGCGATGCCACCGCGCCAATCGACCAAGCCGACGACGCGCAACAAGCGATGTCCGTGCTGCGAAACTATTACGCGGCGATCAACGCACGCGATCTTGCCACCGCCTATGCGCTCTGGGGCGACGGTGGGCGCGCCAGCGGACAAACACCGCAACAGTTCGCGGCCGGCTTCTCCGCCACGAGCGGCGTATCGATGGAGCTGGGCACGCCCGGCCGTATCGAAGGCGCCGCCGGCTCGCGCTATATCGAGATTCCGCTCACGTTGGAGACCCGCCAGGCCGACGGCAGCCTGCGCCGCTACGCCGGCACTTACACCCTTCGCCGCAGCGTGGTCGACGGCGCCACACCAGCGCAACAGAGCTGGCACATCGCGTCGGCCGACCTGCGCGCCATCGTGCAATGAATCGGTGGGTGCTGGCCGTTGGACTGGCCGCCGCGCTTGGCGCCTGCACACCGACGCCGCAGTCGCCGTCAACGGCGGCGAAGCATGACGACACGACATCGAGCCCCGTACCACCGCCGGCAGCATCGCCGACGCCGATTGAAGTCCCCGCCACCCCAGCAGAAACCTGGCTGCTACCCGGCGACATCGGGCCGCTGACTACGCGACTGCAACTTGAGACGCGTTTCGGCAAGGCGAATATGCGCGAGGAAACCTTCGATGGTGCCGAAGGCATCGGCAGCTATCCCGCGCTGGTCGTATTCCCGGACGATCCACGCAAGCGGCTGGAACTGGTGCTGGACGCGAACGATCCCGACGCGCCGATCCGCGAATTGCGCGTGGCCTCCGCCGATTCGCTCTGGCATGACGCATCGGGCCTGCGCACGGGGATGACGCTGGCGGAGCTGGCGGCGCTCAACGACGCACCCGTCAGCTTCTACGGACTGGACTGGGACTACGGCGGCACTGTGCAGGACTGGCATGGCGGCAAACTCGCGAACGCCGTCGACAACCCGCTGTTTCACCGGGTCACCCTGTCGGCGCGCGCAGGCGCAGGGGATGCCGCCTTGCCATCGGGCGACACCGTTTTCCGCAGCGACGATGGCAAGTGGCCCGGTATCGGCAAGGATTTGGTCGTCGCCGAGCTCGGCATCAGCTGGCCCAACGACGGCGACGAATGACCACTACAGTTCGAAGCGGTAGGCCAACTTGACCACCAGCTGCTCGTCGTTGCGCAGGCTGAAGGCATTGTTGAACTGATTGAACGCACCATCGGCGAAAGCGTCGTAACCGAAGCCGCCGCGGCCGTACACCACGTACAGGTTCGACAACGGTGCCAGTTCGTAGCGATAGCGCACCTGGAAGCCCATGTTGCGCAGGCTGAATCCTTGCACCGGATCATTGCTGCGCAGGCCGCGGCCATCCGCGCGGATTCGCCATGCGGTCGGATCAGCGGCATCGAAGCCCAACGCCTCCAGCTTCACCCGCAGTTCCTGTTTCGTGCCGATGTTCCAGTTCAGGCTGGCGCTCATGTCATAGCGGTTCATGTGGAAACCGGCGACCACGTTCTCGTAGCCAGGTCCCAGGTCGCCGCCCTGCCAGATCAGCATCTCCTGATCCATCACGTGCCCGACCCACAGTTCGATGTTGAGCGCATCGCTGATGTAGTAGGTGCCGTTGGCCGACACGCTCCACGAGTACGGCGTGTCCTCGCGCAGGCCACCGGCCACGCCGATGCTGGCATCCGCCCCGAATTTCCAGTTGCCGATCCGCGGCAGGTTGCGCTCGATGTAGGCGCTGCCGCCGTTGCGCACATGCATCGGGTTGTGGCCGCGAGTGATTTCGTCGTCGTACGCGGCGGTGCGCAGCTGGAAATTCCAGCCCAGGAAACCACCGTCCTTGCGTTGGCTGTTGACGTAGAAGCGGAACTGCCGCTGCAGCCACAGGCCATCGTTGTTCTGCAGGCCTTCGATGCGCGAGCGGATGTTGTGCGAGGAATACGCAGAACCTTCGGGGAGTGCAGTGATGCGCTTGCCCACTTCGAACTGACCGTAGTTGAGGTCATTACGGCCCAGATAACCGGCATCGTTGATCTGGAAATCCTCGCCGTAATGGATCAGCAGACCGGTCAGCGTCCAGCCCTTGTCCAGGGTCTTCTGCGCGATGCTGGTGAAACCGAAATCGCGGGTGTGTTGGCCGGCCACGTCCACATCGCTGCCAACCAATGTGCTGGACACGGTCAAACTTGGGTCGGGCTGCCAGCGATGGTCGAAGCCCAGCACGGTCGCGCTGCGATCCAGGAAGGGGCGATCCACATTGGTCAGCATCACCCCCAGGTTCTGCGTACCGAACGAACGCTGCAGGCGCAACGCGCTGAAACGACGACCGGCATCGCCGCGTTCGTCGGCGAGAAACGCGCCGTATTGGGTACCGCCGATACTGCCGTTGAATTTGGCCGCGCCCAGGATGTCGCCCGCGCCGCTGCCGTCGTCCGCCATAGCACCGACGCGGCGGGTGTACAGCAGCTGGCTGTTGTCCAGCAACATGCCGAAGTCGAAGAAGCCCTGGTTCTCGGTGAAGAACGGGCGCTTGTCGCCGAAGAAGCTTTCCTGCGCACTGAAATTCACCACCAGCGAATCGCTTTCGACCTGGCCGAAGTCGGGATTGATGGTCGCGCTGAGCTGGAACTGGCTGTTCGGCTTCCAGAACACGTCGGCGCCGGCATCGAAGCTGTTGTCCTTCGCCACCAGGTCGTGCAGGCCCACCACGTAGGGCGTGACTGCCAGCAGCGATTGCGAATACGCCGGGATCTCGATCTTCTCGAACTGGTTGAGGAACTGCGGCCGCTCGAAGCTCACCGCCGGCCAGGCCATGCGCTCGTTGATGCTGCCGATCACGCGATCCAGGTACACCGCCACCGTGCGCTTGTCGCCAGCGGCTTTCTTCATCGGCGCGGTATGCCAGGGGATCAGCAGCTCGGCCGTCCATTCGCCCTCGCCATCGACCACCGCGTGCTGCCAGCTGCCATCCCAATCGGTGCTGAAGTTGCCGCCGCTGGTGATGGTGGAGTCCTGCACGCCATCGCTGGCGCTCAGGGTGAAGTCGTAGCCGCTGCGGCCATCGCCATCGAAATCCAGCATCAGGTTGACGCGATCGATCGCCACGTCCTGGTCGCGCGCACTGCGTTGGCGCGGGGTTTCGACACCGGCGAGCTTGGTGTTGCGGAACGCCACCGCCAGGCCATCCGGCGTGGCCAGGATCCAGGCTTCGGTCGGGTGGCGGCTCGCCGCCTGGGTAAACGGCTGCACCATCCTGAAATCGGTGACGTGGCGCGCGCCCTGCCATTCGGCGGGATCGATCACGCCATCCACCTTCACCTGCGCGAACGCGGGCACCGACAAGGCGGACAGGACGGCAAGGGTCAACAACGAGAATTTCGGGGACAGGCGCATGGGCGTCGTCGAAGGGCAGCCATTGCTGCGATGACGTGTACGGTAACGATTCCGTTAACCGTTACCGACTGGCACAAGTCATGTAAACCTTCGACAGGGATCCGGCATCCCGGCCCTTGATGCTGGCCGGAACCAGCACGAACCCGCGTTAGCGCTTCGGCCGCAACATCGTCCCGGTGCAGTTCTTCGCGCCACAACGGCAGGCCCATATCTTCTTCAAGCGCGGGGTATGGCGCTCGGCCAGGGTGATGCCGTAATCGTAGGTCAGCTCTTCGCCCGGCTTGATCGCGCGGATCGATTCGATGAACACCCGCGACTGCTTCGGGTCGTCCTCGTTCTCGTCGAGGATCGCCTCGCAGTTCGGATCGCAGCTGTGGTTGATCCAGCGCGCATCGTTGCCTTCGAAATTCGCATCGATCACCCACTCGTCATTGAGGGTGAACAGGAAGGTATGGCCGCTGTCGACATCGCCGCTCTCGCCCTCGTCCACTTCTTCGTGGGTGCGGCGGCGGCCCTTGTATTCGATCAGGCGCTCGCCTTTCTTGATCGGGGCGATGGCGAACATGCCGTTGCCGTGGATGGCGGATTTGCGGGTCTCGATCTTCTTCGGCATGGGCTTGCGTTGCACGGCGGGGCCGCCATTGTGCCGAGCCGGAGCGCCGCGCGCCATGCAGTTACCTGAAGCGGCACTTCGTCATCGGTCAACCCCGGCCTGATCGGCACGTTGACTCGACAAGCCCGACGGAGTCCCGACATGCGCCTGCCGACCATCGCGATCGCCGCCCTCGTGGCGTTCGCCACGCTCTCGACCCCCGGCCATGCGCAGCAGCGCTTGCGTCAATTGCTTGAACAACGCCGCGAAGCACGCGCGACCACGGCATTGCCCGCCGGCACCCGCGTCGAGCACGACATCGCCTACGGCACGCACCCCGAGCAACGCTACGACGTCTACCTGCCCACGAACGCGAAACCGGGCGCGCCGATCCTGTTGATGGTGCATGGCGGCGGGTGGCGCCGCGGCGACAAGGCCAGTCCGGGCGTGGTGGGCGGGAAGGCTGCGCACTGGCTGGCGAAGGGCTACGTGTTCGTGTCGGTCGACTACCGCCTGTTGCCGGATGCCGATCCGCTGCAGCAGGCGCACGATGTCGCGGCCGCCGTGGCATCCGTGCAGAAGCGCGCGCGACAGTGGCGCGCAGACCCGCAGCGGCTGGTGTTGATGGGGCACTCGGCTGGCGCGCACCTGGTCGCCCTGCTCGGCGCGTCACCATCGTTGCTGCTGCAAGCCGGCGCATCGCGTCCGCTGGGCGTAGTCTCGCTGGACAGCGCGGCCATGAATGTGCCGGAGCTGATGGACAAACCGAGGCTGCCGGAACTCTATCGCAACGCATTCGGCACCGATCCACGATTCTGGGCCGCCGCCTCCCCCTACGACCAGTTGACCCGGCGTAGCCTGCCGATGCTGATCGTCTGTTCCAGCCAGCGGTCGGATTCCTGCCCGCAGGGCCGCACGCTGGCGGACAAGGCGCGCAACCTGGGCGTGCCGATGCAAGTGCTGCCGGAAGACCTCAGCCATGGCGAGGTCAACAGCAGCCTCGGCGCACCATCGGCCCATACCCGCGCCGTGACGGCCTGGATCGACCGTTTGGCAGATTGATGCCGGCCTTGCTTGGCTGCGACCGCCTTAAATCGTACAATTCCGGTACGTTTTAATCCTTTCCTCCTGGCCAGCCATCGCAAGCCATGCTCCGCGTCACCAAACTCACCGACTACGCCACCGTCGTCCTGACCGCGCTCGCCGCGCGCCCGGGCGATGTGCTCAGCGCCCCCGATCTGGCCGAACTGGCCGGACTGGAAGTGCCCACCGTGGCCAAGGTGTTGAAACCGCTGGCCCAGGCCGGCCTGGTGGACGGCTTCCGCGGTGCCAACGGCGGCTACCGGCTGGCGCGCGACGCCGCCGAGATTTCGCTGGTCGAGATCGTCGAAGCGATGGAAGGCCCGCTGGGCATGACCGAATGCAGCGTGCATGCCGGCCAATGCGGCATCGAGGATTCCTGTGGTGTCCGCGCCAACTGGCGGCGGATCAACGACGTGGTCGCCGACGCGCTGCGCGGCGTCTCCCTGGCGCAGATGCTGGGTCCGCTGCCGCCCGCACCGCGCAAAGGCATTCCCGTGCAGCTGGCGAATGCGTGAGGACGCAGCCATGAGCGAACAACAGAACGCACCGATTCAAAACGAGCAAATCCACGCCCAGCTCGGCCGCAAGTACGAGGCCGGCTTCATCACCGAGATCGAATCCGATTCGCTGCCGCCCGGACTGTCCGAGGACATCATCCGCGCGCTGTCGGCGAAGAAGGACGAGCCGGAATGGATGACCGACTGGCGGCTGGCCGCCTACCGGCACTTCCTGACCATGCCGATGCCGGATTGGGCGAAGCTGAAGATCGGCCCGATCGACCTGCAGACGCTGAGTTACTACAGCGCGCCGAAGGCCAAGTACGCCTCGCTCGATGAAGTGCCGCAGGAATTGCTGGACACCTACGACAAGCTCGGCGTGCCGCTGCACGAACGTGCCAAGCTGGCCGGCGTGGCAGTGGATGCAGTGTTCGATTCGGTCAGCGTGGGAACGACCTATCGCAAGGAACTCGCCGAAAAGGGCGTGATCTTCTGCTCGATGTCGGAAGCCGTGCGCGAGCATCCCGAACTGGTGCAGAAATACCTGGGCACCGTGGTGCCGACCGGCGACAACTATTTCGCCGCGTTGAATTCGGCGGTGTTTTCCGACGGCAGTTTCGTGTTCATCCCCAAGGGCGTGCGTTGCCCGATGGAACTGAGCACCTACTTCCGCATCAATGCCGGCCATACCGGCCAGTTCGAACGCACCCTGATCGTGTGCGAGGAATCGGCCTACGTGTCGTACCTCGAGGGCTGCACCGCGCCGATGCGCGACGAGAACCAGCTGCATGCCGCTGTGGTGGAGCTGGTCGCGCTGGACGATGCCGAGATCAAGTATTCGACCGTACAGAACTGGTACCCCGGTGACGAGAACGGCGTGGGCGGTATCTACAACTTCGTCACCAAGCGCGCCGAATGCCGTGGCGCGCGCAGCAAGGTGACCTGGACGCAGGTGGAAACCGGTTCGGCGATCACCTGGAAATACCCGAGCTGCGTGCTGCTGGGCGACGACAGCGTGGGCGAATTCCACAGCGTGGCGCTCACCCACCACCGCCAGCAGGCCGATACCGGCACCAAGATGATCCACGTCGGCAAGCGCACCAAGAGCAAGATCGTGAGCAAGGGCATCAGCGCCGGCCATGGCCAGAACAGCTATCGCGGGCTGGTGAAAGTGGCCGCAAGCGCCGAAGGCGCGCGCAACCACACTCAATGCGACTCGCTGCTGATCGGCAAGAAATGCGGCGCGCATACCTTCCCCTACATCGAGGTGAAGAACCCCAGCGCCACCGTCGAGCACGAAGCCACCACCAGCAAGATCAGCGACGACCAGCTGTTCTATTGCCGTTCGCGCGGCATCGGCCAGGAAGACGCGGTTTCGCTGATCGTGGACGGTTTCTGCAAGTCGGTGTTCCGCGAACTGCCGATGGAATTCGCGGTGGAAGCCAAGAAATTGCTGGATGTCTCGCTTGAAGGCTCCGTCGGCTGACGGCGCCGCATCATGGAAAACGCATCAATGTTGAAGATCGACAACCTCCACGCCACCGTCGCCGGTCGCGAAATCCTCAAGGGCCTTTCTCTGGACGTGAAGTCCGGCGAAGTGCACGCCATCATGGGCCCCAACGGCGCCGGCAAATCCACCCTGGGCAACATCCTGGCCGGGCGTGACGGCTATGAGGTCACCGAAGGCTCGGTCGAATTCGAAGGACTCGACTTGCTGGCATTGGAGCCCGAACAACGTGCCGCTGCCGGCGTGTTCCTGGCCTTCCAGTACCCGGTGGAAATCCCGGGCGTGAACAACACCTACTTCCTGCGCACCGCGCTCAATGCGCAACGCAAGGCACGCGGTGAGCCGGAACTGGATTCGATGCAGTTCCTCAAGCGCGTGCGCGAGAAACTCGCCGTGCTGCACCTGAAGGACGAACTGCTGCATCGCGGCGTGAATGAAGGGTTTTCCGGCGGCGAGAAGAAGCGCAACGAGATCTTCCAGCTCGCCCTGCTCGAGCCGAAGCTGGCGATCCTCGACGAAACCGATTCCGGCCTCGACATCGATGCACTGAAGTCGGTCGCCGACGGCGTCAACGCGCTGCGCGATGCCGGGCGCAGCTTCCTGGTCATCACCCACTACCAGCGCCTGCTCGATTACATCCAGCCGGATTTCGTGCACGTGCTGGCCGATGGTCGCATCGTCGAAAGCGGCGGCCCGGAACTGGCGCTCGAGCTGGAAGCGCACGGGTATGCCTGGCTCAAGGATCGGGTCGCGCCCGAAGCGATCGCCTGATGAGCGCATTGCTCGACTCGCTGGCGGCGCCATTCGATGGCGATGCCGAACGACGCGACATGCTGGACGCGTTGCTGCGCGACGGCCTGCCGCATGCACGCGCGGAAGCGTGGAAGTACACGCCGCTACGTGCGCTTGAGCGGCGCAGTTTCGCGACAGCCGAAGCCACCACGATTGACCCCGAAGTGCTGGCCGCGATTCCGTCACCGCGAATCGTCTTCGTCAATGGCCGTTTCGATGCCGCGCTGAGCGCGCTGCACGATTTGCCCGAGGGAGTCTCGCTGCAGCCGCTTTCGCAGTTGCTGGTCGAAGGCGAAACCCGCGCCACCAACTTCCTGCAGCGCCGCTACGAGCGCAGCGATGAACCCTTCGCGCGCCTCAATGCCGCCCTCGCCCGCGAGGGCGCGGTACTGCGGATCGAGGATGGCGTGCAGGTTGTCGCGCCGATTCACCTGGTCTTCGTCGGCGCAGCCGCGCCTGATGCCGCCTGGCACCTGCGCCAGTTCATCGAACTGCGTCGCGGCGCGAACGCGACCGTGGTCGAACACCACCTCGCCGCCGGCGAACACGCCCACCTCGGCAACGGCATCGCCCATGTGCATGTCGCCGCAGGCGCACGCCTGCGCCATGTACGCCTGCAGGACGAGGCAGCACGCGCCACCCAGTTCGCGCGCACCGATGCAGTGCTGGCCCGCGAGGCCGTGTACGAGCGCGTCGACCTCGAACTCGGCGCAGCGCTGTCGCGACATGAATTGAATGTCCGCCTCGAAGGCGAAGGCGCCACGCTGCGCGCCGACGGCGTGCTGCTGGCCGATGGCCGCCGGCATGTCGATACCCGCCTCGGTATCGATCACCTCGCCCGTGACACGTCGTGCTCTTTGACCTGGCGTGGTCTTGCCGGCCAACGCGGCAAGGCGGTGTTCCATGGCGGCATCACGATTGCCGCCGGCGCCGACGGCAGCGAAGCGAATCTCTCGAACAAGAACCTGTTGCTGTCGAGCGACGCCGAAATCGACACCCAGCCGGTGCTGGAGATCCATGCCGACGAAGTGAAGGCCGCGCATGGCGCGACCGTCGGCCAGCTCGACCCGACCGCGCTGTTCTACCTGCGTTCGCGCGGGCTGACCGAAGCGGATGCGCGACGCCTGCTGACCGCGGCGTTCTGCCGCGAAGTGGTCGCCGGCATCGACGACGATGCGACCCGCACGCTGTGCGATGCGGCGCTGGATCGCGCACTGGCGAGGCTGGGCGCATGAGCCAGGCTGCCATCGACTGGAGCGCGGTGCGTGCCGACTTTCCACTGTTGCGCCGCGAAGTCCACGGCAAGCCGCTGATCTACCTGGATTCGGCCAATACCAGCCAGAAGCCGGAAGCGGTGATCGCGGCGGTGGACGATTTCTATCGCCAGCACAACGCCAACGTCAGCCGCGCCGTGCATGCGCTGGGCAGCGAGGCCACCGAAGCCTACGAGGCATCGCGCCGAAAACTCGCGCAGTTCCTGGGCGTGCATCACGACGAACTGGTGCTGTGCAGCGGCACCACCTTCGCGATCAACCTGGTGGCGTATTCGTGGGCACTGCCGCAGCTCAAGCCGGGCGACGCGATCCTGCTCTCGCGGATGGAGCACCACGCCAACATCGTGCCCTGGCAGTTGGTCGCCCAGCGCAGCGGCGCGGTGATCAAGGTCGCCGAGATCCACGAAGACGGCACGCTGGACATGGACGCGCTGCGCGCAGCGATGACGCCGGAAGTGAAACTGCTCGGCATCACCCATGTCAGCAACGTGCTGGGCACGATCAACCCGATCGCCGAAATCTGCCGTGAAGCGCGCAAGCGCGGCATCGTCAGCGTGGTCGATGGCTCGCAGGCCGCGCCGCACCTGCAACTGGACATCCCGTCGCTGGGCTGCGATTTCTACGCGGTCACCGGCCACAAGATGTGCGGACCGACCGGCACCGGCGCGCTGTGGGCGCGGCGCGAGCACCTGCAGGCGATGCCGCCGTTCCTGGGCGGCGGCGAGATGATCAAGGAAGTGCGCTTCACCGGCACGATCTTCAACGATCCGCCGCATCGCTTCGAAGCCGGTACGCCGAACATCGCCGGCCATGTCGGGCTGGGCACGGCAACGGATTACCTGCGCGGCATCGGCATGCCGCAGATCGCCGCGCGCGAAACCGAACTGTTGCGGCACGCCACCGAAGAACTGCTGAAGATCGACGGCCTGCGCATCATCGGCACCGCCCCGCACAAGGCGGCGGTGATCAGCTTCCTGGTCGATGGCGCGCATGCGCATGACCTCGCCACCCTGCTTGATCTGGAAGGCGTGGCGGTGCGCTCCGGCCATCATTGTGCGCATCCGCTGATGCAGTTCTACGGCGTGCCGGCGACCTGCCGCGCCTCGTTCGCGTTCTACAACACGCACGAGGAAGTCGATGCCTTCGTGGCTGCGCTACGCAAGGTGAGGACGTTGCTCGCATGAACCAAGCACTGCAGTTCCGCGCCGCCAACGCGGCGGATATCGATGCCATCGTGGCACTGGTCGAATCCGCCTATCGCGGCGATGTCAGCAGACAGGGCTGGACCACCGAAGCCGATTTCCTCGACGGCCGCCGCACCGGCGCCGACGACGTGATCGCCTGCCTCGAACGCGAGCACAGCCGCATCGTGCTGGCCGAACGCGATGGGCAACTGCTCGCCTGCGCACATGTCGCGGAAGAAGACGGCGCCGGTTATTTCGGCATGTTCTCGGTCAAGCCGGATTTGCAAGGCGGCGGCATTGGCAAGCACGTGCTGGCCGAATGCGAACGCATCGCCCGCGACGAATGGCAGCTGCCGGCGATGCGGATGACAGTGATCGATATCCGCGACGAGCTGATCGCCTTCTATGAGCGCCGCGGCTACCGGCGCACCGGCATCACCAAGCCATTCCCTTACGGAGACGCGCGCTTCGGCCTGCCCACGCGCGACGACCTGCGCTTCGAAGTGTTGGAAAAGGAATTGCACCATGGGTGAATGGGTGTTCGTCTGCGCGACGTCGCAACTGCTGCCCGGCGAAATGACTACCGCCTGGGACGGCGATACCGCCATCGCCGTGTTCAATTACGACGGCGAGATTTACGCGCTGGAGGATCGATGCTCCCACGAGGACTTCGAGCTTTCCGCCGGTACGTTCGACCCGGCGACCGCCAGCATCGAATGTGTGCTGCACGGCGCGCGTTTCGACGTGCGCGATGGCCGCGCCCTGTGTGCACCCGCCTATGAGCCGGTCGCGAAGTTCCCGGTCAAGATCAACGACACCGGCATCTGGACCCGCGACGACCGAGAGTGATTCTCTCTCGAGAATCGATTGCGTTTGCGAATAGTTCTCATTAACATGGCTACCTGAAGCGGCCAACAAGCGCCGCGTGCCCTGTCGATGAGGATCCAATGCACTCTGCCCTCCCCACCCCGCGCGTCCTGGCGCAATCCCCCCTGACCATTGCGCTGCTGGTCGCGCTCTCCACGCCCGCATTCGCCGCCGACGACGGCGAGGCGGCGAAAGACCAGGCCAAGAACCTGGACGGCGTCACCGTGGTCGGCCAGCGCTACCTGCCCGACTACAGCGCGCGCAAGACCCGCAGCGCTACCAAGACCGATACCCCGCTGCTGGACGTGCCGCAGGCGGTGACCGTGGTGACCGACAAGCTGATCGCGGACCAGGCCATGACCGGCCTGACCGATACCTTGCGCTACATGCCCGGTGTCGGCGTCGCCCAGGGTGAAGGCAACCGCGACACCCCGGTGATGCGCGGCAACAGCACCACCGGCGATTTCTTCGTCGATGGCGTGCGCGACGACGTTCAGTACATCCGCGACACTTACAACGTGGAGCGCGTCGAGGCGCTGAAGGGCCCGAACGCGATGATCTTCGGTCGCGGCGGCACCGGCGGCGTGATCAATCGCGTCACCCGCCAAGCCGATGGCGCGAGCCACCGCAGCGGCAGCGTGCAGTTCGGCTCGGACAGCCGCAAGCGCGGCACCCTGGATTTCGGCACCGGCATCGGCGATGGCGGCAACAACGCCGGCTTCCGCGTCAATGCCCTCTACGAAGATTCCGAAAGCTTCCGCGACGGCTTCGAACTGAAGCGCTACGGCATCAACCCGACCTTCGGCACGGACCTGGGCGCCAACACCCGCCTCAACCTGTCCTACGAGCGTTTCCACGACGAGCGCGTGGCCGATCGCGGCGTGCCCTCGCTCAACGGGCGTCCGCTCGATGTCGATCCGTCCACCTTCTTCGGCAACGCCGCGCAGAGCCCGGTCGAGGCGACCGTGGATGCGTTCGATGCGGTGCTCGAACACGACTTCGGCAACGGCCTGCAGCTGCGCAACCACCTGCGCTGGGCGGATTACGACAAGTTCTACCAGAACGTGTTCCCGGGCGCGGTCAACGCCACCGCGCAAACGGTGTCGATCGCCGCTTACAACAACGTCACCACGCGCAAGAACCTGTTCAACCAGACCGACCTGGTGTGGAAGACGACTGCCGGCGGCATGCAACACACCGTGTTGGCCGGCGCCGAGTTCGGCCGCCAGGAAACCGACAACCTGCGCATGACCGGCTACTTCGGCGCGCCCGGCAGCACCACCACCAGCGTCAACGTGCCGCTGGCGAATCCAACCACTACCACGCCAGTTGAATTCCGTCCCAGCGCGACTGATGCAAGCAACCACGGCGTGGCGAAGGTCGCGGCGGTCTACCTGCAGGACCAGATCGAGCTCTCGCCGCGCTGGCAGGCGATCCTTGGATTGCGCTACGACGATTTCCGCGTGGATCTGCACAACAACCGCAACGGCACGGACTTCCGCAGCGACGATGGCCTGCTCTCCCCGCGCGCCGGGCTGGTGTTCAAGCCGATCGACGATGTCTCGCTGTACGCCAGCTACAGCAAGGCCTACCAGCCGCGTGCCGGCGACCAGCTTGCCTCGCTCAGCGCCAGCAATGCCGCGCTGGACCCGGAAACCTTCCGCAATCGCGAGATCGGCGCGAAGTGGGATATCCGCCCCGAGCTGCAGGCGAGCATCGCCGTATACCAGCTGGATCGCGGCAACGTGGCGGTCACCGATCCGGCCGATGCCACCCGCATGATCCTGGTCGACGGCCAGACCGCCAAGGGCGTTGAACTGGGTGTTGCCGGGCGCATCACCGAGGCTTGGCAGCTGATGGGTGGCTATGCCTACCAGACCGGCGAAATCACCACCACGCAGTCGTCGAGCACGGTGGCCGGCAACCGACTGGCCCAGTTGCCGAAGCATTCGGCTTCGCTGTGGAACCGTTACGATTTCAACCAGACGGTTGGCGTTGGCCTGGGCATCATCCATCGCGGCGCGATCTTCGCCAACGTGGACAATGCCGTGACCCTGCCTGCGTTCACCCGCTTCGACGCCGCCGTGTACTGGACACTCAACCCGGCGATGCAGTTGCAGGTCAATATCGAGAACCTGGGCGACAAGCGTTACTTCGCCAGCGCCCACAGCAACAACAACATCAGCCCCGGCGCACCGCGCAGCGCCTGGGTCAGCCTTAACTACCGTTTCTGAGGCCACGATGCAGACCGCTTCCGCCGCACGCCGCTCCGCCACCACCTATCGCTGGATCCGTCAGTTCCACCTGTGGATCGGTGCCTGGGGCGCGCTTGCCGCGATCCTGTACGGCATCACCGGACTGGTGATGAACCACCGCTTCGGCGATGGTGCGTGGCCACAGGGCGACAGCAATGAGATCGGCAAGACCTCGCTGGCCATCCCCGCCGAAGTGCGCACCACCCCCGAGCAGCTCTCGCTGTGGCTGCGCGATGCCCAGCAGCTCGATGCGCAGGTGATCCGCAAGGGCGCACCGGGCGGCCGCGGTGGCGATGCCAAGCAACCGCCGAAGTGGACCCTCAGCGGCGGCACCGCCAGCGACTCCTGGTCGCTGGAATACGCGCCGGGCAGCGACACCGCCGACCTCAAGCGCAGCAGTCACAGCACGCTGGCCGCGTTGAACCGCCTGCACAAGGCGGTGGGCGGTGGCGGCTGGTGGATCCTGCTGGCCGACAGTTTCGCGATCGGCATGATCCTGCTCGGCCTGTCCGGAATCTGGATGTGGGCGCGCGGCCGCAGCGCGAAGGAGATGCTGCTCAGCGTGATGGGGTTATCGACCCTGGTCTTCTGCGCCGTGGTCGGGCTGGCATTGCTCTAGAACCCCAAGCGTTCAAGCTCCTCGTGGGATGACGCGAATCAGCAACACCTCGCCGCCGCCGTCCAATACGTGACGGCGGCGCGCGTTTCCGGCCTCCAGCACGGCGGTGTCGCCGATCGCGATCTCGCCAAGTTCGGAGCCATCCGCAAAGCGCGCGTGACCGGCCAGCATGTGCACGGCCCAAGTGTCGCCGGGCTCGACGAACAGCACCATCGTCCCCACCAGCGGCCGATGCCATAGCTGTGCGTCGACCGCATCGCGCTTCCACATCAGGTTGAAGTCGCGGGTGGGCCCATCGAGCAATTCGCCGAAGGCCGTGCGTTCGCCGGCGAAGCGCAGCTTGTCGTGCGGCGGCAACAGTTCGTGGGTTTCGCCATCGTCGAAACGCAGGCGCAGGCCGTTGCCGCTCAACAACACCAGTTCGCGTTCCACGCCGGGAAAGGCGGAGAACGGCGCGTCGGCATCGATCTCGGCGATCGACAGGCGCCACAGCCAGTCATTGGTGTCGCGCTCGCCGCTGCCGTGGACTTTAAGGATTTCCGATGTCCAGCCGGCGCCGTTCTTCCAGCGCATGCGCGCATAGCCGCTGGCGCGCAGGACAAACGACGACTGCGGCGATGATCGATCCATCGCCGCAGTGTATCGCCGTGATGCCTGCCGATCAGCGGCGGGCAACCTGCTTCGGGATCGGCTTGGCCGCGACCTTGGCACCCGCCGCAGCCGGACGTGCGCCGCCGAGTGCGATGCGGTCGCGGTTCTTTTCCACGGTCTTCAGGCCAATGCCCTTGACCAGGGCCAGTTGTTCGGCGCTGCGGAACGCGCCGTTGGCCTTGCGGTAGGCGACGATGGCATCGGCCTTGGCTGGACCCACGTTGACCAGTACGCGATCGATGGTGGCGGCATCGGCAGTGTTGATGTTGACGGTCTCGCCGGCGATGGCGGCGCCGGCCAGCGCCAGCGAAAGGATCAACGAGGAGAACAGGGTCTTGAAGGTCTTCATGGCAGGCTCCTGAGGGTGGTTTTGATCCGCGACCGCAGGCTGCGATCCGGTAGACACAGGTTGCCGGCGCGCCTTCCTGGCCTGTATCGGCCGCCGCCGCATGACAGCCCCCAGCTTCCCCCCATCCGTCGGTAGGAGAAGTCCGCCATCACGCACCGGCGGTAGAATTGCGTTTTCACCCGCAAGGCCGTACCCCCATGGATGCCAGCAAGATCAAAGCCTTCGTCGATGCCAAATGGGACAGCGAGATCGTCCCGCAGCTCGTCGAGTACATCCGCATCCCCAACAAGTCGCCGATGTTCGACGCCGACTGGGTGAAGAACGGCCACATGGACCGCGCGGTGGCGTTGATGGAAGCTTGGGCTCGCGCGCAGTCCATCCCGGGCATGCAGCTGGAAGTGGTGCAGCTTGAAGGCCGCACGCCACTGATCTTCCTCGACATCCCGGCCGCCAACGGCGGCAGCGACGAGGATTGCGTGCTGCTGTACGGCCACCTGGACAAGCAGCCGGAGATGACCGGCTGGGACGACGACAAGGGCCCATGGGTGCCGGTGCTGGAAGGCGACCGCCTTTACGGCCGCGGCGGCGCGGACGACGGCTATGCGATCTTCGGCTCGCTGACCGCGATCATGGCGCTGCAGGCGCAGGGCGTGGCGCATGCGCGCTGCGTGGTGCTGATCGAAGCCTGCGAGGAATCCGGCAGCTACGACCTCCCCGCCTATGTCGATCATCTTGCGGATCGCATCGGCAAGCCCTCGCTGGTGGTCTGCCTGGATTCGGGCTGCGGCAATTACGACCAGCTGTGGTGCACCACCTCGCTGCGCGGCCTGGCCGGCGGCAACCTCACGGTGAAGGTGCTGGAGGAAGGCGTGCACTCGGGCGATGCGTCCGGCATCGTGCCGTCCAGCTTCCGCATCATCCGCCAACTGCTGTCGCGGCTGGAGGACGAGAAGACCGGCCGCGTGCTGGTCGATGAACTGCATGTCGAGATTCCCGAAGAACGTAAGGCGCAGGCAGCCAAGGTGGCCGGCGTACTGGGCACCGAGGTCTGGGACAAATTCCCGTTCCTGCCGGGCATGACCCCGATGAACAGTGACCTCACCGAACTGGTGCTCAACCGCACCTGGCGGCCGGCGTTGTCGATCACCGGCGAAGACGGCATTCCGCCACTGGCCTCGGCCGGCAACGTGCTGCGCCCGTACACCTCGCTCAAGCTCAGCCTGCGCCTGCCTCCGACCCTGGACGGCAAGCGCGGCGGCGAACTGCTGCAGGACGTGTTGCTGAAAGATCCGCCGAACGGCGCGCAAGTCAGCCTGAAGCTGGAGAAGGCCAGCACCGGCTGGAACGCACCGGCACTGTCGCCGTGGCTGGAAAACGCCATCGACCAGTCCAGCCAGGAGTTCTTCGGCAAGCCGGCGATGTACATGGGCGAAGGCGGCACCATCCCGTTCATGGGCATGCTGGGCGAAAAATTCCCCGGCGCGCAATTCATGATCACCGGCGTGCTGGGCCCGCATTCCAACGCGCACGGCCCCAACGAGTTCCTGCACATCCCGATGGGCAAGGGCGTGACCGCCTGCGTGGCGCGGGTCATCGCCGAACACAACCTGGCCAGCCAGCGCGGGGAGACCGCCGGCGTGGCCGCGGTGGCCGGCGGCGAAGCGCACGGCGACCACGGCTGCTGCTAACGCTGCACTGCAACGCGACGGACCGGCAACTGCTGCTAGGATGCCCCGGCGTTACCCACAACAACCCGGGAGGGGTTCATGTTCAGTGGAATCATCGGCTACATCATCGGCGGTGCGATCATCGGCGTGCTGGCGCGTTTCCTGAAGCCCGGCGCGGATCCGATGGGCTGGATCCTCACCATCGTGCTCGGCATCGTCGGTGCGGTGATCGGCGGCCAGCTGTCGACCATGCTCAACGTCAGCAACACGCTGGTGCAATGGGCGATCGCGATCATCTCCGCCATCGTCCTGTTGTTCGTGTATGAAGCGGTGCGCAAGAAGAAGGCCTGATCTTTCCGAATGCGGCACCCGACGCCCCGCCACGCGCGGGGCGTCGTCGTTCTGGCCCTTGCATAAGCGCATAACCAGCCTTCCTTTCTCCACGCAGCGGTGCGGGCCTAGCCTGCATGCAGGTTCCTTCCCCGTGCCGCCATGTCCACCGCCGCGCTTGCCCTGCCCACCCCGCTTTCCAGCGAACACAGCGCCCTGCTGGCGCAGTTCGCCGCGAGCACCGACACGACCGGCCTGCTCTGGGCTTCCGGCTATCTGGCCGGACTCGCGCGCTCGCTCCAAGCGCCGGCCTACGTGCCGACTCCTGCCATCACGGCCACCCCCGCGACCGTGCTCTACGGCAGCCAGACCGGCAACGCCCGACGCGCCGCCGAAGCCCTGCACGCCACGCTGGAAACCGCCGGCCTGCCAGCACGCCTGTTGCGCGCCGATGCCTACCCCACCCGCGAACTGGCGAACGAGCGGCTGCTCTATCTCGTCATCAGTACCCAGGGCGAAGGCGATCCCCCGGACGATGCCATCGGCTTCACCGAATTCCTGCTGGGCAAGCGCGCGCCGAAGCTGCCGCAATTGAAGTTCGCCGTGTTGGGGCTGGGTGATACCAGCTACGCGGAGTTCTGCGGCATCGCCCGCAAGCTGGACACACGCCTGGCCGAACTGGGCGGCAGCCGCGTGCAGGCGCTCGGCGAGGCCGACCTCGACATCGACACCATCGCCGTGCCGTGGCGCGAACAGGCGCTCGGCCACGCCCGCGAGTTGCTGAAGCCTGCGCCCGCCACGCACTTGGCCACGGTCACTCCGCTGCGCCCGCATGCACTACCCACGTGGTCGCAAGGCAAGCCATTTGCGGCCGAAGTACTGGCGAACCAGCGCATCACCGGGCGCGAGTTCCGCAATACCGGCTTCCGCAAGTACGGCGGCATCGACAAGGACGTGCGCCACCTTGAACTGTCGCTGCAAGGCAGCGGTCTGGCCTACGAACCCGGCGACGCGCTGGGCATCCGCCATCGCAATCCCGATGCGCTGGTCGATGCGGTGCTCGCCACGACGGGACTGGATGGCGATGCCGACGTCGCGCATGGTGAGGAAGCTTTCACGCTTGCGACGTGGCTGCGCGACAAGCGCGAACTGACCCGCATCGGTCGCCCGTTGCTAGCCCGCGTGGTCGAACGCGGTGCGCATGCCGACCTTGCCAGCTTGCTTGAGTCGGACAGCAAGACCGAACTTGCCGCGCTGTTCGATACATACCAACTGATCGACGTGCTGCGCCGCTGGCCCGCGGAGTGGGATGCGGAGACACTGGTCGCTGCGCTGCGCCCGCAGGCACAACGCCTGTATTCCATCGCGTCCAGCCGCAAGCGCGTGGGCGAGGAAGCGCACCTGGCCGTGGATGCGCTGCGCTACCACGCGCACGGATTCGACCACTTCGGCGCGGCCAGCGGTTTCCTCGCCACGCTGGAGGAAGGCGACAGCGTCCCGGTCTACATCGAACCGAACGAGCGCTTCCGCGTGCCGGCGGATGCCGCGCGCGACATCCTGATGATCGGCCCCGGCACCGGCATCGCACCGTTCCGCGGCTTCGTGCAGGAACGCGCGGAAACCGGCGCACCGGGCCGCAACTGGCTGTTCTTCGGCGCACGCCATTTCAACACCGGCTTCCTCTACCAGGCCGAATGGCAGGACGCGCTGAAGAAGGGCGAACTGCACCGGCTCGACCTTGCGTTCTCGCGCGACCAAGCCGAACGGATCCACGTGCAGCAGCGCCTGCGCGAAGCCGGCCGCGAGGTCTTCGACTGGCTGCAGAACGGCGCGCACTTGTATGTCTGCGGCGCCATCGCGATGGGCAAGGACGTGCATGCCGCGCTGCTGGACATCGTCGCCGCGCACAACGGCGGTGAGGCCGATGCCGCTTCCGATTACCTGTCTTCGCTGCAACGCGAAGGCCGCTATGCACGCGATGTGTATTGAGCCACGCCATGAGCCACCCTTCCGTCGAAAAAATCAAACTGGACAGCCGCAACCTGCGTGGCACCTTGCTGCCGGGCCTTGCCGATGCGATCACCGGTTCACTGAGTTTCGAAGACCAGCGCCTGATCAAGTTCCACGGCAGCTACCAGCAGGACGACCGCGACCTCCGCGACGAGCGCCGCCGGCAGAAACTGGAACCCGCGCACCAGTTCATGATCCGCATCCGCGCGCCGGGTGGCGTTTTCACACCGCAGCAGTGGCTGCAACTTGACGCCATCGCGACGACCTACACGAACCATTCGCTGCGCATCACCACCCGCCAGACCTTCCAGTTCCACGGCGTGATCAAGCGCGAACTGAAGGCGACCATGCAGGCCATCAACGCCGCCGCGCTGGACACCATTTCCGCCTGCGGCGACGTCAACCGCAATGTGCTGGGCAGCAGCAACCCGCTGCAATCGCGCCTGCACGCGCAAGTGCACGACTGGGCGCAACGCCTATCCGAAGCGTTCCTGCCGAAGACGCGCGCCTACCATGAGATCTGGCTGGACGGAGAAAAGCTTGCCGACAGTGGCGAGGAAGCCGATCCGCTGTACGGCAAGGCGTACCTGCCGCGCAAGTTCAAGATGGCGGTGGCGGTGCCGCCACTGAACGACGTGGACGTGTTCGCCAACGACTTCGGGCTGATCGCCATCATCGACGACGGTGGCCATCTTGCCGGCTTCAATGTGGCCATTGGCGGCGGCATGGGTGCGACGCATGGCGATGCCAAGACCTATCCGCGCATCGGCAACGTGATCGGTTTCGTCGCGCCGGAACAGGTGCTCGCGATCACCGAAGCCGCGATCACCGTTCAGCGTGATTTCGGCGACCGGGAGGAACGCAAGCATGCGCGATTCAAATACACCATCGATGACCTGGGGCTCGACGTCGTCGTCGCGAAGATGGAGGAACGCGCCGGCTTCAAGCTGCAACCCGCGCGCGAGTTCCGTTTCGACCACAACGGTGACCGCTTCGGCTGGAGCGAGGGCGAAGACGGGCGCACGCACCTGACTCTGCGCATTCCCGCGGGCCGCATCACCGACACCGAAGCCGCGCCGCAACTCAGCGGCCTGCGCGAAATCGCAAAGGTGCACGTTGGTGAGTTCCGCCTGACCTGCAACCAGAACTTGATCATCGCGGGCGTTCCCGCCGGGCAGCGCGAACGCATCGATGCACTGGTGCGCGAGTACGCGCTGGACACGCACGCACGCGCCAGCGGCCTGCGCCTGAACGCCATCGCCTGCGTGGCCCTGCCCACTTGCGCATTGGCGATGGCCGAAGCCGAACGCTATCTGCCCGACCTGCTCGACAAGGTGGAAGTGCTGCAGGCGAAGCACGACCTGCTCGATGCACCAATCCACCTGCGCATCAGCGGCTGCCCGAACGGCTGCTCGCGGCCCTACCTCGGCGAGATCGCCTTGGTCGGCAAGGCGCCCGGCCGCTACAACCTGATGCTCGGCGCCGACCACCGCGGCCAGCGCTTGAACACGCTGCATCGCGAGAACATCGACGAAACCACGATCCTGTCCGAACTCGACGCGCTGTTCGCGCGCTATGCGCATGAGCGCATGACGAACCAACATTTCGGCGACTTCCTGGTCGCCGCTAACATCATTTCGCCCCCTCCCGTTACGCCGAAGTCCGGCATCGCCATCGAGGTGATTCCATGAGCCCGCCCGATCCCATCACCGCTGCCGAATCGCCGCAGGCGCTGTCCGCGTTGAACCGCTGGCTGGCCGGGATGTCGGCGCAGGAACGCATCGCCTGGGCGTTCGAAAGCCTGGCCGGCCCGCATGCGCTGTCCACCAGCTTCGGCGTGCAATCGGCGATATCGCTGCACCTGCTCACGCAGGCGAAGCCGGACATCCCGGTGATCCTGGTCGATACCGGCTACCTGTTCCCGGAAACCTATCGCTACGCCGACGAACTGACCCAGCGCTTCGGCCTGAACCTCAAGGTATACCGCCCGCAGATCGGCATCGCGTGGATGGAAGCGCGCTTCGGCAAGTTGTGGGAAAACGGCAGCGACGGCCTGCAGCGCTACAACCACCTGCGCAAGGTGGAACCGATGCAGCGCGCGATGAAGGAACTCGGCATCCGCAGCTGGTTCGCCGGGCTGCGCCGCGCGCAATCCGTCACCCGCGCCAATATCGAATTCCTGGAACTGCGCGACGGCCGCTGGAAGCTGCACCCGATCGCCGACTGGGACGATCTGGATATCGCTTCGTACGCGCTGCAGCACGATCTGCCGGAACACCCGCTGTCGCAGCAGGGCTATGTCTCGGTGGGCGACGTGCACACGACCGCACCGCTGCGCGATGGTGACGTGGCGAAGACGCGCTTCTTCGGACTGACTCGCGAATGCGGGCTGCATTTCGACACCCCGAATAGCGTCGCGGCCTGAGCCGCGACCTGCTTCACTCCGCGGTTTTCACAGCGCGGCCGACTGGATCAATTCGGCCCATTCCGGCGGCTGCGGCCAGTTCGACTCCTGGTTGCCTTCCAGCACCCGCCGCAAGTCGCGGCGGTCGAGCTGCGGGGCCAGCCAGTGCAACAGGCTCAGCGCGTAATCGCGCAGCACGCGGCCACGCGGGATCACCGCCCAGGTAATGCATTCCGGGATTTCCGCGGGTGCCTTGATGATGCGCAGGTCGGCATCTTCGCGGGTGCCGATCGCCATTTCCGCCAGCAGGCCGGTGCCGAGCCCGGCGCGCACATAGGTCTTGATCAGGTTGGCATCACGCGCGGTCATCGCGATCTGCGGCGTCACCCCCGCACCGGCGAACGCGCGCTGCAGCGAGGAATCCGCGCGCGTCGAACTTTCGTAACTGATCAATGCGTGCTGGGCCAGCTCGGCCAGCGTCGGTGCACGCTGCAAGGCCACCAGCGGATGCGCGTTCTGCACCAATAACACGCGCCGCCAGCGGAACAGCGGTATCGCCAGCCCACCCTGCGGCACGCTGCCGGCGGTGCTGATCAGGGCCAGGTCGGCCTCGTCCAGTCGCCCCAGCACTTCCGAATCGCCCGCCGCGAGCAGATCCACGCTGACCTGCGGGAATTCGCGTTTGATCGCGGCGATGGCGGGCGGCAGCACGTAGCGCGCCTGGGTATGGGTGGTCGCCAGCAGCAGGCGGCCGCTGTACTCACCGCGTTCATTGGCCGCGTAGCTGCGGATATTGGCCACTTCTGCCAACACCTTGCGCGCATGCTCGATCACCCGCACGCCAGCCGGCGCGATGCTCTCCAGGCTGCGGCCCTTGCGGGTGAACAGCTGGAAGCCGAGTTCGTCCTCCAGCTGCTTGAGCTGCTTGGATAGCCCGGGCTGGGTGGCATGCACGCGCTCGGCCGCCTGGGTGATGTTCAGGCCGGAATCGGCGATGGCGACGAGGTAGCGCAGCTGGGTCAGGGTCATGGCGGTAGCGATCATTTATCGCTATATACGTATTGAGCGATGAATATATCGACAGGCTGCACGCCTGTCCAGACGCACTTTATGCCATCAGGGCATAAGCATAGGCAGTGCCACCATTTTTCGACGCACGGCCGGAACCCTAGCGTGACCGCATGTCCTCCGATGCCGCCCCCAAGCTTTTTCCCCTGTTCGCCGACCTGCGCGGCCGCCGCGTGCTGGTGGTCGGCGGCGGCGCGGTCGCGCGCCGCAAGGTCGAAGCCCTGCTCAGTGCCGGTGCTGATGTGGTGGTCGGCGCTCCCGCGCTGGAACCCGCACTGGCGGAATGGAACACGCAGGCGCGCATCGAATTCATCGACGGCCCGTTCGCGGCACATTGGCTCGATGACGCCTGGCTGGTGATCGCTGCCACCGACGAGGCCACGATCAATCGCGCGGTGGTCGAAGCCGCCGATGCGCGGCGCATCTTCGCCAATGCGGTGGACGATGCCGAACTGTCGCGCTTCCACGTGCCCGCGCGGGTCGAACGTGGCCCGCTGCAGATCGCGATTTCCAGCGGCGGCGGCGCGCCGATGCTGGCGCGGCTGGTGCGCGAGGAACTGGAAACCCGCTTCGATGAAAGCATTGGTGCATTGGCCGAACTGCTGACACGCCATCGCGAACGCATCCGTACGCGCTGGCCCGACATCGGCGCACGCCGGCACGGTTTCGCCAAATTGCTGTCCAGCCCGTTGCAAGGACTGCTGCGCAAGCGCCAGCATCTGGCAGCGGAACGCGCGTTCGATGCAGCGCTGCGCGAACACGAAACGGATTCGACGACGGGTTCGGTCGCGCTGGTCGGCGCCGGTCCCGGCGATCCCGGCCTGCTCACCCTGCGCGCGCTACGCGTCTTGAACGAAGCCGACGTGATCCTGCACGACCGTCTGGTCAGCGACGAGATCCTGCAACTCGCGCGCCGCGATGCGGAGCGGATCAGCGTCGGCAAGCTGGCCGGCGATGGCGGGCATTCGCAGGCCGACATCAACGCCTTGCTGGTCAAACTCGCGCAAACCGGCAAACGCGTGGTGCGGCTGAAGGGCGGCGATCCCTTCGTGTTCGGCCGTGGTGGCGAGGAACTGCAAGCGCTGCGCACGCACGGCATCGATTACGAAGTCGTGCCCGGCATCACCGCAGCGGTGGCCTGTGGCGCCTACGCCGGCATTCCGCTCACCCATCGCGAACATGCGCAATCGCTGCGCATCGTCACTGCGCACGGAAAAGAGGATCTGGACACGCTCGACTGGACCTCACTGGCGCGCGGCCGGCAGACGCTGGCGTTCTACATGGGCGTGGCCGGGCTGGAGCGCATCCGCGAACGCCTGACCTCGCATGGATTGGCAGCGACCACGCCATTCGCCCTGGTCGAAAACGGCAGCCGTCCCGAACAGCGGGTGGTGACCGGCAGCTTGGCCGACCTGCCCGCACTAGCCCGTTTGCACGAGGTACGCGCGCCCGCCCTGCTGGTGGTCGGCGAGGTCGCCGCCTTCGCGAATAGCCTGCACTGGTTCGGTCGCGAGCCCTTAACACGCACGGATGCAGCATCGCCCTCGCTGGCTGCCGCCGCCTGAATCCTTTCCCCTTCCGGATCCCCTCATGGCCCTCTACGACAACATCCTCGACACCATCGGCAACACGCCCATCGTCAAACTGCAGCGCATCGCACCGAAGCACGTGAGCCTGTACGCGAAGGTCGAATCCTTCAATCCCGGCGGCTCGGTCAAGGATCGGTTGGCGCTGGCCATCGTCCTCGATGCCGAAGCCAAGGGCCTGCTGAAGCCCGGCGACACCATTGTCGAAGCCACCTCCGGCAACACCGGCGTGGCGCTGGCGATGGTCGCCGCCGCGCGTGGCTACAAGTTCGTGGCGACGATGGCGGAAACCTTCTCGATCGAACGCCGCAAGCTGATGCGCGCGTATGGCGCGAAGGTGATCCTGACCCCCGCCGCAGAACGCGGTAGCGGCATGGTGCGCAAGGCCAAGGAACTCGCGGACAAGCACGGCTGGTTCCTTGCCAGCCAGTTCGCCAATCCGGCCAATCCCGCCTACCACCGCAACACCACCGCACCGGAAATCCTGCGCGATTTCGCCGGCAAGCGGCTGGATTACTTCGTCACCGGCTGGGGCACCGGCGGCACCCTGACCGGCGTCAGCGACGTGCTCCGCGTGGCGCGCCCGGAGATCAAGATCATCGCCACCGAACCGGCCGGCGCCGCCCTGCTCAAGGGCGATGAGTGGAAGCCGCACAAGATCCAGGGCTGGACCCCGGACTTCGTGCCGGAAGTGCTGGACCGCAAGGCCTACGACGAGCTGTTGTCGATCACCGACGACGAAGCCATCGCCACCTCGCGCAAACTTGCGGCGGAGGAAGGCATCTTCGTCGGCATCTCTGCAGGCGCAACCGTCGCCACGGCACTGAAGGTGGCGGAAACCGCGCCACAAGGCTCGGTGCTGTTGGCGATGTTGCCGGATACCGGCGAACGCTATTTCTCGACGCCGCTGTTCGCCGATATCAACGAAGGTTCGGACGACGAGTGGTTGGCGAGTTTGGGGTGAGCGGCTCCAACTTCGTCAGGTGAGTCGTCGCCATCCATGGCGCTGGATCATCGCTTCGACCAACCCCTGCCCGGCCTTCCATGGCCGGGCGCTCTCGTGAGCGCGATCAGCCCCCGGCTAATCGCAAGCGCTCACGATCGCCCGTACACGTCCTCGTAGCGGACGATATCGTCCTCGCCGAGATAATCGCCGGACTGCACTTCGATCAGTTCCAGCATCTCGCTGCCGGGATTTTCCAGCCGGTGCTTGGCGCTGATCGGGATGTAGGCACTCTGGTTGGCGAACAGCTCGAACACGTCGTTGTCGCGGGTGACCCGGGCGATGCCGCGCACCACGATCCAGTGCTCGGCGCGGCGCGTATGCGACTGCAATGACAATCGCGCGCCCGGCTTCACCTTGATCCGCTTGACCTGGAAACCTTCGGCCATGTCGATGGAATCGTAGCTGCCCCAAGGGCGGTGCACTTCGCGGTGCAGCGCCGCCTGCGTGCGCTGTTCCGCCTTCAGCTGCGCCACCACATCCTTGACTTGTTGCACGCGGTCTTTACGCGCCACCAGCACCGCGTCGTCGGTTTCGACGACGACCAGATCCTCGACGCCCACCAACGCCACCAGCCGCCGCGCATAGGCATAGCTGTTGCGACTACCGATGGAAATCACGTCGCCATGGTGCGCATTGCCATCGGCATCCTGTTCGCTCACCTCCCACAGCGCCGACCATGAGCCGACATCGTTCCAGCCGATGTCCACCGGCAGCACCATCGCCGCATCGGTCTTCTCCATCACCGCATAGTCGATGGAATCGGACGGACACGTCGCGAACGCGGCCTTGTCGAGGCGGATGAAATCGCCGTCGCGTTGGGCGGCATCGAACGCGGCCTGCGTGCCGGCCACGATGTCCGGGCGGAACTTGCGCAGTTCTTCCAGATAGCGTGAGGCGCGTAGCAGGAACATGCCGCTGTTCCAGTAATAGCCGCCGGCATTGAGGTAGGCCTGTGCGGTGGCGGCATCGGGTTTCTCGACGAAACGCAGCACGCGCTGCACGCCATCGCCGCCTGCTGCCTGGATGTAGCCAAAACCGATTTCCGGCGCATCGGGGACGATGCCGAACGTGACCAATGCACCCTGCTCCGCCGCCGGCATCGCCTTCCGCACTGCGGCGCGGAAGGCCTCGGCATCGCGCACCACGTGGTCGGAGGGCAGCACCAGCAGCAACGGATCGTCGCCATCGCGCAGCGCCTGCATCGCGGCTGCGGCAATCGCCGGCGCAGTATTACGGCCCACCGGCTCCAGCAGGATCGCCGGGGTTGGGGCACCGATCTGGCGCAGCTGCTCGGCCACCAGAAACCGGTGTTCTTCGCCCGCAACAATGATCGGCGCGGCATCGGCAATCTCTGCCACGCGCAGCCAGGTCGCCTGCAGCATGGTGTCCTCGCCGGCCAGGGCCAGGAATTGCTTGGGATAGGCCTCGCGCGAGAGCGGCCACAAGCGCGTGCCGGAACCGCCGGACAACAGGACTGGCTGCAGCTTCGCTTTTGAGGTCGGTGCCATGCGCGTCTCGCTGGAATCGATGCGGCAGTTTACCCTGTGCGCATGACCCAACCCGACCATTCCGATCCCCGCGCCACCGCGCGCACCGCCTGGACGCGCGCGATATTGCGCGATGACAACGCCGAGCCCGTACGCGCTTCGATGGATGCCGGCTTCCGCAGCTATTGGCGCGTGCAGTCTGCCAATGGCAGCCGCATCGTGATGGATTCGCCGCCGGACAAGGAAGACGTGCGGCCTTGGTTGCAGGTGCGCGACCTGCTTGAGGCTGGCGGGGTGCGCGTGCCGCGGGTACTGGCACAGGATGTCGATGCCGGCTTCCTGCTGCTGGAAGACCTGGGCGCCGACACTTATCTGCATGTCATCAATGGCGATAACGCCGATGCGCTGTTCGACGATGCAGTGACGCAACTGCTGAAGATCCAGGCGATCGCGCCGCCCGCCGAACTGCCGGTGTTCGACGAGGAACTGCTGGCGCGCGAGCTGCGCCTGTTCGACGAATGGTTCTGCGGCCACCACCTGGGCATGACGCTGGACTGCGGCGACATGGACACATTGGACGGCGCCTATCGCGTGCTGATCGATGCCGCGTTGGCGCAACCGCAAGTACTGGTGCATCGCGACTTCATGCCGCGCAACCTGATGCCTGCGGCCGATGGCCCGGCGGTGCTGGATTTCCAGGATGCGGTGCGTGGCCCCATCGCCTACGACGCGCTCAGCCTGTTCAAGGATGCCTTCTTGAGCTGGCCGCAAGAGCGCGTGGCCGCGTGGCTGGATCGCTATCACGCACGCGCCATCGAAGCCAGCTTGCCGGTACCGGAACTCACACGTTTCCGCCGCGATGCGGACATGATCGGCGTGCAGCGGCACCTGAAGATCATCGGCATCTTCGCCCGCCTCAACCATCGCGACGGCAAGCCGAAATACTTGGCCGACGTGCCGCGCTTCTTCGTCTATCTAGACGCGGTGTTGCCGAAATACCCGGAACTCGCCGGCCTGCAGGGTTTCATCGAGCACAAGGTGAAGCCGGCCATCGCACGGCTCGCCGCCATCGTCCGCGAATGAAGGCACTCATCTTCGCCGCCGGGCTGGGCGAGCGCATGCGCCCGCTCACCGACACCACGCCCAAGCCGCTACTCGCCGTCGGCGGCAAGCGCTTGATCGAATGGCATCTGGAAAAACTGGCGGTGCTCGGCATCGAGGACGTGGTGATCAACACCTCCTGGCTGGCCGAGCAGTTCCCGGCCACACTGGGCGACGGCGCGCGTTGGGGCCTGCGTATCGCCTATTCCTACGAAGGCGATACGCCGCTGGAAACCGGCGGCGGCATGTGGAACGCACTGCCACTACTGGGCGATGCCCCCTTCTTGCTGGTCAATGGCGACGTGTGGACGGATTTCGATTTCGCCCGCCTGCCGCGCGAACCGGAGGGGTTGGCGCACCTGGTGATGGTCGATCGCCCGCCGCAAGCGACCCATGGCGATTTCGCGCTCGACGGCGATGGCTCTGTCCGCGCGGACGGCGAGGATCGCCTGACCTACTCGGGACTCGGCGTGTATCGCCCGCAACTGCTGGATGGCTGGCAACACGCGGTTGACGCCAGACACGCCGTCGACGGCAAACCGAAATTCCAGCTGGCACCGATCCTGCGCGCGCACATGGGCGAAGGCCTGATCCGCGGCGAACACCATCGTGGCCGCTGGACGGATGTCGGCACGCCGCAGCGATTGGCGCAGCTGGACGCCGAACTGACGGCTCAATCCGCGCCCAGCACCTGACGCAGGAACGGCACAGTCAGTCGACGTTGCGCAGCCAGCGAGGCGCGATCCAGGCGCTCGAACAGCGCGCCGAGATCGGACAGGTCGCGACTGTGGCGGCGCAGCAGCCACTCCAGTGCCGCCTCGTCGAACACCAATCCGCGCGAGGCCGCGCGTTGCCGCAGGACCTCGGCGCGGCCGTCATCGTCCAGCGCGCGCAAGGCGACCAGGCTGCATTGCGCGAGGCGCGAACGAAGGTCAGGCAACACCAACGGCAGCGCCGCCGGCACGTCGCGTGCGGCATAGACCAGGCCAACGCCGGCATCGCGCACGCGGTTGTGCAGGTCGAACAGCGCGACTTCGTCTTCGCGATGACCAGCGATCGCATCGAGATCGTCCAACGCCACCAGATCGGTCTGTTCAACGCCCTGCAAGGCATCCCGTGCATGGCCGTGGGCGCGTGCCAACGACAAGTAGTTGGCACGACGACCTGCGGCTTCCGCTGCCGCGCAGGCCGCAAGCAACAGATGGGTCTTGCCGCTGCCATTGCCACCTTGCAGGTACAACGCGTCGAGGCTTTCGCCGTTGGCAAACGCCTGCAACCGGGCCAGTGCCAGTGGTGCGCCCACCCAGGCTTCAAAGCGTTGTTCGGGCGGGTAGCGCAGCGCCAACGGCAGCTGCGGCCCCAGGCGATCCTGCTGCGTCATGCTCAGGCCGTCGGCGGCGTGCCGTCAGACGGCGGCGCTGGCGGCGCGCTTGCATCGCCCACGTATCCGTCGAGCACGATGGCGGGGTGCTCGCCCGCGTACAGGCGGCTGTGCGTGTAGCGCTCATGCGCATAGCGCAACAGCACATTGATGACGGCGGCCACCGGCAAGGCCAGCAGCATGCCGAGGAATCCGAACAGCGTGCCACCCGCCATTACCGAGAAGATCACCGCCATCGGATGCAGGCCGATGCGATCGCCGACCAGTTTCGGGGTCAGCCAGTAGCTTTCGATGACCTGGCCGACGCCGAACACCACTGCCACCCCGATCAAATGCTGCCAATCGCCGAACTGCACCAGCGCGGCGATACCGCCGAACACCACGATCGAGGCTGGCCCAAGGTAGGGCACGAAGGTCAACAGGCCTGCGACGATGCCGATCAGGATGCCGAGATCCAGTCCCACTGCCCACAGCCCGATGGCGTACAGCACACCCAAGATCAGCATCACCAGCAGTTGCCCGCGCAGGAAGCCGCCAAGCACCGCATCCGATTCCCTGGCCAGCTTGTTGACGGTCTGGTACTGGTCGCGCGGAACCAGCGCGCCAACACGATCGACCAGCAGATCCCAGTCGCGCAGGAAGAAGAAGGCCAGCACCGGCAACAGCACCAGGTTGGCGATCATGCCCAGCAAGGCGAAGCCGGAACGCGACACATAGCCCAGCACCGTCGCCGCGATGCCACCGGCACGTTCCCAATGTTCGCGGATCAGGTTGAACAAGCGCTCCGGATCCAGCCAGGACAGGATCTGCAGGCCTGTGCGCTGTTCGATCCACGGCAACGCGGTACCGACGAACCAGTCTCGGTAATGCGGCAGGGATTCGACCAAGGTGATCACCTGCTTCTCCAGCAGCGGCACCAGCAGGATCAGCGCCAGCAGCAGGATCAGGCTCATCACGCTGAACACCAGTATCACGGCGGTGTTGCGCGAACGACCGCTGCGCTCGAGTCGATCCACCAGCGGATCGCCCAGCCAGCCCAGCAAGGCGGCGAACACGAAGGGACTGAGGATCGGTGCCAGCAGCCACACGATCCACAGCACGCCAAGCGATAGTGCCGCCCACTGCACGCGGCGGTAGAACATGGCGATGGTAGCCAGGTCGCGGTCGTCGCTCATCGTCGGTCAGCCACCCAGGCGGAAGGTAGCGACGCGCGACGTGGATTCGGCATCGCCATCCTTGTCGTCACCGGTATCGTTGCCGCCAACCGAAACCGTGGACAGCACGCCGCCGCGATCAACCAGGCGTGCGAAGCCGGATATGCCCGTGGCAAGGTCCAGGTCGAGCTGCAGTTCGCCCGGCATGGCCGCGACCGGGCTGATCCGCTTCACGATGGACACATCGCCAAGATAGCCGATCAACTGCATGTAGCTGTCGGCGCTGTCCACGCCGAGGATGCGCACGCGATAGGTACCCGCTGGCCCGCCACTGCCTGCCTTGGCGTAACGCTTGAACAAGGCGTCGGCCGCGCCATCGGCGCCGCCCGCCATCGCCCGTCGCGCATCGGCATGTTTGGTCTGCCAGGTGGACAGGGCCTTGCCCTTGTCGACGAAGATCCAGTCCGCGACCCAGCCGCCGGCGCCGCGTTGCAACTTGCCGATCAGTTGCATCGGCGGGCTGTACTTGCGCGACAGGCCGGCGATGGCAGCGGTATCGCCGCGCCAGATGGCACCCACCGCGGCCTGTTCCGCCGCATTGCCGCCCGGCAGGCCCAGCGCGTAGCCGCGCGCCTTGGCCTGGTCGAGAATGGCGCGTGCGGCATTGACCTGGCCCAACCCGACCAGGCGCGGGCCACTGCCGTCATTGATCGCCAGCCACAGCACCGGCTTCGGGCGCGGCTGCGGCCAGTTCGGCAAACCCAGCATCTGGATCAGCTGGTCGACGTCATCGCGCTTGAAGCGCGTCACCAGTGTGGTCTGGAAGCTCGGCGCGCCGCTGGAGGAAACGCCTTCATCCTGGCGGTAGTCGTAACCCGCCACGTAATCCTTGGCTTTGCCGAGCTCGTCACGCACACCGGGACGCTGCGCCGCACCGCGGTCGCCGGTGACCTTGCCCAGCACCACCGCCAGTGCGCGACCGAACGCGGCGTTGCGTTCGCTGTCGGCCTGGTTGCGCACCGCCACTTCAGCCTCGTACGGGCCGCTGGCCGCGGCACGGTCGCCTTCGGTGCGTTGCGCATGGGCATGGCCGCCGAAGATGAGCAGCGCGCTCGCCAGCATCCACACCCAGGATTTCCGCTGCATCCCTTGCATCAGCACGCCCATCCTTGCCCGGCAATGCGCCCGGCCTAGGTGAAATGGTGCCGCAGCAGCGCGGGCGCGTCCACGTGAAGGCGGCCGTCACGTTAAAATGGCGACCTCCCAGGCGCGTTCGCGCCAGCGCGCCGAGGCCTCCCGTGACGCAGTCCACCCCCCTCACCTACCGCGATGCCGGCGTCGACATCGACGCGGGCAACGAAGTCGTCGAACGCATCAAACCCTTGGTACGGCGCACGATGCGGCCGGAAGTGCTGGGCGGCGTGGGCCTGTTCGGCGGTCTGTTCGACCTCTCGAACCGCTACAAGGAACCGGTGCTGGTCTCCGGCACCGATGGCGTCGGCACCAAGTTGATCCTGGCCAAACAGCTGAACCGCCACGACAGCATCGGCCAGGATCTGGTGGCGATGTGCGTGAACGACGTGCTGGTGCAGGGCGCCGAACCGCTGTTCTTCCTCGACTATTTCGCCACCGGCAAGCTCGATGTGCAGACCACGGTGGACGTAGTCGCCGGGATTGCCAAAGGCTGCGAGATCGCCGGCTGCGCGCTGATCGGCGGCGAGACCGCGGAAATGCCGGACATGTATCCGCCGGGCGAATACGACCTGGCCGGCTTCACCGTCGGCGCGGTGGAAAAATCCAGGCTGATCGACAGCAGCAAGGTGCGCGCCGGCGACGTGCTGATCGGCATCGCCTCCAGCGGCCCCCATTCGAATGGCTACTCGCTGGTGCGCAAGATCCTGGCGCGTGCCGGCAACCCACTCGACCTCGATATCGGCGGCGTTACGCTGGCCGATGCGCTGATGGAACCCACCCGCATCTACGTCAAGCCGGTGCTGGAACTGCTGGCCAAGCACGACATCCACGCGATGGCGCATGTCACCGGCGGCGCACTGGTGGAGAAGATCATCCGCGTGGTGCCGAAGGACTTCGGCCTGGAGATCGACACCTCGTCATGGCCGCTGCCGGCCGTGTTCGACTGGCTACAGCGCGAAGGCAATGTCGCCCGCGAGGAAATGTGGCGCACCTTCAACTGCGGCATCGGCTACGTGCTGATGGTCGCCCCTGGCGATGCCGCCACAATCAGTGCACACCTTGATCGCCTCGGCCTTGCCCATTGGCAGATCGGCCAGGTGACGCCCGCCGGTGACGGCGAGCGCCTGCACATCCGCTGACCCGCCATGCGCCTTGCCGTCCTTGCCTCCGGCCGCGGCAGCAACCTGCAGGCGATCCTCGATGCCATCGCGACCGGCGCACTGGAAGCGCGGGTCGTCGGTGTGTTTTCCGACAAACCCACCGCACCAGCCTTGCAACGCGTACCGGAACCGCTGCGTTGGTCACGCAAGGCGAAGGACTACGCAGATCGTGGCGCATTCGGTACCGAACTGGCCGATGCCGTCGCGGCATCGCAACCGGACTGGGTGGTCTGCGCCGGCTACATGCGCATCCTGGGTGATGCCTTCGTCCAGCGCTTTCGCGGACGGATCCTGAACATCCATCCGTCGTTGCTGCCGAAATATCGCGGCCTGCACACCCATGCACGCGCGCTCGCGGCTAGTGATGCCGAGCACGGGGCTAGCGTGCATTTCGTGATCCCGGAACTGGATGCCGGTGCGGTGATCGCATACGCACCGGTGCCGGTGCTGACCGACGATACGGCGGAATCGCTGGCCGCGCGCGTCCTGCAGGTGGAACATCCCTTGCTGCTGGCCGTGTTGCAAATGACCGCTGCCGGCCGCATAGATGAACAAAGCGGCCGGGCCATAGTGGATGGTCAGCCCCTGTTTACGCCACTGCGGCTAGAGTTCGCCACGACGTAACCGGAAACCGGTCATTTCTCCCTTTATATTCAAGCAGTTGCCGATGAAATCCCTGCGCACCACCGTCTTGCTCAGCATCCTGCTCACCACCGCCCCCGCCTGGGCGGTCAAGCCATTCACGGCCGACTACCAGGCCAACGTGATGGGCAGCGTCTCGGCCGACGCGCAGATGACGTTGGCCTCCGCGGGTGGGGACCGTTGGAATTACGTGCTCAGCGTGAACAGCCCGATCGCCACCCTGCGCCAGACCACCGTGTTCGAGGATCGCGACGGCAACTGGCGCCCGATCTCCGGCAACGACTTCAGCAAGATGGTGTTCAAGAAATCGCAGAAGAACGCCAGTTACGACTGGAGCAAGGGTGAAGCGCGCTGGAGCGGCGACGTCAAGGACGACCGGATGGGCCCGGTGAAGCTGCAGAACGGCGACCTGGACGCGATGCTGCTCAACCTGGCGCTCGTCCGCGACGTGGCCGCCGGCAAGCCGCTCAACTACCGCATGGTCGACAACGGCGTGGTGCGCGAACAGTCCTACCAGAACCTGGGCAAGGACACGGTCACCGTGGCCGGCAAGCCGCGCAGCGCGACCAAAGTCAGCCGCAGCAGCGACAACAAGCAGGTGATCGTGTGGGTGGTCGACGGACTGCCGGTACCGGCGCGCATCCTGCAAAAAAAGGATGGCAAGGACGAATTGGATCTGGTGCTGAAATCGGTGCACTGAACGGTTCCCCCCGCAATGAAAAAGCCCCGCATCGCGGGGCTTTTTGTTGGATTGTCGATCCAGCTCAGTCAACCCTGCGGATACTCGCGCCCAGCGCCGACAGCTTGGCCTCGATGTTCTCGTAGCCGCGATCGAGGTGGTAGATGCGGTCGATCAGGGTGTCGCCATCGGCCACCAACCCGGCCAAGATCAGCGATGCCGAGGCACGCAGGTCGGTCGCCATCACCGGCGCACCGCTGAGCGCCTCGACGCCGCGCACGACAGCCGTATGCCCGTCCACGCGAATGTCCGCGCCCAGGCGCAGCAATTCGTTGACGTGCATGAAGCGGTTCTCGAAGATCGTTTCGTTGATCACGCCCACGCCGTCGGCGATGCAGTTCATCGCCATGAATTGCGCCTGCATGTCGGTCGGGAACGCGGGATGCGGCGCGGTGGTGATGTTCACCGCACGCGGGCGCTTGCCATGCATGTCCAAGGTGATGCGATCGCCGTCGATGGCGATGTCCGCGCCGGCTTCGCGCAGTTTGTCCAGGACCGCATCCATCGTGTCCGGGCGTGCATGCGTCGCAGTGACGCGGCCACCGGTCAGCGCCGCGGCGACCAGGAAAGTACCGGCCTCGATGCGGTCGGCCACCACGGCGTGTTCGCAGCCGTGCAGCTTCTCCACGCCCTCGATGGTGATCTTGTGGGTGCCGGCGCCGTCGATCTTCGCGCCCATCGCGATCAGGCATTCGGCCAGGTCGACGATCTCCGGCTCCATCGCCGCATTCTCGAGCACAGTGATGCCTTCGGCCAGAGCGGCGGCCATCAACACGTTCTCGGTAGCGCCCACGCTGACCAACTCGAATACATGTCGTGCGCCTTTCAGCCGGCCATTGCTGCGCGCCTTGATGAAGCCGTGGTCGACGGTGATCTCCGCACCCAGCGCCTGCAGGCCCTTGATGTGCAGGTCGACCGGGCGCGAACCGATCGCGCAGCCGCCCGGTAGCGAGACTTCGGCATCACCGTATTTCGCCAGCAACGGGCCCAGTACCAGCACCGAGGCGCGCATGGTCTTGACCAGTTCATACGGCGCGACATGGCTGTTGACGCTGCGCGGATCCACTGTCATCGCATCGCCTTCATGCTGAACGCCCGCACCCAGCCCGGCCAGCAGCTTGGCGGTGGTCAGCACGTCGTGCAGGCGCGGCACATTGGTGATGCGCACAGGCTCATCGGCGAGCAAGGTTGCGCACAAAATCGGCAGCACCGCGTTCTTGGCGCCGGAAATGCGGACCTCGCCTTCAAGGCGGGCACCGCCGGTGACGATGATTTTCTGCATATGGTTTCCTGGAATATGCTTACTTGCGTGACCGTGGTTGTGGCTTGGAATCCTCGATCTTTTTCAGCATCGTCTCGAGCCACTCCACTTTACTCACTTGCCACGGATCGGAGCGATCAGCCTTCTTCACGGCGGCACGAATTTCGCCAATGACCGCCGCGTCCATGCGCGAATCCATGAACCCATGTTGAAACACCCTCATGATCCAACCGCGCCCGTCATCCGGATACTCTTCGACCAGTCGGTCGATGTAGGGCTTAGCCTTGGAAGCCTTTGCCTTGCGTACTTCAGGTTTTCGGGTATCACCGCCCCACAGCCTGAACTCCGCAACGGAGCGCAACGCACCTCGCCGTAGGCGCGCGTCCGGACCTTCCATGACGACAAGAAATTCCCGCTCGGCGTCATCAAACCTATTCATGTTCTGGTACGCAGCGCCGACGTTGTAACGCACAGACATGTCGTCAAGGTTCAGATCAGCCGCACGCAAGGCATATTTCAAGCTCCACTCCGGTTCTGCGAGGGGATCGAGGCCGTTGAGGTAGCCCGCGATCACTGAATTTCCCCACGCATTCAACTCCTTGAAACGGGATTCCTGCAGCAGATATGCAAGCCGCTTGATCCCACCACGTCCTTCGCCGAGCCCTTCACCCAGAACCTCCAATGCAACATCCGCAGCGTCCTGGAACGCGCTCTCGTCACTACCAATACCGATGGCGATTTCGAGCACATCAAGCGCTTCACGCGTGTATTGCTCGTCGACAAGCAGCATATGACCGCGATCGCTGTACGGCATTGCCATTTCCACGGCCAGTTGCGGCCTGCGCGCTACGTAAGCGGACAGAGTATTGGTGTAGGCCAACATCTGGTCATAATCGCCGCCCCAGCGGGGCTGCAGCGAGTAGAGCACCTGGAGTGCCAGTTCAGGACACGCGGGGTCGATCTTCTGCGCCCCGTGCATCTCGGCCGATTCGAGCTCGGATCTGGAATCCATTCGCCCCAGGGCGATCATGCCGGTGTATGCAGGCATCAACCTCGGATTGATCGAAATGGCTTTCTCGAGATACGGGATCGCCTTCCCGACAAGTTCGCTCATGTAGCGCATGTCTTCCCGGGGCGTCTTGGACGCATAGTCCTCGCCACGCGCTTTCCCCGCTGCGCCGCTGTAATAGGAGCCCCTGGCCATGCTCGCGAAAGCGCTCTCCGGTGCCTTCCGCAACCATTCCGATGTGACGCGATCGATCAGCTCCAGCTGGCTATGGTCCGTGAATCTATAGTTGAAAAGCTCATGGATCCCTTCGCTGTAATCGATTTCGGAAAAATGCCGGTCGAGCAGCTTCTGCATCGCCGCTTCCAACTGCGTCATTTCACCGCGATCCAGCATCCCACCGATCTCGGCCACGGTGGGAATGCCCTTTTCATGATGGAGTAGGCAATGCGCCGCCGAATGCCCTTTCGGCCATTTGTTGCCCGGCAGGTCCGGGAAGGCCAAGCAGCGCTGCAGTGGGTCGGCAATGCGTTCGGCGGCGCGCGCCTGGATCAGGTAGTCGCGCCATGGCAACGGAACGGATTCGTAGGCCTTCGGGTTCCGCAGTTCGGGAATCGGCGGCGCCTCAACCGCCAACACCGGCAATGCCAGCGACGCCATCCAAGCGGCAACAGCCGCGAATTTCCATTTGCGCATCTCGCTTCCCCTCGGAATGGCTGGTCAGGTGCCAGCCTCTTCCGGCGTCAAGGTCTTCAGTTGCAGGGCATGAATCTCACCGCCCATTTTTTCGCCAAGCGTGGCGTAGACCATTCGGTGCCGGGCCAGCGGCAGCTTGCCGGCGAACGCGGCGCAGACCACGGTCGCCTCGAAATGCACGCCGTCCTCCCCCTGCACGGTGGCGCGGGCGCCGGGCAGGCCGGTTTCGATCATCTGGCGGATGGTGTCGGCGTTCATGGGCTGGCAGGTGGACTCGCGTAAACTGAACGAGTAAGTCTAACGGAACACCCTCAGGGAAGATGCGCGTGCCCCCAACCCCGCCCGCCAGCACGGACAGCTTCGACTTCGCCGCCAGCGGACAGCGTGTGTTCGACATCGAACGCGACGGCCTGTCCGCAGTCGCCGCGCGGATCGACGGCGCGTTTAGCGCCGCCTGCCGCGCGATCCTAGCCAGCCGCGGCCGGGTGGTCTGCACCGGCATGGGCAAGTCCGGGCACGTCGCGCGCAAGATTGCCGCCACCTTGGCCAGCACCGGCACCCCGGCCTTCTACGTGCACCCGGGCGAGGCCGCCCACGGCGACCTGGGCATGGTCACCGATGCCGACATCGTGCTGGCGCTGTCCTATTCCGGCGAGAGCGACGAGATCCTGCTGCTGTTGCCGGCGCTCAAGCGGCAGGGCAACGCGGTGATCGCGATGACCGGCCGCGAGGCATCCACCTTGGCCCGTGAAGCCGATATCCACCTCGACATCAGCGTGCCGGCCGAAGCCTGCCCGCTGGCGCTGGCGCCGACCGCAAGCACCACCGCCAGCCTGGCGATGGGCGATGCGCTGGCCGTCGCCCTGCTGGAAGCGCGCGGCTTCACCGCCGACGATTTCGCCCGCTCGCACCCGGCTGGCGCGCTGGGCCGACGCCTGTTGCTGCACATCACCGACGTGATGCACGCGGGCGACGACGTGCCGCGGATCGGCCCCGATGCCAGCATCAGCGAAGCGCTGGTGGAGATGAGCCGCAAGCGTCTGGGCATGACCGCGATCGTCGATGACGACGGCCGCCTGCTCGGCCTGTACACCGACGGCGACCTGCGCCGCAGCCTGGACGACGACGCAATCGACCTACGCAACACCCGCATCGATGCGGTGATGACCCGCGCACCGCGCACCATCGGTGCCGACGCGCTGGCGGTGGAAGCCGCGCAGCTGATGGAAACGCACAAGATCAACGCGCTGCTGGTCATCGACGCGGATCGACGCGTGGTCGGCGCGCTGAACATCCACGACTTGCTGCGTGCACGGGTGGTGTGATGACAACGATCAACTACCCCGCCGATGTGCTTGCGCGCGCCGCGAAGATCAAGCTGATCGGCTTCGACGTGGACGGCACCCTGACCGATGGCCGCCTGCTGTACGCCAGCAACGACGCCGACGCCAAGGCCTTTTACGTGCAGGACGGCATGGGCATCACCCTGCTGCGCCATGCCGGGATCGAAACCGCGCTGGTGACCGCGCGCAACAGCCCGGTCGCCGCGGCGCGCGGCAAGGAGCTGAAGATCGCGCATGTCCACATCGGCGAACGCAGCAAGCTGGCCTGCATGCAACGCGTCGCGGCTGAAATGGGCATCGGCATGGACGAGGTGGCCTTCATGGGCGACGACCTCCCGGATCTCGCCACCCTGCGCGGCGTAGGCCTTGCCATCGCACCCGCCGATGCGCACCACTGGGTATTGCCGGCCGTGCATTGGGTGACCCCGCGCTATGGTGGCAACGGTGCGGCACGCGACGCATGCGACCTGCTGCTGCAGGCACAGGGCAAGGTCGAGGCCATCCTGGCCCATGGGGAACACCCGTGAGCTGGCGTGCCGGCCTGACCATCGTCCTGCTGCTCGCCGCAATCGCCAGCGGCTGGTCGGTGTGGCACCAATCCGGCGGCAATGCCGAAACCATGGCAGCCGTCCGTTCGGAATACGTGCTGCACGATTACGAACTGGTCTCGCTGGATTCGCAGGGCAAGGAGTCGTTCACCCTGCGCGGCCCGCGCCTGCAACGCGACCCAGGCGCGAAGTCGATGACACTGGATACCCCGAAGTTCCTGGTGCCCGACCGCAACGGCGCTTACTGGGACGTGAAAGCACAGCTCGGACGGGTACCAGACGATGGCCAGCAGTTGCAATTACGCGGACAGGTCGTCGCCACCAGTCCCACGCAGGTACCGCCGCCGACCCGGATCGAGACCGAGGAACTGAACATCTTCCCCAACGAGAATCGCGCGACCTCGGCGGCGATCGTGACCCTCACCCGCCCCGGCCTTACAATGCGCGGTCGCGGCCTGCAGGCGGATTTCGATCGGCAGGTCTCACTTCTCTCGGATGTGCGATACCACTATGTCCCGACGAACCGCTGACCTCGCGGCTGCCGCGCTTGCCCTGTTCGCCGCCGTTTTCGCGGCCGGTGCGAATGCGCGCAGTTCGGACCGCACCCAGCCGATGGACATCGAGGCCGCGCACAGCACCTGCAGCCTCGGCGCCAACGACAGTTGTACCCTGACCGGCAACGTGACCATGACCCAGGGCAGCCTGAACGTGGTGGCGGCCAAGGCGATCATCGAGCAAAGCAACGGCGATCCCAGCCGCGCCCTGCTTAGCGGTGGCGTGACCCTGCGCCAGACCCTCGACGACGGCAACCCGATCAATGCCACTGCCAGCAACGTGGACTACAACCTCAAGACCGAGGTGGTAGTGTTCACCGGCAACGTGACCATCACCCAACAACGCGGCACCCTCAACGGCCAGCGCGTGGTCTACAACATGAAGACCGGGCAGGTGGACAGCGGCGGCGCTGGCAACGGCCGGGTCAAGATGCGCATCCTGCCCAAGGGCGCGCAGCCGGCACCGGCGAAGGCCTCGAACTGATGTTGGTCGCCAAGGGACTACGCAAGCGCTACAAATCGCGCGAGGTCGTGCGCGACTTCAGCCTGACCCTCGAGGCGGGCGAAGTGGTCGGCCTGCTCGGCCCGAATGGTGCCGGCAAGACCACCTGCTTCTACATGATCGTGGGCCTGGTACCGGCCGATGCCGGCAGCATCGTGCTCGACGGCATCGACATCACTCTTGATCCGATGTACGAACGCGCCAAGCGCGGCGTCGGCTACCTGCCGCAGGAACCCTCGGTGTTCCGCAAGCTCAGCGTGGCGGACAACCTTCGCCTGGTTCTGGAATTGCGCCAAGACCTCGACGAGGACGGCCGCGAACGCGAGCTGGAAGGCCTGCTGGACGAGTTGCAGATCGGCCATGTCGCCGAACAGATGGGCGCCAGCCTGTCCGGCGGTGAACGGCGGCGGGTGGAAATCGCCCGCGCGTTGGCCGGCAAGCCGCGCCTGATCCTGCTGGACGAGCCATTCGCCGGCGTCGATCCGATCTCGGTCAACGAGATCCAACGCATCGTTACCCACCTCAAGGATCGCGGGATCGGCGTGCTGATCACCGACCACAACGTCCGCGAGACCCTGGGCATCTGCGACCGCGCCTACATCCTGGCCGATGGCGCCGTGCTGGCACAGGGCGCGCCCGAAGCCCTGCTGGAGAGCCCGGACGTGCGTCGGGTGTACCTGGGCGATACGTTCCGGCTCTGAACCACTTCCAGGGTTGCCGTTCCGGCGCAAACCGGGATCCGCCCTGGATCGCGCGCCTGAAAACAGACATGCGCCTGTCAGACACGGCCGGCTTTCGCCGGAATGACGAATCCATTTGCGCACCGATAACGTTTTTTTATCCGCAGTCGGATATATCCTGAGTGCGGATGAAACCGCGCCTTTCCCCCGGGCTGCACCAGCAATTGATCCTGACGCCGCAGCTGCGCCAGGCGATCCGCCTGTTGCAGCTGTCCACGATCGAACTCGAAGCGGAAATCGCCGAGGCGGTGGCCAGCAACCCGCTGCTCGACTGGGCCGAAGCGGGCGAAGCAGGCCCAGCGGATGCGCACGAGGTGCGCGATGCCGATGGCGCGCACGACGCGGCGACGCAGGGACACGAACATGTGGACGAACGCGTGGACGAGCACTGGGATCGCGAAAGCGAGCCCTGGCAGGAGCGGATCGGCCCGGCATCGGATGGCGGCGAGGACTTCGCCGGTGACCGCGCGGCCAGTGCGGAAACCCTGCGCGACCACCTGCTCTGGCAATTGCACCTCGGCCACTTCAGCCAACGCGACCTCGGCATCGGCGTGGCGCTGATCGACGCCATCGACGACGACGGCTACCTGCGCGAAGAGCTCGATGCCATCGCCGACGGCCTCAAGCCGGAAATCGACGCAGAACACGACGAGGTGCTGCAAGTCCTGCACCGCATCCAGCAGTTCGACCCGGTCGGCGTGGGCGCACGCGACCTCGGTGAATGCCTGCGTCTGCAATTGCGTACGTTGGCCGAAGACAGCCCTGGCCGCGACCTGGCGATGGCGGTGGCTGCCGGCGCATTGGCGCGGCTGCCGAAGATCGGCATCGACGGATTGTGCCGCGAACTGGACTGCAAGCGCGCCGAGGCCGAGGAAGCGGTGCACCTGCTGCGCAGCCTGGATCCGCGTCCTGGCACCCAGCACGGCGACCTGCCAGCCGGAACCTATGTCACTCCGGATTGCGTTATCTGGCGCCAGCAGGGCCTGTGGCGAGTGGCGCTGGCCGCCGGCGCCACCCCGCGCATCACCATCCAGCGCGACTACGAACAGATGATCCGCCACGCCGGCGCGGCCGATGCCGAATACCTGCGTGGCCGGCTGCAGGAAGCGCGTTGGCTGTTGAAGGGCCTGGAATCGCGTGCCGACACCCTGTTGCGCGTGGTGCGCTGCCTGGTGCGCGAGCAGGCCGGCTTCCTCGAATTCGGCGACCAGGCGCTGCACCCATTGACCCTGCGCAGCGTGGCCGCCGAACTCGGCTTGCACGAATCCACGGTCTCCCGCGCGATCGCCCGCAAGTACGTGCGCACCCCGCGCGGCACCATCCCGCTGCGCGATTTCTTCGCCTCCGGGATCGAAACCGAAGGCGGCGGCAGCGCTTCCAGCACCGCCATCCAGGACATGATCCGCAAGCTGGTCGAGGCCGAGGATCCGCGCAAGCCGCTATCCGACGCGCGCCTCGCCGACACCCTGAAATCGGGCGGCGTGCCGGTGGCGCGGCGTACCGTCGCCAAGTATCGTGAGGCCCTGCAGATTCCCGCATCGCACGAGCGCGTGCGCATCGGTTGACGCGGCGCGTGCAAGCCAAAAATCGTTCCACCCCGCAGTATCCACAGTCGAAGGAGGTTCAGATGCAAATCGAAACCCATGGCCATCAGATGGAAGTCACCCCGGCCCTGCGCGACTACGTGGAAACACGCTTCGAACGACTCGCACGACACTTCGAACACCCTTGCCAGATCCGCGTGCAACTTGGCCTGGACAAACCCGAGCACAAGGCCGAAGCAACGATCAACCTGTCCGGTCGCACCTTGCACGCCGATGCCAACGGTCAGGACATGTACGCCGCGATCGACCTGCTGTCGGACAAGCTCGATCGCCTGCTGATGAAGCAGAAGGAACGCATGGTCGACCACCACCGCGGCGAGAGCCTCGCGCAAAGCGGCGCGCTTGGCTGATCCGTCCATCCCGCGGCGGAGAGCACACACTTGAACGCCGCCCGCATCACCGCCGCGGAACTGTTCGAGCAACAGGCCGAACGCATGGAGCTACGCTGGCTCGCCGGCCAGCGTGGTTCCGATACGCGCGTCCTGGAAGCCGTGGAAACCGTGGCGCGGCGCCCATCGCTGGCCGGCTACCTCAACATCATCTATCCGAACAAGGTGCAGATCCTCGGCACCGAGGAACTGGCCTGGATGGACGGGCTGGATTCGCGCCAGCGTTGGGAAACGATCCAGAAGATCATCGGTTTCCGCCCGCTGGCGCTGGTCATCAGCAAGAACCAATCCTGCCCGGAAGACCTGCGCATCGCCGCCGAGGAAAGCGAAACGCCCCTGTGGAGTTCGCCGCGCCGCGGGCATGAACTGCTCAACCATCTGCAGTACAAACTTGCCCGCACGCTGGCGCCGCGGGTCACCTTGCACGGCGTGTTCATGGAGATCTATTCGATCGGCGTGCTGATCACCGGCGAATCCGGTTCCGGCAAGAGCGAACTCGCGCTGGAACTGGTGACGCGCGGGCATCGCCTGGTCGCGGACGACGCGCCCGAATTCACCCAGATCGCGCCGGACGTGCTCGACGGTGCCTGCCCGGAACTGCTGCAAGACATGCTGGAACTGCGCGGCCTGGGCGTGCTCAACATCCGCCAGATGTTCGGCGACACCGCGGTCAAGCGGAACAAATACCTGCGCATGATCGTGCACCTCAGCAAGCCCTCGCTCGACGCCAAGCCGGGCGGCATGGAACGATTGACCGGCGACATCGGCAGCCGCCGCCTGCTCGATCTCGACGTGCCGATGATCACCCTGCCGGTGATGGCCGGCCGCAACCTGGCAGTGCTCACCGAAGCCGCCACCCGCATGCACCTGTTGCGCAGCAAGGGCGTAGATCCGGCGGCCGCGTTCATGGCCCGCCACAGCCATTTCCTGGAGCGTTCGCAGTGACCGCGCAAAACCATCCAACGCCGCCGCTCGTCATCGTCAGCGGCATGTCCGGCTCCGGCAAGTCGGTGGCACTGAACACCTTCGAGGACCTCGGCTACTACTGCGTCGACAACCTACCCGCTGAACTGCTGCCCGAATTCGTGCGCCGCATGCTGGCTGGCGACAACGCGCCGGAAAAGATCGCGGTCGGCATCGATGCACGCAGCTTGGGCGACCTGGCCGACGTGCCGGAGGCGCTGTCGCAAGTCGGCGCACTGGGCCTCGACCCCAAGCTGCTGTTCTTCGACACTCGCGATGACGTGCTGGTGCGCCGCTACGCGGATACCCGCCGCCGGCATCCGCTCAGTCATCTCGGGCTGGTGCTGGCGGATGCGATCTCGCTGGAACGGCAGGCGCTGAAACCGCTGCGCCGGATCGCCGACAGCGTGCTGGACACCAGCGACCTCAACATCCACCAGATGCGCCGCCACATCCTGACCGAGTACGGCCTCAGCGGCGCCGGCTTGTCGTTGCTGTTCGAATCCTTCGCCTACCGGCGCGGCCTGCCGCCGGAGGCCGATTTCGTGCTGGATGCGCGGGTACTGCCCAACCCGCATTGGGACGCACGCCTGCGCCCGCTGTCCGGCCGCGATGCCGATGTACGCGACTACCTGGAAGAACAACCGGAAGTGGCGACCTACGTTGCGCAGGTGGAAGGCTTCCTTGATACCTGGTTGCCCAAGCTGCGTTCGGAAACCCGTAGCTACGTTACCGTCGCCTTCGGCTGCAGCGGCGGCCGCCATCGTTCGGTCTACCTGGCCGAACGCCTGGCCCGGCATTGCCGCGAAGCCGGCTGGGCGGAAGTCGCGGTGCACCATCGCGAGCTGGATTGATCCAACCATCCTCGGCACGCGGAACAGTTCGATGGCACCTGCGGTGCGAAGCCTGCACAGCGACATATCGAGTCACGTAGCGAACCCCGCCCGCAGGCCCCATCGAACTCGGAATCGCTTTCGCACTGTCATTCCCGTCTGTTAACTTGCATGCATGTCCGTCGGCATCCTGCTCATCACCCATGAAGGCATTGGCAACGCGCTGATCGCGGTGGCCACGCGCCTTCTGCGCCAGTTGCCGCTGACGACCGCAGCGTTCGAAGTCCCGTTCGATGGCGATGTCGACGCGCTGCTGCCGCAGGCCAGCGCTGCGCTGCGTCGCGTCGATGGCGGCCAGGGCGTGTTGGTGCTGACCGACCTGTACGGCGCGACCCCCAGCAATATCGCCACGAAGCTCGCCCGCCTCGGCACACCGGTACGCCGCGTCTCCGCGCTGAGCCTGCCGATGCTGCTGCGGGTGATGAACTATGCCGACCTGGACCTGGACGAATTGCCGGCGGTCGCCGCCGCTGGCGCACGCAACGGTGCCATCATTGATGACGCATGACATGACCACCACGCAACCGACAGCCACGAGGGCGATGCCGTGATCCAACGCGACCTGATCATCGTCAACCGCCTAGGCCTGCATGCGCGCGCCACCGCCAAGCTGGTGCAACTGCTGTCCACCTTCCGCTGCCAGGCCACCCTCGAAGCGCGCGGTCGCGAGGTCAACGCCAAGAGCATCATGGGCGTGATGCTGTTGGCCGCCGGAACGGGATCCACCGTGGTGCTGCGGGTGGACGGCGAAGACGAACAGGCAGCCGCCGACGCAGTCGCCGCGCTATTCGAACGCCGCTTCGACGAGGACAGCTGATGACGCGGCACGTCCTGTCCGGCACCGCCGCCGCACGTGGCAGCGCGCTTGGACGGGCACGCGTGCGCCTGCCGCACGCGCTTGACGTCGACGAGGCCCGCATCGCCGCGGACGAGGTCGATGCCGAACTCGAACGCATCCACGCCGCGGTCGACACCGTGCGCGCCGAGATGCACGCCCTGCGCGAACGCCTGCACGGCGCGCTTGCGCACGAAGTCGGCGAATTCCTCGACCTGCACGCATTGCTGCTGGACGACCCAGAATTGCTGCAGGGCATCGATGCGCTGATCCGCACCGGCCTGTACACCGCCGACTATGCCCTGCGCCTGCAGCGCGACCGCATCGCCGCGGTGTTCGACGGGATCGACGACCCCTACCTGCGCAGCCGCATCGACGACATCGACCAGGTGATCGGCCGCCTGCATGCCGCGCTGCACCGTCGCGAGGCCGATCTGCAAGGCGTGGCCGGCGAGATCCTGGTCACCGACAACATCGCGCCCACCGAACTCGCGCAGCTGCAGGCGCAAGGCGTGATGGGCGTGATCACCGCTGGCGGCAGCGCGCTCTCGCACAGCGCCATCCTTGCCCGCAGCCTGCATTTGCCGCTGGTGGTGGGAGCGGCGCAGGCATTGCAGAAGGTCAATGACGGTGACGTGCTGGTGATGGATGGCGGCACTGGCCTGGTGGTGCTTGAACCGGACGCCGAGGATCTGCGCGAACATCGCAAGCGCGTGGAGGAAGTCAAGCGCGAGCGCAAGCAGCTCAACCGCCTGCGCCGGGAACCGAGCCGTACCCTGGACGGCATCGACATCAAGCTGTGGGCGAACGCCGAATCGCGCGAAGACGTGGCCGAGGCGCATGCATTGGGTGCGGCCGGTGTGGGCCTGTACCGCACCGAATTCCTGTTCATGGGCAGCCGCGAGATCCCGGACGAAGACACGCAGTTCCGCGCCTATCGCGATGCCGTGCTGGGCATGACCGGGCGCACGGTGACCATCCGCACCCTCGACCTTGGCGCCGACAAGGCCGACAAGACCGGGCTGGCGCTGCGCGACGAACCCAATCCCGCACTGGGCCTGCGCGGCGTCCGCCTGTCGTTGGCCCGCGATGGCCTGTTGCACACGCAGCTACGGGCGATTGCCCGCGCATCCGGCTACGGGCCGGTTCGCGTGCTGGTGCCGATGATCAGTGGCGCCGAAGAAATGCGCACCGTGCGGGCGATGCTGCACAAGGCGCTGGCCGAAGTGCATCGCGAAGGCCACGAGACCGCCGCGCAGTTGCCGCTCGGCGCGATGATCGAGGTGCCGTCCGCGGCCTTGTCGCTGACCGGTTTCATCGGTGCCTGCGATTTCCTGTCGATCGGCACCAACGACCTGGTGCAGTACTTGCTCGCCGCCGACCGCAACAACGAGGCACTAGGCGATTTGTACACGCCATTGCACCCAGCACTGATCCGCTTGCTGCGAGACGTGGTGCGCACCGCGCACAGGCGCGGGCGGCCAGTGGCGGTGTGTGGCGAAATTGCCGGCGATGCCGCCTTCGTGCCACTGCTGCTTGCGCTTGGCCTGACCGAACTCAGCCTGCACCCGGCGACACTGCTTGAAGTCCGCCGCGCGATCCGCGCCAGCGACCTCTCGGCCTTGCGCAACGAAGCCGCCGCATTGATGCGCGCACGCGATCGCGCCGGTATCGAACAATGGCTGGCGTCGAATACACGGGCCATGCACTGAATCATTGCATGGGGTGGGCATCCGCGAGTCCGCGGGCGATAATGCGCGCACTATGAACGCCTGATCCTGTCGCGCACCTCGTGCCGCGACGCCGCCCACCGGAAGCCGCAATGGCCGAAGCCGTCCGCCACGACAAGACTGCGCGTCAGCTGCGTCTGCTTTCAGATGCGCTCGACAGCGGTCGTTTGGGGCCGGTGCGGCGGCTGGTCAACACGCTGTCACCGGCGGAGATCGGCAACCTGCTGGAATCGCTGCCGCCAGGTAAGCGCACCGTGGTCTGGGGCCTGGTCGATCCGGAGGACGATGGCGAGGTGCTGGTCCACGTCGGCGACGAGGTGCGCGAAGGCCTGATCGCGGACATGGATCCGGACGAACTGGTCGCCGCGGTCGAAGACCTCGACATCGACGATCTCGCCGACCTGGTCGAAGACCTGCCGGACACCGTCATCGACGAAGTGCTGAAGTCGATGGACCGCGAGAACCGCGAACGCCTGGAGCAGGTGCTGTCCTATGAGGAAGACAGCGCCGGCCGCCTGATGAACCCGGACGTGGTGACCGTGCGCGCCGATACCACAGTGGACGTGGTGCTGCGCTACCTGCGCCTGCGCGGCGAACTGCCAGACCACACCGACCATCTGTACGTGGTCAATCGCCGCCATCACCTGATCGGCTGGGTCGCCCTGCAGGATCTGGTCACCCACGACCCGGGCACGCCGATCAACCGCCTCATCGACGACACGCTGACCTCGATCCACGTCAACGATTCCGCCGACGCGGTGGCCCGCCAGTTCTCCGACCACGACTGGGTGTCCGCACCCGTGGTCGATGAAGGCAACGTGCTGCTCGGCCGCATCACCATCGACGACGTGGTCGACATCATCCGCGAGCAGGCCGAGCACCAGGCCCTCGGCGCCGCCGGCCTGGACGAGGACGAGGACCTGTTCTCGCCGGTGCGCCGCGCATTCCGCAACCGCCTGATCTGGCTCAGCGTGAACCTGTGCACCGCGTTCCTGGCCGCATCCGTGGTGGACCGCTTCGCCGGCTCGATCGAGAAACTCGCCGCGCTCGCCGTGCTGATGCCGATCGTCGCCGGCATGGGCGGCAACGCCGGCACCCAGGTATTGGCGCTGATGGTACGCGGCCTGGCGCTGGGCCAGATCGGCGCGTCCAACGTACCGACGCTGGTGTGGAAGGAAGTGCGAGTGGCGATGATCAACGGCCTGGTGCTGGGCACCCTGCTCGGCATCGTGGTGCTGTTGTGGTTCCGCAACCCGGCGCTGGCGGCGGTGATCGCCATCGCGCTGACCGCGAACCTGTGCTTCGCCGCGTTGGGCGGCGTGTTCGTGCCGGTGACGCTGAAACGCATGGGCTTCGACCCCGCGCTGGCCGGCGGCGTGATCCTCACCACCATCACCGATGTGATGGGGTTCCTGACCTTCCTTGGGTTGGCGACGCTGGTGCTGTTGCGCTAAGCCAGCAACGCTTCCAGCACCGCCATCCGTACCGCTACGCCGTTAGCCACCTGGCGCAACACGCGCGATTGCGGACCGTCGGCGACGTCGCTGGCGATCTCGACGCCGCGATTCATCGGCCCGGGATGCATGACGATGGCGTCCGCCTTGGCATGGCGCAGGCGCACGGCGTCGAGGCCATAGTCGCGGTGGTAGTCCTCCAACGAATCGACCAGACCTTCGGCCATGCGTTCGCGCTGCAGGCGCAGCATCATCGCCGCATCCACGCCTTCGATCATCGCGTCGAAATCGTCGCCGACGATGCAGCCATCCAGCGTGCCGTCGTCCGGCAACAGCGAGGCTGGACCGCATACGCGGATCTCGCCGCAGCCCAGCGCGCGCAACGCGTGCAGGTCGCTGCGCGCCACGCGCGAGTGCTTCACGTCGCCGACGATCACAACCTTCAGTTTCGAGAAATCCTCGCCCTTGGCCTGGCGCAGGGTGAGCATGTCCAGCAGCCCCTGGGTAGGATGGTTGCTGCGGCCGTCGCCGGCATTGAGCAGCACGGTGCCCGGCTGCGCGGCCGCAGCCAGCTCGGCGACTGCGCCATCGCGCTTGTGGCGCATCACGAAGGCGTGCACGCCCATCGCTTCCAGCGTCTTCAGCGTGTCGAGGTCGGCCTCGCCCTTGGTGGTGGAGGCGGTGGAGGCATCGAAATTCAGCAGGTCGGCACCGAGCCGCTGCGCGGCCAGCGAAAAGCTGGAACGGGTGCGCGTGGACGGCTCGAAGAACAGCGTGCATACCGCCTTGCCGGCCAGCACGCCGCGCAATGCGGTGCCGCCATAGGCGTCCGCGGTCATCGATTGCGCACGCACCAACAGGTTCTCGATCGTCTCGCGCGGCAACCCGTCGAGGGTGAGCAGGTGACGCAGTGTGCCGTCGCCGTCGAGTTGGAGCGTCATGGAATCACCGTTGCATCCTGTGGCGAGGCCAGCCAGCGTTCGACGATGATCGCCGCCGCCACTGCATCCAGCAATTCGGCGTCACGCCGCTTGCGCTTGCCGTCGGCGCGATCCTCGGCGAAGCGGCGCGCCGCCTCCTGCGAGCTGTTGCGTTCGTCGACCATCACCACCGGCAGCCGCGTGCGTTGTCGCAGCTCGCGGGCGAAGGCTTGCGCGAACTTGCGGATCGGTTGGTCGCCGCCGTCCAGGCGCATCGGGTCGCCGACCACCATGCCGTCCGGGCGCCATTCGCGGCGCAACGCTTCGATCCGGCTCCAGTCAGGGCCGCCGGCATGCACATCGACTACCGCTACCGCGCGCGCACCGCTACCGAACGCGCTGCCCACCGCTACGCCGATCCGGCGCGCACCGACATCGAAGCCGAGTACGGTGCCGTCGCGACGGATCGCGGGTTGCGCGTCGGCGGCCTCGTTCATGCGTGGCCGCTATGGCTGGCGAAATTGACCAGGTCGACGCCAATGCTGCCGGCAGCGGCCTGCCAGCGCTGTTCCAGCGGCAGTTCGAACAACACCTCGCGACGGTTCGGCACCATCAACCAGCTGTCCTCGACCAATTCCTGCTCAAGCTGGCCCGCGCCCCAGCCGGCGCAACCCAGCGCGACCACCGCCTGCGCCGGACCATCGCCACGCGCCAACGCTTCCAGCACGTCTCGTGAGGTGGTCAGGTACAGGCCGTCGCCGACCGCCAGCGTGGAATCCCATTCGCGATCGCCATCGTGCAGGACGAAGCCGCGTTCCGGATGCACCGGGCCGCCGGCCAGCACGACCCGCGACTGCAGCGCATCGCTGTCGCTGGCGATGCCCATCTGCTGCAACACCTCGCCCAGGGTGTATTCGGACGCGCGATTGACCACCACACCCATGGCGCCGTCACCGTCATGCTGGCAGACCAGCGCCACGCTGCGCGAAAAATGTGGATCATGCAGCGACGGCAACGCCACCAGCAGGTTGTTGGACAGCGGCGAAGACTCGATCGACATGCCGCAATTCTAGCGAGCCATGTGCGGCGGCGCACGTCGGCACCGCCGCGGCACGCGAAGGTCAGCGCGCTTCCGCAACCTCGACGCCATCCAGGCCCTGGGCCAGCGTGGACGCATCGCCGCCCTGTGCCAGCTTGATGCGCAGCCGCACCTCGTTGGAGGAATCGGCGAAGCGCAGCGCATCCTCGTAGCTGATCTCGCCGGCCTGGTACAGCTCGAACAGGCTCTGGTCGAAGGTCTTCATGCCCAGTTGGACGGATTCCTTCATCACTTCCTTGATCTTGTGGATCTCACCGTCGCGGATGTAGTCCTGCACCAACGGCGTGCCCAGTAGGATCTCCATCGCCACACGTCGCGCCTTGCCGTCCGGCGTTGGAATCAACTGCTGGGCGACCACACCCTTCAGGTTCAACGACAAGTCCATCAGCAGCTGGTTGCGGCGATCTTCCGGGAAGAAGTTGATGATGCGATCCATCGCCTGGTTGGCGTTGTTCGCATGCAGCGTGCACAGCACCAAGTGGCCGGTCTCGGCGAAGGCGATGGCGTGATCCATGCCCTCGCGGGTGCGCACCTCGCCGATCATGATCACGTCCGGGGCCTGGCGCAAGGTGTTCTTCAGCGCGTTTTCCCAGCTGTCGGTGTCGATGCCGACCTCACGCTGGGTGATGATGCAGCCATCGTGCTTGTGCACGAATTCGATCGGATCCTCGATGGTGATGATGTGCCCGGTCGAGTTCTGGTTCCGATAACCGATCATCGCCGCCAGCGAGGTCGATTTACCGGTACCGGTGGCGCCCACGAAGATGATGATGCCGCGCTTGGTCATCGCCAACGTCTTGATGATCGGCGGCAGGTTCAGTTCTTCCACGGTCGGGATGCGCGTTTCGATCCGGCGCAACACCATGCCTACCTGGTTGCGCTGGTAGAAGCAGCTGACGCGGAAGCGGCCGACGCCGGACACGCCGATCGCGAAATTGCATTCGTGGGTCTTCTCGAACTCCTCGCGCTGCTGCGGCGTCATCACGTTCAGCACCAGGTCCTTGGACTGCTGCGGTGTTAATGGCGCCTGGGTGACCGGACTCAGCTTGCCATGCACTTTCATCGACGGCGGCATGCCGGCGGTGATGAACAGGTCCGATGCCTTCTGGTGCGCCATCAGCTTGAGGAACGAGGTGAAATCGATGCTGCTCATCCGTGCGACTCCTGTTCGGCGACGTATCCGTTCGTCATGATCCCGTTCATTCGAACAGGCGCTTGTCCTTGGCGTATTCGCGCGCCTGCTGCCTGGGCACCATGCCGCGCTTGACCAGATCCTGCAGATGCTGGTCGAGGGTCATCATGCCGGCGTTCTGCCCGGTCTGGATCGCCGAATACATCTGCGCCACCTTGTCCTCGCGGATCAGGTTGCGGATCGCCGGGGTGCCGACCATGATCTCCCACGCCGCGGTGCGGCCACCGCCGGTTTTCTTCAGCAACGCCTGGGAAATCACCGCACGGAGTGATTCGGACAGCATCGAACGCACCATCGGCTTCTCGCCGGCGGGGAACACGTCGATGATGCGGTCGATGGTCTTGGCCGCACTCGATGTATGCAAGGTCGCGAACACCAGGTGGCCCGTTTCCGCCGCGGTCAACGCCAGGCGGATGGTCTCCAGGTCGCGCAACTCGCCCACCAGGATGATGTCCGGATCTTCGCGTAGCGCGCTTCGCAGGGCTTCGTTGAAGCCGTGGGTATCACGATGCACCTCGCGCTGGTTGATCAGGCACTTCTGCGAGGTGTGCACGAATTCGATCGGATCCTCGACCGAGAGGATGTGGCCGTATTCGTTCTTGTTGATGTGGTCGATCATCGCCGCCAGCGTGGTCGACTTGCCGGAGCCGGTCGGGCCGGTGACCAGGATCAACCCCTGCGGCTGCTCGATCAGTTCCTTGAAGATGCGCGGGCAACCCAGGTCTTCCAGGGTCAACACTTGCGATGGAATCGTGCGGAACACCGCGCCAGCACCGCGGTTCTGGTTGAACGCATTGACGCGGAAACGCGCCAAGCCGGGAATCTCGAAGCTGAAGTCGACCTCGAGGAATTCCTCGTAGTCGCGGCGCTGCTTGTCCGACATGATGTCGTAGACCAGCGCATGCACCTGCTTGTGGTCGAAGGCCGGGATGTTGATACGGCGTACGTCACCGTCGACGCGGATCATCGGCGGCAATCCCGCCGACAGGTGCAAGTCGGAAGCCTTGTTCTTGACCGAAAACGCCAGCAGTTCAGCGATATCCATGTTGGCACTACTCCCCGTGGTGCGCGGCACTCCCCTGCCGCGCAAGTCGTCGTAACCGCATCAGGGCGTTCCAGCCCTGCCGCGACGCTTCGAGTTCCGGGCCTGCCCCGTTCAGGAGCAGTCCCGTCCTCGCGTGCCAGCACCCCGACGCCGTAGCGGCAGAGCCCGGCGGGCGCAGCTTCCCTGCAGCGCCCTTGAACCCGCTGTCCCAAGACAGGGGGCCGTGGGCAGTATATGCCTCCCGCAGTGACCGACAATGGCCCCATGAACCCGTACCGTGAAGCGTTCGCCGGCATCCTGCTTGCAGTGGATAACGCAAGCCGTGCGGCCGGCCGGCCAAATGCCGGCCGCTTGCTAGCGGTCTCGAAAACCCGCACCCCGGAAGAAATCGCCGCATTGGCGGGGGCCGGTCAGGATGCGTTCGGCGAGAACTACGTGCAGGAAGCCCTGCCCAAGATCGAAGCCCTGCGCGACCGGGGGCTGGAGTGGCACCTGATCGGTCACCTGCAATCGAACAAGGCCGATGCCGCCGCGCGTGCCTTCGACTGGGTGCAATCGGTCGACCGTCCCAAGCTGGTCGCGACCCTCGCCCGTCATCGCCCTGCGGGGCTGCCGCCTCTCAACGTGTTGCTGCAAGTGAACATCGACGATGAAACCAGCAAGCACGGCTGCCGACCGCAAGACCTCGATGCGTTGGCCGATGCCGTCGCAGCGGAATCCCGGCTGCACCTGCGCGGACTGATGGCGATACCCGCACCGCACGCGGACATGGCGCGTCGCCGAGACGCGTTCCATGCGATGCGAAAACTCTTCGATGGCTTGCAGGTGCGACACCCCGGCATCGACACGCTGTCGATGGGCATGAGCGAGGATTTCGTGCCCGCGATCGAGGAAGGTGCGACCATGGTGCGTATCGGCAGCGCACTCTTTGGCGCTCGCGCCAAAAAAGAAACCGGATGACCAGCGCGCGCCCACCCAAGACGGATGTTTCTCGATGAACGACGACATCACCCATCAAAGCATTGCCTTCATCGGCGGCGGTAACATGGCACGCAGCCTGATCGGCGGACTGGTGGCACAGGGCCGAAACCCGGCCGGCATCCGCGTCGCCGAACCGGTACCGCCACTGGGCGACGCGCTGCGCGAAGATTTCGGCGTGGCGGTATTCGAACAAGCCGCGCAGGCCGTCATCGGCGCAGGCACCTGGGTACTGGCGACCAAGCCGCAGGTACTGCGTGCCGTTTGCGAAGGATTGGCGGAGCAAGCGCAAGGCGAACGCCCGCTGGTGGTCTCCATCGCAGCGGGCATCACCGCCACCCAGATCGAGCGTTGGCTGGGCGGCGATCTCGCGGTCGTGCGCACCATGCCGAACACGCCCGCGCTGCTCGGCGCCGGCATGACCGGTCTGTATGCCAGCGAACAGGTCGATGCTGCGGGACGGGGCTTCGCGCAAGACCTGCTCTCGGCCGCCGGCAAGACCGTGTGGATCGACGATGAAGCGCAGATGGATGCGGTGACCGCAGTTTCCGGCAGCGGCCCGGCCTACATCTTCCTGCTGGCCGAAGCGATGATCGAGGCCGGCATCGCCGAAGGCCTGCCACCCGACGCCGCTCGCACGCTGGCGCTGCAGACTGTTCTCGGGGCGGCGCGCATGCTGACCGAATCCGATGTCGACGCGGCCGAATTGCGGCGACGGGTGACTTCGCCGAATGGCACCACCCAGGCTGCAGTCGAGGCCTTCGAAGCCGGTGGCCTGCGCGCACTTGTCGGCAGCGCCATCCATGCCGCACGCGTCCGCGGACAGGAATTATCCGCCGCCAACGATTAGAGGCTCCGCCATGCGCAACGCCATCATCGCCCTTGCACTGCTATCCCTCGCCGCCATCACCGCCTGCAGTCGCAACGAGACCACAGGTGCGGCCCAGCCCGTCCCCGCATCCGACACGGCAGGCCAATCCGCCATCGCCGCCACCACGGTCGGCGGCGTCACCCTGCAGACCTCGACCGTCGCCGTCGCCGACATCAACGAAACGGTTGCCGCGCGTTACGGCATCGACCGCATGCAGGAAGGCTTGTTGCTGCTGGTCACCGTGCGTGATGCCGTCGGCGACGCCGCCGATCCCGGCGACCTGCAGTTGAGCGCAACCGTCAGCGTTTTGCCGGAGCCACCGAAGCCGCTGGAACTGCGCGCGATCCACACCGAAGGCATGACCGACTACATCGGCGTGCTGCATGCAACGCCACCGGCCAGCGTGCAGTTCAGGATGACCGCCACGCGCAGCGGCGCGCGCGCGGACATCGCCACCACGGCCGAACTTTATCCGCGCTGAGTCACACCCTGCTCAGCGCTGGTTGATGGCGTAACGCCCCGGGCCCAGCAAGGTGATCGCCAATGCCGTCACCAGGTACATGCCCTGCAGTTCCAGCGCCCAGCCGCCCTGGTCGTTGAGCTGCCCGAGTTGGCCCATGTGCACCAACGCGAAGGCGAACAGCATGTTGATTGCGATCAGCGCCGCGCCGATGCGCGCATACACGCCCAGCAACAGCATGATCGGTGCCAGCACCTCGCCAACCAACACGCCGTAGGCGAGGAACGACGGCATGCCATGGGTGACCACCATCTGTTCGATCGGTCCAAGCCCGTGCCGCAACTTGGCGATGCCGTGCAGCAGGATCAACAGTCCCAGTGCGACACGTAGCACCAGCTTGGCCAGGTCGTCCATCGTCGTTTGTTTCATCGCTTCGCTCCCCCTGGATTGGCTGCGATCATAGCGTCCTGCGGGCCGCCCATTCGCGCACGATCCTTGCAAGCTCGGCCACGCCATCGCTCAACGCCGCCGGGCCCGGCTGCAGGATCAGCGGCGACTTGATCTCGTGCAATTGGCCATCGCGTACGGCGGGAATCGCATCCCAACCCGGGCGCGCCGCCACTTTCTCCGGGCGGAACTTCTTGCCACACCAGCTGCCGATGATGATGTCCGGTGCGCGTCGTATCACTTCATCCGAATCCTCAAGGATGCGCGCCTTCGCCAACGGCTCCAGCGCGCGTTCGGGGAAGATGTCGTCGCCGCCGGCGATGCGGATCAACTCGGCGACCCACCGGATGCCGGTGATCGGTGGTTCATCCCATTCCTCGAAATACACCTTCGGTCGCTGCGACAGCGATGCCGCTTCACGCTCGATGGCTTCAAGGCCGCGTTGCAGTCCATCGGCATACGCGTTCGCCTTGCCGACGGCACCGACCAAGGCGCCCAGCCGGCGGATGTAGTCCAGGATCTCCGCAACGCTGCGATGGTTGCTGATCCACACCTCCACGCCATGGCGGATCAGCGCGGCGGCGATATCGGCCTGGATGTCGGAGAAGCCGACCACGAAGTCGGGACGCAGCTTGAGGATCTCGTCGATCTTGGCACTGGTGAACGCGCTGACCTTGGGTTTCTGCTTGCGCGCGATGGCCGGGCGCACGGTGAAGCCGCTGATGCCGACGATGCGATCCTGCTCACCCAGCGCATACAGGACTTCGGTGGGTTCTTCGGTCAGGCAGACGATCCGGCGCGGGCCGATCATCGGACTGCTCACGGATACAGCATCCGCTTCGACCATGTGCCGGAGGTGCTGCACTCGTACAGCCAGCGTTCGTGCAGGCGGTATTGCGCGCCGTACCAGAACTCCACGTTGCGCGGCACGACGCGGAAACCACCCCAGCGCGGCGGGCGCGGTACATCGCGGCCTTCGAATTCAGCCTCGAAACGGGCGATGCGTGCCTCGAAGGTTTCGCGGCCGTCCAGCGTCTCGGACTGGTGCGAGGCCCAGGCACCGACCTGGCTGCCGCGCGGGCGGCTGGCGAAATAGGCGTCGGCTTCGCCATCGGCCACGATTTCGACATCGCCCTCGATCCGTACCTGCACGCCCTCGCGCACTTTCGGCCAATGGAACAGCAGCGCGGCCTGCGGGTTGGCCTGCAACTCGCGGCCCTTGCGTCCGTCCAGGTGCGTGTAGAACACGAACCCGCGCGTGTCGTGCGCCTTCAGCAGCACGACCCGCGCCGACGGCCGGCCATCGACGGCCGTGGCCACCGTCATCGCGGTGCGGTCGGGTTCGCCAGCGGCCAGGGCCTCGGCGAACAGGGTGTCGAAGGTATCGAGCATCTCGGGGGCAATGGTGGTCATGCGCGCATTGTCGCGCGCATGCCGGATCGGCGCACCCTCGAGGGGGCGTCAGTTGACGATGAAGCTGACCCGCAGGTTGACCCGCCACTCCTGCACGTTGCCGTCGTCGTCGGTGACGACCTTGATTTCGTTGACCCAGGCGCCCTTGATGTTCTTGACCGACTCGGAACACTTCTTCAGGCCATGCTTGACCGCATCTTCCATGCTGGTCTTGGAGGCGGCATTGAGTTCGATGATCTTGGCGACGGACATGGATTTGCTCCTTAGCGGGGTGGCCGGCGGGATTGCCGAACCCGCAGCCTTGCCGGTCATGCGTTAATTCCGCGCAGTCATGGCGTTCACGCCATCCGCCACTGCTAGCATGTTGCGATGCGCAATACCGCCGCCAACCGCAGGAACATCGTCCTGGTCGGCCCGATGGGCTCGGGCAAGAGCCATGTCGGCCGCCTGCTGGCGACGCGGCTGGGGCTGGCGTTCGTCGATGTCGATGCGCGAATCGAAGCCGATGCCGGCATGCCGATCCCGGCGATCTTCGCTTCCGAAGGCGAAGCCGGGTTCCGCGTACGCGAATCGCGGATGCTGGCGGGCACGCTGGCGCAGGCGGGCCAGGTCATCGCCACTGGCGGCGGCGCGGTTCTCGATGCCGGCAATCGCACGGCGATGCGCACCGCATCGAAGGTGGTCTACCTGCAGGTCGAACTTCAAGAACAACTACGTCGATTGGCCGGCGACACCGGCCGCCCGTTGCTCGACGTCGCCGACCGCGCGCAACGCCTGGCCGAACTGCAGGCCTTGCGCGAACCGCTGTATCGCGAGGTGGCCAACCTGCTGTTCGACACCGCCCACCAATCTCCCGAGCGCGTCGCCGAGGCTCTCGCGGCGCTGATCGCACGCGACGAGGAAATCCACGCATGAGCGCATCGCTGCAGCAGGTCGAGGTCGGCGGTGCCCTGCCCTATCGCATCGACATCGCCCCGAACTTGCTCGACGACGGCGCTCTACTCGCCTCGCACCTGCGCGGTCGGCATGCGCTGATCGTCAGCGATTCGCAGGTCGCGCCGCTTTATGCGCAACGCGTGCAGGCAGCGCTGGCCACCGCGCGACCCGAGGCAAAGATCGCGCTGCACGTGTTCGAGGCCGGCGAAGCCAGCAAGACGTTGGCGAATTTTTCCGGCGTGATCGACGCGCTGGCCGCACTCGGCGCCACGCGCGATGCCTGCATCTATGCACTCGGCGGCGGCGTGGTCGGCGACCTGGCCGGCTTCGCCGCGGCCTGCTGGATGCGCGGCATCGACTGCGTGCAGCTGCCGACGACGTTGCTGGCGATGGTGGATTCCTCGGTCGGCGGCAAGACTGCGGTCGACATCGCGCAGGGCAAGAACCTGGTCGGCGCGTTCCATCCGCCACGCGCGGTGATCGCCGACACCGCGACCTTGCGCACGCTGCCGCCGCGCGAACTGCGCGCGGGCTTCGCCGAGGTGATCAAGTACGGCGCGATCGTCGATGCCCCCTTCCTCGACTGGATGGACGCGAATGCCGAAGACCTGCTGGCCGGCGACGCACTGCTGGCCGAGGCGATCGCCCGCAGCTGCCGGCACAAGGCGGCGATCACCGAACGCGACCCGTTCGAACGCGGCGAGCGCGCCCTGCTCAACTTCGGCCACACCTTCGGCCACGCCATCGAGACCGAGCAAGGCTACGGTGGCCTCAACCACGGCGAGGCGGTGGCAGTCGGCATGGTGCTGGCGGCGCGGCTGTCGACCGCACTCGGCCTGGCCGATGCCGCCGACGGGCAGCGTCTGCGCGACCTGCTGCAACGCTACGGACTGCCGACCGAAGTGCCGGCGGGACTCGATCCGGCGGCACTGGTCGCACGGATGCGGCTGGACAAGAAGGCGCAGGGCTCCGGCTTGCGCTTCGTGCTGTGGGACGGCGCGGGCAAGGCGCGGGTGGTGGCCGATGTCGGCGAGCCGCAGGTGCTGGACGCGCTGCGCGGCTGAGCCCGAAAACGGGCGCAGGCCTTACAATTCGCAGATGCGCCTGCTGCTGCAACAACGCCCCGACGGCCGCGAAGCCCCGCGTTTCGTCCAGCTCCAGCTCCAGCCCGACCTGCTGGGCGGTTGGACACTGCTGCGCGAAACCGGGCAGATCGGCGGCCGCAGCACGCTCAGGCGCGAGCTGTACGTCGACCAGGCCAGCGCGTTGGCCGCGCTGGAATCTGCGCGCGATGCGCAGCTCAAGCGCGGCTTCCAGTTGATGTTCGCGCAGGGCGCGGACGCACCCCGCTAACCGGAATTCACCTGTGACCTTGAAGAACGATCGCTTCCTTCGCGCGCTGCGCCGCGAGCCCGTGGACTACACGCCTGTCTGGCTGATGCGCCAGGCCGGCCGTTACCTGCCGGAATACCGCGCCACCCGCAAGGCGGCCGGCAGCTTCCTGGCAATGGCCAAGAACCCGGAGCTGGCCTGCGAGGTCACCCTGCAGCCGCTGCGCCGCTTCCCGCTGGACGCTGCGATCCTGTTCTCCGACATCCTCACCGTGCCGGACGCGATGGGCCTGGGCCTGTATTTCGTCGAAGGCGAAGGCCCGAAGTTCGAACGTCCGCTGCGCACGCCGGCCGACATCGAAAAACTCGCCGTGCCGGACATGGAAACCGAACTGCGCTACGTGATGGACGCGGTGCGCACGATCCGACGCGAACTCGACGGCTCGGTGCCGCTGATCGGCTTCTCCGGCAGCCCGTGGACGCTGGCCTGCTACATGGTCGAAGGCGGCGGCAGCAAGGACTGGGGCAAGGTCAAGGCGCTGGCGCTGAACGAACCGGCAGCGATGCACAAGCTGCTGGGCGTGGTGACCGATTCCGTCATCGCCTATCTATCCGCGCAGCATGCGGCCGGCGCGCAGGCGCTGCAGGTATTCGATACCTGGGGCGGCACGCTTGGCCCGGCGATGTACCGCGAATTCTCGTTGCCGTACCTGACCCGCATCGCACGTGAGCTGAAGGATATCGGCGCGCCGGTGATCCTGTTCGGCAAGGGCAATGCGCCGCACCTGGACGACCTGTTCACCAGCGGCGCCGATGCCATCGGCGTGGACTGGACGGTGACGCTGGAGGACGCGGCACGCCGCGCCAACGGCCGTGTGGCACTGCAGGGCAACCTCGATCCGGCGATCCTGTACGGCAGCCCGGCCGCCATCCGCGGGCAGGTGCAATCCACGCTAGACAGCTATGCCGCCGGCAATGGCGGCTCGCGCGAAGGCCATGTGTTCAACCTCGGCCACGGCATGTCGCCGGACATGAACCCCGACCACGTGGCGGTGCTGGTCGAGGCGGTACACACGCTCAGCGCGCGCTGAGGCAACGACTCAGCGCAGGGCCGCACCCAGCGCCTGCGCGAGCACCGCACCGCTGACCGGCTTGCGCAGGAAATCGTCGAAACCGGCCGCACGTGCCTGGGTTTCCGCCTCCGCATCGGAACGCGCGGTCACCGCCAGCAGCGGCGCCGCGAAACCCTGCGCGCGCAACATCCGCGCCAGCGCAAGGCCATCCAGCCCCGGCAGGTCGAGATCGAGCAGGGCCGCATCGAAACGGCGCGTGGCGGCTTCCGACAACGCCGCCAATCCGTGCGCGGCATGCACCACTGCATGGCCCTGTTCGCGCAACAGCTCCAGCATTACCTCGACGACGATCGGATCGTCTTCGACCAGCAATAGATGCAACGCGCCGCTGTCTGCAAGCGGCGCCGGCGATGTTGCCTGCGGCACGGTCCCGGTGGATGCCAGCGGCAACTCGACGATGAAGCGGGTGCCACGCCCCGGTTCGCTGCCCACCGCGATGCGGCCGCCCATCGCCGCGGCGAGCTCCTGGCTGATTGCGAGCCCCAGCCCACTGCCGCCATAACGCGATGCAGTGCGCGCGCCTTCGGCCTGTTCGAAACGGCGGAACAGCCGCGATTGTTGCTCGATGCTGAGCCCCGGGCCACTGTCGGTCACCTTGAAGCGCACGCCTTGCGGCGACAGCGCGGTGGTTTCCAACGCCACGTGACCGGTTTCGGTGAACTTGATCGCATTGCCGAGCAGGTTGAGCAGGATCTGCTGGATGCGGGTACGGTCGCCATGCACGGCAGCCGGTACGTCTCCCGCCATCGCGTCGAGGAACGCCAGTCCCTTGCGCTCGGCCACCGGCGCCATCAGCCCGGCCACTTCATCCAGCAGCGGGCGCAGTGCGAAATCCGCATTCGCGAGTTCCAACTTACCGGCTTCGATACGGGCAAGATCCAATGCATCGTTGACCAGCCGCAACAGGTGCTCGCCGGCGCGATGGATCGCATCCACCTGGCTGCGCTGCTTCTCGTCCAGCCGGCTGCCGCGCAACAGCTCGCTCATGCCCAGTACGCCGGTCATCGGCGTGCGCACCTCGTGGCCGAGCGTGGCGAGGAAACGCGATTTCGCATCGGAGGCCTGTTCGGCCAATGCGCGCTTTTCCTCGTTGAGTTGCATCGCATGGCGGCGCTTCAGCCTGGCACGGTAGGACGCGGCCGCGGCGAGCATCGCAAGCAACGCCAACAGCGCGTACAACCCCATCGCCCACCAACTGCGCCACCACGGCGGGGGCACATCGAATACCAGCTGCTGCTCCTTCGCCGCGTTTCCGGCGGCATCTCGCGCGCGGATACGCAACGTGTAACGGCCGGGCGCAAGTCCGGTGAACACGCGCTCGCCGTTCGCGCCAAGCGCCACCCAATCGTGGTCGAACCCGTCCAGCTTCGACCAGTAGCGGTTGGATTCGGGATCCGCATATGCCAGCAGGCGCGCACGGATGCGGAACTCGCGTTCGCCGCTCGCGAGCCGCAGCAATCCCACCGGCATCGGCATGTCCCGCCATTCGCCGTTGCGGCGTACCGAGAGCTGGTCGAAGCGCAGCGATGGGCGCGACGACACGGGATCGGCCGCATTGGTATCCACCAGCACGATGCCGCCATCGGCAGTGGCGGCCGCCAGCACGCCTTGCGTGCTCATCGCCAGCGCACGATCCAGGTATTCCTGGCTGGTGGTGCCATCGCGCACGCCATGGCGGCGCAGGTTGCGGTTGGCCGGGTCGTAGCGGTAAAGCCCGCGCGACGTCGACAACCAGACCCGGTGGTGGCGGTCCACCTGCACGCCGGATGCGCCCACTGCCGGCACGCCGTGGGCGGTATCGGCTTGCTCGCCGATGCGCCATGCACCGCCATCGCGGCGGTATTGCACGAGTCCGGACTGGCGCTGCAACCACAGCGTGGCATCGCCATCGAATGCCAGTGCGTACACGCGCTCGGCACCAAACTCGGGCAATGGGTGGAATTCGTTGCCGACAGCATCCAGCATCGCCATGCCGTCCGCACCGGCCACCCAGACCTCGCCATGCGGCGACAGCGCCAACGCCTCGATATCGCCAGTCGCCAAGCCATGCGCGGCGTCCGCGGGAATATCGCGCAGCACATGGCCGCTCGCGGGGTCGCGCTGCTGCACGCCGCCGCCGGGTGCGGACAGCCAGAGGCTGCCATCGGCCGTGACCTGCAGCTGGTCGATTTGCCCGCGCGGCGTTGCATCGAGTCCGTCGCCGACGCGCCATTCATCGATGGCGCCATCACTGCCCACGCGTATCAGCCCGTTGCGATGCCCCAGCCACAGACGCCCGCCGCGGTCCTCCGCGATGGACAACACCTTGATCCCGCGCAGGCGGGCGATGCCGTCTTCGTCCAGCGTGCGAAGGCTGCCGTCCGCGGACAGCTGCTCGACCATGCCGTTGAAACCGCCCAGCAAGAACCCGCCGTCGCGCGATGGCGCCAATGCGCGGTACATCGCGCCCTGCAGACCGTCGGCAGCGCCGGCGTATTGCGCCAGCTGCCGCCAGTCGGCGCGCAAGTACCCCAGGCCCAGGCCCGCAACCGGCACCCACAGGCCGCCTTCCGGATCGAGCAGCAGCGCATTGATGCCGCGCGGCATGTCCGGCCCGGCCAGTCGCACCGGCACCGGCGGTTCGTCGCCGGCTTGCCGCCACAGGCCGCGCTGGCTGGCGATCCAGAGACCGCCATCGCCGTCGCGGACGATGACGTTCATTGCGTTCGGGCGATGGAACATCGGCGACCATGCCGGTTGCGACCATTTGCCTTGCGCATCCAATCGCCACACGCCGGCCGAGGTACCCACCCACAGGCCATCGGCCTGTTGGGTCAGTGAAAACACCAGCGGCACCTCGTCGGTTCCGGTCAGGCGCACGCCTTCGATGCGGCCGTCGCGCATGCGCGCCAGCCCATGATCGGTACCGATCCATACGCTGCCATCGGCCTGTACCGCCAACGCCAGCACCGTGTCGGACGGTAGGCCGTCGCGCTTGGCGGTGTAGCGACGGATGCGGCCTTGCGCATCCATCCGGTGCAGGCCGCCGTCATAGGTGCCGAACCACACCGTATCGCCCTGATTCGCGAAGGCCCAGACATCGTCGCTGCCCATCTGCGGATGCGTGGCCTTGCGGTAATGGACGAACGCCTGCCGCTGCGCGTCCAGCACGCTGATTCCGCCGCCTTCGGTCGCCGCCCACACGCGGTTGCCGGCATCCACCATCAATGCCTGCACGTTGTTGCCCGGCAGGCCTTGCAGGTTGCCGGGCTGGTGCTGCCAGACTCGGATACCGACGCCGTCGTAGCGCGCCAGACCGTCGGCCGTGGCGATCCACAGGTAGCCGTCGCGGTCGCGCGCCAGCGCCTTGATGTCGGTCGAAGGCAATCCCTGTTCGGCGCCGACGATGCGGAACCTCGGCCGCTCCGGCACCGCCGCGAACGCACAGGCGCAGGCCAGCCACAACCACAGGATGGTGCCGATCCTTAGCAACATGACTCCCCCTTGGGCCATGCTGGCAACGCAACGTTGCGGATGCAAGCGCCGCATGCGCCCCGGTCAGGCCTAGAATCGCGCCATGCACGACGCACCGAGCCCGCGCACTTACGCCACCACCTTCATCGCGGTGCTGTGCGCCTGCACCGCGGCCAGGGCAGGCGAACCGGTGCGTTACGCCATCGACCCGGTGCATACGCGGGTCATGTTCGAGATCGACCACGCCGGTTTTTCCAAGGCGATCGGTACCGTGTCGGGCAGCGAGGGCAGCCTGCTGTTCGATGCCGAAGACTGGAGCACCGCAAAGCTGGACGTGGCGGTACCGATGCAGCGTCTGGACATGGGCGACGCGAACTGGGCCATGGCGGTGTTCGCGCCACGTTTCCTCGACGTGAAGCATTACCCACAAGCGCGTTTCGTCTCTTCCGAAGTGAAACAGCTGGAGGGCAACCGCGGCTCGGTCTGCGGCGAGCTGACGCTGCATGGCGTGACCCGCCCGCTGTGCATGGCGCTGACCCTCAATCGCATCGCGCGCTATCCCTTGCCGCCGTTCCGGCGCACCGCAGGCTTCTCCGCCACCGCCACGCTCAAGCGCAGCGACTTCGGGATGACCTCCTGGCAGTCGCTGGTCGGCGATAGCGTCGAGCTGCGCATCGAAGCCGAGCTGACGCGGCAAGCCGGCGACGCGCCCGCCATCGCCGTCGAACCCAACGCCCATTGACCAAACAACCAGGACGCACGACATGCCGCTGAAAAACACCAGGGATCAATGGGGCACGGTCAGCAAGACGCTGCATTGGCTGGTCGTGGCACTGATCCTGGCGATGGCGTGGCTGGGCCTGACCATGGGCGACATGCCGAATGGTCCGGACAAGATCGCCCGGTACGCGCTGCACAAGTCGATCGGCATCAGCATCCTCGCACTGATGGCCTTACGCCTGCTGTGGCGCCTTTACGCGGGTGCGCCGGATCCAGTGCCTGGCACACCGCGCTGGCAGGAACGCATTGCCACGCTCACGCACTGGGCGCTGTACGCCTTGCTGTTCGCGGTCCCGGTCAGCGGCTGGGTGATGAATTCAGCGGCGGGTTTCCCCCTGCAGTGGTTCGGGCTGTTCAACCTGCCCGCCATCGCAGGCAAGGATCACGACCTGCACGAACTGACCGAAGAAATGCACGAACTGCTGTTCTGGGCAATGGCGACCGTGGCCGTGCTGCATGCAGCGGCGGCCTTCTACCACCACCTGTTCCAGCGCGACGCCACCCTCGCCCGCATGCTGCCGGCCGGCCGGCCGCGCACCGATGCAACGGAGAACCACGATGCCGCATGAAAGCCGCCTGATCGTACCGGCCTTGCTGTCGGTCTTGCTGTCGGCCCCGGTCTTCGCCGCGGACTACGCACAAGCGCCCGGCTCCAGCCTGGCCTTCGCCGGCAGGTACCAAGGCGAGGTCTTCATCGGGAAATTCCCCGGCTTCAATACCCGGTTTTCATTCGATCCGAAGCAACTGGCAGGCTCGAAGCTGGAGGTGGCGATCCCGTTGGCCACCGCCAGCACCGGCAACGCCGACTACGACGGCGAGCTGCGCGGCAATGCGTTCTTCAACAGCGCGGCATTCCCGCATGCAAAGTACGTCGCCACGAAATTCCGTGCCCTGGGTGGCGGTCGATACGCCGCGGACGGCACGTTGTCGCTGCGTGGCGTGAACAAGCCGGTGACGCTCGAGTTCACCTGGACGCCCGGCGCCAAGCCCGTGCTCAGCGGCAAGGCCACGGTGAAGCGGCTGGACTTCGGCGTGGGCGGCGGCGACTGGGCCGACACCACGCTGATTCCGGACGCCATCGCGATCAGCACCAAGGTGGTATTCGCCCCGGCGAAGTGACTTCGGTTCAGCGCGCGAACAGCGCCTGCAACTGCGCGGCATCGAACGGCCAATCCAGTTCGATGCCACGCGAGTCGTCGCGCAGCACCGGCACGCGCACGCCGTAGCGCTCCTCCAGCGTGTCGTCGTCGTCGATGAACACGCTTTCGAACTCCGGTGCACGCACCTGTGCCAGCACCTCCAGCGCCAGGTCGCACAGGTGGCAGGTGTCGCGCTGGTAGAGGATAAGGGCCATACGCCTGCGTGCGCCTGATGTTCGTAGTCGGCCTAGAATAATCGTCATCGAGTATCCGGGCTTCGCCGCATGGCCGTTTCCACGTTCGACCTCTACAAGATCGGCATCGGCCCGAGCTCCTCGCATACGGTCGGGCCGATGCGCGCCGCCGCGCGCTTCGTCGAACACCACCTCACGGAAGCCGGCCGGCTGCAGGACGTGGCACGCATCCGTGCCGAGGTGTTCGGCTCGCTGGCACTGACCGGACGCGGCCATGGCACCGACAAGGCGGTATTGATGGGACTGGAGGGCCATTGGCCGAACCAGATCGATCCGGACATCATCCCTACCGCGCTGGAGCGCATCCGCGGCGAGAAAAAACTCCGCCTGCACGGCCAGCATGAGATCGCCTTCAACGAAAAAAGCGACCTGGTGATGAACAAGCGGCAGAAGTTACCGTTCCACACCAACGGCATGCGCTTCATCGCCTTCGACGCGGACGGCGGCGAGATCGCCTCCCGCGACTATTACTCGGTGGGCGGCGGCTTCGTGGTCAACCAGGACGAAGCGGCCGAGGATCGCATCGTCGCCGACACCACCGAACTGGCGTGGCCGTTCCATACCGGCAACGAATTGCTGGAGCAATGCGAGCGCAGTGGCTTGTCGATCGCCCGGCTGATGTTCGCGAACGAGAAGGCCTGGCGCAGCGAAACCGAGATCCACGCCGGCCTGCGCGAGCTGTGGCAGGCGATGCAGGATTGCATGGCGCGCGGCATCCGCGAGCACGGCACCCTGCCCGGCGGCTTGCACGTGACACGGCGCGCACCATCGCTGCACGCAGAATTGTCGGCCAAGCCGGAAGCGGCGATGCGCGATCCGCTGACCGTCCTCGACTGGGTCAATCTGTACGCGCTCGCGGTGAACGAGGAAAACGCCGCCGGCGGCCGCGTGGTCACGGCGCCAACCAACGGCGCGGCCGGCATCATCCCGGCGGTGTTGCATTACTACGACCGCTTCTGCCCCGGCGCCAGCGAACAGGGCGTGTTCGATTTCCTGCTCACCGCGGCGGCGGTCGGCATCCTCTACAAGGAAAACGCCAGCATCAGTGGCGCGGAAGTCGGGTGCCAGGGCGAAGTTGGCGTGGCCTGTTCGATGGCGGCGGCCGGCCTGACCGCCGCGCTTGGCGGCAGCCCCGGGCAGATCGAGAATGCCGCCGAGATCGGCATGGAGCACAACCTGGGCCTGACCTGCGATCCGATCGGCGGACTGGTGCAGATTCCGTGCATCGAGCGCAACGCGATGGGCGCGGTCAAGGCGATCAACGCCAGTCGGATGGCCCTGCGTGGCGACGGCAAGCACAAGGTCAGCCTGGACAAGGTGATCAAGACCATGCGCGATACCGGCCGCGACATGCAGGACAAGTACAAGGAAACCAGCCGAGGCGGGCTGGCAGTGAACGTCATCGAATGTTGACGGTCGCCGGCGGGCGGTGCCTCCGAGCAGCCGAACGGTTTCACCCGATACGGTTCTGCGCTTAGACTGCGGGCATGCAAGCCGTCTTGGCGAGCGTGCTACGGGGGGCACTGCTGACCGGCCTGTATTTCGCCGGGGCGGTGATCGCGGTGTTTTAGGTGATCGCGGTGTTTTACCTGCGTACCCCGACCGACGTCACCCTGTTCTGGCCAGCCGCCGGCATCGGCTTCGCTGCAGTCATCCGCTACGGACTGGTGGAGGTGCTGATCATCCCGGCGGCGTTATTGCTGCTGCACCTGTTCGTGCTGCCGGTACCACCGCTCTTCCTGGCCTATTCGCTGGTCAGCAACACCCTGGCTACGCTGGTGGCTGGCTGGTACGTGCGTCGCAGCCGCCAGCACGAGCGCCGCATCCACTTGCGTACCAGCGACGGCTTCATGCTGCTGCGCGGTGGCGTGCTGCTGAGCCTGGTCAGCGCAACGCTCGGCAGCGTCGGCATGCTTCATTCCGGGATGACCCCGTCTGCCGACATCCCGCGGGTGTTCGTGCAATGGGCGCTGGGCGACCTGCTGGGCGTGACCTGTCTTGAACCGCTGCTGATCTACCTGCTCTACCAGAAGCAGGACATTCCCACGACCAGGATCGTCAACCGTCTCGAACTGCTCGCCTGGTGCGTGTTGGTGGTGTTGATGCTGGGGCTGGTCTACCTGACCGGCAAACTGGGCAGCCAGTATCCGCTCGCCCTGGCCAGCCTGCCGCTGGGTCTGCTGCTGTGGTCTGCGGTGCGATATCCGCCGCTGATCACCCTGGTCGGCACGTCGCTCGTGATCATCTGCGTCAGCGCAATGACGGGACTGGGCGTCGGCGGCCTGGATCGCCCGCAAACCGTGCATGACGGCGTGCTGCTGATGGCGATGCTGGTGATGTATTCGATCATCCCCGTGTTGCTGCTGGCTTCCAGGCACGAGCACGAGTACGCCACTGCGGCGCTGCACCAGCGCGCGACCCAGGACACCCTGACCGGACTGCTCAACCGCGACGCCTTCGAGGAACAGGCGCGCACGCTGCTGGCCGAGGGCAAAGCCACGCTGACCCTACTCTACGTCGATCTCGACCACTTCAAGCTGGTCAACGACTCCGCCAGCCACGTGGCCGGCGACGAAATGATCCGCGGCGTGGCGGCACTGTTCCGCGAGGAGTTCGGCGGCGGCGCCTTGATCGCGCGCACCGGCGGCGACGAATTCGCGGTGCTGGCGACGCTCGACGAACGCGCCGCCAGTACCCGCGCACGACGCTTGCTGGCAGCCATCGAAAAACTGCGCGTGGCCTGGCAGGGGCAGAATTTGGGAACCACGGCGAGCATCGGCATGGCGACCAGCCAGCCACCGCACCAGGCTTTCGACGAATTGCTGTCGCAGACCGACGCCGCCTGCTTCGCGGCAAAGGAACTCGGCGGCAATCGCTCGTTCGCTGCTGCATCCAATCCGGACGAAATCCGCCAGCGCACGCGCGCGATGCATACCGCCAACGCCGCGCGCGAGGCCCTGGACCAGCGCCGCTTCGCGCTGTGGTGCCAACCGATCGTCGACCTGCGCGACCCCGGGCCGCGACAGTCGCATTTCGAAGTGCTGGTACGCTGGTTCGATACCGACGGAAAGCTGCGTCCGCCCGCGGAACTGGTCGCCGCCGCCGAACGCTACCGGCTCGGCCCGCGGCTGGATCGCTACGTGCTGGATGCCACGCTGGAATGGCTGGAACAGCACCCGGAAGCCGCCGCGCGGGTCGAGCAATGCAGTATCAACGTCGGCGGCACCACACTGGTCGACGAGGACTTCGGCGATTACGTCTCCGCACGCCTGCGCCGCAGCCCGTTGCGCGCCGAGCAGCTGTGCCTGGAAATCACCGAAACCAGCGTAGTGCGCGACATGACCCGCGCGCGCGGCTTCATCGGCCGCATGCGCGATCTTGGTTGCCGCTTCGCGCTGGACGACTTCGGCACCGGTTTCTGTTCGTTCGGCTACCTGCGCGACCTCGACGTGGACTACCTGAAGATCGACGGCAGCTTCGTGCGCGACCTAGACAATGCCGGGCTGTCGGAATCGGTGGTGCGTTCGATTACCGAGATCGCGCACGTGCTGGGCAAGCGCGCCGTCGCCGAGCAGGCCGAAACCGAGTTGCAGCTGCGCCAGCTGCGCGATATCGGCGTGGACTACGCACAGGGCTACGTCTTCCAGCGGCCGCGGCCGATCGAGGATTTCTTCTCCTGAAGAAAATCCTCAGGCCCCACGCGTGATGCGCAAGGCATCGTCCAGCAGCGCGGCTGCGGTGACGCCAGCCCCTGCACCAGGCCCCTGGATCACCAAAGGCTGTACGCTGTAGCGATCCGACCAGATTGCCACCCGATTGTCGGTGCCGGTACCACCGGCCAACGGGTGATCGGCGGCCAACGATTCAAGCCCCACCGTAGCCAGTCCTCCAGCTTGTAATCGCGCAATGAAGCGCAACTTCTCGCCATTCTTGTATGCCGCCGCATAGCGCTCCCGCAGCGGTGCGTCCAGCGATGGCAGCGCCTCGTCGACGTCGTCCTGTGCAAGCGCGGCGAGCGCGGGCGGCACCAGCGAATCGACCTGCACGGAATCGGTTTCCAGCATATGACCAGCCGCGCGCGACAGGATCAACAGTTTGCGGCGGACATCTGCACCGGAAAGATCGTCGCGCGGATCCGGCTCGGTGTAGCCGGCATCGCGCGCGGCACGAACGAACGTGGAAAACCGGCGCTTGCCATCGTAGTGGTTGAACAACCACGCCAATGAACCGGAGAGCACGCCAGCGATGGCATGGATGCGATCTCCACCCGCTTGCAATTCGTGCAGGGTGCGCAGTAACGGCAATCCCGCACCAACAGTGGCACTATCGCCATAGTGCGTATTGCCGCGCACGCGCGAAAACTGGATCCCGCGCCAACGCGCAAGGGATTCGCCCTGCCCCAGCTTGCAGGCAGTCACCACGTGGATCCCGCCGGCTAGCCACTGCGCATGACGCTCCGCCACCACTTCGGAGGCAGTGGCATCGATCACGATACGCGTACCCGCGCCAGACAGGACGTCATCCACCGCATCCAGCGAGCTCTCGTCTGGCGAATTCCATAGCAGCAGATCGCGCGTATCAGCCGGAATACCATTGTGGTTGCTGATCGCGAAGCGCGAATTCGCCACGTGCACCAGCGACAATCGGCCGTGGAGCGGCGTGTCTGCCCAAGATGCCAGCCGCGCCCAAACGGCGCTGCCGACGGTGCCGGTGCCGAGCAGCGCCACCCGTGCCTGGCGCTGGCCGTAGCCTCGCAGCGGAGTAATGCACGCACTCATCGCACGACCTTGCGCGGACAGCTTTCAACATCCTGCGCACGTTGCAACGCAGCGCGCAGGTCGGCGACCAGGTCGTCGGCATGTTCGATACCCACCGACAGCCGCAGCAGGCCGTCGGAGATGCCGGCGGCGGCGCGCGCCTCGGGGCTCATCGCTGCATGGGTCATGGTTGCCGGATGCGCCACCAGGCTTTCCACGCCACCCAGCGATTCGGCCAGGGTGAAGTACTGCAGGCCTTCGACGAAGGCGCGAACTTCCGCTTCGCCGCCTTCCAGCTCCACGCTGAGCATCGCGCCGAAGCCATGCTGCTGGCGCGCAGCCAGCGCGTGGCCCGGATGCGACGCCAACCCCGGGTAGTGCAATGCGCGCACCGCCGGATGACCGTCGAGCAGCTCGACCAGCGCCTGCGTGTTTTCCTGGTGCACGCGCAGGCGCGCGTCCAGCGTGCGCAGGCCGCGCAAGGTGAGGAAGCTGTCGAACGGCGAACCGGTGATGCCCAGGCAATTCGCCCACCACGCCAGCAGCTCGTGCTGCACCGCGTCCTTGGCGATCACCGCGCCGCCGACCACGTCGCTGTGGCCGTTGATGTACTTGGTGGTGGAATGCACCACGATATCGGCATCGAAATCGGCGATCGGGCGCTGCAGCGCCGGCGACAGGAAGGTGTTGTCGACCAGCGCCAGCGCGCCGGCCTTGTGCGCAGCCTCGATCACGAAGCGCAGGTCGGTGATGCGCAGCAGCGGATTCGAAGGGGTCTCGATCCACACCAGCGTCGGCGCATGCTCCAGCGCCTCCGCCAGCGCACGCGGATCGGTGAGGTCGCAAGTGATCAGGTCGAAGGCGTTCTTCTTCGCCAATGCGTTGAACAACCGCCAGCTGCCGCCATAGCAATCGTGCGGCACCACCAGCTTGTCGCCGGGCTGCAGCAGCGCGTTCAACACCAGGGTGATCGCGGCCATGCCGGTGGAGGTGATCACGCCGCCGGCACCGCCTTCCAGATCTGCCAGCGCTTCGCCAAGCAGGTCGCGGGTGGGATTGCCGCTTCGCGTGTAGTCGTATTGGCGCTTCTCGGCAAACCCGGTGAAGCTGAAGTTGCTCGACAGCACCAGTGGTGGCGTCACCGCACCGAAGGCGGTATCGCGGTCGATGCCGGCCCTGACGGCGCGCGTCGCGCGGTGGCTGACGGCGGATTCGTTCGGGGCCAGGCTCATACGGAAACTCCAATAGTGTCGGTGCTGAAATTGAGAGGAAATTCGGGTGCTGCCTTCGGGCGAAGCTCGGCGGCGAGGAAGGCATCGATGCGGTCGGTTTCCTTGAGGAAGGCGTCGTGGCCGTACTGCGAACGCAACACGCGCAGGCGGCCGTTGAGGCCAAGCCCTTCGACCAGCGAGACCGCATCGGACAGCGGCACCAGGCGGTCGCCTTCGACTGCGATCACCAGCGTCGGCACCGCGACATGCACCGGATCGACTTCGTGCAGGTCGATCGATTCGGACAGGCGCAACCAGGCGGTGGCGGGAATGCGGGCGACGAACTTGGCGCCGGCGGCGTCGAGGTAGTCTTCGGCGGCAACGCGTACGTGACCGTTGTTCAAGGTCGGCGCGGTGGCGAAGCGCTCGCCGAATTCCTCCGGCGTTCGGTAGCTCAGCATCGCGAACTGGCGCGCTAGCGACAGCCCCTGTTCGTCCGCGCATTGCAGCTGGCCCAGCGCAACCGCCTTGCGCTGCAGCGCGCGCCACGCGGACGCATACGGATGCGGGCGATGCACGCCACTCACCGCAACCAATTTGCGCAAACGCTGCGGATGCCGCGCGGCCAATTGCAAGCCGACCAGCGCGCCGTACGAATAGCCGACGAAGGCTTCCAGCGCGTCGATGCCGAGCGCATCCAGCAGCAGTGCCACCGCATCGGCCTGGTCTGCGGTGTCGATCGGCGCATCGATGCCGCCACAAGCGCCGACGTAATCGAAGGCGAGGATGCGCAGCTTAGATGGATCCAGCGTGCGCGCGTCGCCGATCAGGCCTTCGGCCCAGCCATTGCCGCCATCAAGCGCATTCGCGGCGAGGTGCTTGTGCGCCGAAATCCCGCCGGCGACGAACACCACCGGCGCATCGGGGGAACCGACCAGTTCGTAGTTCAGGCGCAGCTTGCGGGTGCCGGCGTGGCGGGTGGCGAGCACGGCATCGATACTGCCGCGACGTGCATGATCCGCATCGGAGCCGACCGTTTGCCCACCACGCATCGCCTTCCCGGCATGGGGAGGGAATGGAAAGGCGGCTTCGGTGCGTTCGGCAAGGCTCACGGCAGGGCTCCGATGGGGGCAGTGCCATCGGTTCTTGCGGGGATGCCGGAAAGGCCGACTCGCGTCGGCGGATGCGAAGCCTGCACGCCGCGCAGGATCGCAACCATCTTCCGGTGGACGCCCAGGTCCCCGCAGGATTTGGCACCGCGAGGGAGCAGGCTGCGTTCGCAGCGCGCTCCATCAGGTTGCCCCGGCGTCTTCGGGCCTGTCCCTCAGCCGGTCTCGATGGATGCAGCGAGTCTGCGCATGCGTCCCCGTTATGTCAATCGCTTTATCCGGATGAAGCGATTAAATAACCAATCGTCATGAGGCTGGCAACGGCCCGCTTCGGTGATACTCCTGCGATGCACGCATCCGCTGTCCGTCATTGGCTTTGCAGGGCAACCCTGCTCACACTTCTCCTGGCCACCAGCGCCTTGACCGCCTCGGAGGCAAGCCATGACGGCGCGCGACTGCGGATCGAGCCCGCCGACGGCGAGTACCTGGCCTATGCCGACAACCGCCTTGCCGGCCCCATCGAAGTGCTGTTGCGCGCGCGGCAACCCGGCATCGCCAGCGATCCACCGCTGCCGGCCCGGGCCACGGTGCTTGCGTACGACAGCACCCTGGTCGCACGTTTGCGCCCACCTAGCGGCGGTATCGGCACCATGCAATTGAGCCTGACCGTGATCCCGGGGCACCCGGGCGCCCGCCCGCGGGACGTGGAATACCAACTGCCGCTGCGCCAGCCTGGTGTCCGCATCGACCAAGGGTTCACCGGCGCTTTCAGCCATGACGATGAAGAGAACCGGTACGCGCTGGATTTCGCGGCGGACGTCGACACGCCAGTACTGGCGGCACGGGCCGGCATCATCATGCAGACCGAATCCGGGTTCCTCGGTTCCGGGCAGCAACGCGATGGCTTTGGCCACCGCGCCAACTTCGTGCGCATCCTGCACGACGACGGCAGCATGGCGGTTTATGCGCACCTCAAGACTGATGGCGTGCAAGTGCGCAGCGGCCAGCAGGTCGAGGCCGGCCAACAGATCGGCCTGTCCGGCAACACCGGCTTCAGCACCGGCCCGCACCTGCATTTTTCCGTGCAGGTGAACCGCGGCATGCACCTGGTTTCGATTCCGTTCCGCATGCGCGGTGTGGCGATGCCGAAGCGGTAGCCCGGGACGCGGCGGCGCCGGCGCGCCGGTATAATTCCCCCTTCCCTTCGACCCGATGACGCGCATCAGCGCGGCGCCCCCATGTCCGTTGCTCCCAGCCAAGACGTTTCCCTCGAAGCCGCGCGCCGCCGCACCTTCGCCATCATTTCCCACCCCGACGCCGGCAAGACCACGCTGACCGAAAAGCTTCTGCTGTTCGGTGGCGCGATCCAGATGGCCGGTTCGGTGAAGGGACGCAAGGCCGCGCGACACGCCACCTCCGACTGGATGGCGCTGGAAAAGGAACGCGGCATCTCGGTCACGTCCTCGGTGATGCAGTTCCCGTACGAGGACCGCATCGTCAACCTGCTGGATACGCCCGGCCACGCCGACTTCGGCGAGGACACCTACCGCGTGCTGACCGCGGTGGATAGCGCACTGATGGTGATCGACGTCGCCAAGGGCGTCGAGGAACGCACGATCAAGCTGATGGAAGTGTGCCGCCTGCGCGACACGCCGATCATGACCTTCATCAACAAGCTGGATCGCGAAGGCAAGGATCCGATCGAACTGCTGGACGAAATCGAGTCCGTGCTGAATATCCAGTGCGCGCCGGTGACCTGGCCGATCGGCATGGGCCAGCGATTGAAGGGCGTCGTCCACCTCGTCACCGGTGAAGTGCACCTGTACGAACCCGGCCGCAACTTCACCCGCCAGGATTCGACGATCTTCCCCTCGCTGGATGCCCCCGGCGTGGAGGAACGCATCGGCGCGGACATGCTGGCCGAACTGCGCGACCAGCTGGAACTGGTGCAGGGCGCCAGCCATCCGTTCGATCGCGAGGCCTACCTCGCCGGCCAGCAGTCGCCGGTGTTCTTCGGCTCCGGCGTCAACAACTTCGGCGTACAGCCACTGCTGGATTTCTTCGTCGAGCACGCGCCCCCGCCGCGCGCGCATGCGACCACCACGCGCGAAGTGGAAGCCGACGAAGCCAAGCTCACCGGCTTCGTGTTCAAGATCCAGGCCAACATGGATCCGATGCACCGCGACCGCGTGGCGTTCATGCGCGTGTGCTCCGGCAAGTTCGAGGCCGGCATGAAGGCCTACCACCCGCGCACCGGCAAGGAATTGAAGCTGGCGAACGCGCTGACCTTCATGGCCAGCGACCGCGAGATTGCGGAGTCCGCGTATCCCGGCGACGTCATTGGCATCCACAACCACGGCACCATTTCGATCGGCGACACCTTCACCGAAGGCGAGAAGATCAGCTTCACCGGCATCCCCAACTTCGCCCCGGAACTGTTCCGCCGCGCGCGCCTGCGCGATCCGCTCAAGCTCAAGCAATTGCAGAAGGGCCTGGCGCAGCTCAGCGAAGAAGGCGCCACGCAGTTCTTCCGCCCGCTGATGAGCAACGACCTGATCCTGGGCGCGGTCGGCGTGCTGCAGTTCGACGTGGTCGCCTACCGCCTGAAGGACGAATACGGCGTGGAAGCCACGTTCGAACAAGTCGCCGTGGCCACCGCGCGCTGGATCAAGTGCGACGACGCCAAGAAGCTGGAAGAGTTCCGCGAAAAGAACGCGATGAACCTGGCGCTGGATGCCGCCGGCCACCTGGTCTACCTGGCGCCCACCCGCGTCAACCTGCAGCTGGCGCAGGAGCGTTCGCCGGGTGTGGAGTTCCTTGCCACCCGCGAGCATGCGCAGGCGGTGGACATTTCTTGACCAGGCCGGATCGAGAGCATTTGCTCCACCCGCCACGGCGATGCTGCGGGCATGCCTGACCCCGCGCCCGCAGCACCAGTCATCGACCTGCGCGAAGAACTCGCCAGCGCATTGACCCATGGGCTGGGCGCGACCGCGGCGCTGGCCGGGGGCGCGGTGCTGATCACGCTGGCGGCGTTGTATGGCGACGGCTGGCAATTGGCCGGGGCGATCGTGTTCGGCATCGCCCTCTTGATGCTCTACGTCGCATCCACCCTGTACCACTCGATCCAGCATCCGGTCGCCAAGGGCCGGCTCAAGGTCTTCGATCATTGCGCGATCTACGTCTTGATCGCCGGCACCTATACGCCCTTCACCCTGGTCGGCCTGCGCGGGCCGGTGGGCTGGTGGCTGTTCGCCGCGATCTGGGTGCTGGCGCTGGGTGGCGTGGTGTTCAAGCTGTTCTACACCGGGCGATTCAAGCGCCTGTCGACGCTGATCTACGTGGCGATGGGTTGGCTGATCGTGGTCGCGGCCAAGCCGATGCTGGCCGCACTCGACGCGTGGACGCTAGGTTGGCTGCTGGCCGGCGGCCTGTTCTACACGCTGGGCACCGTGTTCTACCACCGCCCGCAGATGCGCTACTCGCACGCGGTCTGGCATCTGTTCGTGCTCGGCGGCAGCCTCTGCCACTACATCGCGGTGATGGCGCAGGTGTTGCCGCGGCACTGAGCCCGCGACGCAACCAGTCAGGACGCGATATAGCGCTGCAGGTGGTCGAGTTCCTGCTTCTGCTCCGCGATCACCGCCTTCACCAGGTCGCCGATCGACACCACGCCGATTACCTGCCCGCCTTCGACCACCGGCAAATGGCGGATACGTCCATCGGTGACCAGTTGCATACAGTGTTCGGTGGAATCCTGCGGGCCGACGCTGATGACCTCCGCGGTCATGATGTCGCGCACCGGCGTGTCCTTCGACGAACGCCCCTGCAGCACGACCTTCCGCGCGTAATCCCGTTCGGACAGGATGCCGGCCAGACGCGGGCCTTCCATCACCAGCAATGCGCCGATGCGGCGCTCCGCCATCAGCCGGATCGCGTCGATCACCGGCGCGTCGGGCACGATCGAGAAAACGTCAGCGGACTTGGTTTCCAGCAGTTGCCGCACCGTGCGCATGGCTTGCTCCTTGCAGGTTCGATTGCTGTGCCGAGGATACTCCGGTCGCGGGCTGCCAGCTGTCGACGAGGTACAGCGGCCGCTGCTTGGATTCCTCGTAGAGCCGGCCGAGGTATTCGCCGATCAGGCCCAGCGCAACCAGTTGCGTGCCGCCCAGGAACAGGATCACCGCCATCATGGTGGGCCAGCCGGCCACCGGATCGCCCCACAGCAAGGCCTTGGTGATGATCCACGCGCCATAGAGGAAGGCGACGAAGGCGGTGAGCACGCCGAGGTAAGTCGCCGCACGCAGCGGCGCGGTACTGAAGCTGGTCACGCCTTCCAGCGCGAAGTTCCACAACTTCCAGAAACCGAACTTGCTGCGCCCGGCCAGGCGCGGTTCGCGGTGATAAGGGATCGCCACCTGGTTGAAACCGATCCAGCCAAACAGCCCCTTCATGAAACGGTGGCGTTCGCGCAGCTCGCGCAATGCCGCCAGTGCGCGCGGCGAAAGCAGGCGGAAATCACCGGTATCGCGCGGGATCGGCGTCTTCGACAAGCGGCCCATCACCCGATAGAAGCCGTGCGCGGTAGCGCGCTTGAGCCAGCCCTCGCCATCGCGTTCGAGGCGGGTGCCATGCACGTCATCGAAACCCTCGCGCCACTTGGCGATGAACTGCGGCAGCAGCTCCGGCGGGTCCTGGCCATCGGCATCCAGGATCAAGGCCGCGCCACGCTCGATGCGATCCAGCCCGGCGGTGAGCGCGGCCTCCTTGCCGAAATTGCGCGACAAGCGCAGCAGACCAATGCGTGGATCGCGCGCGGCGAGTCCACGCAACACATCCCAAGTCCCGTCGCGGCTGCCATCATCGACATAGAGCACGCGCGCTTGCAGACCTTCGCCCTCGGCAAGGTCCAGCGCGGCCGTGATGCGTGGCTGCAGGGCCGGCAACGCGTCTGCCTCGTTGTAGGCGGCGATCACCAGGGTCAGGCAGTCGTGTTCCGGCGCGGTGCGATGCATGTGGGGATGGTAAGCCAGCTTAGTCCAGGCTGCGCAGGTAGGCGTCGCCACCCATGTAGCGCATCTGTCGCTGGATCGCATTGGTGCGGCGTTGCACGTACGGACCGGGGCGTGCCGCGTTGTAGCGTTTCGGACTGGGCAGCACCGCCGCCAATCGCGCCGCTTCGACAGCCGAGAGGTTCGATGCATCCTTGCGGAAGAAGCTGCGTGCCGCCGCCTGCGCACCGTAGATACCATCGCCGAACTCGGCGATGTTGGCGTACACCTCGATGATGCGTCGTTTCGGCCACAGCACTTCGATCAGCGCGGTGTACCAGACCTCCAGCCCCTTGCGCGCCCAACGGGTGACGCCGCTACCCTGCCACAGGAACAGGTTCTTGGCGGTCTGCTGGCTGATGGTGCTGGCCCCGCGCAGCCGGCGGACCGGCTTGCCGCGCTTTTCGGCGCGCTCGATCATCTTCTCGTTATGCGCCTGCGCCTTCTCGATGGCGGCGAAATCGAAGCCGTTGTGTTTCGCGAAGTTCTGGTCTTCGGACGCCACCAGCGCCAACGGCAGATTCGGTGAGATCTTGTCGAGGTCGCGCCAATCGTGGGCAATCCGGAACTTGAAGTCGCCATCCATCGCCGCGTCCAGCTGGCGCGCGGCCATGAACATCGAAAAGGGCGGGTCGATGAAACGCAACACCAACACCTGCAACACGCTGAAAACAACGAAGGCCAGCGGCACCTTCCACAGCCACGTGCGCCAGCGCCGGCGGCGTGGCGGCGCCACGACTTCGTTCATGCGTGCATCGCCTTGCGAACCATCCCGTTACGCCCCATATCGTCGATCATCCCCATCTCAGCCCTCGCAGCACATTATCCGCAGGCCGGGCGACTTACGGTATTCGATATGACCCAGACCCACGACACCCAGCTTCGATTCCTGTTGCCCACCGCCGGCGTGCGCGGCGTTGCGGTGCGATTGGACGACACCTGGCAAACCATGGCCGCGCGCGCGCTCTATCCGCCGGCGGTGGCCGAACTACTGGGCGAAGCCACCGCCGCCGCCGCGCTGTTCACTGGCCACGCCAAGATCGATGGCCGCCTGTCGGTGCAACTGCGCAGCCAAGGTGCCCTGCGCACTTTGTTCGCCGAATGCACCGCTGTCGGGACGCTGCGTGGCATCGCCCAGTTCGACGAAGACGCGCCGGCGCCATCACGCGACCTGCGCGCACTCGGCGCGGACGCCATGCTGGCCATCACCATCGAAAACCCATCGCTAGGCGGCCGCGACCCGATCCGCTACCAGGGCCTGGTCGAACTGGATGCCGACAACCTCGGCGAAGCCTTCGAAGGCTATTTCCGCCAGTCCGAGCAATTGCCTACCCGCCTGCTGCTGGCCTGCGATGGCAAGCGCTCGGCCGGGTTGATGCTGCAGAAGCTGCCGGGCGATGGTGGCGACGATGACGGCTGGAACCGAGCGAGCGCCTTGTTCGAAACCCTGGGCAGCGAGGAATTGCTGGCGCTGCCGCCGGCCGAGCTCATCCACCGCCTGTTCCACGAGGAATCACCCGAAGCGATGGGCGAGAAGCCTTTGCGATTCGCCTGTTCCTGCTCGCGCGAGCGGGTGGCGGCGATGCTGGTCTCGCTCGGCACCGACGAAGCCGCGGCGGCCGTCGAATCCGGCGGTGGTGAGGCGCAAGTGCGCTGCGAATTCTGCGGGCAGGACTACCGCTTCGGCGAGGACGAGATCGCCAGCCTGTTCCGCGAAGCCGCGGCCCAATTGCCGGCCGCACCGGGCATCCAGTGACCACCAGGCAGACGGACGTTGCCTTCTGTACGCACCCCCAGAGATGCATCCACCCCTTGCGGCGTATTCATCCACCCCTTGCGGCGTATTGTTAAGGAATCATAAATCGACTAGACTCGGGTGACGTGGAGAAGGAACTTCGTCGCTAACGGTTTGTCCATCAAACACATGCTTACGCGCCTGACGCCCATTGCCGCTGCCGCACTCGCTCTGGCCTTCGCCAGCGGTGCCGTGCACGCGCAATCCAAAGCCAAGCGCGATTCCGCCGTGGTGCCGGTGTTGAACAAGGACAGCGGCAAGCTGGAAGCCGTGCTGCTGCTGGAACCGGCCACCACCGGCACCGGCGCGGGTGCGCGCTGGCGCTTCGGCAGCACGACCCTGGAAGCGACTTACGGCGTTCAGGCCGGCGATTCGCTGGCGTTGGTCTGCGATCGCCAGAGCGGCATCGCCTCCGCCATCGGCCAACTCGCGGACAACTGCGTGATGGCAACCTTGAACGGCAACATGGCCGGCAATGCCAGCCGCCACAGCAGCGTCGGCGCCAACATCAGCCGCGGTGGCAGCAAGTTGGGCGTGTCGATTGGCAATGGTCGCGACATCCTGCCCGCATGGCTGTCGCCGAACCAGTCGTCTGGCAAAGTCGAGTCCAGCGATTTCTCGCTGATGGCCGAAAAACAGATCGGCCGCAAAGGCGTGGTCAGCGTTGGCGGTACCGTCGCCCGCGCCACCTTGGTGCCTGTGGCCGATGTCCCGCAGTACGCAGACCAATGGAACACCCGCAGCCTGAGCGTCGGCGGCGGCTTCGGCGCATTCACCGCCAATATCGTCGGCCGCGTGGTCAATGTCCCCGGCGAAAGCAACGTCTGGAAGGGCCTGGGCCTGGGCCTGACCTGGCACACGCCGTGGAGCGGCCAGCTCAGTGTTGGCGCCGACAACGTGGTGACGCGCGGCAAGAACCCGTTCTCGGCCGGCAACCAGGGCGACGAAGGCACGGTACCCTACGTGCGCTACCAGCAGGATCTGTAACCGGGATCGGTTCGGTGACGCGCGCAACAACGAAAGGCCGCATCATGGATGCGGCCTTCGCGTTTCCGGGAATCGAATCGCCGGACTATTGCAGGCGCAAGCTGGCGTCGCCGGAGAACGTCTCCATCCGCACCTCGCCCTTGCCCGCGCCATAGCGGGTACGGAAGCTGGAACCGGGGCCGAATTCCTCGCGCTGGATCTTCGCACCGGGGGCGCTTAGATCACCGCTGAAACTTTCGCCGGAGACTTCCGCCGACAAGTCGCGTGGCGCGATCAGGGTCAAGTCGCCGCTCACGCTTTCCATGCTGATCTCGCCATCGGCGGCCAATGCCAGCGTCACTTCGACATCGCCGGACACCGTGCTGGCCGACAGTTTGCGCAGGCGTTCGCCACGGTTGTCCACGTGCAGGTTGCCGGACACGGTTTCCACCGAGACCTCACCATTGAGGCGACCGTTGAGGGTCAGGTCACCGCTGACCGCACTGGCGCTCACGTCGCCGCTGTTGAAGGTCAGCGTCACATCGCCACTCACCGACTCCACCGAAGCGCGGCGCGGCGCGCCGTTGGCGACGATATCGCCGCTTACCGACTCCAGCGACAATTCGCGTGGGGCCACGCCGTGCACATCGATATCCGCCGAGACGGTGTTCACCTCGAGCTCGGCCTGCAGCGGCACCTGCACGATCAAAATGGTCGGCTCGGTGTTGTTGGCGCGGTTCGGGTACTTCACTTCGATATGCAGCGCGCCCTTGTCGCCTTCTACCGAGAATTTCTGCACGCCGGCACCCAGGCTGCCGGTGATCTTCACTTCCGACCGATCCCAGGCGCGTACTTCCACGCGCCCCTTCAGGTTGTCGATCTCGACGCGGCCGCGGGGATCCAGCGGATGGGATTGGTTGATCGGAGTGGCGGCCAGCGCCGGGAATGCGGCGACGCAGGCGATCGTCAAGATCGCGGCTTTCATGGACAGTGACATCGTCTTCGACTCCTCAGGCGTAGAGCGCACGGCGCGACAGCGCGAGCCGGCGGGTATAGGTATCGCGCAAGCGCTGCAGCAACAGGCGCGAGTTCGGATCGCGTTGCAACGCATCGCGGATTTCAGCAGCACTGCGATCCAGCGCATCCAGGCCCGGCTGCCACCCGGCGGGGGTGGCATGCGCATCGAGTTCACGTAGCGCGGCCTGATATTGCACGGTCAGGGTTTCGGCTTCGCGCTGCACGAGCGGCATCCTCGCCGTTTGCGGGCCGTTTGCAATCGGCGTAGCGGACATGACGGACACCGGGCCGACAGGCTGCATCTTCCAAGTCACCCCGACCACGAGGAGCAGCGAAGCCGCCGTGGCCAATGGCCACAGCCACCGCTGGTGCGGTCGCGGACTCGTGGTCGGTGCGTGTTGCGGCAAGGCGGCGATGCGAGCCGCGATGCCGGGCCACAAATCGGCGGCGGGTTCTGTTCCCTGGCGCAGGCCACGCAGTGCCAGGCGAAGCTCGGCTTCGCCGATGGAAGATCGCTTTTCGTCGATGCGTTCGTTCATGCCATTTCTCCGATCCGCGTACGCAGCAAGCCGCGTGCGCGGTGCAACTGCGCCTTGGAACTGCCGACCGCCATGCCTAGTTCCTCGGCGATCTCCTCGTGCTTCCAGCCTTCGACGTCATGCAGCACCAGCACCGCCCGCGCCCGCGGCGGTAGGGTCGCCACCGCACGCGCAAGATCGCGACCGAGCGCGGCGCGACCGGCGGTATCCGGCGTCGACAGGGATTCCAGCGCGTCCTCGTCATCGTCCGCCAGTGGCCGGCTGCGGCGCGCGCGCAACTCCATCAGCGCGGTATTCACCGCCAGCCGATGCAGCCAAGTCGAGATCGCGCTTTCGAAGCGGAAGCCAGGCAGCGCCTGCCAGGCGCGCACGAATGCTTCCTGGGTCAGGTCCTCTGCGCGTGCCCCGGCCTGCCCGACCAGCCGCACGATCACCCCGTGCACCCGCCGGTGGTGGCGCCGGTACAGCAATTCGAACGCAGCCATGTCCGCAGCCGCCGCACGACGCGCCAGCACCACGTCCTCGCCCGCATCGAACGGGGCGATCTCGCTATCGGCAGTGGATGGCATCGGCATGGTCTGCATCAGCATACTCAGTACGATGCGGCGTCAAGACAATGGGTTTAACCAGGCACCGTATCTTGCACAAAAAAAAACCGGCCCCATCACTGGGGCCGGCCGACTACAAGACGTTGCTCAACGATTAGAAATCGTAGCGAACGGTGAAGCGGACAGTGCGCGGAGCTGTGTAGTACGACACCTTGTTGAAGGTCGGATCAACCGTACTACGCGAGTTGGCCGAGCGCGGGTTGAACGCGGTCGCCGTCTGCGTGTCGAACAGGTTGAGCACGTCCACCGAAGCCGTCAAGCCTTCCAGCCAGTTCGGGGTATAAGTGAAGTTCACGTTGAAGGTAGCGGTCAACGGACCCGTACCTGCGCTGCCACGCGGGGAGAACCTGTAGTCCGGGGAAGCCGGAAGGATGGCACCCGAGTAGTCCACACCTGCCACAGCACCCGGAGGCGGGTTGTTGCCCGGCACGCCGCAGTAGAAGTAGTAGAAGCCGTTGTTGTACAGACCGGTCTTCGCATACGGCCAGTAGCTCTTGCAGTCCTTCGGACGGCCGCTCTGAACGATGGCAGAACCACCCACGCGGAACTGGTCGCTCAGCTTCACCGAGCCAAACAGCTTCACCTGATGCTTGCGGTGGTTCGGCAGCAGACCATCGGCACCAAACGCCAGTTCAGGCAAATCCCAGTCCGAGGTCACGGAGACGTCGGCCTGGCCACCGTTACCGGTATCGAGCGAGGAGTTCAACTGGCCTTCGGCGTTACCCCAGTTCTTCGACAGGGTGTATTCGATCTTGGCGAACAAGTCGTCCTGCACGTACTGCGCGTACAGATCCAGAGCGAAGTACTTGCGCTTCAGTTTCGGGAAGCCCAACTCTTCGGCGGTGTAGCTTTGTTCGGTGTAGGTGCCATCGCCGTTCGGGATCAGGAAGGTCGCTGCCTCACCCGGGTTGAAGATTCGGCACTCGCTCGGGCAGGTATCGTCAATCGCGCTCTTGAGGTCACGATAGGTCAACTTGGCGCCCCACGAGAGCACATCGCTTTCAACACGCTGCATGCCGAGGATGAACTCATCCTGGTAGTGCGCCTTCAGGTCCTTGATGGCAACGGTGGCCGGATCCGGCGCGGTACCGCATTCCAGATTGGTCGAAACGCCGCCGTTGGCGCATTGCTTGCTGGTATTCAACAACGGAATCGCATTCGTACCGATCGGCGTGCCATCAGCCGCGATGCCGGTATAGGTGAAGTACTGCTGCGTGTTCGTCGATGCGTTGGCGCCACGGATGGCCACGTTGTTTGGCAGGGCCAAGTGGTAACGGCCCGCGTTACCGAATACCTTGAACGAGGAATCACCGTTCACGTCCCAGCTGAAGCCCAGGCGCGGCGCCCAGTTGTTCTTCTGCTCGACGTAGGCCAGATGGTCGCCGTTGTAGTTGGTGAAGCTGTCATTGCGCAAGCCCAACGACAGCAACAGGTTGTCGGTCACCTGCCAACGGTCTTCGATGTACCAAGCCTTTTGCTTGGTGGATACCGAGCCACCATGCGACGAATAATTCTTCGACACGTAGTAACCATCGGTGCCGTAGCCGCCACCGCTGGCCGGGGAGCCCACGCCGTCACTGCCGCTGATGGCTTCGTTCGGATTGGCGAGCTTGCCGTACGACCAGATGTAGCCGGGACCGGTGTAACGGTCGCCGATGTAGGACACGGCTTCGAACTGATCCAGACCCGCGCGGAGTTCATGGTCGCCGAGCTGATAGGTGACGTCGAAACGATAACCCTTGGTCTTGTCCTGGCTCGGGTCGACAACCGTCAGGTACGGCTGCGGATTGGTGATGCCGGCGAACTGTGTCGGCACGGTGGTGGCGCTGAGCGCGTTGATGTACGTCTTGCTCGCGTCATAGCCACTCAATGCATCCGGAACGTGGTCGACTGTCTGCTCGCCGTACTGGGCAGAGATGGTCAGGTTGTCCGTCAGGTAGCCGGTGTACTTGCCAATGTACAGGCGCGAGTTGTCTTCGGTGGAATGCGGACCGTTGTAACTCACGTCATTGCGCGTGAAGGTGTCGTAGTCGAAACCGAAGTATTCGTAGTCGGTCTTGCCGTTGTCTTGAACAGCGGTCAATTCCAGGATGTGGTCATCGGTGATGTTCCAGTCGGCCTTCGCTGTCCAGCGCGGATAGGTGTAGTTGTACACACCATAAGCCTGGGCGCGGTTGGTCGCGGAGATTGCCGACGCGCCCGTCGAAGTCTTGCCTTGCAGGTTGCCCGTGACGCGAGACGTTTCCTGGTCGATTTCGGTGCGCTCGACGTTCGCATACACGAACAGGCGATCCTTCCAGATCGGACCGGCCGCCCACAGACCGTAGGTCAGGCTTTCCGACTTGTTGCCGCGGTTGTAGTCGAACAACTTGTTGTCCGTCCAAGCCTGCGGCCGGGTATTGTCAGCGGCATAGTGGCTAGCCGCGCTGTAATGGCCGGTATCCGGGTAAAAGATGTCCTTCGCCGAGGATCGCAGCGAATCCGGCGAGTAGATGGCGTAAACGCCACCATGCCATTCGTTGGTGCCCCTCTTGGTGATCAGGCTGACCACGCCACCCGTGGAACGACCGTACTCGGCGCCATAACCGCCGGTCAGCACCTGCTGCTGGGCAATGGAGTCGAAGCCCAATGTGGTCGCACCCAGATTGGTCAGCGGATTGGTGACCGGGAAGCCGTTGATGTAGTAGGCATTCTCAGAAGCCGCCGAGCCGCCAAAGCTGCCGATGTTGGACTGGGCGAAGTTGTAACTCGTACTGTTGATGACGCCCGGGGCCAGCAAGGCCACGGCGTTGACATCACGCGGCAACGCGAATTTTTTCAGATCCTCGGCCGTGAACACGGTACGTGTATCGGTCTGGGAAACGTCGACGTCCATGGTCTGGGAACCGACCACGACAACGGCATCCAGATTGGTCGCGCCGCCGAAATCGACCTGCGCACCGCTGCCGACCCTGACGACCACGTCACGGGTGCTTCCGCCCGACGTGACCTTGTAACTGCCTGCCGGCAGCGACACGACATTGTAGGAACCACTCGCATCCACGGTCACGTTGCGGGTCAGCCCCGTTTCGCTGACGATGGTGACGGTCTGGCCGGCGTCGGCCTTGCCGAAAATCGAGCCGCTGGTGCTCTGCGCTTGCACGCCGCCAGCAAAGCAAAGACCCAGAGCGACGGTAAGCGCGCTCCGCTTCAGGCCTTTAGTAATGTATTTAGAAGCCATTGTGAAACCCCCATTGGGACAAAGTGACCAAGATGTACGTCTGGCCTGAAGTGGCCTGACCTCCCGACTATAAAACAAGAAACGAATCTTTAACAAGCCAGTCAGCACGCATTCAAGTCAACATCCCCGTATTCAGTTTCAAATTGGGCGGCAATTGTTCGAATTGGCCGGTAATTGGCATCTAGGGCACATTCGGTGCCGCCCTGCGCCTGAAACTAGGCGTCGCCCGACAGACCTCCTCGAAGGGCCTCGATTAGCGGCTGCATCTGATGCAGATAGGGCACGTAGCGGGGCGTGTCACGCCGTGTCACGCTCTGACGCACCTGCACCGAGCTGGCCGTGGCGACCGCTCGCGTGCTACTGCGGGAGTCGGCCATCTCCGGGACAAAGTCCACCCCGCAGAAATCCGCCACCTTACGCATCACGGTTTCAGGATCGCGGGCGAGATCGGCGTACTGCACATCCAATATCCGCCCTGGATATGCGCCATGCCAATGCGCCATCAGACGATGGTATTGCAGGTAATACTCCGCCAACTCCATCTGGCTGTATGAGTATGGATTCGCATCGGAGAACAGCTCGCGTAGATTGGAGAAACAGGTCTCGACCGGATCGCGCACCATATGCAGCATCTTGGCGTGCGGCAGCGCACGGCAAATGAAGCCGATGTTGAGGAAATTCGAGGGTAGCTTGTCGGTGAAGAACTGCTCGTCGCCCAATCGCCACGCCATACTGTCTTGATAGCGCTTGCCGACTTCAGTGAAGTCAATCCCCTTCGCCCTTTCTACAATGGCGCGATCGGTTACCCCCCTGCTGAATCGATTTGTTGCGTAACGCATCGCACTGGCGAAGTCGTACACCTCGCCAATACCCTTCACGTTCGGACTGCCATCCAACAACTGTTCCAGCAGGGTGGTACCGGAACGATGCATGCCGACAATGAACAGCGGTGTTGCCCCTGCGCCGCGAGGATGGCCAGCGATCGATTGCGCCACTGGGAATGCGATCAAGTCATCGAACAGCCTACGGTTGTCCTCCACGTCATACTGCGCTGTTTCGCGCTTCCTGCGACAGGCCTGCTCCAGCGCACGCCAAGCCCCGTCATAGTCGCCGAGGTCATCAAGTTCCTTGTGCAGGGCGTATTGCAGCAGTGCGATCTCGTCGTTGCGACGGCCCGGTCTATGCAATTGCGCCCTGATCCCTGCGACATGATTTGATTGCTCGGTTTGCCGGTCGATCCGAGAAAGCAGCCACCAACCATGCGCAAGTTCCGGTGCGCGTTTCAGGCAATGCATTACCTCCGCCCTGGCCTCGTCAAATCGCCCGTGATACATGAGCGTCTGGCCACGTGCGAGTAACGTCGGAGGGAATTCGGGATCACCGCGCCTGGCTTCATCGATATACCGCAACGCATTGTCCAACTCGCCAAGATAGACAAATTGAGCCGCGCACGACAGCAGCAGAGGAATCGGCATGCATTCGATGGGGCCAAGCAAGTGGAGATAGCGCTTGAGCGCTTCGACTTCATTGAACACGCGAAGACGTTCGATGATTTGCCTAGCAACGACCGGATTACGGATCGTGTGAGCGCTGGCACGCAAGACATATTCACGCGCCGCACGGTAGTTACCCGCCGACGACTCGACCGATGAGAGGCGCAGGAGCTCCGATTGATTGATCAAGACAGTCATCGGCAACCCCGAAACACCCTCTCTGTACGACCAAGTCTGTCAAGAATTCGCGGCGATTCTCGACGCCAAAAAAAGAACCGCCGGAGTCTCCACCGGCGGTTCTACGTTACAACATCGATTTAGGGATTACTTGGTGCCGAAATCGTACTGCACGGTGAACTGCACGGAACGAGGAGCGACAAAACCGCGTGGTTGGCGATAGGTGGAAAGCGGTTCGCGGGAATCGTCCTCGTAAACATCCTGCACGCGGTAGTAGTCACCGCTGTCGAGCAGATTGTTCACATTGACGCCCAACAGAAGTCCCTTCGCCCATTGCGGTTCATAGGTCAGGTTCAGGTCGACAGTTTGCGCCCATGGAATGCGCCCGCTTGTTCCACGCGGATGCAGTGTGCCCGGATAGGCCTGCGTTACGTTCGTACCGCAATAGAACGACGCCGCACCATACCCCGGTGCGCCAGTGTCAGGACCATCCGCCGGGTAAACGCCGAAGCAGTTGTACGGACGGCCGCTCTGCATCAACAAATTGGCACCTACGCGCCATTCGTCGTTGATCTGGTATGCGCCGAACAGTTTCAGGCTGTGGCGACGATCATTCGGCAGATAGCCGTATGCTCCGTCCATCAAACCCGGGTAGTCAAAGTCCTGGGTGATGCCGGCGTCGTCCTGGCCATTGTCCGACTTCACATAGCCTTCGGTGTTGCCGATGCTCTTGGCGAAGGTGTAGGAACCCTGCAGGAACCACTTGTCGTCCCAAGCGCGCTCGAAGAACACTTCCAACGCCTGATACTTGCGCTTCGCCAGCGGCATCCCAAGCGCCTCGGCCGGGATGACGATGGTGGTCAAGTTGCCGCTGCCGTCCAAATCGACGTTCATCGACAGATCCTTGCCCGGGTTGGTCAGGAAGCAGTGATTCACGGCCGAGCCGATGGCATCGGCCTCATCTTCCGAGTAACCCTCGCTGATCGCCCAGTTGTACGGCTCGTCGTACGGGCAAATATCGTCCATGCCCGACTTCAGGTCACGATGGATGCCACGCACACCCAGCGACCACTTTTCGTTCAGCTGAACCTGCATACCGAGGATGTATTCGTCCTGGTACAGCGGCGAGATGTTGTTGTCGACAACGGTCTTCGGGTCGGGCACGCCGCCACCACTGGTGACATGGGTATCGCCCACCTTGACCAAGCCGCCCGGAATGCCGGTGACAGGGTCGATCGAGGTAAAGGTGTACCAGTCGAAGTAGTCGCTCTCCGCGCCAGCAAGGCGGACGTTGGTATTGGCGTACACCGGAATGTAGTAACGGCCGATGTTGCCGAACACCTTCATCGTGGAATCACCCTTGACGTCCCACGAGAAGCCGAAGCGCGGCGCCCAGGTGTTCTTCACGTCGATGAAAACGCCGCCCAGCGAATTGTAATTCTGGAACGCCTCGTTTCGAATGCCGCCGTACAACATGAAGTTGTCGGTGATCTGCCAGGTGTCCTCGAGGTACCAAGCGGAATTCTTGGTGAGGAAGTCGCCACCGTTGTCGAAATGGCGGAAACGCACCATTTCCGTCACGCCAGCGGGGACGATCGCACCATTCGTCAACTCGGTGCCCGGCGTGGTGTTGGCATAGTTCCAACGACCGTTGCCGGAATAGGACGAACCGTCGTGGGTATCGAACTCCTCGCGGTCAAGACCGAAGCGGATCACGTGATCGCCCAGCGCCCACTCGCCATCCACGCGCCAAGACTTGCGGACATCGCCAGCATCGGGAATGCCGACCACACCGGTCACCCAGCAACCCTGGACGCCAAGCGGACCTACGGTTGCAGTGGTACGAGCGTCCTGAACGATCGGGCAGCTCAGCGAATTGGAATCCTCGCTGCCGCGTGAGTACTCGCCGCGGCCATACAGCGCGGACAGAGTGAAGCTGTCGGTCAGATAGCCCGTCCAGCGCAGGACGTAGTTGTCGCCACCCCTCGTCGTGTCAAGCGTGCCAAGCGGAGTACCGCCGCCAATGGTCAAGTCGCCAGGGGTACGCTGGTAAAACTGGGTGTGTTCTTCGCGGCGGTCGCGGAACGCGGTGAATTCAAGCAGATGGTTGTCCGTGATGTTCCAGTCCAGCTTGATCAAGCCTTGCGGCGACTTGCGCTCGGCAGCGCTGCTGCCGCTCTCGAAACGATCATCAGTCTGGAGTTTTTCGCCCTGGTACAAGCCGAAAATGAACAGGCGATCCTTGATCAGCGGGCCACTGGCGTACAAGTTATAGACCAGCGAATCTTCCTTTGCGCCACGCTCGACCGTGTAGTTTCCATCGCGATCCGGGTCATAGGTAAAACGGGCACCTTCATTGAGGCTGTCCGGCGACCAGATGATGTTGCCGCCGAACTTCCAGTCATTGGTGCCGCGCTTGGTGATCATGTTCACCACGCCACCCAGCGAACGGCCGAACTCGGCGCCGTAACCGCCCGTCTTGACCTGCTGCTCTGCCAACGCCTCGAAGGGCAACTGGCTGAATGCAGTGCCCGTCACGATGTTGGTGACGTTGAAACCATTGATGTAGTACACGTTCTCGGCAACTGAAGCGCCACCGAACGATGCGAGGTTGCCGAAACGGCTGTCGCCGCGCACGGTACCCGGCGCCAGCAAAGCAACCGCGGTCGTGTTGCGCTGCACCGGCAGCCGGTCGATCTGCGCTTCAGTCAGGATGGTGCTCGATTCGACGGACGAGACATCGATCGGGTTGACCGCGCCGCTACCCACAACGGTGACGGTATCGAGCGTGGTGGCATTACCGCCAGAGGTCACAAAGTCGATATTCGCGGAAGTACCGACATTAACCGTCACGTTACGCGGTGCAGAGCCATTGTGAGTGATCTGGTATTGACCGGTCGGCAACTGCGAGAAGCGATAGTTGCCATCCGCACCAACGGTCACCGTGCGGCTGAAGCCGGTCGACGGATTGGCGATGGTAATGGTGTCACCGGATGCAGCGTGGCCCGTGACCGCGCCTGCGGTATTGGTCTGAGCCTGGACGCCGCCGATGAAGCACAGACCCAGAGCAACGGTCAACGCGCTCCGCTTCAGGCCATTGGCAATGAAATTATTTGAAGCCATTTTTTGGAAACTCCCATGGGGTTTTGGGGAATGCATATCCGGCCTCAAGCGGCCTGACCCCCTCAAATATAGAACGGCGAACGAATCATTAACAAGTGACTTTGTGCCTATTCGCCAGAGTCCTCGCATTCATAGTTCCTTATGCACTCGCCGGCGCCTAGTTCACTAAAGCTGCGAATTTTTTATCGAAGCGCATCTGCGACGCGTCTCTGCTCCACTTTCAACGCTTCGGGCATCCGCGGCCCGTATTCATCTAGATACTCGCCGATGCTGGCGAACTCGGCTTGCCACCCCGCCTTGTCGTAGCCGAACAGCCTGGTTCGTGCTTCATCGGACAGCTCGATGCCATCGAGGTTGAGATCGGTTTGCGAAGGCAGATGCCCGATCGGGGTCTCCACCGCATCCGCCTTGTCCTCGACGCGCTTGATCATCCACTCCAGCACGCGCAGGTTGTCGCCGAAGCCGGGCCACAGGAACTTGCCGTCGTCGCCTTTGCGGAACCAATTGACGTGGAAGATTTTCGGCAGCTTCGCACTGGGCTGATCGAACGACAGCCAGTGGGCGAAGTAGTCGGCGAAGTTGTAGCCGCAGAACGGTTTCATCGCCATCGGGTCGCGGCGCATCACGCCGACCGCACCGGTGGCCGCCGCCGTGGTCTCAGAACCCATTGCGGCACCGACCAGCACGCCATGCGTCCAGTCGCGGGCCTCGAATACCAGCGGCACCAGTGACGCGCGGCGGCCACCGAACACGATGGCGCTGATCGGCACGCCTTGCGCGTCTTCGGCCATCGGCGAATAGCTCGGACACTGCTTGGCGCTGACGGTGAAGCGCGAGTTCGGATGGGCGGCAGGCCGTTTGGCCGGATCATAGGCTTCACCGCGCCAGTCGGTGGCGGGCTGCTGGCCGTTGTCGATGCCTTCCCACCACGGCTGGTTGTCGGCAGTGGTGCCGACATTGGTGAAGATGGTGTCGGACTGGATCGAAGCCAGCGCATTGGGGTTGGATTTCTCCGAGGTGCCCGGCGCCACGCCGAAGAAGCCTGCTTCGGGGTTGATCGCGTACAGGCGGCCGTCGGCACCGGGGCGCATCCAGCAGATGTCGTCACCGATGGTCCATACCTTCCAGCCGTCGCGGCGATAGCCTTCCGGCGGAATCAGCATCGCAAGGTTCGTCTTGCCACAGGCGCTGGGGAACGCGGCGGCGATGTAGTGCGTTTCGCCTTGCGGGTTCTCCAGTCCCAGGATCAGCATGTGTTCGGCCAGCCAGCCTTCCTTGCGCGCCTGGTGCGATGCGATGCGCAGCGCATGGCATTTCTTGCCGAGCAGCGCGTTACCGCCATAACCGGAGCCGTACGACTTGATCGTCAGTTCTTCCGGGAAATGCATGATGTAGCGGCGGTTCGGATCGAGCTCGCCGGTGGAGTGCAGGCCTTTCACGAACGTGCCTTCGCGTTCGATGCGCGCCAGCGCGGCGGCACCCATGCGGGTCATGATCCGCATGTTGGCGACCACGTAAGGCGAATCGGTGATCTCCACGCCGCAACGCGACAGCGGCGAATCGATCGGCCCCATGCAGTACGGGATCACGTACATGGTGCGCCCTTCCATGCAGCCGTCGAACAGCGCGTCCATCTTGGCGTGGCCATCGGCAGGCGACATCCAGTGGTTGTTCGGGCCGGCTTCGTCCTGCTCGGGCGTGCAGACAAAGGTCAGGTGTTCGACGCGCGCAACATCGTCGGGATGCGAACGATGCAGCCAGCTGTCCGGATGGGTCTGCTCGTTGAGCTTGATCAGGGTGCCATCGGCCTGCATCTGCGCGATGAGGGCGGCGTTCTCGCCGTCGCTGCCGTCGCACCAGTGGATCGCGGCGGGCTTGGTGAGCAGGGCGATGCCGGCAACCCAGTCATTCAGCGCAGCCAGTTTGCTGGCGGTGGATGCGATGTCTTTCAAATGTGCGTTCATGCATGGCCTTCGGCCCGGACGGGCACCGGTGGAAAGGGAGCGCGCGCTCCGCGATCAGGATTGTCGAATCAGGGTTTCGGGATCAGGGTCGCCATCATGTGTTCGATGTAGCCGTCGAAACCGTCGATGGGCTGGCGTGCCTGGAATTTCGGCAGTTCAAGCTGCAGGAAGCCGACGTACACCGCATAGGTCATACGCGCGCGGTTCAATGCATCTTTCTGGCTCAGGCCAGCTTGCCGGAAGGAACCGAACAGGAAGCCGACCCGGCGTTCCAGCACATGCGCCAGCACCGCCTGCACTGCAGCGTGGTCGCTTGCCTTCAATAGTTCGGAATAAATGATGTGGGTCTTGTTGTGGTGCGCGATCAGGTGGAACAGCGCGCGCAGCCGTTCGGTGGCATCGGTGATCGATTCCAGCGCGCCGTAGGCGTTTTGTTCATCGCGCTCCCAGCGCTCCAGCGCAGCCTGCAAGAGGGCATCGCGGGAGGGAAAATGCCAGTAGAAGCTGCCTTTGGTCACGCCAAGCCGGCGCGCCAATGGCTCCACCGCCACGGAGGAAACGCCGGCATCCGCGATCTGCTCAAGCGCTTCGCGGGCCCAATCATCGGCGCTAAGGCGCCCGCTACGGGGTGATGCTTCGGTCATTGTGTCGGGGCTTCCATACGCTTGCGTTTTGCAGAGTATGCTGAGTTTTTACTCGCTTTTGCCGATTGACAGCGAAAGCACGAGCGCCATACTTATCCGTATGGTAAGCGGCGCTGCAAACGTATGCAACGCTGTTCGTTGAGATCCGCGGTATCCGGAGCCCCGTCATGAGCGTCCTGCTTCCCTTCCTTGCCTTCCTCGTCGCCGGCGCGTTCGCCGCCTATCACCGCCTGCGCCTGGCGGTCTGGGCCGCGTTGACCGGCACCTTACTGGTGGCCTGCTGGCTGCTGGGCGCGAACCTGGCGGCAACCATCACCGCCGCGGTCATCGTGGCCTTGATCGCGGTGCCGCTGCTGATCCCGCAGATACGCAAGCCGTTCATCACCGCGCCGCTGCTGAAGTTCTACACCAAGCTGCTGCCGCCACTGTCCGATACCGAGCGCACTGCGCTTGAATCCGGCACGGTCGGTTTCGAAGGCCAGCTGTTCTCCGGCAAGCCGGACTGGGATCAGCTGTTGAAGCTGCCGAAGCCGGAACTGACCGCCGAGGAACAGGCCTTCCTGGATGGCCCCTGCGAAGAACTGTGCCGGATGGCTGACGACTGGGACATCTGCCACGTCCGCGCCGACCTGCCGCCGGAGATCTGGGAGTACGTCAAGCGCAACAAGTTCTTCGGCCTGAACATTCCGAAGGAATACGGCGGTCTGGGCTTCTCCGCGCTGATGAACCACAAGGTCATCCAGAAGCTGGCCTCGATCAGCACCGTACTCAGCTCCACCGTGGGCGTGCCGAACTCGCTGGGCCCGGCCGAACTGCTGATGCACTACGGTACCGACGAGCAGAAGCGCGACTACCTACCGCGTCTGGCCGACGGCCGTGAAGTGCCCTGCTTCGCACTGACCGGCCCGTTCGCCGGCTCCGACGCCACCTCGATCCCGGACTACGGCATCGTCTGCGAAGGCGAATGGAACGGCGCCAAGGTGCTGGGCATCCGCCTGACCATGGACAAGCGCTACATCACGTTGGCGCCGGTGGCCACGCTGATCGGCGTCGCGTTCCGCATGTACGACCCGGACGGCCTGCTGGGCGACAAGCGCGACATCGGCATCAGCCTGGCGCTGGTGCCGCGCGACACACCCGGTCTGGACATCGGCCGCCGCCACTTCCCGCTCAACTCGCCGTTCCAGAACGGCCCGATCCACGGCAAGGACCTGTTCGTGCCGCTGTCGCAGCTGATTGGTGGTGAAGACTATGCCGGCCAGGGCTGGCGCATGCTGATGGAATGCCTGTCGATCGGCCGTTCGATCACCCTGCCCTCGACCGCCAGCGGCGGCTCGAAGATGGGCGCGGTCGCGGTGGGCAGCTATGCACGCATCCGCAAGCAGTTCGGCCTGTCGGTCGGCCGCTTCGAAGGCGTGGAAGAAGCCCTCGCCCGCATCGCCGGCAATGCCTATGCCTGCAGTGCGTTGAGCGAAGCGACGGCAGCGGCGGTGGCGCGCGGCGAAAACCCCGCCGTGCCGTCCACCATTGCCAAGTACCACTGCACCGAGATGGGCCGCAAGGCGGCCATGGACAGCATGGACATCCTCGGCGGCAAGGGCATCATCCTGGGGCCGCGCAATTTCGCCGGCCGCGCGTGGCAGGCATCGCCGATCGCCATCACGGTGGAAGGCGCGAACATCATGACCCGCAGCCTGATGATCTTCGGCCAAGGCGCGATCCTCTGCCATCCGTGGGTGATGAAGGAAATGAAGGCGGCGCAACTGGCCGATCCGGTCGAGCGCATCGACAAGTTCGATGCCGCATTGTTCGGCCACATCGGTTTCGCGATTTCCAATGCGGTGCGCAGCTGGTGGTATGGCCTGACCGGCAGCAAGATCGGCGTCGCCCCGGGCGATGACGACACCCGCCGTTACTTCCGCAAGCTCAATCGCTATTCCGCCGCGCTGGCGGTGATGGCGGATACCTCGATGCTGCTGCTCGGCGGCAAGCTGAAGTTCAAGGAATCACTGAGCGGCCGCCTGGGCGACGTGCTCAGCCAGCTGTACATCACCAGCGCCATGCTCAAGCGCCACCAGGATGCGGGCAGCCCGGCCGGCGACCAGCCGCTGCTGGCCTATGCCTTCCACGATGCCGTCAACAAGATCGAGACCGCGCTGTCCGGCGCGCTGCGCAACTTCCCGATCCGTCCGGTCGGCTGGTTGCTGTGGTTGGTGATCTTCCCCTGGGGCCGCCGCGCGCAGGCGCCGAGCGACCGCCTGGGCCACAAGGTCGCCAGCCTGCTGATGACGCCCTGCGATGCACGCGAGCGCATGGCCAACGGCGTGTTCACCACGCCGTGCGAAAACAACCCGGCTGGCCGCATCATCAGCTACCTGCCGAAGGTGGTGATGGCCGAACCGGTGGAACGCAAGTTCCTCAAGGCGCTGAAGAACAGCGACATCGAAGCGCTGGAGTTCGTTGCGCAGCTCGACGAAGGCGTGCGCGAAGGCTGGATCACCGCGGACGAGCGCAAGCAGTTGGAAGAACTGCGCGCGATGACCCTGGACGCGATCATGGTCGATGACTTCGAATCCTGGGAACTGCGTTCGGCCGGCTATGCCGTGTTCGATGCGCCGGGAGCCACTGGACGCGAGGCGGCCTGACCCATGGCAACGCCGATGCTGGATGTGTACCGACGCCTGACCCGCTGGCCGGGCGGACGTTGGTTGTTCTCGAAACTGGTGTGCTGGAAAGCGCCCTACTTCGCCAGCATCGTGCCGCGCATCGAATCGCTGGAGCCGGGGCGCGGGATCGCGTCCATCGCGCACCGGCGCAAGGTCAGCAACCACATCGGCACCGTGCATGCGATCGCGCTGTGCAACCTGGCCGAGTTCGTCGGCGGCCTGACCTGCGAAGTCAGCATCCCGCACGGCATGCGCTGGATCCCCAAGGGCATGGACGTGAAGTACCTGAAGAAGGCAGTCGGGCGGATGCGTGCCACCGCGGTGCCGGCATTCCCGGCGCATGTCGCGGATGAAGGCTACGAATTGCCGTTCGACGTGACCATCCAGGATCCGCAGGGCGACGCCGTGCTGACCGCGACGATCGCCATGTGGATCTCGCCGAAAACGACGCGCTGAACCAAGCGTTCGATCAGAAGCAGCACACCGCGGCCAGCGCCAGCAGGGCCGGCAACGCCTGCACGAAGAAGATCCGCTTGTTGACGCTGTACGCCCCGTAGGCACCGGCCACGACCACGCACAGCAGGAAGAACACCGCGAACTCGCGCGAGCCGGTGACCGCCGCATACAGCAGGCCGGCGGCCAGGAAGCCGTTGTACAGGCCCTGGTTGGCGGCCAATACGCGGGTGGTTTCGGCCCTCTCCGGCGTGTTGCGGAAGGTCTTCAGCCCCAGCGGCTTGGTCCACAGGAACATTTCCAGCACCAGGAAATACAGGTGCAGCAGGGCCACCACGACCAGCAACAACAATGCGACCGTCGACATCGCCAGACTCCGTTTGATGGGGTGACGTTCGCATGCGTGCCACCATGGCGCAACCGGGGGCGACGACGCCATGGGCAAGGGGACAGTTTCGATGCCGGACAGCCTCGCAAACGCCAGCACCACGCCGGCGCGAATCCGCCTGAACATCGGGCTGACCGCGCACCGCGACCTCATCACCGAAGAGACCCCGCGGCTGCGCAGTGAAGTGCGCGATTTCTTCCTGCGCGTGCGCGGCGAATTCCCAGACCTGCCGTTGCGGCTGATCTCCGCGCTCGCCGAAGGCGGCGACCAGTTGGTGGCCGAGGAAGCATTGGCGCTCGGCATCGAACTGGTCGTGCCACTGCCGATGCCGCAGGCGGAATACGAACGCGATTTCGAACGCGAAGGCTCGCTCGAACGCTTCCGCGGGTTGCTTGCGCAGGCGCAGGTGCGCACGCTGCCGATGGCGCCCGGCAACACGCCGGAAGAGATCCAGCAACGCGGCCCGGCGCGCAACCGCCAGTACGCGCAGCTCGGGATGTTCGTGTCCTCGCATTGCCAGATCCTGCTGGCGCTGTGGGATGGCAAGGCCAGCGAAGCGACTGGCGGCACCGCGCAGGTCGTCGATTACCACCTGCGCAATGCAATGCCGGGCTTCAGTGCTGAAGACGTGGCGCCGAACCTGCTGGCCGATGACGAAAGCGACCTCGTCTACCACCTGTACTGCCCGCGCCGTCTTCCGCACCCGGAGGACGGCCCCGGCGAGCCGATCGAGCACCTGCGCGATCCGCGCTGGGTGACGGTCGAAGGCCACCTGCCCGGCAGTTCGAAGGTGCCCGCACAGTACTGCCATGTGTTCGGCCAGATGCAGGCCTTCAATCGCGACACGCAACGCCACGCGAACGCGATGGCAAGCGAAGTGCGCTCGTTGCTCGATGCCGGCATGCCAACGCCGGCCCCAGCACCGGTGCGCGAAGTGGACAAACTGTTCGGCGCGGCGGATTGGCTGGCCGTGCATTTCCGCCGCCGCGTGCGGCGCAACATGCTGCTCACCCATGCCATGGCCGCGGCGATGGGTCTGTCCTTCATCCTGTATTCCGACGTGGACAGCGATCGCCGTTACGTGGCGGCCTTCCTGGTGTTGTTCGCGCTGGGGTGGTTGGTCAGCTTGATCGGCGAACGGCGCGAGTGGCATCGCAAGTACCTGGATTACCGTGGTCTGGCCGAAGGCCTGCGCGTGCAGCTGTACTGGCGCCTGGCGGGTGTTGAAACACCTCCGAACAGCAGCCTGGGCTACGACAGCTTCCTGCAGAAGCAGGACGTGGACCTGAGCTGGATCCGGCACGCGATGCGCAGCTCGGGACTGTTGCGCAGCGAGGACTTCCGGCCAGACCAGGATTGGCTGCGCTGGGTGATCAGCCGTTGGGTCGGCGAGCGATCGGCAATCGACAATGATTCCAGTGGGCAACTTGCCTACTTCAATGCAGGCAGCCAAAGCCGTGAGCGCGCCTATCGCACCACCGCATTGCTCGGCAACATCGCGTTGGCCGGCGGCGTGCTGGGTGCGGTGGCGCTGCTGCTGGCAGGCGGACACATCAACCCTGCCTGGCAGAAGACATTGCTGGTTTCGATGGGCCTGTTGCCGCTGTTGGCCGGTATCCACGAAGCGTATTCCCACAAGAACGCGGACAAGGAACTGATCAAGCAATTCCGCTTCATGAGCCGATTGTTCGACAGTTGCCGCGCGCGCCTGGACAACGCCCGCGACGATGCCGAATCGCGCCACCTGCTGCGCGCGCTCGGCTGCGCTTGCCTCGAAGAACACGCCGAATGGATTTTGCTCCACCGCGAACGCCCACTGGAAGCCGGCGGATTGTCCGGTTAACGGCAGCAACCGCGTTGCATCTTGGGTTGGCCGGCGAAACAGGGGCGTCGGCGCGATCCCGGGAGGTGGGGTCTGCGTTATCGCGCCTTCATCAGCTACAGCCACGCCGACGCACGCCACGCCACTTGGCTGCATCGCCGGCTGGAAGCGTATCGCCTGCCGTCGCGACTGCGCGGCGCAACGGGCACGCATGGCCCGTTGCCCGAACGACTGAGTCCGATCTTCCGCGACCGTGATGACCTGCCAAGCGCAGGCCAACTGGGCCCGCAGATCCAGGCTGCACTGGAAAATTCCGAAGCGCTGGTGGTGGTGTGTTCGCCCAACGCGGCGCAGTCCACTTATGTCGATGCCGAAATCCTGACCTTCAAGCGACTGGGTCGCGGCGATCGCATCTATGCCTTCATCGTCGATGGCGAACCGAACTCCGGCGATGCGAACGAATGCTTCCCGCCTGCCCTGCGCTATGAACTGGATGCCGATGGCAACCTCGACAGCACCCCGGCCAATCCCGTCGCCGCCGATGCCCGCCCGGGCAAGGACGGAAAACCGCTCGCGCTGTTGAAACTGCTGGCTGGCCTGTTCGGCCTGCCGCTGGACACCCTGCGCCAGCGCGAGGCGCGCCGCCGCCACCTGCGCATGACCGCGATCACCGCGTTGGCGGTAGTGGTGATGCTGGTGACCAGCGTGCTGGCGGTGCAGGCGATGGTGGCGAAAAAAGCCGCCGAGCGCCGGCAGAAGCAAGCGGAAACGCTGGTGGATTTCATGCTGGGCGACCTCAACGACAAATTGTCGGAAGTGGGGCGCCTGGACATCCTGTCGTCCGTCAACGACAAGGCGATGGCGTACTTCCAGTCGCTGCCGAAGACAGATGTCACCGATGAGGCACTGGAACAGCGCGCCAAGGCGCTGGTCAAGATCGGCATCGTCCGTTCCGAACAGGGAGCCTTGCCGAAGGCGATGGAAAGCTTCAAGGCAGCAGCGGCCTTGTCCGGTCCGCTTGCCCGGGCAAGACCCGCCGATCTGGCGCGACAACTCGCCTATGCCGACATCCTTTCCTATATCGGGGTGACCCATTGGTATCAGGGCGACATGAAAGGCGCGCAACAAGGTTTCGATGCAACCCACAATGTGCTTGCCGCGGCACGTCGGCACGCCCCCGGCAACCCACGGCTGCTGTACCAACTGACGAACGTCGACAACAACAATGGGCACGTCCTCGAAGCCACCGGGCATTTCGAGGAAGCCGCGGAAAACTACGAGCGCATGTTGGCTGCCGCGGAACCCTTGGCGGTTCTTGATCCGGACAACCTTGACTGGCAGGGACAGCTTGGTCTGGCGCACAACAATTTGGCGAAGATGGCCCTGATGAGCGGAAACCTTGCCAAGGCAATCAACGGCTATCGTGCCGATCTTGTCATCCAGCAGCATTCCTTGGACAGGGATCGGCGCAACAACGCGCAACACGAGCGACTGCTGATTTCGCGAGCGACCTTGGGACGGACGCTCGCGCTCGGCGGCCAGCTGGACGAAGGCGCTGCCTTGCTTCGACAAACGCTGGACGATGCCGAACGACTCAATGTCATGGAACCCGGCAGTACCAACTACCAATTCGACATCGGACTGTATGCCTATCAGCTCGCCAAGATCGAACGGCAACGTGGCCAAGCGGAGGTCGCGAAGCAACTAGTTGGGCAGTCGCTTGAAATGCTTGAAGCCATGATCAAGGCGAGTCCTGAACAAACGGCTTGGCAACGCGAACATGCGGCCGCACTGACCGAAAGCGCCGAGCAGATCATCGCCTCGGGCAAGCATTCCGATCTGGTGAACAACCAGCTGACTTCCGCCCTCGAAACCCTCGAACCGCAGCTCAAAGAGAACCAGCAGGATCGCGGCATCGTGCTCGCCACGGCTAATGCATGGCTGCGCTTGGCCTCCGTGTCCCCCGAAAGCCGGCGAAAAGCGCTGGCCGAACGCGCGCTCGCAACGATCGATGTACAGACCTCCGCGCGCCAGGATCCCAGGTTGTTGGCACTCAAGGCCGATGCGTTGACGCAACTAGGCCGAAAGCATGAAGCGAAGCCGATCACCACGGCACTGTCAGCGGCCGGTTATCACGACTTTAAGCCGCCTCCATCAACGCCCGCGTACCCAGCGGCCACGACCTCCCCCAAACGCTGAACCCGGATGTTCGGCGCCATCGCAGGATGCGACAACCCGAGGATCGCCATGAGCAACAACATCAATGTCTCGCTGGATACATCGGTCACCCCGAACGTCCTGGACGTGCACGACCACGGACACATCCACATCGACAAGAAAACCAAGCCGCAAACCATCACCTGGAACCTGAACGGCGTGCTGACCGGAGGCGAATTCGTGCCCATGTCCGACCCGGAGCCGGGGTTTCAATGGGTCACCGATCCGCCTCCATCCAGCGAGATATTCGGCGAACCGGCACGGGGTTCGAATGGAAATTCCATGTCGATCACCGACACCCATTCCAATGGCGACAGCGATGGAAGATGGGTCTACAGGCTCTGCGTCCTCTACAACCACAAGGTCTACTGCACCGAAACGAGCATCGCCGCCACTGTCAAGGATCCAATCATCATCAACCACTGATTTTCCGTGGACGCATCAAGATTCAGCGCGGCGGTATCCTTGTCGCCGCGCTGGCCGCATCCCCCCGCAACCTCAACCGCGAAACCTCCGGTGGCACCCCCAACCGCATCGGCAGGATGCTGGTGCCGATACCAGGTGTGACGAACAGCGTGTGTCCGCCTTCGGCATAGACACCACGCAATGCGTGCGAGTCCGCGCGAAACCGACGCGGCGTGAACACGCCAAACGGATTGATCTGCCCGCCATGGGTATGCCCGGCCACGGTCAGCGCCGCTGTCGACGGCAATCGCGGCCATAGCGATGGCTCGTGGGTCAGCGCGATCACCGGCGCGCCAGCAGGAATGCGCGCGAACGTGCCCGGCACATCCGGCCGGCCTTCCAGCTTGTCGCCCAGGCCGGCCAGCCAGAAGCGACAGGCCCCAACCTGCACCGGCAGTGCCCGGTTGTCGATCATCTTCACGCCCGCCGCGGAGAACGCGCGCGAAATTTCCTTGCCGTTCTTCCACCAATCGTGGTTGCCCAGCACGCCATACACCTGCTTGCGCGCGGTCAGCGGCTTCAAGTGCTCGGCGATGACGTCTGCGGGTACGTAGGTACCAGCCAGCACGCTGAGGATCACGTAGTCGCCGCCCATCAACACGATGGGCGCGTCGCTGTCGATCAGTGCCTGTACCCAGCGATCCAGATGCTCGACGCCGTTGCGCGGTGAGCCAGTATGGGTATCGGCCACCACGTCGATGCGCAGGCCATCGCAGGCGGCCGGCCAGCCGCGCAAGGCCAGCATGTAATCGCGCTGTATCAATCGCCCGGGCTCGATGACGAAGCCGTACACCGCGACCATCAGCACGGCAAGGAACAGCGCCCACGCCCAGCGCTGCCGGCGCGAACGCAACACATGCTTGATCAGTCCGATGCGCCATCTCCGCGCGCGCGCGCCTCGGGCAATTTCTTCGCCTCGCGCAGCACGCCGAATGCACCCATGGTCATGCCGCATGCGACAAGCAGGCCAGCGCCGAACACCGCCTGCGAGCCGAACGCGGCCAAGAATTTGTGCACCCAGACGAAGGTGAGGTCGCCGCCGCGATAGATCACCGTATCGATGGCCGCGCCGGCCTTGTAACGCCATTCGCGCGGCACGCGGGTGTAGATCGTCTCGCGCGCGGGCTTGGCCAGCGAGAACTCGCTGGCGCGGGTCACCACCTGCACCACCGCCACCAGCAGCGGCAGCGGCGATGCCGCCAGCGCGGCATAACCCAGAATGATCGCGCCGCCCGGAATCAGCAGCGCGGGGCCGATGCCGAAGCGCGACAGCAGTGCGCGGGTGACGAAAATCTGCACGAACAGGGTCAGCGCGTTCACCGCTAGGTCGATGTTGGCGTAGTACGCGGTCGCCAATTCCGGATCCGGATAGAACTGGCGCACGATCGCCGCCTGCTCGTTGTACAGCAGCGTACCCACGCCCACGCCGAACAGGGTCAGCACCGCCATCCAGCGCAGCAGCGGTTCCTTGACCACCAACTTCAGGCCGGCCCACACGGTGCCGCCCATCGGTACTTCGCCACTGGTGATCTTGCGCTGCGCCTCGCGCTGCACTGCATGCGCGCGCAGTCGCAGCAGGCAGACGATGCACATCAGCAGGAACCCGGCCGAAACCAACATCAGGTTGGCGATGCCGATGCGCTCGACCAATGCGCGGGTCAGCATCGGACCTACGATCGCGCCGATGGTGCCGGCCGCGCCGATGTAGCCGTAGTAGCGACGCGCCTCGACGTTGTCGTAGACATCGGCCATGAAGCTCCAGAACACCGCCACCGCGAACAGGTTGAACACGGTGATCCACAGGAAGAACGCCATGCCGCGACCAGGCACGCCGCTGTCGAACATCACGTAGAACCCCAGCAGTGTGACGATGAAGAAGCCGTACACCACCGGCAGGAAGATCCGGCGCGGATAGCGGCTGACCAGCCAGCCATAGACCGGCTGCAGTACCAGCATGATCAGGAAGGTGCAGGTGAACAGGATCTGCAGGGTGAGGTCTTTCAGCGAAATGCCGCGCGCGGTGAAGAACTCGATCATCGCCGGCGGAAACACGGTGGCGACGTCGTTGGAGGCACCCATCGCCTCGCGCACCGGGCGCAGCACGTAATAGCCGCTCAGCAGGCAGAAGAAATACAGGAACGACCACAGCAGCGGCGGCGATTCGCCAAGCGCGTTGCGAAAACGGCCGAATCGTCCGGTCGTGGCGGTGGCTTCCGTCATGGCGTGCATCGAACCCGAACGCGGCGTTGCGCAACGGTAACCCGGCGCACGCAACCGCACCACCCTTGCATTCCACCGAGCATTTGCTCTAGCGATGGCGCATAGCGTCCACGGGTCATCGTTGCGGGACGGTCAGTGTTCGACTACATCATCATCGGCGCCGGTTCCGCCGGCTGCGTGCTCGCCAATCGCCTGAGCGAAGACCCCAACGTCAAGGTGCTGCTGCTGGAAGCCGGCCCGCGCGACTGGCATCCCTTCATCCACATGCCCGCCGGGCTGGCCAAACTGGTCAACCGCAAGGGCGTGAACTGGGACTACGACACCGCGCCGGAGCCGCAGCTCGACAACCGCACGTTGTGGTGGCCGCGCGGCAAGGTTCTGGGTGGTTCCAGTTCGATCAACGCGATGTGCTACATCCGCGGCGTGCCGCGCGACTACGACGACTGGGCGCAGACAGCCACCGGCTGGGACTGGAACGCGGTGCTGCCCTACTTCAAGCGTTCCGAAGGCAACACGCGTGGCGGCGATGCGCTGCACGGCGGCGATGGGCCGCTCAGCGTCAGCGACCTGCGCCACAGCAATCCTTTGTCGCAGGTGTTCATCGATGCCGCAGGCCAGGCCGGCATCCCCGCCAACCACGATTTCAACGGCCCGCAACAACAGGGCGCCGGCCTGTACCAGGTCACCCAGCGCGATGGTGCGCGCTGCTCGTCCGCGGTTGCCTACCTCGATCCGGCCAAGCCGCGGCCCAACCTGACCGTGCATACCGGCGCGTTGGTCAGCCGCATCACCTTCGACGGTCGCCGTGCCAACGGCGTGACTTATTCGATGCTGGGCAAGGCCTTCCACCAGCCCGCCGCGCGCGAAATCCTCCTGTGCGGTGGCGCGATCAATTCGCCGCAGACGTTGATGCTGTCCGGCATCGGCCCGGCCGATGAATTGCGCCGGCTCGGCATCGACGTGGTGCACGATGCAGCAGGTGTTGGCGGCAACCTGCAAGACCACCTCGATGTCTGCACGCTGCAGCACTCGACCCGGCGCATCACCTACGACCGCATCAACGAACCGAAGATGGCGTTCGACTACTTCCTGCGCGGCCACAAGGGCGCGGGCAGCAGCAATCTCGCCGAGGCCGGCGGCTTCTTCCGCTCGCCACTGGCACCGGACGAACGCGCCGACATCCAGTTCCACTTCGTGCCGGCGATGCTCGACGACCACGGCCGCAACCGTCTCTCGGGCGACGGCTACACCCTGCACGCCTGCTTCCTGCGCCCGCGCAGCCGCGGCCGGCTGACGCTTGCCAGCAACCGCGCCAGCGACAAGCCGCGCATCCAGGCGAATTACCTCAGCGACGCCGAAGGCTTCGACCTGAAGATGATGCTGGAGTGCGCCAAGATCAGCCGCTCGATCTTTGCCCAGCGCGCGTTCGACCCCTACCGCGGCGCGCCGATCTTCCCCAAGCGCAACGACCTGTCCGATGCCGAATTGATCGAATTCATCCGCGCCAAGGCCGAATCCGTGTACCACCCGGTCGGCACCTGCCGGATGGGCGACGACGAGGCTTCGGTGGTCGATGCCAGCCTGCGCGTGCGTGGCGTCGATGGCCTGCGTGTAGTCGATGCCTCGGTGATGCCAAGCCTGATCGGCGGCAACACCAACGCGCCGACGATCATGATCGCGGAGCGTGCGGCGGATCTGATCAATGCGGGTTGATCAACGCGAGATCCAACACATGGCCCGGGTAGAGCACAGCGAAACCCGGGAATGCACCGCAATCGAACCGTCGTTTCTTGGATGACGCAAAGAATCCCGGATTTCGCCTTTGGCTCTACCCGGGCGACGCTGGCTGCGTCTGACAACCAGCGGAATCGGGATATCACCCCCTTTCCAGCATCGGCGGCAACGGGCAATGCAACACGCCGCAGATGGTGCGCAGCAGTTCGGATTCGGCCACGCTGACGCGGCCGTCGTGGCTGACGGAGGCGGTGACGGCTTCCACCATCGCCTGCTTGGCCAGCGGATCCAGCGCATCCAGCGGCTCCCACACGGCGTCGAGCGCCAACACGCCGTTGGCCGGCGGCGCGTACGGCAGGTGGTCGCGCGGCAGCACGCGCTGCAAGCCTGCAAGGTAGGCGCGTTGCGCGGACGCGGCATCGTCATGGCCGGCCTGCGCGACGACCGCCAGCAGCGTGGCGAATTCGTTGCGCACGTTACCGGGCTTTCTCCGGCCGAAGCGTGCATAACGCGACGGATCCAGCGATTCCACCACCTGCACGGTCAGCAACCGGCCCAGACAGTACTCGAACAGCGAGACCTGCCCGTCGGCGTTCACCACCGCATGCACGGCATCGAGGAATGTCCCCAGTTCCGGTCGCGGGCGCAGCCGCAGCACCGGGAAGGCCAATGCCGCCAGCGGCAAGCGCAACATCGGATGCAGGTCGGCGGTCAGTTGCTGGTGGATGCGCATAGCGTGCTCGGCGGCTGAAGCGCCCATGCGCGCGGCGACCTCTTCTTGCTGCAACGACGCCAGCGCCTCATCGTCGGCCAGCAACAAGGCCAGCAGCAACGGCATCACCGCATCGCGTTGCCCGGCAAGATCGCGCAGCGCTTCGGGAATGCTGCCAACGATGGCGTCGGCGCGCTTGTAGTCGTCGGCAGCCGGTGAGGCGACCTGCGCGGCGACCATCGGTGGTGTCACATCGATTTGTTGCGATACGCCGGGCAGGCACGAGCCGCTCGCCCCGTTCAACCCCAGCTGCACGTCTTCGTCCAGGCCACTGGGCGGCGACGCCAGCCACTTCGCCTGCAGGTGCTCCAGCGCTTCTCTGTTGAAGCCGGGCTCCAGCGCCTGGATGCGCTTGAGCAGCGGCGGATGGGTGGCGAACAATCCGGAGAAGCCAACGCCGTCGCCGAACAGCATGTGGCTGACTTCCTCGGCATCGCTGCGGTCGTTCAATTTCGCGCCTTCGTGCAGGCCGCCGATCTTCTTCAGCGCACCCGCCAATCCCTGCGCCTGTCGGGTGAACTGCACCGCACTGGCATCGGCCAGGGTCTCGCGCGAACGACTTACGCCGGCCTTGATCATGCGGCCGAAGAACAGGCCGACGTAGCCGACCGCCATCGCCACGATCGCCGCCCCCAGCACCGCGCCGGCTCCTTTGTTACGGCCACTGAAGCGCCCGTGCCAGAGGATCTTGCGACCGATCAAGCCGATCATCAGGATGCCGAACAGTCCGCCGATCAGGCGGATATTCAGGCGCATGTCGCCGTTGAGGATGTAGCTGAACTCGTGGGCGATCACGCCCTGCAGTTCGTCGCGATTGAGTTTGTCCAATGCGCCTCGGGTGACCGCGACCACGGCATCGGACGTGGAGTAGCCGGCGGCGAAGGCATTGATCGCGGCCTCGTGCTCCAGCACGTAGAGTTTCGGCACCGGCACGCCGGAAGCGATGGCGATTTCCTCCACCACGTTGCGCAACCGGCGCAAATTGAAGTCAGTGGTGTCTTCCGACACCGGCACTCCGCCCATCTGCAAGGCGACCGGCTCGCCGCCGCCGCGCAGGCTGGCGATGCGGTACATCGAGCCAAACCCGATCACCGCCAGCGTGGCGATGGTGCTGAACGCCAACGCGCCGGTGGAGCCGGTGGTCGCCCATGTGGCGATGTCCACCGCGATCACGATGCCGACCACCGCCAGCGCGAACAGGAGTACCAACCGCGACGAGTGGCGCCGCGCGGCGGCCTGTTGTTCGAAGAAATTCATCCGTGTCGCCCCCGAACGACGCCAGTCGCGCGCGCGCGGCCGGCGTTAACTTGGATCAGAACTGCACTTTCGGCGCGGCGCGCACTTCGACCTGCTTGTCCGCCGGGATCTCCAGCAGGGTGGCCGGTGCGAAATTGAACATGCCGGCGAAGATGCTGTTGGGGAACACTTCGCGCTTGTTGTTGTAGGCCATCACCGCATCGTTGAACGCCTGCCGCGCGAACGCGACTTTGTTCTCGGTGCTGGTCAGCTCCTCGGTGAGCTGCATCATGTTCTGGTTGGCCTTGAGATCCGGGTAGGCCTCGGCCACTGCCAGCAGACGACCCAGGCCAGCATTCAACTGACCCTGTGCGACGGCAAGCGTGGCCATCGCCTCCGGATCTCCGGGCTTCGCCTTCGCTGCGGACAGACCGGATTGTGCGGCTGAACGCGCGGCGATCACGGCTTCCAGCGTTTCGCGCTCGTGGCTCATGTATTGCTTGGCGACTTCCACCAGGTTCGGGATCAGGTCGAAGCGCCGCTGCAACTGCACATCGATCTGCGCGAAGGCATTCTTGAACGCATTCCGCGCGGTCACCAGTCCGTTATAGATACCCACGCCCCAGAATGCGACGGCGGCCACAATCACCAGCAATATCAAAAGCGTAAGCATCAAAGCTCCCCTCATTCATGCAATCGTGGAAACAGGCGCTAGAATCAGGCGCAGTTCGCAGCATACGCAGGGGGCAAGGCCGATGAAAGACAACAGCACTCGGCAGGCTTGGCGTATCGGGCTAGTGGCGGCACTGCTGCCAATGGCCTTGGGCTCAGCCGCGCAGAGCGGGCTGAAGTGGCACAGCCCACCAGCATCCCCAACAATCGCGCACTCCGCCAACGCGCCCACCTACCCATCGAACGCGGTGCAGGCCTCAGCGCATCCGATCGACGTGCGCAGCTTCGAGGCGATGGCGCAGCAGATGGTCGCCGGCGGCCGCATCCCCGGTCTTGCCGTGGCCATCGTGCAGAACGGCCGCGTGCTGAGCGCGCGCGGCTACGGCGTCACCGACGCGCGCAACGGCGAACCGGTGGATGCGCATACCGTGTTCCGCCTGGCCTCGCTGTCGAAATCCTTCGCCGGCACCGTGACCGGCATCCTGGTCAACGACGGCGTGCTGCGCTGGGACAGCAAGCTGACCGATTACGTCCCCGATTTCAAACTGTCGCAACCGAATGCCGCGCAACAGGTCACCGTGGCGGACTTGCTCAGCCATCGCGTGGGTCTCACACGCAACGCCTATGACCGCGACCTGGAAGGCAATGCCGATTTCCATGCGCTGACGATGAAGATGGCGAATGCGCCGATGACCTGCGCGCCTGGCCAGTGCTACGCCTACCAGAACGTGGCATTCAGCCTGGTCGGCGACGTGGTGTTTGCCGCCACCGGCCAGTTCTACAGCGAAGAAGTCGCGCGCCGCATCTTCAAGCCGCTGGGCATGCACGACGCCAGCTACGGACTGGAAGGCATCGAAGCCAGTGCGCGCTGGGCCAAGCCGCATGTACGCGGCCGTGGCGGCTGGGTGCCGCTGATGCCGAAGCCGAACTACTACCGCGTCGCACCTGCCGCAGGCGTCAACGCCAGCATCAGCGACATGGCGCAGTGGCTGATCGCGCAGACAGGCCATCGTCCGGATGTATTGCCTGCCCCGCTGCTGGCCACGCTGCACGCGCCGGTGATCTCCACTCCAAGCGAATTGCGTGGCTCCTCGTGGCGCCGCACGCGCCTGAGTTCCGCTGGGTATGCGTTGGGGTGGCGTGCCTTCAACTACGCGGGCCATGACCTGGTCTTCCACGGCGGCGCGGTGCAGGGTTATCGCGGCGCGATGGCCCTCCTGCCCGACCACGACATCGGTATCGCGATCCTGTGGAACAGCGAGAGCGCCCTGCCTTCCGGGCTGCTGCCGACCATCATCGACAACGTGCTGGGGCTGACCGGCGGCCAGTGGCTGGATGACGACGTGACGGCACCGGAACCGACGATGTATGCCGATGAATCCGGACCGGCTGGCGTGGATGCCTCCGCCGCAACCGCATCGCCGGAATAAACTGAAGCATTCGAACGGTTCGGCAAAAAAGTCGGCATTCCCGACGCTTCGATCCGCCGGCGTGCATCGCACACGGCAGCAAAAAAGAAACCCCTCCCGCCTGGGCAACGGGAAGGGTCTTCAGGGTGCAGCGACTGCCTGATCGGGTGATCCCGACCAGTGCGTCTTACATCATCGGAGCGGGCATCGCCGGCATTGCAACCGGCTTGGCCTTCTTGGCAGCCTTCTTCTTCGCAGCAGGCTTCTTGGCAGCCTTCTTCGCAGCAGGCTTCTTGGCAGCCTTCTTCGCAGCAGGCTTCTTGGCGGCCTTCTTGGCGGCCGGCTTCTTCGCTACCTTCTTGGCAGCCTTCTTCGCGACCTTCTTGACGGCCTTCTTGGCAGTCTTCTTGGCGGCTGGCTTCTTCTTCGCTACCTTCTTCGCTACTTTCTTGGCGGCCTTCTTGGCGGCCGGCTTCTTCGCGACCTTCTTGGCAGCCTTCTTGGCGGCCGGCTTCTTGGCAACCTTCTTCTTCGCTACCTTCTTCGCCGCCGGCTTCTTGGCGACTTTCTTCGCCGCCTTCTTGGCGGCCGGCTTCTTAGCAGCCTTCTTTGCAGCTTTCTTAACGGCCATGGTATGGCTCCTCGTCAATGGGTATTTCGGTAAAGCCCAGTTTCAAAAAACACCACGGGTATCGGACCCGCGAGCGACCGCCGACGCGCCAGGCGCACCGGTCGGATGGGTTGGCGACCTGCGATCCACTGCAATGCCGCTGACGACGTCCCGCACCCAATAAAAAACCTGCGGCGGCTGACGCTGCAGGTTTCGATCATGGGCGCTTCCCGTTTCCGCGAGGGATGGCGATGCCGGCGTCCACCATTTGATGCTGCTGGTGGAGGTGCATGTGATGCGGCCGGTGATCGCGTTTTGTTTTCTCACTCGCTTCTGCAGGGAACGTCTGCTTGGGCGAAACCTAATCACGGTTTTTCCGACTGTCAACAACCTGTCGCAATTTTTTTTCGCCTCGCTTGTGCGCCGGGTGCCGCGCGCCTCGTCGCGGCCACTCGCACGCAGCATGCAGTGCACGCGCGTCGATACGCGGACATTGGGAAGCAAATGCAAAAACGCAGGGAAAAAAGCGACTTTCTTCGATACTCATCGTTCGCGCATGCACGCGCACGGATGACATCACGCGTCATCGATTACCCATGCACGAGCGCGCGAACAAGCTCGCCACGCCGCGTTCGCCACAGCACGCACAACCTCACCTTTGCGCGTCGCACAAGCCCGATTGCGCAAAACTGCGCGAACTTTTTTCGCGAATCGCGAACCGCCGACGCGTCTCGTTCGCGGTTTTTTGCAACCCGGGAAACGAAAAACCCGCGGTGTTAGCCGCGGGTTCCGATGCCGCTTCCAGGGGCAGGAGGCGATGTCAGTGGTCTTCGTCTTCCAGCAATTCGGCGTAGTCGTCCGGACTCAGCAGCTCGTTGAGCTGCTCGGCATCATCGATCTCCATCGTGAACAACCAGCCGTCGCCGTAGGCGTCTTCATTGATCGTTTCCGGCTTGTCGACCAGTGCGGCGTTGACCTCGACCACCTTGCCGCTGACCGGCGCGTACACGTCGGACGCAGCCTTCACCGACTCCACCACCGCACATGCGGTGCCGACCTGGACGGTATCGCCGACATTTGGCAGTTCGACGTAGACCAGGTCGCCGAGCAGGCCTTGGGCGTGATCGGAAATGCCAACGGTGACCTTGCCGTCGCCTTCGACACGGGCCCATTCGTGGGACTTGAGGAACTTGAGGTCGCCGGGGATTTCGCTCATTGCTGTGGCTCCAGTGGAACGTTGCGGGGGATGGGCTGGGGAAAGTCTAGCGAAGCTGCGGGTGAAAATTCACCCATGACGCAATCAGAGGATGCCGTCCTGGATCTTGCCTTCGCGGACGAACGGGAACTTGACCACGCGCACCGGGATTTCCTTGCCGCGGATATCCACGCGCACGTCGCCGGGCTCGCCGGCCGGCACGCGGGCGAAAGCGATCGCCTTGCCGATGCTGGGCGAGAAGGTACCGGACAGGATCTCACCCTCGCCATTGGCGGTGACCACCTTCTGGCCGTGGCGCAACACGCCTTTCTCGTCCATCACCAAGCCGATCATCTGCCGCGGCACACCATCGGCCTGCTGCGCTTCCAGCACGCTGCGACCGATGAAGTCCCGGCCCTCGTCGAGCACCACGGTCCAGCCCAATGCCGCCTCGTATGGCGAAATCGTATCGTCCATGTCCTGGCCGTACAGGTTCATGCCGGCCTCAAGACGCAGCGTGTCGCGTGCGCCCAGGCCAGCCGGCTTCACGCCTGCGGCCAGCAGTTCATTCCAGAACGCCACGGTCTGCGCCTCGGGCACGATCACCTCGAAGCCATCCTCGCCGGTGTAACCGGTGCGGGCGACGAATACCTCGACGCCACCAATGGTCTTCGCCTCGCGTGCGGAGAAACGCAGCAGCTTGGACACCGGCGTGCGGTCTTCCTCGCGCAGCAGGCCGACCACCTTCTCGCGCGCGGTCGGGCCCTGCACCGCGACCATGCCGAACTCGGGGCGTTCGCGCACGCTGACATCGAAGGCCTTGGCTTGTTCGGTGATCCAGGTGACGTCCTTCTCGCGGGTAGCGGCGTTCACCACCAGGCGGAACCAGTCTTCCGACATGTAATAGACGATCAGGTCGTCGATCACCCCGCCCTGCGGGTTGAGCATCGCGGTGTACAACGCCTTGCCGGGCTTCTGCAGCTTGTCCACTGAGTTGGCGACGAGGTGGCGGAGGAACTCGCGCACCTTGGTGCCGGTGAGGTCGACCACGGTCATGTGGCTGACGTCGAACATGCCGGCAGCCGTGCGCACCAGATGGTGTTCGTCGAGCTGCGAGCCGTAGTGGATCGGCATGTCCCAGCCGCCGAAGTCGACCATCTTGGCGCCGAGCGCACGATGGGTCTCATTGAGGATCGTCTTCTGGGTCATCGGGCTGCCTGCCTGCGTGGGGCGGGCATTATCCCAGACTGGGTGCGCCCTACGCGCCGGTATGCAGTACCGCACCGGCGATTTCCCCGCCCGTCAGCCGTCGTAGCCGTAGCCTTCGTTGCGGCAACGCACGCCCTTGGCCGGCAGCGTCTGCATCCGGCCTTCGCCATCCACGCGCCAGGCGCGCCGTGCGCCAAGCCACTCGACGTCATGCGGCTTGACGATGGCGACGATGCGCCCGTCGTCCTGCCCCGTCTGCTGGCAGGCACCGACCGATACCTGCCATGCGGCATCGTCAAGTTCCTCGGGCTCGAACGCATCGGTCACGATGCCAATGCTGTTTTTCCCGAAGTGCGGCAGTTCCTGCACAACCAGCAAGGTGCGCAGCTTCGACTGCGGGTCGAACACCACGCTCACCATGTGATGACAGATGCGCTCCGGCCCGCCGCCCGCACCGTCGCCGATGCAGCTGCCCTGCTGCTGCTCCACGCCTTCCGGATACGGCGGTACCGCCTTGCCGATCCAGCCGTGCGCGCGCTCCTGCGCCGGGGCACCGCCTACCGCAAGCATCACCACCAACCCGAACATGATTCGCTTCATGCCCATGCCAACGGCGCTCGCGATCAAATCAGGCCGCCTCGACCTGCAGGCTCATCGCATCGCCACCGACAATCCGCACCGCGGCTCCTACGGGTAAATCAGCCCCCGTAACGTCCCAATACGCATCGGCGATCTGCACACGGCCGCGGCCATCGACGATCGCCCGTTCCAGCGACACCACCCGCCCGACCAGCGCCGCCGTGCGGCGGTTGAGCGCGGGTTGGTCGCTCTGGCGTTCGCGCGTACGGAACCACTTGCGATAGACCTGGATCGACACGAAACCGAGCACGACAAACGCCGCGGCCTGCGCCAACACCGGGATGCCCGGGATCAGCAATACGCCGACGAACACGGCCACGGCCGCGAAGCCCAGCCACAGCATGAAGGCACCGGGCGCCAACGCCTCGGCGGCGAACAGCAGCAGCGCGAACGCCGCCCAGGCGAATACGTCCCAACGCATGGCTCAGCCTCCCGCCTTCGGCAGCTTGCCGCTCGGCTGACGCTCCATCGCTTCCTTCGCCAGCTCGGCGATGCCGCCCAGCGAACCGATCACGCCGGCCGACTCCATCGGCATCATCACGAATTTCTGGTTCGGCGCTTCGGCCAGCGCCTTGAACGCCTCGATGTACTTCTGCGCCACGAAGTAGTTGATCGCCTGCACGTTGCCCGAAGCGATCGCGTCGGACACCATCTGGGTCGCCTTGGCTTCCGCCTCGGCCAGACGCTCGCGCGCTTCGGCTTCGCGGAACGCGGCTTCGCGGCCGCCTTCGGCTTCCAGGATCACCGACTGCTTCTCACCCTCGGCCTTGAGGATCGCGGCCTGGCGGAAGCCTTCGGCTTCGAGGATGTTGGCGCGCTTTTCGCGCTCGGCCTTCATCTGCCGGGCCATCGAATCGACCAGGTCGCGCGGCGGCTGGATGTCCTTCAGCTCGATGCGATTGACCTTGAGTCCCCACGGATGGGTGGCCTGGTCGACGGCATGCAGCACCTTGGTATTGATCTCGTCGCGCTTGGACAGCGACTCGTCCAGGTCCATCGACCCGATCGCGGTGCGGATATTGGTCATCACCAGGTTCAGCACCGCGATTTCCAGCGTGGCGACTTCATACGCCGCCTTGGCCGCATCCAGCACCTGGAAATAGACCACGCCATCGACCTTCACCACCGCGTTGTCCTTGGTGATGACGTCCTGGCTGGGCACGTCCATGACCTGTTCCATCATGTTGATCTTGCGGCCCACGCCGTACACGACCGGAACCAGGAAGTGCAGGCCGGGGCTCATGGTGTGGGTGTACTTGCCGAAGCGCTCCACCGTCCATTCGTAGCCCTGCGGCACCATGCGCACGGTCTTGAACAGGATCACGATGCCGGCGAACAGCAGGATCAGCGCGAGAATCGAGCCCATGGAATTTTCTCCCCGAAGAATGTGTCGAGTATAGGCGTCGCCGTTGGCGGACGATATTTCATCCCGTTTGCGACCTTTTTACCTCCGGCAGCATCCAGACAGTTAGATGACCACCCGTTCGAGCTTCGCGATCGACGTCCCCGCCTCCCTGCTCGCGCGTGCGCGGGCCGGGGATCCGGCCGCGTTCGAGCAGCTCTACCGCTGGTTCGAACGGCCGGTGTTCACCCTGGCGCTGCGCATCTGCGGCAGCCGCAACGAGGCCGACGAGATCCTGCAGGAGACGATGTTGAAACTATGGTCCGGCATCGGCAGCTTCCGTGGCGACGGCGGCAGCCCGTTCTGGGGCTGGCTGCGGCAGGTCGCGGTGAACGAAGCATTGCAGCGGCTACGGCGCGAGCGCCGGTTGTCGCTGGAACTGGGTGGCGTGGAGACCGACGACATCGCCGAAGACCATGCACCGCCACCGCCGGCTGCCGCCGATGCCGTGCTGCTGCAGCGCGCGCTAGGCGAATTGCCGGCCGCCACCCGCAGCGTGCTCTGGCTGTACCACGCAGAAGGCTATACGCACGAAGAGATCGCCGCCGCGGTGGAGCGCAGCGTGAGCTTCTCGAAATCGCAGCTGGCGCGCGGCACCCGCCGCCTGCGTGCCTTGCTGCAGGTGACCGAACCTGCGGCTGCACATATTGATAGGAAGGAGCAGGCACATGCCTGATGCCGGAGACTTCGATCGAAACAAGACCCGCAGCTGGAGCGACGCCTTCGCCGCCCTCCCGCAGGAAGCGCCTGACAACGGCGGCTGGCAACGCGTGCAAGCGCGCCTGCCATCGCCCGCAACACGTCCGCGCACGCGCTGGCCACTGTGGCTGGCGACGGCGGCTACGCTCGCATTGGTCGTGCTGATCCCGTTGCGGATGCTGCGGCAAGCGGAACCCGCGCTCGCGCCTACGCCTCAAGCCGTTGCAGCGGCAGCAACGCCGTCCACCGTCACGGCTATCGCACCGATCACGCCACCGCCTTCCATCGCCAGTGCAGCGCAAACGGTATCGACACCTGTCGCCAACCGCGACCGGCCGCGCCGCGCCAGCCAGCCATCACCTTCGCAGCGTCCGATCCGCAGCGCCGAACAACCAACGGATGCCAGCCGCGTCGCCGGAACGGATACACCAGGCACATCGATGTCCATCGACATGGAACCGCTTTACGCACAGTCCGCGCAACTGGAAAGCCTGCTGGCGATGGCGCGGGATGACCGCGTTGCCAGCGGCACCAGCGCCGCACTGAGCGACGAACTCGACGGCCGAGTCGCCGCCATCGATGCCACCTTGATCCAGCCCGGACTCAGCGATGCGCAACGCGCCAACCTGTGGGGCCAGCGGGTGGACACACTGCAACAACTGGTCGGCATCGAAACCACCAACCGCCTGTACGCCGCCCGTGGCCAGACCTACGACGCCGCACTGGTCAGCATCGATTAATCCGCCAATTCTTCTTCATCGCCACGAGGCCCGCATGAACACTTCGACCCCGCGTCCAACAGCCGAATGGCTGTCCAAACCCACCCTGCTCGCGCTTGCACTGGGCGTGGCGTTGTCCGGGGCCGCCATCGCCCAATCCACGCCAACGCCGGCGCAGCAGAAACAACTCGATGCCGCCCGCGCCGATCTCGACAAGGCCGCGCAACGCTTCGCCGAACTGCAACGCGAATACGGCGGTGCCGATGCGCCAATCCGCATCGAGAAGCGGGTACTGCGCAAGCCGGTGATCGGCGTGTTGCTGGCGCCCGATGACGCAGCCGGCGTGCGCATCGCCGGCGTCACCCCGGACAGCGCCGCCGCCGCGGGCGGGCTGAAGAGCGGCGACCGCATCGTCAGCATCGACGGCATGGCGATCAAGGCCGCCAACGGCACGGCACGCGTCGACGAAGTACGCGAACGATTGGCGGCACTCGATGCCAAGACCATGATCAAGCTTGGCTATGAACGCGATGGCAAGACGCAAGTCGTGGCGTTGACGCCAAAAGTGGGAGACCGCCTGGTGGTGTTTCCCGGCCTCGATGCCGATGCTGTTCCGAACTTCGACGACGACGTGCACATCATCGAAACGCCCGATGGACGGATCGATGTCGAAGCCGACCGCATCACCGAACATCAGCCCCGCTCCGAAAGGCACCTGCAGTTTGTTCGTATCGGTGACGGGCCGCGTGCCGACTGGGCGATGATCGCACCCGACGTGCGCACCGAAGTCATTCGCCTGGGCAATGACTGCAGAGGCGAGAACTGCAAGTTCCCGGTGCTGGCCGAAGCCTTCCGCTGGAACGGCCTCAACCTCGCCGCGGTCGATGCACAACTGGGCCGCTATTTCGGCACCAGCGGAGGCGTGCTGGTGCTCAGCACCGGCAATGACCTGGAAGGCCTGCAGGCCGGCGACGTGATCCGCAGGATCGGTGGCAAGTCGGTCAACAACCCACGCGAAGCGATGGAAGCGCTGCGTGCGCAACCCGCCGATGCCAAGGTCGCAGTGGACTACCTGCGCGACCGCAACAGCGCCACTGCACACGTCAGCGTGCCGAAAGCGCTGCCGTTCGCGGTGCCGCGAATCGCGGCACCGCGCGCACCCGGCATGCCGGGTGCCATCGAGCATCGCAAGATGATCTTCGTGGGCGAAGACGGCAAGGTGCAGACCTTCGAAGATGGCGACGGCAATGCGCCCCGTGCCCGTACCGCGTCGATGTCGAAGGATGGCGAACGCATCCAGAAGCGCAGGTTCGTGATGGTCGACAAGGACGGCAAGCGCAGCGAATGGGAAGGCGATGCCGATGACACACCACCCGCCTGGGTGCAGGCCATGCCGAAGGATGGCAAGCGCGTCGAGAAACGCGTGCAGGTGATCGTGGACGACAAGGGCAACAAGACCATCATCGAGGGTGACGGACTGCCGCTGCCGCCACCGCCTGCGCCACCGAAGGGCGGGTGATCTCCGGAATGACGAAGCCCCGCATCACGGGGCTTCGTATTCCAGCAGGGGACGTACTCCCTACTTGGTCAGGATCAGCTTGTCGTTGCGGGTATGCCGCAAGCGATAGGTTTCGTTGCCGTGGCGGATCAGGACTTCGTTGCGCCCTTGCAACAGGCCGCGGCTGTCGACGGCTAGTTCGGGGGTCGCAACCGCTTGCTTCGCGGCAGGCTTGACCAGCTGCAACCGATGACGGATCGAAACCGATTCGAGAATGGCGGACACGGCGGCACTCCATTGACAGTCGCATTGATGATAATGATTCTCATTATCGAGTCAAGCGCCCTGCTTCAGGCTGCCGATGCAGCGATCCTTTGCCATGTGGCGTCATCGAAACGCTGCGAAACCTCCAGCGCTTCGAAGTTCTGCAACAGCTGCGACAACCTCGATGCGCCCAGCATCACCGTGGAGACATGCGGATTGCGCAGGCACCAGGCAATGGCCAGCGTGCCAGGCGCCACGCCAAGCTCCGCCGCCAGCGCCGAATAAGCGCGCAATTTTTCGATGCGGTCGCCGCGCAGGTTGCGTTGCAGCCACTCGTAGCCATCCTGCGCGAGCCGCGAATCCGCCGGGATGCCATCGTTGTACTTGCCGGTGAGCAGGCCCGACGCCAGCGGCGAAAAGATGGTGGTGCCCATGCCGTAGTCGGCGTACAGCGGCGCGTATTCCACTTCGACGCGCTGACGATCCAGCAGGTTGTACTGCGGTTGCTCCATCGTCGGCGCGACCAGGTTGTGCGCCTGCGCGACGCGGTGCGCCTCGCGGATTTCCTCGGCGCTCCATTCCGAGGTGCCCCAGTACAGCACCTTGCCCTGGCGGATCAGGGTGTCCATCGCCCACACGGTTTCGGCGATGGGCGTCTGCGGATCCGGACGATGGCAGAAATACAGATCGAGGTAATCGACCCGCAGCCGCTTCAGCGCGGCGTGGCACGCGTCGTGCACATGCTTGCGCGACAGGCCTTTCTGGGTCGGCCGCGGATCCACGGCGGAGCCGAAGAACACCTTGCTCGACACGCACCAGCCATCGCGCGGCAGGCGCAGGTCGGCCAGCACATCGCCCATCACCTTTTCCGCCTCGCCGTTGGAATAGCCCTCGGCGTTGTCGAAGAAATTGACGCCATGATCCCAGGCGGCGGCGATCATCTCGCGCGCCGCGCCACGGCCGACCTGGTTGCCGAAGGTCACCCAGGCGCCGAACGACAGCGCCGAGAGTTGCAGGCCGGAGGAACCGAGGCGGCGATACTGCATGGCGGATGATCCAAATGGTGCGGAACCCGCATTGTAGGCAGCGCCGGCAACACGTCGAGGCGCATTCACGTACTTCCTCTATAATGTGCGGACTCTTCCTCCGGGGAGTAGCCCGCCGTGATGCGATGTCGCGGCCCGTGCGTCAACACACTTGGTCGGCAGGCCATGGCGCACGATTCCGGCAGCGATGCCGGCAGGGCAAGACCGAAGGCAGGCGCCGCGCACCCGGCCGGGCGACGTGGCGTTTGCTTTCGCGTCCATCCGCAACGCCCGGCCCCGGAGTTCCCATGTTGGATGCACTGCTCGTTTCCACCGGCACCGTGGCGCTCGCCGAAATCGGCGACAAGACCCAGTTGCTGGCGCTGCTCTTGGCCGCACGTTTCCGCAAACCGTGGCCGATCATCGCCGGCATCCTGGTGGCCACCCTGCTCAACCACGCGCTGGCCGCGTGGATCGGCCAGCTCGCCGCCAGTTGGCTGACTGCGCAGACGCTGCGCTGGATCGTCGCCGCCAGTTTCATCGGCATCGCCCTGTGGACGCTGAAGCCGGACAAACTGGACGAGGACGAGAAACTGCCGGCGCATGGCGCTTTCATCGCCACCGTGATCGCATTCTTCATCGCCGAGATCGGCGACAAGACCCAGGTCGCTACCGTGCTGCTGGCCGCGAAGTATTCCTCGCTGTGGCAGGTGGTCTCCGGCACCACCATCGGCATGCTGCTGGCGAATGTGCCGGTGGTCGCACTAGGCAGCAAGTTCGCCGCCAAACTGCCGCTGAAAGCCGCGCGCATCACCGCAGCCTGCGTGTTCCTGGCGCTGGGACTGTGGGCTGCTTTTTCCGGTCTGCCGACCTGATACATCCCGGGCACGCTATGCTCCGCGCGCATGGGTGACTTCGAGACTCACACGCTCTCCGATCTGCGCGATTCCTGGTGTCGCCTGCTGGCACGACCTGACGCGCTGATGCTGGAACTGGGTGCCGGCGGCGAGCTGCTGGTGGCGCGGCTGCGAGCGGCGTTGTCGCTGTTCCTGTTGTTGCTGCCGCTGATCAACCTGGTGGGCGGCGGCAAGTACGGCGAGACCATGATCGGCCTGGTCGGTGCGGTGATGGCGATCGTGATGTCGCAAGTTTGGCTGGCGCTCGCGAGGCAGCCGCAACGTTATCGCTGGCTGCCTTGGGCCACGACTACCTACGACATCAGCCTGACGACCCTGGTGCTGGCGGGATTCGCTCTCGATTCGCCCGTCACCGGGCTCAACAGCATGGTTGTTTGGGTGTTCTACCTGATCGCCATCGGCATGACCGCCCTGCGCAACGACGGCCGCCTGACCCTGTACAGCGGCACCTTGGCCCTCGCGCAATATGCACTGCTGTCGGTCACGGTCTTCGCGCTGGTGCGCAACCCGGATCAGTTGGCTTCAATCGACTACGGCACCGCGACTGCATCCAACCAGATCCAGCGGCTGGTGCTGCTGGCGCTGATGACCGCGATCACCGCCACGATCGTCTACCGCATGCAGAAGCTGGTGGACATGTCCGGCACCGACGGACTGACCGGACTCCCCAACCGGACGTGGCTGGTACACCGTTTCCCGGGCATGCTCGACGCCACCCGCAGCAACGGCGGCTCCCTGTCGGTGTGCCTGATCGACCTGGATTATTTCAAGCGGATCAACGACGAACTCGGCCACCTCGCTGGAGACCGGGCACTCAAGCACGTGGTCGACGTGCTGAACCAGCAGATGCAGGACGGCGATTGGCTGGCTCGATTGGGCGGTGAGGAATTCACGTTGCTGCTGCCATTGCCGACCGGTCGTGCTTGGGAGCGCCTGGAGACGATGCGCCGCACGGTCGCATCGCAACCGTTCCTGCCAGAGCACGGTGCCGAGCTGATGCGCTTGACCTTCAGCGCCGGCGTGGCCAGCTGGCCGCAGGACGGTGCCGACCTCTCGCAATTGCTGCGCCGTGCCGACCTGCGCCTGCGCCATGCCAAGCAGGAAGGCCGCAACCGGGTGCTGGCACGCGACCCCTGAACCACCGCGGCGCTTGCCGGGTCGCGGGGCCTGACCTACCCTGCACCGACTTATCGATGAATGCAGGCGGGGATTCGGATGGAAGCTCTCGGGCGGATCGGCTTCGGCCTGTTCGGCCTTGCGGTGCTGCTTGGCATCGCATGGCTGTTCTCCAACAACAAGCGCGCGGTCGACTGGAAGCTGGTGGCCACCGGCGTCGCCCTGCAGATCGGTTTCGCCGCATTGGTATTACTGGTGCCGGGTGGGCGCGAGGTGTTCGATGCCCTCGGCCATGGCTTCGTGAAGATCCTCAGCTTCGTCGCCGCAGGCTCGAATTTCATCTTCGGCAGCCTGATGGACACCAGCAAGTTCGGCTTCATCTTCGCCTTCCAGGTGTTGCCGACGATCATCTTCTTCGCCGCGCTGATGGGCGTGCTGTACCACCTCGGGGTGATGCAGTTCATCGTGCGGATCATGGCCTGGGCGATCACCAAGGTGATGCGCGTGTCCGGCGCGGAGACCACCAGCGTCTGCGCCAGCGTGTTCATCGGCCAGACCGAGGCACCGTTGACCGTGCGCCCCTACATCGCGCGGATGACCAATTCCGAATTGCTGACGATGATGATCGGCGGCATGGCCCATATCGCCGGCGGCGTGCTGGCCGCGTACGTCGGCATGCTAGGCGGCAGCGATCCCGAACAGCAGGCGTTCTACGCCAAGCACCTGCTGGCCGCATCGATCATGGCCGCACCGGCGACGCTGGTGGTCGCCAAGCTGCTGATCCCGGAAACCGGCGAACCGCTGACCCGCGGCACGGTGAAGATGGAAGTCGAGAAAACCGCCAGCAACGTGATCGACGCCGCCGCTGGCGGCGCCGCGGACGGCCTGAAGCTGGCGCTGAACATTGCCGCCATGCTGCTGGCCTTCATCGCCCTGATCGCGATGCTCAACGCGCCGCTGACCTGGCTGGGCGACGTCACCGGCCTGTCGGCCGCGCTGGGCAAGCCGACCGACCTCGCCGCGATCTTCGGCTGGATACTCGCGCCGCTGGCGTGGGTGATCGGCGTGCCGTGGCAGGACGCGACCACCGTCGGTTCGCTGATCGGCCAAAAGGTGGTGATCAACGAGTTCGTCGCCTACCTGCAGCTGGCCGACATCGTCAACGGCAAGGTCGCCGGCGTGGCACTGACCGACCAGGGCCGCCTGATCGCGACCTATGCGCTGTGCGGCTTCGCCAACTTCAGCTCGATCGCGATCCAGATCGGCGGCATCGGCGGCCTTGCGCCGGAACGTCGTGGCGACCTGGCCAAGTTCGGCCTGCGCGCGGTGTTGGGCGGCTCCATCGCCACCTTCATGACCGCGACGATCGCCGGCGTGCTGAGCTCGTTCGGCGGCTGATCGCATGCCACGCGTCACTGTCGTCGGCTCCTTCAATGTCGACCATGTCTGGCGCGTGGCGACATTGCCGCAACCCGGTGCCACGCTCAGCGGCGAATACGCCAGCGGCCCGGGCGGCAAAGGCTTCAACCAGGCGATGGCCGCGCGCCGCGCCGGTGCGAAGACCAGCTTCATCTGCGCCCTTGGTGGCGACCTCGGCGCGCAGCTCGCGCGTGCGCTGTGCGTAGCGGACGGCATCGACCTGCGCGATGCCGAAAGCAGCGCACCCACTGGCACTGCCGGCATCTACGTGGATGCCGCAGGCCGCAACAGCATCGTGATCGGGCCAGGCGCGAACGCGGCGCTGGGCGCGGAGTTCGTTGCCGCATCGCTGGCGGCGTTCGACGATGTGGCCGTAGTGCTGGCGCAGCTAGAGTCGCCCATCGACGCGATTGCCCAGGCACTCGAACGGGGGCGTGCATTGGGCGCAACAACCATCCTCAACCCGGCACCGGCGAATGTCGCCGCGCCCGGCGCGATGCTCGAACTCGCCGACATCCTGACCCCGAACGAAACCGAGTTCGTTGCCCTGCTCGGCCGCCATGTCGGCGAACGGATCGAGGCCGATGCGGTTGCCGGCATCGACCAGGCCCGGCTGCATGCCCTGTGCCGCCAGCTGGGCCACGACAGCACCGTAGTCGTGACGCTCGGCTCAAGCGGCTGCTTCGTTTCGCACCCGGAAACCAACCTGCGGGGCGACGAAACCGCGTGTTACCGCATCGCTGCCGAAGCGGTGCGCGCGATCGACACCACTGGCGCCGGCGACGCTTTCAACGGTTCGCTGGCAGCCTCGCTCGCACAGCGGCCGCAACGCGCATTCGCCGAACACACGCGCTTCGCCAGCCGCTATGCCGGGCTCTCCACCGAACGCGCCGGTGCCGCACTGGCGATGCCTCGCGAAGACGAATTGCTGGCGAAGTACGGCTCTTAACTTCGCGCTCACTTCGTCTGTCCTACCCTCGCCGTGGGCTCAGGAAGCTCACGTCACTCACTCGGAGGCAGCATGGCCGGCAAGTTCGAGATCAGCAAGCGCAGCAATGGCGATTACCAGTTCAACCTCAAGGCCGGCAACGGCCAGGTCATCCTGACCAGCGAGGGTTACGGCGACAAGGACGGCTGCACGAACGGGATCGACTCCGTGCGCAAGCACGCACAGGACGATGCCAACTTCGAGCGCAAGTCCGCGAAGGACGGCAGCCCCTATTTCAACCTCAAGGCCAGCAACGGCCAGATCATCGGCAAGAGCGAGATGTACAGCGGAGACGCCGCGCGCGACAACGGCATCCGCTCGGTGATGGAGAACGCACCAAGCGCCAGCGTGGCCGATACCACCGCCTGATGCCATCGCATGTGAATGCACAAAGGCCCGCTCCGGCGGGCCTTTCGCTTGTTGGCCGGTAGAATGCGGCGCATGCAGATCGGCCCCTACCGCATCGAACCGAAGGTACTCCTGGCGCCGATGGCGGGGGTGACCGACAAGCCGTTTCGGTTGCTGTGCAAACGGCTGGGCGCGGGACTGGCGGTGTCTGAAATGACCACCAGCGATCCGCGCTTCTGGAACACGGTGAAATCGCTGCACCGGATGGATCATGTCGACGAGCCAGACCCGATCAGCGTGCAGATCGCCGGCACCGTGCCGGAGGTGATGGCCGAGGCCGCGCGCTACAACGTCGACCACGGCGCGCAACTCATCGACATCAACATGGGTTGCCCGGCCAAGAAGGTGTGCAACGCCTGGGCCGGCTCTGCGCTGATGCGCGAGCCACTGCTGGTCGCGCGCATCGTCGAAGCGGTGGTCAAGGCGGTCGACGTGCCGGTCACCCTGAAGATCCGCACCGGCTGGGATGCGGACCACAAAAACGCGCCCGAGATCGCCCGCATCGCCGAAGACGCAGGCATCGCCGCGTTGGCGGTGCATGGACGCACCCGCGACCAGCAATACACCGGCATTGCCGAATACGAGACCATCGCCGCGATCAAGGCGATGCTGAAGATTCCCGTCATCGCCAATGGCGATATCGATTCGCCACAAAAGGCGAAGGCCGTGCTGGATGCCACCGGCTGCGACGCGGTGATGATCGGCCGCGCGGCGCAGGGGCGGCCGTGGATCTTCGGGCGCATCGCACACTACCTCGCGTGCGGTGAACTGCTGGCGGAGCCCTCGCTGGTTGAGGTGCGCGACATCCTGCTCGGCCACCTCGAGCAGCTGCATGCGTTCTATGGCGAAGTCTCCGGCGTGCGCATCGCGCGCAAGCACCTGGGCTGGTATGCGAAGGACCGGCCCGAGAACACCGCGTTCCGCGCGGTGGTCAATCGCGCACAGACCGCGCAGGAACAGTTGCAGCTGACCCGCGATTATTTCGATGCGTTGATCGCCGGCGCTCCGCCCGCGCTGTCCGTTGCAGCCTGAATCCCGCGGGTCACGCTGCGCACTGCAATGGTTCGTCCGCCAACAGGCGCAGGCACGACGGAAGCTCCGCCAGCACTTCGCCGCCATGCGTGAGCAGCCGCAGGGTGCCGTCCGCTTCCTCGACCAACGCACTCAGGCTTTCCACCCAATCGCCGTCGTTGGCGTAGACCAGGCCATCGCGCTGCACCAGCGCGGCGCGGTGGATATGGCCGCAGACGATACCGTCCAGTCCGCGGCGCTTCGCATCGTCCAGGCAGGCCTGCACGAAGCGGCCGATGTAGCGCTCCGCCGCGCCGCTGCGCCGCTTGAGGAATTCCGACAGCGACCAGTAGCGCAAACCGCAGCGGGCGCGGACGAAGTTCAGCAGCTTGTTGCCGGTGAGGATGCGGTAGTACAGCCAGTCGCCGAACTTTTCCTGCAAGGTGCCGAAGTGGGTGATGTTGTCGAACTCGTCGCCGTGCACGACCAGCAGGCGGCGGCCATCGGCGGTGACGTGGATCGCGCGGCGGCGCACCTGCATCGCCGGCAGGGCGAGGCCGCAGAACCTGCGGATCGGGCGGTCGTGGTTGCCGGGGATGTAGATGATCTCGGCGCCGGCGCGGCGCAAGGCATGCAGCGCCTCGACCACGCCGTTCTGCGTGCTGCCCCACAACGCGCGCCGCTGCGCCATCCACCACAGGTCGATGATGTCGCCGACCAGGTACAGGCGCTTGCAGCGGAGGGTGGAAAGGAACGCCGCGAGTTCCGCCGCATGGCAGTGGCGCGAGCCCAGGTGCACGTCGGAGATGAACACCGCGCGACGCATCGGCGACGCGGCGAGCGGGCTCATGCCACCGCCTCGATGCCGTGCGGCGTCTCGCCGAGGTAACGCTGGCGCTTCTTCGCCCGCATGCGCTGGATGTCGACTTCGATCAGGCCGTCCACCGCATCGCTGAAATCGGGATCGACGCCGAACGCGAGGAAACGCGCGCCGCCGGGTTCGCACAGCTCCGTGTACTGCTTGTAGAGCATCGGCACCTGCGCACCGAGCGCATCCAGGTTCGCCTTCAGTACGCGGAACGCAGTGTCCGCGTCCATCGCCGCGTCGTGCGGCATCGTGGCCCCGTAGGCGAATGGCCGCTTCGAGATCGCCTCGCCGGAGGCACCGAAGTAATGCGCGTAGTGCGCGGCGATCTGCTCGCGAGCAGTAACTGGCAATGCGGCGCTGATCGAGACCGCACCGAACAGGTAACGCACCTTCGGATACGCGCGCAGGTAAGCACCAATGCCCTGCCACAGGTAGTCGATGCTGCGGCCGCCCCAGTACTCCGGCGCGACGAAACTGCGCCCGAGTTCCATGCCCTGCGCGATGCGCGCGATCGCGTCATCCGCGTAGTCGAACAGCGAAGCCGTGTACAGGCCGCGGATGCCGTGCGCCGCCAGCACCGGCGCGCCGCGGGCGATGCGGTAGGCGCCGGCGATCTTCGACGCCGCGTCGTCCCACAGCACGATGTGCTCGTACCAGCTGTCCCAGGCATCCACGTCCAGGCTGCGGCCGGTGCCCTCGCCCACCGCGCGGAAGGTCAGCTCGCGCAGGCGGCCGATCTCGCGCAGCAACGGCGCATCGGCTGACAGCGCACCGACACGGATCTGCTTGCCGTCGCTGGTCGCGCCGAGCGAATGCATCGCATCGATGCCGGCACGCACCACGGCGGGATCGATCGCATCGGCGATCGGCTCCGGCCCAGCTTCGTTCACGGGCACGCTGCGTTCGTTGCGGGTGCCGATCGCGTACAGCTCGCGGCGGATGGCCTTGAGCACGGCTGCGCCATCGACATCGCTTGGAATGCGTCGCAGCTGCCCGACCCGCAACACGATCCGCCGCGCGCGGCGGGCGAACATCTCGCGCGCCAGCAATGCAGTGCCGGCCGGCTTGAACAGGGCCGACGCGCCATAGAACAGCGCCGAATTGCGCGCCTGGATGCGCACCGGCAGCACCGGTGCATCGCAGGCGCGGGCGAAGCGCAGGAAGCCGCGTCGCCAGCGGGTATCGCGCACGCCGCGCGGCCCGAGCCGGGAGACCTCGCCGGCCGGGAACACGATCACGCACTCGCCGCGCGCCAGCGCCGCGTCGACCGCGCGCAGGCTGTCCGCGCTCGGCCGCCCACCGAGGATGCGCACCGGCAGCAACAGCTCGCCGATGTTGTCGAGCGCCGACAGGACATCGTTGGCCACGATCCGCACGTCGCGCCGCACCTTGCCAACCGCATCCAGCAAAGCCAATGCATCCAGCGCGCCGCTGGGATGGTTGGCGATGACCAGCAGGCGGCCCTGCGCGGGGATTCGCGCCAGCGCGGCGTCGTCCACCTCATAGCGGGCACCGAGGAACTGCAACGCCGCCGCGATTAAGGCGAAGCCGCGCACCGTCCGGTTGGCGGCCAGGAAGGCGTCTATCACGTCCAGCCGCGACCAGCGCTCGATCCCGCGCAGCAACGGCTTGGCGATGGCGGCCCGGCGACCACGGAACCATTGCGGGAATCGCTGCTGCAGGCGTTGCTCTAGCTGGATCATCGCGGGCGCTACGTGCCGGGTTGGCCGGCAGCCTGCATGGCGCATGCGACGTCCGGATTGCACCGCTGTTGCAGCCACATGACGACACCCGCTTAACGCCAGATCAACACCCCGCTACGCCGTTTTGCCGCAAGATGCACGCCTGCCCGCAAGGCTGTATCATGCGCGGCCATCTTTTCATCCAGATTGAAGGATATAAAGTCGATGTCCAGCTACCTGTTCACCTCCGAATCGGTCTCCGAAGGCCATCCGGACAAGATCGCCGACCAGATCTCGGACGCGGTGCTCGATGCGATCCTCGCGCAGGACAAGCGCGCGCGCGTCGCATGCGAAACCATGGTCAAGACCGGTGCCGCCATCGTCGCCGGTGAAGTCACCACCTCCGCATGGGTGGACATCGAGGCGCTGGCGCGCAACGTGATCAACGGCATCGGCTACGACAATTCCAGCGTCGGCTTCGACGGTCATACCTGCGCGATCATCAACATGCTCGGCAAGCAGTCGCCGGACATCAACCAGGGCGTGGACCGCAAGAAGCCCGAGGAACAGGGCGCGGGCGATCAGGGCCTGATGTTCGGCTATGCCTGCAACGAGGCGCCGGAGCACATGCCCGCGCCGCTGTACTACAGCCACCGCCTGGTCGAGCAACAGGCCAAGGTGCGCAAGAACGGCAAGCTGAAGTGGCTGCGCCCGGATGCGAAGTCGCAGGTCACCCTGCGCTACGACGGCCACGACATCGTCGGCCTCGACGCCGTGGTGCTGTCCACCCAGCACGACGAGGACGTCAAGCAGAAGCACCTGGTCGAAGCCGTCTACGACGAAATCCTGAAGCCGGTGCTGCCGAAGAAGTGGCTGGAAGCGCTGCCGAAGAACAAGGTACACATCAATCCGACCGGCAAGTTCGTGATCGGTGGCCCGGTGGGCGATTGCGGCCTGACCGGCCGCAAGATCATCGTCGACAGCTACGGCGGCATGGCCCGCCATGGCGGCGGCGCGTTCTCCGGCAAGGATCCGTCCAAGGTGGATCGTTCGGCGGCCTATGCCGCGCGCTACGTGGCGAAGAACATCGTCGCCGCCGGCCTGGCCGACAAGTGCGAAGTGCAGGTTTCCTACGCCATCGGCGTGGCCGAGCCGACCTCGATCTCGGTCACCACCTTCGGCACCGGCAAGGTCAGCGACGACACCATCGAGAAGCTGATCCGCGCCCACTTCGACCTGCGCCCGTACGGCATCACCAAGATGCTGGATCTGGAGCACCCGATCTACCAGCCGACCGCCAGCTACGGCCACTTCGGCCGCAAGCCGAAGGAAATCAGCTACACCGACGGCGCCGGCAAGAAGCACAAGGCCACCACCTTCTCGTGGGAGAAGACCGACAAGGCCGCCGAGCTGAAGAAGGCCGCGAAGCTGTAACAAGCGACACGAAATCGGGCGCGCGGTGCAATGCCGCGCGCCCTGCTCCATCGAGGGGCGCTGCAAGCCCGGCACGCGATGCAAGGGAACAGGCTCGATGGCAGCGAACGATGCAACGGCGCCCGTTACTGCGAGTCCCGACACGGACTCCCGACAACGGAGCAACACCATGAACGCACAACTCAAGACCTTCTCCACCGAAGGCGACTACAAGGTCGCCGACATCACCCTGGCCGATTGGGGCCGCAAGGAACTCGACATCGCCGAGCACGAAATGCCTGGCCTGATGTCGATCCGCAAGAAGCACGCCACCACCAAGCCGCTCAAGGGCGTGCGCGTGACCGGCTCGCTGCACATGACCATCCAGACTGCCGTGCTGATCGAGACGCTGAAGGACATCGGCGCCGACGTGCGCTGGGCCTCTTGCAACATCTTCTCCACGCAGGACCATGCCGCCGCGGCCATCGCCGCCACCGGCACCCCGGTATTCGCCTGGAAGGGCGAGTCGCTGGAGGAATACTGGGACTGCACCTTGGACGCGCTGACCTTCACCCTGGCCGACGGCACCCAGACCGGTCCGGAACTGGTGGTCGACGATGGCGGCGACGTCACCCTGCTGATCCACAAGGGTTACGAGCTGGAACAGGGCGACGACAGCTGGGTGAATTCCGCTTCGGGCAGCCATGAAGAGCAGATCATCAAGAACCTGCTCAAGCGCGTGGCCGCCGAGCGCCCCGGCTTCTGGACCCGTGTGGTCAAGGACTGGAAGGGCGTTTCCGAAGAGACCACCACCGGCGTGCACCGCCTGTACCAGATCGCCGAGCAAGGCAAGCTGCTGGTGCCCGCGATCAACGTCAACGACTCGGTCACCAAGTCCAAGTTCGACAACCTGTACGGTTGCCGCGAATCGCTGGCCGATGGCCTGAAGCGCGCGCTCGACGTGATGCTGGCCGGCAAGGTCGCGGTGGTCTGCGGTTATGGCGACGTGGGCAAGGGTTCGGCGGCCTCGCTGCGTGCCTACGGCGCCCGCGTGATCGTCACCGAGATCGACCCGATCTGCGCGTTGCAGGCGGCGATGGAAGGCTATGAAGTCACCACGCTCGAGGACACCCTCGGCCGCGCCGACATCTACGTCACCACCACCGGCAACAAGGACATCATCACCCTGCAGCACATGCAGGTGATGAAGGACCAGGCCATCGTCTGCAACATCGGCCACTTCGACAACGAGATCCAGGTCGATGCGCTGTATGCCAGCGGCGCGGTGAAGACCAACATCAAGCCGCAGGTGGACAAGTTCACGTTTGCCAACGGCAACGCGATCTTCCTGCTCGCCGAAGGCCGCCTGGTGAACCTGGGCTGCGCCACCGGCCACCCGAGCTTCGTGATGAGCAACAGCTTCTCCAACCAGACGCTGGCGCAGATCGACCTGTGGGCGAACAAGGACTTCTACGACCCGAAGGTCTACATCCTGCCGAAGCAGCTGGACGAGGAAGTGGCGCGACTGCACCTGGAGAAGATCGGCGTGAAGCTGACCAAGCTCAGCAAGGAACAGGCCGACTACCTGGGCGTGGCGGTCGAAGGCCCGTACAAGCCGGAGCACTACCGCTACTGATCGCAGCAACACGGGCGATACGAAAACGGGCGCCGCAAGGCGCCCGTTTTCGTTCGGCATCGCGCGTTCAGCCGGCTTCCGCGACCTCCACCGCGTTGCGCCCGCTTGCCTTGGCGCGATACAGCGCGATGTCGGCGGCGTGGTAGAACGCGTCGCCATCGACATCGCGCCGCGGATCGTATTCGGCCACGCCGGCACTGACGCGGATACGGACTTCGCCCGCTCGCATGGCAAGTGCATGTTCCGCAAGCCGGCGACGGAACTGCTCCGCACGCCTCATCGCATCGCCTGGCGCGGCATCGCGCAGGAGCACACCGAACTCCTCGCCGCCCAGCCGCGCCGTCAGCTCGGTTTCCGCCAAGGGAAACGCTTGCCGCAGCTCGTCGGCAAGCGCGGTCAGGCAGGCATCGCCCACCGCATGCCCATGGCGATCGTTGATCGCCTTGAAGTGATCGATGTCGAAGATCAGCAGCGCAAGACGCGCCTGTCCGGCATGCGCCAGCGCCATCCATTCCACCAGCACCGAGGCGAACCGGCGCCGGTTGGCAAGGCCGGTCAAACCGTCGCGCCGGCTCTGCTGTTCGAACAGGTCGCGCTGCTCGCGCAACTCGTCCTCCAGGTCGAGTCGTTGCAGGTACTCGCCATGGCTGCGGCGCAGCGCCAGCAAGATGTAAAGCAGGTACAGCACGCTGACCGCCACCAGCTGGTAGCGCGACCCATTGGCGATGAAGGCGACCAGCGTGGGCAGGGAGGTCAGCAGCACGGCGAGCAATGCCCGCCCCTGCCGCATCGAATAGTTGTGGGCGAAGGCGGTCGAGAAGGCATAGGAACTGATCGCGGCGACCGTGCGTGCGCTCTCGTTCGGAGTGACCATCAGCAGCCACGCACTGGCGGCACCCCAGACCCCTGCATTGATCAACAACAACGCCCAGATCCGATCCAGGCGTCGGCGCACGGCCACTTCGCCGGCCTCCGCTGGAAGCCCGTGGATGCGGAAGCGAACGGCCACCAACACGGCGAACACGGCCGCTATCAGCAGGAACGGCCCACGGGCCTGGTGCCATAGGCCACTTGCGCTCCCCGCCAGCAACCACAACAGCACATAGAACGGACCACCAAGGCGCAGGCGCAGCAGTGTGTCGGCCAACTCCTGCGACAAGCGAGGCGCCGCCATCACTGTCGGTGCCGCGCCGCCCGTGCGTTCCTGCATGTGTTCCCCCCTCGCTCAACCATGCGATAAGCCAATCGCATGGTCAAGACGGATCGAACCCGGAAATGAATTAATTCTTTCATCCGGATGAAGAGATGGATACAATGACTGCATCGACGACACAGGTCATGCGCATGCTGCCGATCAGTTTCGAGTTCTACCCGCCCAAGACCGACGAGCAGCGCGCACAGCTCGACCGCAGCGTGCAGAAGCTGAAGACGCATGCGCCGCAGTTCATGTCGGTGACCTTCGGCGCCGGTGGCTCCACCCTCAGCCATACCCCGGAAACCGTGCAGCGCCTGCGCAGCGAGCACGGCGTTGCCGGCGTGCCGCACATCACCTGCGTGGGGGGCAGTCGCGAGGAAATCCGCCAGTTGCTCAAGCTGTATCGCGCACTCGGCTGCGATCGCGTCGTCGCCCTGCGTGGCGACACGCCTTCCGGCATGGTGCGCAGCGGCGACCTGCGCTACGCCAGCGAACTGGTCGCCCTGATTCGCGCCGAACACGGCGACCACTTCAAGATCGAAGTCGCGGCCTATCCGGAAACGCATCCGCAAGCCGATGACGCGCATGTGGATTTGCGCAACTTCAAGACCAAGGTCGATGCCGGTGCTGACAGCGCAATCACTCAATATTTCTACAACACGGATGCGTATTTCCGTTTCGTAGAAGACGCGCGCGCGTTGGGCATCGACGTACCGATCATCCCGGGCATCATGCCGATCTCCAATTTCAGCCAACTGAAGCGCTTCTCGGAAGCCTGCGGCGCGGAGATCCCGCGCTGGATCGGCCAGCGCATGCGCGCGTATGGCGACGATGCCGTCAGCATCCGCGAATTCGCCGCAGACTTCGTCGCCAAGTTGTGCGAACGCCTGGTCGCCGGCGGCGCGCCCGCGCTGCATTTCTACACCCTGAACCTGTCGAAACCGACGCTGTCCGTGCTGCAGCGTTTGCGCTGACCGCACTTTCTTCATCGATGCGGCGCGCGTAGGCTGCATGCATGCTGCGTTTCCTCGCTATCGCGTCGCTCCTGCTCGCCTGCGCTTGTTGGCCGCGCACGGCCGATGCGCAAGTCCGCCAATGCATCGCCAGCGATGGCTCGCTGGTGTACACCGACCGCCAATGCGCGGACATCGGCGGTACCGAACGCCCAGCCTCGCAGGCCGCGGTCGGCATCAGCGGGCAACGCCTGTATCGCGGCGGCTGTTCGCGCAGCGTGCAAGATCTCGTCTATTCGCTGAGCAGTGCGATCCAGTCCGGCGACGCCAACCAGATCGCCGGCGTATACGACTGGGCCGGGATGTCGACCGGCAATGCGTACCGGTTGATGTCGCGGCTGGAAGCCATCGCCAAGCGCCCATTGGTGGACGTGCAACCGATGTACGCGGGCGGCACCAACGAATACGGCTACGCCGTGGTCGAATTCGACGCGGACACCGGCGCCGTGGTCAGCAAACCGCCACGCAAGCCGCACCTGATCGGCCTGCGCGTGGAGCAGACGCTGGGCAACAACAGCACGCCATCACGCACCGTGTTCGCCCTGCGCAAGAACCTCGGCTGCTGGTGGGTGCGCCTGTAAACGGAGCCGTTAGCGCAGCTTGACCAGCCAGTCGTGGCGGTCGGGCGCACGGCCGTACTGGATGTCGGTCAGCTCCTTGCGGATCGCCATGGTGACTTCGCCGGCCGGTGCGTTGATGTCGCCCACCGCGAAGCCATTCCCCTTCAGTTCGCCGATCGGGGTGATCACCGCCGCGGTGCCGCAGGCGAACACCTCGGTGATCTCGCCAGACGCCACGCCGTCCTTCCACTCGTCGACGGACACCTTGCGCTCCTCCACCTTCAGGCCCCGGTCGCGGGCCAGCTGCAGGATGCTTTCGCGGGTGATGCCCTCGAGGATGCTGCCTGAGAGTTCCGGGGTGACGATGCGGCCGTCCTTGTAGACCAGGAACACGTTCATGCCACCGAGTTCCTCCAGGTATTTGCCTTCGACCGGATCGAGGAACAGCACCTGCGAGCACCCAAGCGCCTGGGCTTCCATCTGCGGCAGCAGCGAAGCGGCGTAATTGCCCCCGCACTTCGCCGCGCCGGTGCCGCCCTTGGCGGCGCGCGCATAGTCCTCGGACAGCCAGATCGATACCGGCGCCACGCCCTTGGCGAAATACGCGCCGGCTGGACTCGCGATGACGTAGTACGCCGCCGCCTGCGCCGCACGCATGCCCAGAAACGCTTCGGTGGCGATCATGAAGGGGCGGAAATACAGGCTACTTTCCGGCGCCGACGGCACCCAGGCGTGGTCGACGGCGATCAGCCGGCGCAGCGATTCGGTGAACTCGGCCACCGGCAGCTGCGGCAAGGTCAGGCGGGCGGCCGAACGCTGCAGGCGCGCGCCGTTGGCATCGGGACGGAACGTCCAGATCGAACCATCGTCATGGCGATAGGCCTTGATTCCCTCGAAAATTTCTTGCCCGTAGTGCAACACCGACGCGGCCGGATCCAGCGCCAGCGGGCCGTAGGCGCGAACTTGCGCGTCATGCCAACCCTTCGCCTTGTCCCACTGGATGGCGACCATGTGGTCGGTGAAGACCTTGCCGAAGCCGAGTTCGCCGGCAAGGATCGCCATGCGTTGCGCATCACTGCGGACATGGTCGGAAAGGGCGACCTGGTAGGCCAGCGCTGCAGGGGTGTTCATGCGGACATCCTTCGAAAACAATGCCCGCACATTATGCCGTCGAAGCCGCGGTAGCCGGACAAGCACAACGCATCCGGAATCGGTTCTGCGCCCCCGGATGCGGTCTTCGGCCTTATCCGGGCTGCCACATCAGGACGCTGGCAAGAACCGCAGCGTCGCCACCACCCCACGTTCTTCGCCCGGGCGCACCTGCACGTCCCAACCGTACAGCGCGCACAACCGGCGCACGATCGACAGGCCGATACCACCGCCCTGCGAATGGCCGGCATGGGTGCCGCGGTAACCGCGCTCGAACAGCTTGGCGGCGTCTTCCGCGCTCAGGCCGGGGCCGGAATCGATGACGTCCACCGCGTTGCCATGCATGCGCACGATTACCTCGCCGCTTTGCGTGTACTTCACCGCGTTGCCGATCAGGTTGCCCAGCGCCACCGATACCGCCGACTCCGGCGCATCCACCACCAGCTTGCGTTCGCCATCCAGGCGTAATTGCAACGGCTTGCCTGCCAGCTGCGCGCGATGGCTATCGAGCAGTTGCTGCGCCACCTTGGCCACGTCGCATTCGCCCACTGCTCGTTCGTTGCGCGACAGCAGCAGCAACGCGCTGATCAGGTCGGTGCATTGCTGCTCCGCGCGCTGGATGCGCTGCAGGCGAGTGCGCGTGCGTTCGTCCAGCTCCGGCTTCGACAGCAGCAGCTCGACGGCACCGCGGATCACCGCCAGCGGCGTGCGCAATTCATGGCTGACGTCGGCGTTGAATTCGCGGTCGCGCTGCACGACGTCGGTCAGGCGATCGGAATAATCGTCCAGCGCCTTGGCCAACTCGCCCACTTCGTCTCCGGCGAAATGCGGCGCCAGCGCTTCCGGGTCGGAGTTGGTGCCGCTGCGCCGCAGCCTGCGCGCAAGCTCGGACACCGGCGCCATCACCCGCGATGCCGACCACCAGCCCAGCAACAGCGAAAACAGGGTGAACACCGGTACCACGATGTACAACGCCTTCTCGAACTTCTCGGTCCTGCGCACGCTTTCCTGCATGTCGTAGGCCAGGAAGAACCACGTGTCCGGCGTCTTGCGCACGGCAAGTTTGTAGGCGAAGGGCGTGCCGTCCTCGTTGCGGCCGGCCATGGGCCAGATGCCATCGCCCAGGCTGTACCAATCTGGCTGGTCTTCCTTCAGGGATTCGAATTTGGCGCTGGACACCACGCGCCCGTACATCTGCTGCACGGGCAGGCCGATATCGCGCCCGCCGCTGTTGTAATACCGCTGCGAGTACGCATTGATATTGCGGTTCATCACGTCGGCGATCATGTCCTCCTCGACCTTGCCGCGGACCCAGTTGGTCGCAAATGCGAGCAGCAGGGTCAGGCTCAGGCCCAGCAGGGCAAACGACAGGATGATGCGGGTGCGCAGCCGTCGCCGCGCGCGCGGCACAGGACGGGGCGCAACGCGCGTGTCCGGCGACGCGTCAGCCGTCGGCATCGGGCGGCGCGATCCGGTAGCCGATGCCATGGCGGGTCTGGATCATCGGCGTGGCGAACGGCTTGTCCACCATCGCGCGCAGGCCGTGGATATGCACCCGCAGGGAGTCAGAATCCGGCAGTTCCTCGCCCCACACGCGGGTTTCCAGCTCCTGCCGGGTAACCACTGCCGGCGAGGCTTCCATCAGTGCCTGTAGGATCTTCAACGCCGTCGGGTTGAGCTGCAGCAGCTTGCCTTCGCGCCGCACTTCCAGCGTGTCCAGGTTGTATTCCAGATCGCCGACGTTGAGCACGCGCGCCTGCGGACCGCGCCCGCGACGCGCCAGCGCGCCCAGGCGCACATCCACTTCCTGCAGCGCGAACGGCTTGATCAGGTAGTCGTCGGCACCGGAATCGAAGCCGGCCAGTTTGTTGTCCAGCGAATCGCGTGCGGTCAGCATCAGCACCGGGGTCTGTTTGCGCGCCTCGCTGCGCAGCTTGCGGCAGACCTCCAGGCCGTCCATGCCGGGCAGGTTGAGATCGAGCACGATGGCATCGAAATCGTGCACCACGGCCAGGTGCAGGCCGGTCACGCCGTCGGCGGCGAAATCGACGGTATGGCCGCGATCCTCCAGGTAGTCGCCCAAGTTGGCGGCGATGTCCGGATTGTCTTCGATCACCAGGATGCGCATGCATTGATCCTTGCGGTTTCCCGCGGTCTCATTGTGACCGCTGGTCGGGGTGAGGGTTCCGGGATTCTGGCACAGCGACGTTGCGGTCACGGAACCCGATGGCAACGATCCACGGACAAAGAAAGGCCCAGGCGGGGGAAACGCCTGGGCCGAGGTCACTGCTGCCCTGCGCGGCGCTGATCCGGGGGAATGGGGACGCGCCGCAGGTTCACACTACGCAGGCCGCGATTAAGAATCCGTCAAATCCGTGTTGCGATGATGTTTCCGGGCCGTGATGGCGGTGGCGATGTGTTCGATGATGCGGCCGGCGACATCGATGCCGGTCGCCGATTCGATCCCCTCCAGCCCCGGTGAGGAATTCACTTCCAGCACCAGTGGCCCTCGTTTGCTGCGGATCAGGTCCACGCCCGCCACGCCCAGGCCCAACACCTGCGCCGCGCGCACTGCGGTCTCGATCTCGGCCTTGCTGGCGCGCACCGCCTTGGCGGTGCCGCCGCGATGCAGGTTGGAGCGAAAATCGCCCTTCGGTGCCTGCCGGCGCATCGCCGCGACTACCTGGCCGCCCACCACGAAGCAGCGCAAGTCGGCGCCCTTTGCTTCGCCGATGAATTCCTGCACCAGGAAATGCGCGTACAGGCCGCGCAGGGTTTCGATCACCCCGCGCGAGGCCGACAGCTTCTCGGTCAGCATCACCCCGGTGCCCTGGGTACCTTCGTTGAGCTTGATCACGTGCGGCGGCGGGCCCAGCATCGACAGCAAGTCGACCGTGTCGTCCGGGTTGTCGCCGAACACCGTCACCGGCAAGCCGATACCTTCGGCCGCCAGCAATTGGTGGCAGCGCAACTTGTCGCGCGCGCGGGCGATCGCCGCGGCGCTGCTCGGCGTGTGGCTGCCCATCAGTTCGAACTGGCGCAGCACCGCGCAGCCGTAGCGGGTGACCGACGCACCGATGCGCGGGATCACCGCGTGGTAGCCGGCGATGTGCGCGCCCTTGTAATGCATCTCGAAGCCGTCGTTGCTGATCCGCATATAGCAACGCAAGGGGTCCAGCACGCGCACCGTGTGCCCGCGTTCGCGCGCGGCCTCGACCAGGCGCCGGGTCGAATACAGCTTGCCGTTGCGGGAGAGGATCGCCAATTTCATGCGTGCGTGCTCTTGGGTGTTTCAGGCGTGTTGCAAGGTTTCGGCGCTGCGACGGCGGCGGCGATGCAGGTACGAACCGGCGGGATCGACCACGAACGCATCCGCCAGCGCGGTGCGCCCCAGCAGCAGCGGGAAGCGCATCCCGCAACGATCCGCCAGGTTGATTTCAATTTCACGTTCGACCCCGGCCAATCGCAACTTGGTGCGCACGAACACGCGCAAAGTTCGATGGCCACCGGAATCGGTCACCATCCTTTCATCGACGACCGCCGCGCTGGCCGCGACCGCAACCGCATGCCGCCGCGGCACCAGCACGAAGCCGACCCACGGCACGCCGCCTTCGACGAAACGCCACTGCCGCTCGACGTGCAATGCGGAACTGCGCGCGCCGGTATCCACCTTGGCGCGCAGCCGCGGCAGGCCCAGCTCCGGCAGGAGCACCCACTCGCGCCAACCGACCGCGATCGCCGTCATCCTTCGCTCCGTCGCCGCCAGACAGGAACGGCGGCATCCCGAGGAACACCGCCGTTACCGTCGCTTGCCGAATATGGAGCGGGTGATGGGAATCGAACCCACGCTAGCAGCTTGGGAAGCTGCAGTTCTACCATTGAACTACACCCGCGTTCGCGGCAAGTCTATGCCGCCCCGCGCGGGCGACGCAACGCACGCATGGCGTGCGTTGCGTCGATGCGGCGATCAGCCGATCAGAACTTGCGGCCCACGCTGAGGAAGAAGGTTGCATCGTTGCCGCCCTTCTGACCCACGGTCAGGCTGGCGCCGCCGTTGGTCTCCAGGCCCAGCAGCTTGCTGCGCACGCCGAACACCAGGGTGCCGTAGCTGTCGTCGAACGGCAGGCCCGGCACCGCGTACGGCAGCGTGGTCGGCATCGACTGCGACTGCGCGTAGGCATGCGCCGGCTGATCCTCGAACTCGCGGTCGTAGGTCAGCTTGGCGTAGGGCTGGACATGGTCGTTGATCGCGTAGCTGGCCTGCCAACCCGCGCTGCCGATCAGCGAATCGAACTTCTGTTCCGGATAGGCCAGCGAGGTGGACAGGGTGGGATCGCTTTCAGCAAAACCGTCGACCTTGACCTGCTGGGACAGCACCGAAATCACCGGGCCGTGGGTCAGCGCGCCATGCTCGAAGTTCCAGCCGGCGCTGGCACCGACGCTCAGGTTGTCGCCATCCGGCGAACCGGTGTGGACACGGGTGGCCTGGCCGAGGTGCACGACGCGATCGACGTCGTAGCTGACCTTGGTCCAACCCAGCTGGCCGTTCGCCCAGAACGCGCCGCTGCGCCAGCCGACGAAACCGCCGAGACCGGCGTCCTTCTGCTTGAACTTGCCGCGACTGTTGCCGAAATCGTTTTTCTGCTGGCCATAACCGGCGAAACCGCCGTAGACCAGGTTGCCGCGGGTCCAGCCGATGCCGAACGAAGCGGCCGGGCCGATGCCGTCGTAGTTGAACGGGGCGTCGTAACGCTGCTGGTCGCCGCGCACGTCAGCCCACCAACGCATGCCGTCTTCCTTGTCGAAACTGGTAATGGCGAGATCGACCATCTCCGCACGCGCACGGCCGACCACCACTTCGGAATGCGGCAGGATCGCGATCTGGCGCGGGCCTTCAATCACCGAGACGGCGTAATCGGCCAATGCCTTGTGTGCACCGCTCGTCGGGTGCACGCCATCGGCGAACAGGTAGGTGTTCGGTGCGGACGGATTCACCAGCGAGGTCGGATTGCAGGTCAGCGATTGCGCGGTGATCTGCGGCTGGCAGGCGGTGCCAGTGACGTTGGTGATGCCGAACGCCGACGGGTTGGCCACCACTTCCTGCAGGAAGTGGAAGGTATCCAACGGGATGACTCGCAGGTTGGCTGAGGCCAGCCCCCCGAACAGTGCCGTGTTGTAGTTTGTGGACAGCGCGGTGCCTTGCGCCATTGCCGCCGCGCCGCCCGCGCGCGAGGACGGGGTCAGGCCGAGATCCGGCAGGGTCGGCACCAGGATGTATTGCGCACCGGCCTGGGTCAGTGCACCCACGATGCCGACTTGTGCGGTCACTGCCGCGCCGATCACGGTCGGGGCCTGCGCCGGGCTGGTGATCGTGAACAGGTCGTTGGCGCCGCCCCAAACGGTGTACAGCGCACCCGAATCGGCATGGCCGCCATTGCGCGACAGGTAATTGGTCAGCTGCGACGACATCGACGGCGTGTAGCCCAGTGCGCCTGCGGAATTCGTGCCGACGCGAGCGCCACCCACAGCCCAGTTGTTGCCAGCACCGTCACGCGTGCCAGCGCCGGTACCGAACCATGCGCTCTGCGCATTGCTGCCGTAGTAATCCGCCAGGTATTGCGACCACACATAACCCGGGTTGGTGGTGAACTGACCCGTCACAGACTGCACGCTGGCGGGAAGCAGTGGGCGGAAGAAGCCGCCATCGGTCAGGCTGTCGCCGAAGAAGACGGTCTTGGTGAACGGCGAGTCGGTCGCTTGAACGGCAGCCGGCAGAACAGCCAGAGCCAGCGCAGTGGTCAGCAGGGAACGGCGGAACTTGGCTTTCATCGTGGATTCCTCAGGTGGTCGCCGACAGTACGACGGCGAATGGTGCCGATGGTTTCACGAAATAGTAACAACAACAAGCTGCGCCGCCGCACGACGCAACTGCGGCAAAACGGGCGAAAATGCCGAGATGAGCGAGACACTCCACGTGCAGTTGAACGGCGAAACCCGCCGCCTTGAACCCGGTGCCACCATCACCGCTTTGCTCGAAGCCGAACGCCTGGCCGAACGCCGGGTCGCGGTGGAGGTCAATGGCGAGATCGTCCCGCGCGGCCGACACGCCGAACACGCACTGCGCGATGGCGACAAGATCGAGATCGTGCATGCGCTGGGTGGCGGCTAAACTAATGCGATGAATGCATCGCCCAATTCCGACACCCTCCTCATCGCCGGCAAGCCCTACGCCTCGCGCCTGCTCACCGGCACCGGCAAGTTCAAGGACCTCGACGAAACCCGCCGCGCCACCGATGCCGCCGGCGCGCAGATCGTCACCGTCGCCATCCGCCGCACCAACATCGGCCAGAACCCGGGCGAGCCCAACCTGCTCGACGTGTTGCCGCCGGATCGCTACACGATCCTGCCCAACACCGCAGGCTGCTACACCGCCGACGACGCGGTGCGCACCTGCCGTCTTGCGCGCGAGCTGCTCGACGGCCACAACCTGGTCAAGCTGGAAGTGCTGGGCGACCAGAAGACGTTGTACCCCGATGTCGTAGCCACACTCGCCGCCGCCGAAACGCTGGTCAAGGACGGCTTCGAGGTGATGGTCTACACCAGCGACGATCCGATCCTGTGCAAGCGCCTGGAGGAGATCGGCTGCGTGGCGGTGATGCCGCTGGCGGCGCCGATCGGATCCGGTCTTGGCGTGCAGAACAAGTACAACCTGATCGAGATCATCGAAAGCGCGAAGGTGCCGATCATCGTCGATGCCGGCGTGGGCACTGCTTCGGACGCGGCCATCGCGATGGAGCTGGGCTGCGATGGCGTGCTGATGAACACCGCGATCGCCGGCGCGAAGGATCCGGTGCTGATGGCGCATGCGATGAAGCTGGCGGTGGAAGCCGGCCGCGCCGCGTTCAAGGCTGGACGCATTCCGCGCAAACGCTATGCCAGTGCCTCGTCGCCGGTCGACGGGTTGATCGGCTGAGATGTCCGATCCGTTTTCCAGCGCCGGCGCCAAGTCACCGCCGAAGCCGTTCACCATCGAGGAAGGCCACCGCAAGGTGCGCAGCTTCGTGCTGCGCCAGGGCCGCTTCACCGAGGCGCAACAGCGTGCGTTCGACGAACTGTGGCCGCGTTTCGGTTTGAATTACACCGGCACGCCGCGCGATTTCGATGCCGCGTTCGGGCGCAAGGCAAAGCGCATCCTGGAAATCGGCTTCGGCAACGGTGAAGCGTTCCGCTACTCCGCGCAGCGCGATCCGGATCGCGACCATATCGGCATCGAAGTGCATGCCCCCGGCGTCGGCCGCCTGCTCAACGCGCTGGCGACGGACGATGCACGCAATGCGAAGCTCTATCACCATGATGCGGTGGAAGTGCTGGAGCGCGAAGTCGCCGATGGCGCGCTGGACGAGATCCGCATCTACTTCCCCGACCCCTGGCACAAGAAGCGCCATAACAAGCGCAGGCTGGTGAATGCCGAGTTCGCCGCGTTGCTGGTGCGCAAGCTGGCCGCGGACGGGCGCTTGCACCTCGCCACCGATTGGCAGGACTATGCCGAGCAGATGTGGGACGTACTGGACGCGACCGTCGGCATCGCCAACCGCGCAGGCTTGCGCGGGACGGTGCTACGGCCGGACTGGCGCCCGCAGACGCATTTCGAAACCCGCGGCCAGAAGCTGGGCCACGGCGTCTGGGACCTGCTGTACGACCGCTGCTGACAGCAAAGGAACGCACGGCACGACATGGATACCACGCTGACGCTCACCACCGACATGGAGCTGGTGCTCGGGCTGGTGTTCTTCACGATGGTGATGTTCCTGTTCGAGCGCATCCGCGCCGACGTGGTCGCGCTGGTGGTGCTGGTGGTGCTGGGCCTCACCGGGCTGGTGCCGCGCGAAGACCTGTTCGGCGGTTTCTCCGGCAACGCGGTGATGAGCATCATCGCCACCATGATCCTGGGCGCGGGGCTGGATCGCACCGGTGCACTCAACCGGCTGTCCGGCTGGCTGCTGCGGCGCGCGCATGGCGTCGAATCGCGCCTGCTGCTGCTGACCACCGGCATGGCCGGCCTGACCAGCTCGATCATGCAGAATCCCTCGGTGATGTCGCTGTTCCTGCCGGTGGCCTCGCGACTGTCCTCGCGCACCGGCCTGACCCTGTCGCGCATGCTGCTGCCGCTGGCGGCGGCGATCGTGATGGGCGGCGGCCTGACCATGGTCGGCAACTCGCCGCTGATCCTGCTCAACGACTTGCTGGTGGCCGCCAATGCCAACCTGCCCTCGGGCGCGGCCACGCTGGAACCGCTGAACATGTTCGCGCCGATGCCGATCGGTTTGTGCCTGCTCGCCGCCTCGCTGGCCTACTTCCACTTCTTCGGTAGCAGGCGATTGCGCGAGGACGAAGGCGACGCGGTCACTCCGTCGCGCACGCAGAGTTATTTCGCTCGTGCCTACGGCATCGACGGTGACGTGTACGAACTCACGGTCACCGCCGACAGCCCGCTGGTCGGCATGAGCGTGGGCGATACCGAAACCATGCCGGGCGCGCCGTTGCTGCTGGCGCTGCGCACGGGCGAGGAATCGCGGCTGTCGCCACCGGCGGACGCGCGGATCTGGGTCGGCAGCGTACTCGGCATGATGGGTGCGAAGGAGCAAGTCACCGACTTCGCGCAGAACAATTTCCTGCGACTGTCGTCGCGGCTGCGCACCTTCGGCGACCTGTTCAACCCCAGCCGAGCGGGTATTTCCGAAGCCGTGGTGCCGCCGACCTCCGGCTTCATCGGCAAGACCTCCGCGCAACTGCGCCTGCGCAAACAGCTCGGCATCAGCCTGCTGGCGATCAACCGCGACAAGGACGTGCTGCGCGCGGACGTGCGCAGCACGCCGATCCGCGCTGGCGACATGCTGGTGTTGCACAGCATCTGGACCGACCTGGCGCAGGCCGCCAAGGGCAAGGACTTCGTGGTGGTCACCGACTACCCGAAGGGCGAGCAGCGCCCGCACAAATTCAAGATCGCGATGACGATCTTCGCGATTTCCATGCTGCTGGCGCTGAGCTCGAAGATCCCGGTGCCGATCGCGCTGATGACCGGCGTGGCCGGCATGCTGGTGGCCGGCGTGATCAACATCGACGAGGCCTACGCCGCGATCAGCTGGAAGACCGTATTCCTGATGGCCTGCCTGATCCCGTTGGGCTGGGCGATGGATTCCAGTGGTGCCGCTGCATGGGTGGCAGGCCATAGCTTGCAGCAGCTGCCAGACGGCATTCCGCTATGGCTGCTGCAAATATTGATCGGTTTGCTGACCACCGCGTTTTCGCTGGCGATCAGCCATGTCGGCGCGACCATCATCATGGTGCCGATCGCGATCAATATCGCGCTGGCCGCCGGAGGCGACCCCACCGCGTTTGCATTGATCGTGGCATTGTCCGCCTCCAACAACCTGATGACCGTCTCCAACCCAGTGATGTCGATGATCACCGGCCCCGCCAACTACACCAGCCGCGACCTGTGGCGCGTTGGCGGGCCGATGTCGCTGATCTACCTCGCGGTGATCGTGGTGGTGATCAACCTGTTGTACTAGGTGCGGGTTTCGCGCAGGCGGACTTCGCCATCGCGCACCTCCACCGCGACCTCGCGCAGCGATTCGCCACGACACGGGCCGCCCACGCAACCGCCGCCCCGCAGCTCGAAGCTGGCGCCGTGCACCGCGCACACCAGCAGGCCGTCCTTGCTGCGCAGGAACTGCCCCGGCGCCCAATCCAGGCGACGCCCCGCGTGCGGGCACACGTTCAGCCAGGCACGCACATTGCCGGCCGCATCGCGATGCAGGATCAGCGACTCGCCATCGCCGTCCACCATCGCCTCGACCTCATGCAGGCTGTCCGTCGGCATGGCGTCCAACCGCAGCAGGGTGCTCGGGAAACGGTCGTCGCCATCACGGTTTAACGATCTGCTCACAACTCGTGCTCGCACTGCCGGGATACTTGTCGGCATTGTGTCATGGCGCTCGCACGCCGCAGGAATCCACGCGCATATGTCCGCATTCCGTCGCCCCGTTTTTTTCCGCAACATCCGCTTCGCTTCGTTCGCCGCACCGCGCCGTCCGCGTCATCCGATGCTGCGCATCGTGTTGGGCGTGGTAGGCGTCGGCTTGCTGCTGGCGCTGTTGTTCCTCGGCCTGTTCGTCGGCGTGGCCATGCTTGCCGCCGGCATGCTGTGGCGGCTGTGGTCGCAGCGCGGCAAGCCGATCACCCGCAGCGCACGCGCGGGCAGCATCGATGGTACGTACCGCGTGGTCGGCAAGGCGCAACTGCCGCTGGCACGCTAAGTGGCAGGTGCCACCGGCGACTTGGTTCCCGTCACACCCGCGCCGCGCATTCCCGTCCGCGATCGCACCAGCCGCTTGCTCGGCCAGTTTCCGGTGCGCCGCATCTATTGCGTGGGCCGCAACTTCGCCGACCACGCACGCGAGATGGGGGCCACGGCACCTGCATCGAAGGCCGAACGCGGCACGCCCGTGTTTTTCATGAAACCGGCCGATGCCGTCGTCGTCGATGGCACGGTGCCTTATCCGCCCGGTACGACCGACCTGCAACACGAAGTGGAACTAGTGGTCGCGCTGGGCCGCGATGCACCCGCCGGCGTGCTGGATGCCGCCGATGCGATGTCGCTGGTGTTCGGGTACGCCATCGGCCTCGACCTGACCCGTCGCGACCTGCAGGCCGCGGCCAAGGCCAAGGGCCTGCCGTGGGATACCGGCAAGGGCTTCGACCATTCCGCACCGGTCAGCGCATTGCTGCCCATCGCCGAAGCGGGCGATATCGGGCATGCGCGGATCGCGTTGCAGGTGAATGGTGACACCCGCCAGCAAGGCGATCTTGGCGACCTGATCTGGAACGTGGCCGACATCCTCCACGAACTGTCGAAGCTGTACGCGCTGCGCGCAGGCGACCTGGTGTTCATGGGCACGCCGGCCGGCGTGGCACCGCTGCGGCCCGGCGATCACTATCGCGCAACGCTGGGTGCGTTGCTGCAATTGGACGGCCACATCGTGCCTGCGGCGGTGTAGGCTTCGGCCCACGGGGAATCCTCATACCTAAGGAGTGCACGATGGGCATGATGAGCGAGTTCAAGGAATTCATCGCCAAGGGCAATGTGATCGACATGGCGGTGGGCGTGGTGATCGGCGCCGCGTTCGGCAAGGTGGTCACCACCTTGGTCGACAACGTGATCATGCCGCCCATCGGCCTTCTGATCGGCGGCATCGACTTCTCCAAGCTGGCGATCACCCTGAAGGCCGCATCGCTTGATGCCGCCGGCAAGGAAATCCCCGCCGTGGTCATCGGCTACGGTGCGTTCCTCAATGCGGTGGTGCAGTTCCTGATCGTCGGCTTCGCCATCTTCCTGGTGGTCAAGGCGGTCAATCGCATGCGCACGCCTGCCGTGGAAGCGCCTGCCGCGACCCCGGAAGACGTCCTGTTGCTGCGCGAGATCCGCGATTCGCTCAAGAAATAGGCCAACCACTGGCACATGACCCGAAGCCGCAGCCTGCTACGCTGCGGCTTCGTCATTTCTGGCGACTGGAGACTGCACGATGCGCCGTACTGCCCTCGCCTTCGCCTTGTCCCTGCTGGTTGCGCTTCCGCTGCAGGCGCAACAGGCCAGCCACGCCTCTGTAACGCGTGTTGACGATGCCTCGATGACGCGCGCCGCGCAGCTACGCGATGCCGCGCTGAAGGACGACACCGGCTGGAAGGTGGTCGAATCGCTGACCACCGAAGTCGGCCCGCGCGTGGCCGGCAGTGAGGCCGATGCCCGCGCGGTCGCATGGGCGAAAGCCAAGTTCAAGCAGCTCGGTTACGACAAGGTGTGGACCGAGCCGGTGACCTTCCCGAAATGGGAGCGCCGCAGCGAGCACGGCGAAGTGCTGGGCACGCATGCGCAGAAGCTGGTGCTGACCGCACTCGGTGGCAGCGCCGGCGGCACTGTCGAGGGCGAGGTCATGCGCTTCCCCGACCTCGCCGCATTGCAGGCGGCACCGGATGGCTCGCTGGCCGGCAAGATCGCCTTCGTCGATTACCAGATGCAGCCGTTCCGCGACGGGCACGATTACCGCAACGGCGGCGGCATCCGCGGCGGTGGCCCGTCGGTGGCGATCCACAAGGGTGCCATCGGCTTCCTGATGCGTTCGGCCGGCACCGAGACCTCGCGCTTGCCACATACCGGCAACACGCGTTACGAACGGGGCCTGACGCCGATTCCCGCCGCCGCGCTTTCGACCATCGATGCCGCGCAACTGGCGCGTCTGGTCGCGCTTGGCCCCACGCGGGTGAAACTGGCGCTGGATTGCGGGTTCGACGGCGAATACACCTCGCAGAATGTCATCGGCGAAATCACCGGCAGCAAGCATCCGAAGGAAGTCGTGCTGATCGGAGGGCATCTGGATTCCTGGGACCACGGCACTGGTGCGATCGACGATGGCGCCGGCATCGCCATCACCATGGCCACCGGCGCGTTGCTGAAACCGCTGAAGCCGGCGCGCACGATCCGCGTGGTCGCGTTCGCCAACGAGGAACAAGGCCTGTACGGCGGCCGCGCGTATGCGGACAAGCACGCTGGCGACGTGGTGAACCACGTCATCGCCGCGGAAAGCGATTTCGGCGCGGGCCATATCTACGGCTTCGATTCCAGCGCGCGCGACGCGCAACCGGAAGCGATTCAGCAATTCATGCAGGTGCTGGCCCCGCTGGGGATCGAATGGAAGCCGAATGAAGGCGACCCGGAATCCGATATCGGCGCGATGGCCCAGCGCGGCATGGCATGGGCTTGGCTGGGCCACGACGGCACCCACTACTTCGACCTGCACCACAACGCCGACGACACCCTGGACAAGATCGACCCGAAGGACCTGGCGCAGAACGTGGCCGCGTATGCGGTGTTCACCTACCTCGCCGCGCAGGCGCAAGGCGGATTCGGCAGCGAGGCTAAGGCGCTCGAAGCCGGCAAGTAAGGCGGCATCGCCATCCCGGCACGCGCCGGGATGGCGGCATTTAGTTCATCGATCGCGCGCCCACTGCGCCAGCAACACCGCCGTCGCCGAGGCGACGTTGAGGCTTTCCACCGCGCCGCTGCCCGGGATCGAAACGCGCAGATCACAGGCGGCGGCGAGTTCGCTAGACATGCCCTCGTCTTCCGCACCCAGCACGTAGACGATACGTTCCGGCAGCTTCGCCTTGAACAGGTCGCTGCCGCCACGCACCACGGTGGCGGCCAGCTGGAAACCCGCACCATGCAATTGCGCGATGGCATTGTCGTCGCGGCCCAGGCGCACGAAGGGCACCGCTTCCGCGCCGCCTTCGGCCACCCGCGCCGCCGCACCGGACAGGGCCAGCGTGGATTGCTTGGGCAGCAGGATCGCGCTCACGCCGAAATGCGCGGCACTGCGCAGGATCGCGCCGAGGTTATGCGGATTGCCCACGCCATCCAGCCATAGCGCGCACAGCGGCCCTTCGGGCAAGTCGCGCAGCCATGCGGTCAATGGTTGTGCTTCCTCGCGCAGCACGTCGGCCACCACGCCTTCGTGGTGTGCGCTGGCGGCGAGCTTCTGCAGATCACCCTCTTCCACCACGCGGTAGCCGACGCGGTTGGCGACGCACCACTTCAGCAGCGGCTGCAATTGCGGGATACGCGCTTCGAGCAGGTACAACTTGCGGATCGCTTGCGGGCGCTTGGCGAATACCGCGCGCACGGCGTTCAGGCCATACAGGCGCAACTCGATGTCGCGACGTTCGCGCTGCGGATTCGCAGGCGCGTCCATCGGTTGCTCGACGCGCTCCGTTCGCGGACGCGGGGTTGAAGGAACCTGGCCACGGGGGCGCGGTTTCCACGGAGAACCCGAATCATGCATGGCCACCTGCCTCCGGCGTCGTGGCTTCCAGTGTATCCAGTTGGTGCGCCAGCTCCTCCGGCGAACGCGTGTATTTCGCCAGCAAGGCGTAGAACGCCGGCACCACGAACAGCGACAACAACGTCGAGAACGCCACGCCGAATACCACCACGACGCCGATGGTGCCGCGGCTGGCCGAGCCTGGCCCGCCGAAGATCACCAACGGCAGCGCACCCATGATGGTGGCGATAGAGGTCATCAGGATCGGGCGCAGGCGAACGCTTGCGGCTTCGATGATCGCGTCATGCACGCTGCGGCCGGCATCGCGCAACTGATTGGCGAACTCGACGATCAGGATGCCGTTCTTGGCCGCGAGCCCGACCAGCATCACGATGCCGATCTGCGAGAACAGGTTCATGGTGCCGCCGGTCACCCACAACCCGAGCAGCGCACCGAGCACGCCCAGCGGCACGGTCAGCATGATCACCAGCGGATGCAGGAAGCTCTCGAACTGCGCGGCAAGCGCGAGGTACACGATCAGCAGCGCCAGCGCGAAGGTGATCAGCACCTCGCCGCCCGATTGCTGCAACTCGCGCGATTCGCCCTTCCAGCTGATCTGCGCATAGTCGGGCAGGCTTGCGTCCGCAGTCTGCTGCGCCCATGCCACGGCCTCGCCAAGCGGGTAATCCTGCGCCAGTCGCGCGCTCAGCGTGATCGAACGCAGGCGGTTGAAGCGGTTGTAGGTGCCGGGTTCGGCGATTTCCTTCAGCGTGACCAGGTTGGACAGCGGCACCAGCGAACCGTCCTTCGCGCGCGCCTGCAAGGCATCGAGATCCGCCGTGGACGCGCGGCCCTTGCGGTCGGCCTGCAGCATCACGTCGTACTCCTCGCCGTTGTCGACGAAGGTGGTCACGCGGCGGCCGCCCATCATGGTTTCAAGCGCAGTACCAATCGCGGTGGCGGACACGCCCAGGTCGGCAGCGCGCGCCTTGTCCACGACCACGCGCATCTGCGGCCGGGTTTCCTTGTAGTCCGAATCCGGGCCGACGAAGCCGGGGTTGTCCGCCATCTTCGCCAGCATGATGTCGCGCCACTGCGCGAGTTCGGCGTAATCCGGCCCGCCCAGCACCATCTGGAACGGCTGGCCGCGAGTGCGCACCAGCCCGCCGCCGACTTGCGTGCGCACGCGCACCCCGGTCAGGCCGGCGAATTTCTTCTCGAGGTCCGCCGCGACCTCCGCGGTGCTTTGCGTGCGCTTGTCCCAATCCACCAGGAAGATGCTGGCGCGGCCGGTATGCATTTCCTCGCTGGCGCCGAAGCCGCCGGGCACGCGCGGATTCGCGCGTTCGATCAGCTTGCCCGGGCCGATCTCGCCGGCCAGGATCGCCTCCACCTGCTTCATCTGCGCGACGGTGTAGTCGAAGCCCGCACCTTCCGGGCCTTCCATCATCAACTGGAACGAACCGCGATCCTCGGCGGGCGCAAGTTCGCTGGGCAGCAGCTTGAACAGCAGCACCAGCGCGATTACCGCCGCCAGCATCAGCCCGCCGAACAACCAGATGCGATGCACATGGCGATCCAGCACCCCGCGATAGCCGGCGGCGAAACGCTCGAAGCGCGCGTTGAGCCATTCGCTGACACGATTGCCGTGGACCGCATGCGGCCCGGTATGCGGACGCAGCAGCTTGCTCGCCATCATCGGCGTCAATGTCAGCGCGACGAAGGCCGAGATCACCACCGCCGCCGCCAGCGCCACCGACAACTCGCGGAACAAGCGGCCGGTATTGCCCTGCAGGAAGCCGACCGGCAGGAACACCGCGACCAGCACCGCCGTCGTCGCCAGCACCGCGAACGCGACCTGCGCGGTGCCGCGACGCGCGGCGACCAGCGGCGGCTCGCCGAGGTCCACGCGACGCTGGATGTTCTCCACCACCACGATGGCATCGTCCACCACCAGGCCGATGCACAGCACCAGCGCGAGCAAGGTCAGCAGGTTGATCGAGAAGCCGAACGCGTACAGCGCGATGAACGAAGCGATCACGCACACCGGCACCGTCACCGCCGGAATCAATGCGGCGCGCACGCTGCCGAGGAACAACCAGATCACGATCAGCACCAGCACCACCGCTTCCAGCAGCGTTTCGTACACGCGCTCGACCGAGGCGGAAATGAAGGTGGTGGTATCGAAGGCGACGTAGATATCGGTGCCCTTGGGCAGGGTCGGCCGGATCCGATCCGCCTCGGCCTTGGCTTCGTCGGCAACGTCCAGGCTGTTCGCGGTCGAGGTCTTGACGATGCCGATGCCGAGCGCGGGTTCGCCGTTGCTGTGGTAGTAGGCGCGGCGTTCCGACGACTCCAGCGCCACCTTGGCCACGTCGCCGAGGCGCACCACGTAGCCATCCGCGCCCTTGGCGATCGGCATCTGCGCGAACGCCGCGTCGGTGGTGTAGTCGCGCGCCACGCGGAGGATGAAATCGCGATCCTTCGATTCGATGCGGCCAGCGCCCAGCTCGACGTTTTCCGCGCGCATCGCGCTTTCGATGTCGGCGGTGGTCAGGCCGCGCGCAGCCATCGCGTCGCCATCGAGCCACACCCGCATCGCATAGCGCTGGCTGCCACCCAGGCGCACCTGTGCCACGCCCTGCAGGCTGGAGAAACGATCGACCAGGTAGCGCTGCGCGTAATCGGACAACTGCAGCTGGTCCATGTTGGCCGAGCGCAGGTTGAGCCAGATGATCGGGTCGGAATCGCTTTCGACCTTGCTGATCTCGGGTGCATCCGCTTCTTCCGGCATGCGGTCGGCGACGCGGCTGACTGCGTTGCGCACGTCGTTGGCGGCGGCCTCGATGTCGCGGCTGGCGTAGAACTCGATGCTGATCCGCGAGGCGCCGTTCTGGCTGCTGGAATCGATGGTGTTGATGCCCTCGATGCCGGACAGCGCATCCTCCAGCGTCTGGGTGATGCGGGTTTCCACCACGCTGGCCGATGCGCCCGGATAGTCCACTTGCACCGAGACGATCGGCGGGTCGATGGCCGGCAGTTCGCGCAGGGTCAGGCGCAGGAACGACATCGTGCCGAGCACGATCAGCAGCAGGCTCATCACCACGGCCAGCACCGGCCGCTTGATCGAGAGATCGGAGAGCTTCATCGCTTAGCTCTTCGACGGCATGTTTGTCGCGCCGGTCGCGGGTGCGACATCGGCCTTGCCTGCGGCGATCTTCGCCCCGGCCTGCAGCTTGCCGACGCCTTCGGTGACGATGCGCTCGCCGACCTGCACGCCGCCGGTGAGCATGACCTTGCCCGGCACGCGACCACCGACCACCACATTCGCCTTCTCCACCGTGTCGTCGGCCTTCACCCGCCACACGAAGGTCTCGCTGCCGATCTGCTGCACCGCGATTTCCGGCACCACCAATGCGGGCCGGGTGCCGCGCGCCACGCTGACTTCGACCAACATGCCCGGTCTCAGCGCGCGCTCCGGATTCGGGAAATCGCCGCGCACGGTGGCCGCGCGCGAGGCGGTGTCGAGCCGCGCGGACACGGTATCGACAGTGCCGTTGAACACGCGATCGCCATAGGTGCCGACGCGGCCGCTCAGCGCCTGCCCCGGCGCGACCTCGGCCAGCTCGGTCTCCGGCACCGGGAAGTCGACATAGACGCGCGAAATGTCGTCCAGCGTGGCGATCATCGTGCCCGGGGTGACCAGCGCGCCCGGGCTGACCTGGCGAATGCCGAGCACGCCGGCGAACGGCGCACGGATCACCCGGTCGGACAGGTTGGCGCGGATCTGCGCGACCTGCGCGCGCGCGGCGTCGCGGGTGGCGCGCTGCGCGTCGAGCGAGGCGCGCGCGACCAGTTGCTGGTTCGCCAGTTGTTCCTGCCGCTTGTACAACTGCTCGGCTTCTTTTGCGGTGGCCTCGGCGGAGGCCAGCGAGGCCAGCTGTTGCTGGCCGCTGAGCGTCACCAGCGGCGCACCGCGCGCGACCTGCTGGCCGCTGTCGAAATGCACCTGCTGCACGGTCTCGCTGACCTTGGCGGTGACGGTCACCGCCTCGCGCGCGTGCACCGTGCCCAGCGCGCGCAATGCGTCCGTCCAATCCTGCATGCGTACGGTTTCAACCACCACCGGCACCGGGCCGCCACCACGACCGCCAGGGCCACCCTGCTTGGCGGCCTCATCCTTGCCGCACGCCGACAGCAGCATGGCCAGCAACAGGCACGGAAACAGGGAACGGCGGAAGCTCGGTGTCATCGATGGGGCTCGTCGCGGGGATACGCGATTCTAGCTGCCGGTGGCGTCAAGCCCGTGTGCCATCGGCTGGGGCGGATCAACGCATGAACAGCGTCAACCGATGCCGCATGCGTGCGTTACGCCATCGATCAGATCGCGCCGCCGAAGCCGATCCACACCGCTGCCACAAGCAGCGCCACCACCAGCAACAGCCAGCGCAGCTGGCCAGGCGGATCGCCCATCGCCACCGTCGGTGGCCGACGCGAGTGCAATTGCAACGACGGCTTGCTGCCGCCGATGGAACGCACCCCCGCCTCAGCGACAGCGGAATGTGCCTGCGCCTGCATCCGCTGCATCACCTGTTTTGCGCGCGTCAAGTCCAACCCGGGATTGGCACCACGAATCAGCTTGATCGCCTCGATCACGCGGCCCTGTTGCAAGGCCAGCACCGCCACGTCCGGCAGGATCAGGCCGGCACCCGCCGCGGCTTCCTGCACCTGCTGGCGATCCGGCTTGCGACGCTGACTGGGTGGCGGCGGCAGGATGATCATGCCGGCAGCTTACGCCCGACGGACTGCGCCTGCCGTCCAAACGCGAAACGCCGGCCCAATGCCGGCGTTTCGTTCGATCAATGTACCGTCACGCTTACCCTTCCCACTGCCCCAGCGCCGCCAGGCCATTGGCCTTGGCGCGCTCGAACACGGTCTGCTGCGCCTTGGCGTAATTGCCGACCATGTCCTGCGACCATGACTTGAGCGCGGCCTGCTGCATCGCGCGGCCGTAGCTGAAGCTCAGCGGCCACGGGTTCGGGCCCATCCGATTCATCGCATCGAGGTGCGCGGTGGCCGCTTCATCGCTCTGGCCGCCGGACAGGAACACGATGCCCGGCAGGATCGCCGGCACCGCGGACTTCAGGCACATCAGGGTGGCTTCGGCCACTTCCTCGACGCTGGCCTGTTCCTCGCAATCCTTGCCGGGAACGACCATCGAGGCCTTCAGGATGGTGCCTTCCAGCATCACGTTCTGGTTGTACAGCGCGTCGAACAGCGAACGCAGCACGACTTCGGTGACTTCGTAGCAGGTCTCGATGTCGTGGTCGCCGTCCATGATGACCTCCGGCTCCACCATCGGCACCAGGCCCTGCTCCTGGCACAGCGCCGCATAGCGCGCCAGCGCATGGCTGTTGGCCTCGATGCAGGTGCCGGACGGGATGTCCTCGCCGATATTGATCACCGCACGCCACTTGGCGAAGCGGGCGCCGAGCTTGTAGTACTCGGCCAGGCGCTCGCGCAGGCCGTCCAGGCCCTCGGTCACGACTTCACCGGGGAAGCCGGCCAGCGCGTGCGTGCCCTTGTCGACCTTGATGCCCGGAATCATGCCGTTGTCCAGCATGTACTTGGCGAACGGGATGCCGGACTTGGTGGACTGGCGGATGGTTTCGTCGAACAGGATCGCGCCGGACAGGTACTGGTTGGCGTTCGGCGCGGTCAGCAAAAGCTCGCGGTAGGCGCGGCGGTTTTCTTCGGTATTCTCGATGCCGACGCCGGCGAAACGCTTGGCGCAGGTGGCGCCAGACTCATCGATGGCGATGATGCCCTTGCCCGGGGCGACCATGGCACGGGCGGTTTCGGCGAGTTGTTCGATGCTCATGGGGTTCCTGCAGGCTGTGGCGGTGGTGATCCGCAATTATAGCCGCCCGCTGGGGCCGTGAAATCGTAGTCAATCAGGTATTTACAGCTCCCCCAGCCCCTCCGCCCGTCCATCCGCCCCAACCTGCAGCAGGCGCAAGGTATTGGTCGCGCCGCGGGTCTCCATGTGCTCACCGCTGGTGAACACGATGCGATCGCCGGGCTGCAGCAACCCGGCTTTCACCAGCAGCTCCACGCCACCGCGGGCGGCTTCGCGCGGGGTCTGGCCGCGGCTGTCGTAATCCATCGGGAACACGTCGCGCATCAGCGCCATCTTGCGGCGCGCCGGCGCGTGCCGGGAGAAAGCGAAGATCGGTACAGCCGAGCGGAAGCGCGAGAGGAAGCGCGCGGTACCGCCGGACTCGGTCATCGCCACCACGCCGCGCACGCCGATGTGTTCGGACAGGAACATGGTGGCCATCGCGATGGCCTGGTCGGCGCGTTCCAAGCCGCGCTGCGCCTGTTCGAAATCGGTATCGGCGACGAACTGCTTCTCTGCACCCATGCAGATCCGCGCCATCGCTTCGACCGCCTTCACCGGCCAACTGCCGGCGGCACTTTCCTGCGAGAGCATCACCGCATCGGTACCGTCGATCACCGCATTGGCCACGTCCAGCACTTCGGCACGGGTCGGGATCGGGCTGTCGACCATCGACTGCAGCATCTGCGTCGCGGTGATCACCACCTTCTCCTGCGCCACCGCCTCGCGGATGATCTTCTTCTGCAAGCCGGGCAACTCGGCATCGCCGATTTCCACGCCAAGGTCGCCACGCGCCACCATCACCACGTCGCTGGCATCGACGATCTCGACCAGGTTCTCGATGGCTTCGGCACGCTCGATCTTCGACACCAGCGCCGCGCTGCTGCCGTGCGCCTTCGCCACCCGACGCGCTTCATGCATGTCCTCTGCATTGCGGCAGAACGAAACCGCGATGAAATCCACGTCCATTCCGGCGGCGATCGCGATCAACTCGCGGTCCTTTTCGGTGATCGCGCCCAGCGACAGGCCGCCACCTTGCTTGTTCAGCCCCTTGCGGTTGGACAGCACGCAGTCGTTGAGCACGGTGGTGACGATACGCTCGCCCTGCACCGCGTCGACCTGCAATTGCACGATGCCGTCATCGAGCAGCAACACGTCGCCCGGCTTCACGTCGCCGGTCAATTCGAGATAACTCACGCCCACCTGGGTTTCATCGCCGGGCGGTGCATCGAGACTGGCGACGAGATCAAAACGATTGCCGGCTTTGAGCTGCACCTTGCCTGCCGCGAACGTCTCGACGCGGATCTTCGGCCCTGGCAGGTCGGCGAGGATGCCGACCTCGCGGCCTATCTTCGCGGCCATCGCACGCACCGCATCACCACGCGCGACCTGCGCGGACGGATCGCCATGCGAGAAATTCAGACGAACGACGTCCACCCCCGCGCGCAACACCGCTTCAAGCACTTCGGGTGAATCTGTCGCCGGGCCAAGGGTGGCGACGATGCGGGTGCGGCGGTGGTGAGGCTGTGTCATGTATGCAGGCTCCTGTTGCCCGCACGCTAGCACAGCACAACGACCGCAAACGACGCCGCGGCCGCTGCAATCGACTTCAGTCGCCGCGCGCCTTCAATGCCGCCACGGCAGGCAGTTCCTTGCCTTCCAGGAACTCGAGGAATGCACCGCCGCCGGTGGAGATGTAGGAGACTTCGTCCTCGATGCCGTACTTGTCCACCGCCGCCAGCGTGTCGCCGCCGCCGGCGATGGAGAACGCGGGCGATGCGGCAATGGCGCGCGCCACCGCTTCGGTGCCGTGGCCGAAGGCGTCGAATTCGAACACGCCGACCGGGCCGTTCCAGACCACTGTTCCTGCCTTGGCGATCAATGCTGCATAGGCCTGCGCAGTCTGCGGACCGATGTCGAGGATCATGTCATCCGCGCCGACTTCGTCGATGCGCTTGATCGTGGCCGGCGCATCGGCGGCGAAGGCCGGGGCGACCACCACGTCGCTCGGCAGCGGAATATCTGCGCCGCGCGCCTTGGCATCGGCCATGATCTGCTTGGCAGTGCCGATGAGATCCATTTCCACCAGCGACTTACCGACGCCATGGCCCATCGCGGCGATGAAGGTATTGGCGATGCCACCGCCGACGATCAACTGATCGACCTTGCCCACCAGCGAGGACAGCAGTTCCAGCTTGGTCGAAACCTTCGAACCTGCAACGATGGCGAGCAGCGGACGGGCCGGGCTGGCGAGTGCCTTGTCGAGTGCGTCGAGCTCGGCCATCAGCAGCGGGCCGCCGGCGGCAACCTTGGCAAAACGGATCGCGCCATGGGTCGACGCCTGCGCGCGGTGCGCGGTGCCGAAGGCGTCCATCACGAACACGTCGCACAGCGCGGCGTACTGCTTCGACAGGGCTTCATCGTCCTTGCCCTCGCCGACATTCATTCGGCAGTTCTCCAGCAGCACCAGCTGGCCCGGCCTGACGTCCACGCCATCGAGGTAATCGCGCAGCAGCGGCACTTCAAAACCGAGCAACTCCGACAACCGCGCGGCAACCGGCGCCAGCGAATCGGTTTCCGTCCAGGTGCCTTCCTTGGGCCGACCGAGGTGCGACGTCACCATCACCGCCGCGCCCTTTTCCAGTGCCAGCTTGATGGTCGGGAGGGAAGCAGTGATGCGCTGGTCGGACGTGACCTTGCCATCGGCGACCGGCACGTTGAGATCCTGGCGAATCAGCACGCGCTTGCCGGCAAGGTCGAGGTCGGTCATGCGGACGATGGACATGGGTATTCCTGCAGGGGAAAGACGCTATTGTCCCGGCCACGCGCGGCCGCCGCAAACCGGCTCAGCCGGTCGACTTGCCGCGCAGCAGGCTGAAGGCGAAGCCGGCCACCACCAGTGCACCCAGCACCAGCACCGCCCACAGCAGCCAAGACTTCCAGTCGTAGGCGGGCTTCAGCGCCGCCTCGCCGGCCAACGGCTTGGCCGTGCCCAGGTAGGCAGGCGATGGCTGCCATTCCTCGCCGTGCAGGCGGCGCAGTTCGGCCACGAGTTGCGGGACCGGCGCGTCGGTACGGTGTGCGCGGGCGCTGCCCGCCGCTAGCGCGTAAGGTGCCGACCCCTGGGCGAGGAACACCACGGTTTCCGGCCGGTAGCCCAGACGAAGCTTCGGTGCTTCGGCCACCGCCGTGTTCGCATGCAGCCGCCAATAACGATCACGCACATTGCCGCCCAACGCCTGTGCCGGCGAACTGCCGCCGACGCCTGCGGCATCCACGCGATAGGCCATCCACGGCCCGGTGCGCAGCCGCCATGGCACATCGCCATCGTCGCGGCTTTCAAGCCGCCACTCCACGGCATGGTTGCCGGTCAGCGTCACGTCGGCCAGCTGCACCGGGAAACGGCCATCGAGTTCGAACTCGAAGGCGACGTCGCTGCCGGCATCGGCACGCCGCCCGGCAAGTTCGATCCATTCCGGCGCGACCGCCGTGCGCGCGACGGCCAATTCGGCGAGCACACCGGTGATCGCAACGGGTTGATCGCTTCGATCGGGAGTGAGCCGCAGGTAGCGGGCCTTCTGATATTGCGGAAGCAACCCGTACAGTTCGATGCGTCGATGCAGAAGGCGCCGCCCGTCGCGCTGCAGATCGACCATGCGGCCGCGCGTGGCAAGCGGCTGCCAATGCTCGAGGTCGTCGCTCGCCTCGACGCGATAGCCGAGATCGAGCGCATCGAGTGGCTGCCATTGCAGCTCCAGCGCGACGATCGCCTCGCGCACGCGGCTGATGTCGACCAGCAGTGCCGTGCGCGCCAAGGCCGTGGCGGCCTCGTCGGTGATGCGCGCTTCCACGCGACGCAGGCGGCCATCGGCATCGACCTGGCTGACCAGCTCCCAACCTTGCGCCCCACCATCGTTTCGCACGGCCGGCAGCGCGAACCACGGCACCGCGATGCGCGCGGCGGGCTTGGCCAACGCATCCTGCGGCGCGAACAATGCGGCAGGAACCGCGGCGGAATCGTGATCGAGCACGACAAGGTCGCGCAGTTGCGGATCCTGGGTCTGGCGATAGACCGAGGCATCGAGCACGACCCGGTACGCGCCGCCGTCATCGCGCCCCAACGTGAGCGGCCATTGCGTCGCGTAGTCGGCCGGCACGACGGCCGATGCCGCCAGTGACATCGTCATCGCGAACAGGAAGAACCGATTTTTCCCGATGCGTTTCATGCAGGCTCTCCCGATGCCTCGCCTTCCTCTACCGGCGTGCGCGGCGGTGCCGGTGCGAAATAACCCACGGCCGTGCACAGCAGGCCATAGGCGATGAACGAACCGATGCCGAGCAGGTTGCCCAGGTGCTGTCGATCCACGAAGACCAGCTTGGCCAGCACCACGCCCATCAGCACCGCGCCGGCCAGCCACAGCATGCGCTGGCCGCGCTTCGAGCCGATCACCCAGCCCAGCACGCCCAGCACGCTCCAGGTCACGGTGAGGCTGGTCTGCGCCAGGCTGGTGGACAGCAACGTATCGCTCCACGGCACGCCGCCCCAGTGATGCACGGCATGCAACACCACCGAGGTGATCCAGACGAAGGCGAGCGCTGACAGCAGCACGATCCGGCGCGGCGACAGCGTGCGGGCGTCGCCCAGCTGCCAGCGCAAAGCCAGCGCCAGTGCGGCCAGCTGCGCAAGTTCGATCGGGTTGAGCACGGGCAACCACGGCAGCGGCGTGGCGGCACCCGCTTCGAACAACGATGCGATCCACCACAGTCCCAGCAGCACGAACACCGTCGACAACAGGCGTTCTCGCCAGCCATCGAAACGCTCGCCCAGCGGCATCGACAGCCAGCGCCAGCGGAACAGGGCCAGCGCCGCCACCAGCAACCACGGCAGCGCGGCCAGGCCGGTCTTCCAGCCATCGCCCATGCCGCCGATCCGTTCCGGCAACCAGCCCAGCAGCAGGCTGGCCACCAGCGGCCAGACCAGCCACCAGGTGAACTGCGCGGCGCCCGCCAACCGATGCTCGCCCGCGCGCAGGCATAGCAGGCTGCGTAGGCCCAGCGCGGCGTAGATCGGCCACGCCACCACGCCATAGCCGGCGAATGGCTGCCCATGGGTCGCGCTTTGCAACAAGGCCAACGGCACGGCGGTGGCCAATGCCGCCAGCGACGTCCATGCCAACGCACCCGCCGGGCGGCGCCGATGCACTTCCGCCGCCAGCCAACCGGTCAGTGCGGCGAATATCAGCAAGATGGGCGGCGCGCTGTCGCCGCCAAGGTAGATGCCGATCTCACGGATGCCGTTGCCGACCCACCAGGCCAGACCCCAGCCGTAATACAGCAGCGAGATGTGGTTGCGTTGCTCGTCGTTGCCCGCCCGCTGCCGGTATGCCCAGGCGCTGGCGAAACCCGCCAACGCAATCAACAGCGCACCCATGAAGACGGCGTTGGCGAACATTGTGTCGTCGTACGTCGGCAAGGCCGATGTGCTCTGCAGACCGATGGCATATGCCGCTGCGGCTGCAAGCTGCAGGCCCAGGCCCGCGAATTGCGGCAAGCTCCGCTGCTGGCGCAATCCCAGCCAGGCCAATGCCGCGCCTTCCAGCGCGAACACGCTTGCCGTCGCCTGCGCCGACAGCGCCAGCGGCACCGCCAATGTGGCGAAGCCAACCGCCAACAAGGCATAGGACTGGGTCAGCACTTCGTAATCCTTGCGCCGGCGCAGCCACCACGCCAGCGCGGCATACAGCACGCCCAGGCCCAGCGCACAGAACGCCAGCGGCATGCGCCTGCCTTCCATCAAACCGGCCTGCAGCGAGAACGCCACAAGCGGCATGCCGAAGATCAGGCAGCCATCGATGAAATCGCGCCGCCCTGCCGGTTGACGCCGTGCGAACAACAAGGGAATCAGCAAATAGAACGCGAAGAACAGCGCAAGGAACGGCTGCGTGCCGGCATATTTCGCTGGCGAGTAATCCAGCACGCCCCAGACGATGCCGATGCCGAAGGTGAACGCGAAGCCCAGCAGGTTGAGCAGTCGCCAGGACTTGTACCAGGCGATGCCGACGATGGCGGCGTTCAGCACCGCATAGTACGAGAACAGCGCGACATGATTGCCACTGCCGGTGGACAGCCAGATCGGCGCCAGGAACCCCGCGAGCAGCGCGAACACGGCCAGCGCCTTGGCATCCTGCACCACCGCCAGCACGCCGGCACCCGCCACCAACACGATGCTCAGCGCGAACGCCGCACCGGCCGGAATCAATCCGAAGATCTTGAATGCCGCAAACACCACCAGCAGCAACACACCGATCGCGCCACCTTGCAGGCTCAACGCGAACACGCGATTGCTCTGGCGCTTGCGCCAGGCGAACACCAGCGCGCCCAGCGCGGCTGCCGCGATGCCAGCCAGCCGCAGTTCCGGCGGCAAGGTGAACCAACCCTGGTCGGCACCGTACTTGAGCAAGGCGGCCACGCCCGCGAACAGCACCAGCATGCCGATCTTCACCGGCACGTTGCCCACGGTGAACCAGCGTTGCACTGCGCGGATCGCGGTAGTCACGAAGTCCGGGCGCGCCGGCTTCGCAGGCTTGTGCCGCGGTGGTGGTGGGACCTGGGTGGACGATGCGGATTCTGCCGCGCGTAGTGCCGGCGCGACCGCTGGCGTCGCCGGCGAGCGCACGGGTGGCGGTGCCGGTTGGGCGGCAGGCATGGGTCCAGGCGACGCGCCAGGCGTGGTTTGCTGCATCCACTCGCCGAGGGTCGGCTCATGCGGCCTCGCTTCCGGCGCGCGCACGGGTTGCGCGGTGGCCTGGTGCTGCAACCTCCCGACCTGCGTTTCCAGATCGGCGACGCGCCGCTTCAGGCCGGAGATCGAGACCAGGGCGATGATCAACAACACCGGCACCGCCAGTACCGTCAACACCAACAATCCAATCGCGCCTTCCATCCCCGCCCCTCGCACGGCTGTTGCCGCAGCCTCGGCGATGACTCCGGGTTTTGCAAGGCGGGACGCGTGCCCTCAGCCGCTGACGCGGTTGCGGCCTGCAGCCTTGGCCCGATACAACGCTGCATCGGCACGGCGCAGCATGCTTTCGGAGTCATCGTCATCGTCATCGTCATCGGGCTGCATGCTGGCGATGCCGACACTCACCGTCATCCGCCCTTCCGGCGACGCGGCATGCACGATGTCGGCGCTGCGCACGCGCTCGCAAACCCGCTGGCCGACCTGCGTCGCCTGCTCCAGCGTGCTGCCCGGCAGGAACACGATGAACTCCTCGCCACCCGGGCGCGCCAGCACATCGTCCGCATGCAACAGCGCGCTACGCACTGCACCCGCGAAGCGGCGCAGCGCGCCGTCGCCTTCGGCATGGCCGTAGAGGTCGTTGTAGCGCTTGAAGAAATCGATATCCAGCGCAAGCACCGACAGCGGCTTGCCAGAGGCGCGCGCCTGCCGCCACATCGTATCGGCGGCTTCGAGGAAACCGCGGTAGTTCAAGCTACCGGTCAGCGCGTCGGTACGGCTCAGGCGATCGAGGTCGTTGACCGCCTGGCGCAAGGATTCGGTGCGTTCGGCGATCACCTGTTCACGCTGCTCGAGCACCTGCCGCAGCTCGTCGAAGGCGGCATTCATGCGCGCTGCCAGATCGCCGATACCGCCGGCCAATGGCTGCAACTCCTCTGGCATGCGCGTGAGTTGCGCAGGATCCAAGGTTCCGCCCAATGCGTAACCGTGTAGGCTCGCCAGCAATCGCCCCATGCTTGCCGCCAACAGCTTGCGCATGCGCCATAACGCAATCAGCACACCCAGCGTGGTGACCGCCAACAAACCCAACAGCAGGCCCAGGCGCGGCATGGCCAGTGCAAGCAGTCGTTGCTGCGGCGCAACCACCGCCACGACCCAGCCTGTACGCATCGCCACCGCGCTGAGATAGACCTTGTCGCCATCCCGCAGCAACCCGACCATGCTGCGCATGGCCCCGGTATCGCCGGGCTGTACCGCGCCATGGCGGATCTCGGCGCCCAAGCTTCCCGCTCCATCCAGGAAACGCCAACGCAACCCTTCGCTGGCGTGCACGACATTGTTCTGGCGATCCAGCAACAACAGCTCGAATCCTCGCCGGCGCAGATTATCCGAACGCGTGCGGATGTAGCGCTGGATCGGGATCGACGCCTGCAGCACGCCATCGAAACTGCCGTCGCGCAGCATGGGTGCGGAAACCGCGACCAACGCTTCGTTGCCGTAGATCCGTGCGCGATAGGCATCGGACACATGCGGCAGGCCACTGTCGCGTGGTGCGCGGAACCATTCGCGATCCGCGACGAGTTCCACAGCCAGCGGCACGGGACGCCCATTGGCGGCTCGTGCCGCGATGATCCTTCCCTGTCGGTCGGTCGCCAACGTACGCAACATCGCCGGATAGGCGCGCAGCAGTTTCCCCAGCTCGACGTCAAGCGGCTGTCCGCCCCGCATCGCCCCATCGGCGAGCAACTCCACGCCGGACAATTGCCCCTGCAGGAAGTCGTCGATGGCGTTCGCACTCAGTTGCGCGTTGAACCCAGCCTCAAGCGCAGATCGTCCTGGTCGCGCTGCCACTGGTTCCACAACAGCGCAATGCCGAACACCAGCGCCGGCAGCAAGGCCGCCAGCAACAGCACACTAGTCAACTGGTTGCGCAGGCTCCACTGCGCGCGCGGGTTGGCTGACGTCATGGCACTACGCTACCCCGCCACTCGTGAATTTGACATGCTCCCGCGCACAAAACGAAACCCCGCACTGGCGGGGCTTCGGCATCCAGGCAGAACGCAGCACTGCTTACTTGGCGGCGACTACCTTGACCATTTCCAGGCACTTGTTGCTGTAGCCCCATTCGTTGTCGTACCAGCTGACCAGCTTGACGAAGTTGTCGTCCAGGGCGATGCCGGCTTCGGCATCGAAGATGCTGGTGCGTGCGTCGCCGCGGAAGTCGGTTGCGACCACCTTGTCCTCGGTATAGCCCAGGATGCCCTTCAACGCGCCCTCGGACTGCGCCTTCATTTCCGCGCAGATCTCGGCGTACGTGGCCGGCTTCACCAGTTCCACGGTCAGGTCGACCACGGAGACGTCGCTGGTCGGCACGCGGAAGGCCATGCCGGTCAGCTTGCCCTTGAGCTGCGGCAGCACCACGCCCACGGCCTTCGCTGCGCCGGTACTGGACGGAATGATGTTTTCCAGGATGCCGCGGCCACCGCGCCAATCCTTGTTGGACGGGCTGTCCACCGTCTTCTGGGTCGCCGTGGCGGCGTGTACGGTGGTCATCAGGCCGCGCTTGATACCCCACTTGTCGTCCAGCACCTTGGCCAGCGGGGCCAGGCAGTTGGTCGTGCAGCTGGCGTTGCTGATGATCGGCTGGCCGGCATAGCTGCCGCAGTTCACGCCGTGCACGAACATCGGCGTGTCGTCCTTGGACGGCGCCGACATGATCACCTTCTTCGCACCCGCGTCGATGTGCTTCTGCGCGCCTTCCTTGGTCAGGAAAATACCGGTGGACTCCAGCACCACGTCGGCACCGACTTCGTCCCACTTCAGGTTGGCCGGGTCGCGCTCCGCGGTCAGGCGGATAGTCTTGCCGTTGACCACCAGGTTGCCGTTCTCGACCTTCACGTCGCCCTGGAAGCGGCCGTGGACCGAGTCGAAGCGCAGCATGTAGGCCAGGTAGTCCGGCTCCAGCAGGTCGTTGATGCCGACGATCTCGATGTCGTCGCCGAAATTCTGCACCGCCGCGCGAAACACGCAACGCCCGATGCGGCCGAAACCGTTGATGCCAACCTTGATCGCCATGGGAATCCTGTCAAACGGGGGTGGGGAAAGTCGGCTATTTTAGCCGCTTGCCCCGGAGTTCGCCCAATCCCATGCGTAAAGCCCTGTCCTTGCTGTCCGTCGCATTCTTGACCCTGCTCGTGGCCGCCCCCGCGGGCGCCTGGGGCGCCTTGGGCCACAGCATGGTCGGTGAGTTGGCCGCACGGCACCTGGATCCGAAGGCCAGGGCCGAAGTCGCACTCTTGCTGGCCGGCGAAGCCGACCCCACCCTGGCCGGCGTGGCCAACTGGGCCGACACCTTGCGCAACACCGATCCTGAGCGCTTCAAGGCCACCTCACGCTGGCATTACATCAACGCCAAGGGCGGCGGCTGTGGCTTCGACCTGGCCCGCGACTGTCCGGACGGCGCCTGCGTCGTGGGTGCCATCGAAAAGCAGCGCGCGATCCTGGCCGACCGCAGCCAACCGATCGAAGCGCGCCGCGATGCGCTGAAATTCATCGTCCACCTGGTCGGCGACGTGCACCAACCGATGCACGCGGGCAACCGCACCGACAGCGGTGGCAACGGCTTCCAGGTCAGCCTGCGCACGCCGATCGAGCCGGAAGCCTACGCCCGCGCCAAGTACGTGGACGGCGTGATGGGGACCAACCTGCATTCGGTGTGGGATTACTACATCCTGGCGGACCGCGGGCTGGGCCTGAGGGCGTATTCGAACAAGCTGGACGCGCTGCCGTGGCCGCCGTACCCCGCGCCGTCGAAATACGACGTCATGCCGCTGGCCTGGGCGGGCGAATCCTGCCGGCTGATCGACGCGCGCGGCATCTATCCGCCCGACGACAAGCACACGATGGACGATGCCTACCTGGACGCGATGCGCCCGCTGGCCGAACAACGCATCCGCCAGGCGGCATGGCGGCTGGCGCAGCTGCTGAACGAAACCATCGGCTAACCCAGCGTCGCCATGAACCCGGTGGTGCGCCCGTTCTTCCACGCTGACAGCAACACGTGGAGCTATGTGGTGCATACCGATGACGCGGCAGATGCCGTCATCATCGATCCGGTACTGGATTTCGATGCCAAGTCCGCGCGCACTTCGACCGCGTCCGCACAGGCCATCGTCGATTACGTTGCGACGCATGGACTGCACGTCCGCTGGCTGCTCGAAACCCATGCGCATGCCGACCATCTCAGCGCCGCGCATTGGCTGAAAACCACGCATTGGCCGCAGGCGATGCTGGCGATAGGGGTCGGCATCCGCAGCGTTCAGAAGGCTTTCCGCCCGATCTTCAACCTGGGCGAACACTTCCCCGTCGACGGCTCGCAATTCGATCATTTGTTCGTCGATGGCGAAGACTTCGACATCGGCCCGCTCCACGCACGCGTGATCGCGGCTCCCGGCCACACCAGCGACAGCAATGCCTACCTGATCGGCGATGCGCTGTTCACCGGCGACTCGCTGTTCATGCCCGATGGCGGCACCGCGCGCTGCGATTTTCCCGGTGGCGATGCCGCCACGCTGTACCGTTCGATCCACAAGTTGTTCGCGCTACCGGATGCGACCCGTGTCTTCATCTGCCACGACTACGGTCCCGGTGGGCGCGAGGTGGCCTGCGAAACCAGCATCGGCGAACAGAAGCGCGCGAATATCCATGTGCGCAACGGCATCGATGAAGCGGCGTTCGTCACGATGCGCGAAGCGCGCGATGCCTCCCTGGCGATGCCGGCGCTGATCCTGCCCGCGGTGCAGGTCAATCTTCGTGCTGGCGCATTGCCGGAGCCCGAAGACAACGGCACCCGCTACCTCAAGCTGCCGGTCGACCGGATCTGAGGCCATGCCGACCGAGTTCACGCCGGTTTCCGCGCTGCTGGGCGGCGCACTGATCGGACTTGCCGCCACCTTGCTGTACGCCGGCATCGGCCGCATCGCAGGGATCAGCGGCATCCTCAACAACGCCATCGAACAGCCCGCGCAGCGCGGCTGGCGCACCGCTTTCCTGCTCGGCCTCATCGCGGCGGCAGGCCTGTGGTTCGCGGGCAACGGCATCGCACCGCGCACGGGTTTCCCGCTGGGCTGGCTGCTGCTGGCCGGTGTTCTGGTCGGCTTTGGCACGCGCATTGGCAACGGCTGTACCAGTGGTCATGGCATCTGCGGACTTGCGCGTTTTTCGAAGCGTTCGTTGATCGCGGTGATCACGTTCATGGGCAGTGGCATCGCCACCGCCTACGTGCTGCGCCATCTACTGGCGGTGCTGCCATGAAGCGCATCGTCATCGCATTGTTGGCCGGTGCGTTGTTCGGACTCGGGCTTGCGATCTCGGGCATGACCGATCCCGACAAGGTGCTGAACTTCCTCGACGTCACTGGTCGCTGGGATCCATCGCTGGCGCTGGTGATGGGCGGTGCGCTGCTGGTGTCGATCCCGGGCTTCGCATTCGCACGCAGGCGTGGCGATTGCGCCTGCGGCGAGGCCTTGCCCGCGCCACCTGCAACCGGCATCGACCGGCGCTTGCTGGGTGGCAGCGCGCTGTTCGGCATTGGCTGGGGCATTGCCGGCTACTGTCCCGGCCCGGGGCTGGCCAACCTGGCCCACGGCGGCGAGGCGATGGCGTTCGTCATCGCCATGCTGGCGGGATCGCAGCTGGCGCGATGGTTTCAGCAACCGCGTTGATATCCAATCCTTCCCTGCCGCCGCACCCCTACACGACGGCCCCTGCTCGATGTTGCCGGCCGCAGCGAAAATACCATCGCTCGCCTGCGGATCAGTGCAGGCTGCCCGAATCCACGATCGCACGACCGTTTACTTGCCTGAAAGTGATGCGGTAGTCCTGGGTAAACGGCAACGGCTCGGCCTTGTCCCCCGTCACCTGCATCAACGGCACGAAAGTCCAGTCCTGCACGGCCCGTAGCACGGCATCGGCGAATGCTTGTTCACCGCCCCCGCCATCAAGCAACCAGGCGCGATCGACCGTACCCTTGCCGCCCACCACGATCCGCACCACCACCTCGAGCGGTGGCAACTGGCGATCCAGCAACGCCGCCGGATACTCGGGCTTGGCGTTGGCGCGGCGTGGGATCGGTTGCAAGTACGAAGTGCCGGCCACGACCTGGTAACGCTGCTCCGATAGCACATCGACGATTGCCGCACTGACCGCACCATCGGCGGCGTAGATCGCGTGTGGTTCCGCCTTGTGCGCCGGTGACGCGCAACCGCCAAGCGCCCCGGCGGCCGCCAGCAGTGCAACGCGCCGCCACCAGTGTGCGCCACGCGTCCTTGCCGGTATCAGCACGCTTCGGCAGGCGCCGCCGGCTGTTCCCAGCGTTCGCTCATGCATGCGGCATCCGGTTGTAGCTTCCCTGGTGGCCCGCACCGGCGGTCTTGACCGACCCGGGACGTGGCGGCGCCTGCCCAGCGTCCGGGTCATCTTCTGGATTGAAGGTAATCGGCACACGCACCTGCGAAACCACGTGCTTTCCGCTTTGCATCGCCGGCTTGAATTTCCATTGCTTCACCGCATCCAGCGCCGCCGCATCGAGGCTTTCGTTGCCTGCCGAACGATCGACTTTCGCAGCGAATACACTGCCGTCTTCGGCGACGTCGACAACGAGCACCACGGTGCCGGAAACGCCTTGCTTCAAGACGCCAACGGGGTAGATGGGCGGTAGCATGTGCGATGGCTCGACCATTGCGCGGCCGGGCTTGCGCGAGAACTCTATCGTCTTGCCATCCACTCGAGCATCCAACCCGGCTTCATCTCCCAGCAACTCCAGCACGGCCTCCAGCGGAACGCCATCAAGCCCGAACGATATGCTTTTGCCTGCTGGAACCAACGCCAGCCCGCTCACGGTCATGCCGTGTTCGCGAGCGAGTTTGGCAATCACATCACGCATGCTCATCTGGCTACCGCTCATCGTGACGGCGCTTTGCGATGCCAGGTTCTCGGATGGCGACGTGGCCGGCTGAGCCACCCATGCGGCATACCCGCAAGCCAACAAGATCGCGAACACCAGCGCGCGGCCACTCATGCGGCGCAGGAGCGAAGGAAGCGGTTGCTTGAGCATTTCGATTCTCTCCTTGAGTGGATGGGGCTGGCCCCAGTGGCAACCCAGCGGAAGCACCGAGGTTGCGATCTGCGTCTTGAGCATGGCCTCGCCATAAGCACGGCGGGATCGCGGGTGGCGTGCGATCACGCGTTCATCGCACGCCAGTTCCTGGTCATCGCAGAACCTGCGCGCGGCGAAATGCACGAGCGGGTTGAACCAGAACAGGCAACGCAAAACCGCAACGCAGGCATTCGCCAGCAGATCGCCGCGCGCGATGTGCTCACGCTCGTGGATCAGCATCAAGCCGCGTTCGGTGGTGTCGTAGCGGGACAGGACAGCACATCGGCCGGCATCACGATGCGCGGCCTCCATACCCCGATCACGGCGGGCAGGCCCGCAACCGCTTCTGCCAGCAGCACGCCATCGCCTCGATCCAGCAGCTTGCCCAGCCCACGCACGAAGCGACGTTGTTGCCAAGCCAGGAACACCGCGAACATCGCGCACCCGCAAGCCCATGCGATGCAGGCCGACGTGGCGATGCCCGGCATCGTACCGCGCGGAACCTCTGCAGCCAGCATCCGGATCGGCGCGCGGATCACGGCAAGCGGTGCCGTCGGCACATCCGCTTCGACCACCGGCAGCAAGATGGCGAGCAAGGCGACGGGAACCGCGCTCCATGCCACGCGACACACACCCGCGCCGAAGGCGGCACGCAGCGGTTTCCGCAACGCCAGCACGGCTAGCATCGCCGCGCTCGTGGTAAGGGTCGCTTCCACCAGCCATGGATACAGTTCAGCGCTGTCCATCGTCTAGCTCCTCCAGCAACTTGCGCAGCTCCGCGATGTCCTTGCGGCTCAGCTTGCGCTGTTCGCTGAAGTGCGCGACCAGCGGCGCCACCCGGCCATCGAACAGGCGATCCAGCAGGCCCCGGCTTTCCTCCAGCACCCACGCCTCGCGCTTGAGCAGCGGCGAATACAGGTAGCGACGGCCCTCGCGCTGCGCCGCGATCGCGCCCTTGTTGAGCAGGCGGTTGAGCAAGGTCTTGATGGTGGCTTCCTGCCAGTGGCGGCTGTCCGCCAACTCGGCCACCACGTCTTCGGCGCCGAGCGGATGCCTGCGCCACAACACGTCCATCACGACCGACTCCGCCTCGCTGATCTGCATCGTTTACATCCGTAATTTTTTTCGAGATTACATCTGTAATCAAAGATGTCAAGCATGCCTGCGGCCGGGAGTCGCCGGGCGCATCGGGATCAGCGATGCTTAACGCGCCACCACCGACCATGCCGCCATGACCATGCCCCTTCGCCACGCGTCGCTCGATGCCTCCATCGATGACCTGCTCGCCCGCATTGACGGACCGCTGCGGATCGGTGCGCCACTGGGGCTGGGCAAGCCGCATCGGTTGTTGAATGCGTTGTACGCGCGCGTCGCAGGCGATCCGTCGCGGCCGCTGCACCTGTACACGGCGCTGTCGCTGGATCCGCCGCATGGCAAGAGCGATCTGGAGCGCCGCTTCCTCGAGCCTTTCGTGCAGCGCCTGTACGGTGACGATTTCCCGCGCCTTGCCCATGTGGCCGCGCAGAAACGCGACGAATTGCCGGCGCATGTCGAAGTCGAGGAGTTCTACTTGCAGTCCGGCGCGCTGCTGGGCTCGACCCAGGCACAACGCCGCTACGCCAGCCTGAACTACACGCATGTCGCCCGTGCGCTGGCTGACCGCGGGGTGAACTGCATCGTGCAGAAAGTGGCGGCGAATGCCGACGGCCGCCGGCTGTCGCTGTCGTCGAACACTGACCTCACCTTCGACGCGGTCGATGCCATCGTCGCCCATGGCCTGCCACGCCCGCTGCTGGTGGCGGAAATCGATCCGCACCTGCCCTGGCTGGGCGGCGTGGCCGAGGTCGATGCCGGCTGGTTCGACATCGTGGTGCAGCCGCCACCGCCGTATCCGCGATTGTTCGCGCTGCCGCGTGAACCAGTGGGCGATACCGAACATGCCATCGGCCTGTATGCCAGCGCACTGGTGCGCGATGGCGGCACCCTGCAGATCGGCATCGGCGCCTTGTCGGATGCGCTGTGCCATGCGCTGGTGCTGCGCCATGCCGACAACGCCGCCTACCGCCGCGTACTGCATGCGCTCGACCCGGCGATCGAATCGCACCCCGCGGTGATCGCCAGCGGCGGGCTCGGCCCGTTCGAGCACGGCCTGTACGGCTGCAGCGAGATGATCAACGAAGGTTTCCGCAAGCTGGTACAGACCGGCGTCATGCGTCGCAAGGTGGTGGACGACGAAGCATTGATGCGGCGCGACGCCGACGGCACCGCGGATCATGCCGACCGACAGCGCATCGAACGCGAAGGCGAATTCCTGCATGGCGCCTTCTACCTCGGTTCACCGGACTTCTACGATTGGCTGCACACACTGGACGATGCCACCCGCCGCGGCATCGGCATGCGCCGGGTTAGCGAAGTCAATGAACTGTACGGCGGCAACGAGACGCTGGAACGCTTGCAACGCCGCGACGCGCGCTTCTTCAACACCTGCATGATGGCCACGGCGCTGGGGGCGGCGGTCTCCGACGGGCTGGCGGATGGGCGCGTGGTATCCGGCGTGGGCGGCCAGTACAACTTCGTGGCGATGGCGCATGCGCTGCCCGATGCACGTTCGGTGTTGTTGTTGCGCGCCACCCGCGACGAGCATGGCAAGCCGGCATCGAACGTTCGCTGGAACTACGGACACACCACGATTCCACGCCATCTGCGCGATGTTTACATCAGCGAATACGGCATCGCCGATCTACGCGGGAAGGTGGACGAGGATTGCGTGCTCGCGATGGCCGCGATCTCCGATGCCTCTGCGCAAGGAGGGCTGCTGCAAGAGGCGATTCGCAGCCGCAAGCTGCGCGCGGATTTCACTGCACCAGGCCGCTGGCGGCGCAACACCGCGCAGTCCGTGCGTGATGCGCTGGCCCCGTCCCGCATCGATGGCACCCTGCCCGATTATCCGCTGGGCAGCGACTTCACCCCAGTCGAGCAGCGACTGGTGCTGGCGCTGGGGTGGCTGAAAGCGAATACGGCAAGCGTGCCCGCGAAACTGCGCACCATCCTCGCGGCGTTCACTGCCAACAGTCCCCGGGATGACGAGGCGATCCGGCGCATGCAATTGCATGCGCCATCAGGATTGCCGGAGCGGCTCTATGCGCGTTTGTTGTGCTTCGCGCTGGCACGCACCCAGCGCAGCTAACGCTTACAGCGCTTTCGCCGCCGCAACCACCTTGTCCACGGTGAAACCGAAATGCGGCATCAGCGCTTCGATCGGCGCAGAGGCACCGAAGGTGTCGATGCCGATCACTGCGCCGTCCAAGCCGACGTACTTGCGCCAGAAGCCGGTGACGCCGGCTTCGACCGCCACGCGCTTGCGACAGGCGGTGGGCAACACGGATTCGCGATAGGACTGTTCCTGGCGGTCGAACACATCGGTGCTCGGCATCGACACCACGCGCACGCCATCGCCCAACTGTTCGGCGGCCTGCATGGCAAGGCCGATTTCCGAACCGGTGGCAATCAGGATGAGTTCGGGCGCGCCCACACTGTCCTTCAACACGTAACCACCGCGCGCGATGTCCAGCAACTGGCCTTCGTCACGCGGCTGGTGCGGCAGGTTCTGGCGGCTGAAGATCAGGCAGCTAGGACCATCCGCACGCTGGATGGCGCACTTCCACGCCATCGCCGACTCCACCGCATCGCAGGGACGCCACACATCGTTGTCCGGGATGTAACGCAGCGAGGCGAGGTGTTCGATCGGCTGGTGGGTCGGGCCGTCTTCGCCCAGGCCGATCGAATCGTGGGTGTAGACGTGGATCGCGCGGATGCCCATCAGCGCGCTCATGCGCACCGCGTTGCGCGCATAGTCGCTGAAGACCAGGAAGGTGGCGTCGTACGGGATAAAGCCGCCGTGCAATGCCAAGCCGTTGCTGATCGCGGTCATGCCGAATTCGCGCACGCCGGAATAGATGTAGTTGGCGTTCGGATCGTTGCTCGCCACCGACTTGCTGCCCTTCCACAGGGTCAGGTTGGAGTGCGCCAAATCCGCCGAGCCACCGATCAGTTCCGGCAGCAGCGGCGCATAGGCTTCGATCGCGTTCTGCGACGCCTTGCGGCTGGCGATGGTGGCGGCATCGGTCTGGGTCTTGATGACGTAGGCCAGCGCATCCGCCGCGAAATCGCCCGGCAATTCGCCGCGCATGCGGCGGCGGAATTCGGCGGCTTCGGTCGGGAAGGCTTCGGCATAGCGCGCCATGATCGCGTTCCAGGCGTCCTCGGACACCGCCCCCTTGTCGCGCGCGTTCCACTCGGCGTAAATCTCGGCCGGCACTGCGAAGGCCGCGTAGGGCCAGCCCAGCGCGTCGCGCGTGGCCTGCACTTCGTCCTTGCCCAGCGGCGCGCCGTGCGACGACTCCTTGCCGGACTTGTTCGGCGAACCAAAACCGATCGTAGTGCGGCAGCAGATCAGCGTCGGCTTGTCCGAAGACTTCAGTGCGGTTTCGATCGCGGTCTTGATCTCGATCGGGTCGTGGCCATCCACGCCGCGCACCACGTTCCAGCCATAGGCCTCGAAACGCATGGGCGTGTCATCGGTGAACCAGCCATCGGTATTGCCGTCGATGCTGATGTGGTTGTCGTCCCAGAACGCGACCAGCTTGTGCAAGCCCCAGGTACCGGCCAGCGAGGCAGCTTCATGGCTGATGCCTTCCATCAGGCAGCCGTCGCCCATGAATACCCAGGTGCGGTGGTCGACCAGGTCGAAGCCATCACGATTGAAGCGCTGCGCCAGTAGTTTTTCCGCCAGCGCGAAACCCACCGCATTCGCCAACCCCTGCCCCAGCGGGCCGGTGGTGGTCTCGATGCCCGGCGTCATGAAGTTCTCGGGATGGCCCGGCGTCTTGGAATTGAGCTGGCGAAAGTGCTTCAGATCGTCGATCGACAGGTCGTAGCCGGACAGGTGCAGCAGCGCGTACTGCAGCATCGAGCCGTGGCCGTTGCTCAGCACGAAACGGTCGCGATCCGCCCAGTGCGGATTGCCGGGATTGTGCTTGTAGAAGTCGTTCCACAGCACTTCGGCGATGTCCGCCATGCCCATCGGCATGCCGGGGTGGCCGGAATTCGCGGCCTGTACGGCGTCGATGGCAAGGAAACGGATCGCGTTGGCGAGATCGCGGCGGGTAGGCGTCGTCATGGGGGCGTCAGGGAGGCGCCCGGCGGCGTGCGGGCGGCGTATTGTCCCACGGGCGCGGCCCGATCCGGAACCGCGCCGCGCAAAGCCAATGGCTATGCGGCTTTCGGTTCTTCCTCGCCCTTCGACACCACCGTCGCCAGCATCAGGTCGCCGGTGACGTTCAGCGTGGTGCGACACATGTCGAGGAAGCGATCCACGCCCAGGATCAGGCCGATCCCCTCCGGCGGCACACCGACCATCCCGCAGATCAGCGCGACCACCGGCAACGAGCCCGCCGGCACGCCGGCGGTACCGATGCCGCCCAGGATGCAGACGAACATCACCGTCGCCTGCTGGGCAAGCGTCAGCTCCACGCCGAAGAACTGCGCGAGGAACAGCACCGTCACGCCTTCGAACAAGGCGGTGCCGTTCTGGTTGGCAGTCGCGCCCACGGTCAGCACGAAACGCGAAACCTTGCGCGGCAGGTGCAATTCGTCCTCGGCCACGCGCAACGCAACCGGCAAGGTGGCATTGGACGAGGCGGTGGAGAACGCCATCACCATCGCTTCCTGCACGCCGCGGAAGAACTTGCGCGGCGACCAGCCGCCCAGGAACTTCAGCATCAGCGAATAGACCACGAACATGTGGATCGCCAGCGCCAGCACCACCACGCCCACGTAAGCGCCGAGCGAACGCAGCAGATCCCAGCCGAACAACGCGGCCAGGTTGAACATGAAGCAGAACACCGCGTACGGGGCCAGGCGAATGACCAACCCGATCAGGGTCATTGAAATCTGGAACAGGCCTTCAATCCCGCGCAACAGGGTTTCGGTGGCTTCGGTGCGGGTCAGCACCAAGCCAATGCCCAGCATCAGCGCGAAGAACATCACCGCCAGGATGGTGTTGTCCGCCGCCGCCTTCACCACGTTGTCGGGGACGATGCCGAGCAGCAGATCCAGTCCTTTCGGCTGCGTCCCCATGCCGCTGACGATGTCCTTCGCACGATCGGCGCCCTGCGCCAGCATCGCCTGCGCCGCGGCCGGATCCACGCCACTGCCCGGCTTCAGCCAGTTCACCAGCAGCAGGCCCAGCACCACCGCGATGCCCGAGGCGACCACGGTGTAGCCCAGCGTTTTCCAGCCGACCCGACCGAGTGAACGCACATCACCCATCTCCGCCACGCCGATGATCAGCGCGGAGAACAGCAGCGGGATCACCAGCATGAAGATCAGGCGCAGGAACAGCGTGCCCGCCGGTTGCGTCACGTAGGTGGTCAGCCATTTCACCCAGCCCGCATCGGCGCCGGAGACGTAGTGCGCGACCAAGCCCAGCGCCAGGCCGGCCAGGAAGCCGATCAGCATCTTCCAGTGCAGTTGCAGCTTCTTGGTGGCAGCTTCGCTCATTGCATCGATCCCGTGCGTACAGGCGTCGAGCTTAACAAACGACGGCGCTTACTCCGGATACAGGGGCGGCAACAGGGATTCCTTCTTGGTTCCTGGCTTGCGCCAATGCGCGCCCTTGGCGAACGCACGGCGCAACGCCGCGAGCGCGGATTCGGCATCGCCGCTACCCCAACGCGCCGACTGCAGGCGCTCCACCGCTTCGGCCTGCGCGGCATCGTCCAAGCGCGTGCGAACGGTATCCAAGTCGTCGCCACGGATCCCGGCATCGGTACAAAGCGCATGCGCGATCGCCGCCAACTCGCCCTGCTTCAACGCAGCCGCCAACGATGCCGCCTGGACTTCAGGCGGCGAGGATTGCGTTGCCGCGACGGGCATCGCATCCACCGGCATGCGCCAGCGCCACCATGCGAAGGCCGCAGCCAGCACCACGACCAGCAGCAACCACGGCGCATGACGCCCGAGTGCAATGGTCGACACGGATGCTCTCGTATCCGCGCCATCGACCTGCGGCGACATGGGCGCGCCGTCATCGACGGTCGTTGCGGGCACGGAACCGGGTGCGACCTGCAATTGCAGCGACGGCAGCATCGCCGTGCGCACCACGCCCTGGGCAGCATCCCACCAGTCGATGCGTGGCCCCTGCAACGTCAACGCACCTGCCTTGAGCGGCACGATGGCGATGCGCCGACGCAACGTGGTGCGCGGTCGACCTTCGATGAACTGCTCGTCCGATTGCGGCGGATCGGCGAAGACCTGTGCCTGCGTGCTGTCCGGAATGGTCAGTGGCGGCAACTGGCTGGCACTGGCGCCATCGGCGATGGCTTCCAGTTCGATGGCCACCGCTTCTCCCACCCGCGCGGCGCGCGGCGATTGCACATAGCGCAGTTTCAGGTCATGCAGCGGCAACCACGGCTGCGGCGCGCTGGCGGGAATCGCCAGCACCTGCAGGCGCTTCACCGGCGCGGCGGCAGACAGCGACTTGCGACCGTCATCGAAGATGTTGTCAAAGAAGCCCCCCACCGCTTGCCCGTTGAAGCGCGCGCCCGGAATCACCAGCGCGCCGCTGCGCTCCGGAACCAGCAGGTAACGGCGCTCGACCACGTTATAGCGGCGACCGCCGATCTCGCGCTGGTACTGGATGTCCTCGCCCACGCGCTGCAGGCTGGCGCCCGGGACGTCGTCCTGGTCGAGCTGGCCGGACAGCAGCGGCACCGCCACGTGCAGGCGCACCACCATGCCCACCGCCTGCTGCACGTAGGGCTGTACAGCGTCCAGCACGGTTTCCACGAAGGCATCGGCGTCGCCGCCGGCAGGCTGCACCGAGGGTGGCAAGACGGTCAGCCGCATCGGCGTGGTGTCCACATTGTCAATGCGCAAGGCCGGCACGGTGAGCACGCCCGGCCCGCGCGGGCGGATGCCCACGGCGAACAGCGACTTCGCGCGCGACTGTCCGTTCACCATTTCGAAACTGCGGCGCACGGTCTGTCCTGCGATGTCGAATTGCGCGGACAGCGGGCTGTAGTCGATCGACTGCACCGAGGCGGAAGTCTCGATGTTGAGCGTGGCGGTTTCGCCATAGGTGATCTGCGCACGATCAAGCCATGCACGCGTCTGCGCCGAGACCGGCAACGCCGTGAACACCACCAGCAACAGCAAAAACCTTGCAAACACGCGACTCATTGCAGGCGCCCTTGCCGGCGTTCGTACTCCAGCCGCAGTTTGGTGCGCAGCAACGCACCCGGGTCGTCGGGCACGCGTTGCAGTTGTGCCTGGTTGGCGATGCGTCGTTCGCGCTGCTCCGGTGTTTCCTTGGGTGCTTGCTTCGGCTGACCCTGCGTTTGCTGTTGCTGTTGCTGTTGCTGCTGCTTGTGCATTGCCTCCTGCATGCGCTGCCGCTGTGCGGCATCGGCCTGCTGCTGTTGCCGTGCGTCAGAAGGCTTGTCCGGCGTGGACTGCCGATCTTTCTGCTGTTGCTGTTGCTGTTGCTGTTGCTGTTGCTGTTGCTGTTGCTGTTGCTGTTGCTGTTGCTGTTGCTGTTGCTGTTGCTGTTGCTGTTGCTGTTGCTGTTGCTGTTGCTGTTGCTGTTGCTGTTGCTGTTGCTGTTGCTGTTGCTGTTGCTGTTGCTGTTGCTGTTGCTGTTGCTGTTGCTGTTGCTGTTGCTGTTGCTGTTGCTGTTGCTGTTGCTGCTGCTGTTGCTGTTGCTGTTGCTGTTGCTGTTGCTGTTGCTGTTGCTGGCTCTGCTTGCTGGGTGGCAGTTTGCGCTCTTTCGCCATCTTTACTGCCTTGCGGTTCGCGACGGCGTCTTGCATCCCGGGACGCCGCTTCAAGGCACGATCGTAGGCGGCAATCGCCTCGTCATAGCGGCCGGCCTTGGCCAGCGCGTTGCCCAGGTTGTATTGCCCGTCGGCAGAGTGGTCGCCGTTGAATTTTTCGATGGCTGCATCGTACTGCTGCTTGCGGTAAGCGGCGACGCCTTCCTGCATTCGCGCATAGGCCTGCTGGTCGGCGCGGCGCCACAGGTTGCCCGCATCCTGCGCCTGCGCGGGCGGCATCGGCAACCACAGCGCCAGCATCAGCAAGGCCAGTGTCGCACCGCCACGACGGAACAAGGGCAAGGAAAACAGCATTACCAGTGGCAGCAGCCAGTAGCCGTCGTCTCGCCAGCTGGCGATTTTTTCGCCACGCGCGGCCGCGCCATCGCCTGCCTGCGGATCCAGCACGCCCAGGGCGCGCAAATCGGCTTCGCCTGCGGTCAACACGTGGTATCCACCGCCACCTGCCGCAGCCAGTCGCTGCAGGCTTTTGGCATCGAGCTTCGCATTACCCAATCCGGCTTGTATGTCGAATACGCCACCCTGCGCGGTGCCCAATCCGATCGTCGAAACGCGATAACCGATTGCGCGCGCGCGCGCGGCCTCGGCGATGGCCTCGCCATCGGCGCGATCAGTCAGCAACAGGATCTCGCCTTGGTCGAAACCGGCACTGCGCAGTAGGCGTTGCGACCAGGCGATGGCGCGGTCGCCGCGGTGCCCGTCTTCGGGCATCACGTCCGGCGCCAGCGCATCCAGGAACAACGCCACGTTGGCGGCATCCTCGGTCAGCGGTGCCACGGTGTAGGCATCGTCGGCGAACACCACCAGCGCAACCTGTCCGCCGACGCGTTCGCGCAGCAGGGCCGCGATCTTGGCGCGCGCCTGCGCAAGCCGCGATGGCGGCAAGTCGCGCGCCAGTGTCGCGCTCGACAGATCCAGCGCGATCACCAGCGGCGCCTTGGTTTGCCACAAGGGATATTCGGCCTTGCGCACGCCGGGGCCGGCCAGCGCCAGCACGGCCAGCGCCGCAGCCAGCAACCCCGACCACCGCGCCAACCCGCGACGAGGTGAGCGATCGGCAGGCACCAGCAAGTGCGGCAACAGGTGCGGATCCACCGCGTCCTGCCACACGCTGCGCCGACGCGCCTGTGCGCGCCACCACCAAGCGGCCACCGGCAAGGCAAGCAAGCCGAGCAGCCACCACGGACGCATGAAATGCAGCGCTCCAAGATCGGCGAACAAAGCGCTCATCCCCGCCTCCGCAGCAGCAGCGCGAGCATGCCGATCGCCAACGCCCACCCGAGCGGCAACGGGTAGCGTTCGACCTTCGGTCGTACCGCGCGGCCCTGCCGCTCGATCGGTTCGAGCTTGTCGATCTCGGCGTAGATGCCGGCCAACGCGTCGGTATCGCGCGCGCGGAAGAAGCGCCCGCCGGTCAGCGTGGCAATGCGCTGCAAGCCGGCCTCGTCCACCGCATCGCCGCTCATCGGCAACTGGAACCCGAAGACCGACAGCGCGCCACCATCGCCGCCGAAGGCGATGGCGTGGATGCGCACGCCGTTGTCGCGGGCGATTTGCGCGGCCTTCTGCGGATCCAGCGTACCGGCGGTGTTGACGCCGTCGGTGAGCAGGATCAGTACACGCTGATCCACGGGTTGTTTCTGCAAGCGCTTGGTCGAAAGCGCGATGGCATCGCCGATTGCAGTCGCGCGTCCGGCCATGCCGACCACGCTGCTGCCGAGTTGCTCGCGCACGCTGTCGCGATCCAACGTCAACGGCGTCAGTGCATAGGCGCGCTCGCCGAACACCACCAGGCCGACGCGATCGCCGACACGGCGATCAAGGAAATCCGCAAGCACCGCCTTGGCCGCGGTCAGGCGGTCGACGACGCGGCCGCCCAGCGCCATGTCCTCTTCGCCCATGCTCGCGGACAGATCGACGGCCAGCATCAGGTCGCGCCCGACTTGCGGTGGTGCGATGGCGGGGCCGAGTTGTTGCGGGCGCGCCGCAGCGATGCACAGCAGGCACCATGCCAAGAACATCAGCCACGGGAAACCGCGCGGTTTCGCAGCGAGTGCGCCGGCATTGGCGATGCGATGCAGCCGTTCGTCCCACGGCACGCGCAGGGCCGCCTGGTTGCCGCTGCGGGACGGCATCAGTACATGCACGAACCATGGCAGCGGGATCGCCAGCAACATCCATTGCCAGGCGAAACCATCCAGCGCTAGCAGGTCACGCAAGGCGCTCATGCGTCCTGCATCCACAGCAGATAACGCTGGCGCGCGATGCCACGCAAGGCGTCGCTTTCATGTCGGGTGATGTCCGCACGGAATGCGCCGTCGCGCAGCAGGCCGCCTGCGCCAGCGCTGAATATCGGCTGCGGCATCCCCGCATCAAGGAAACGCAGCCACGCCTCGCCGTCCAGCGTATCGGCGGAAGGGCCCTTGCGGCGTGCCGCGCGACGCAGCAGTTCGGACATCGCCGCGATTTCTTGCGACGGGGTTTGCGCACGAACGAGCACTTCATCGAACAGGCGCAGGATCGCGGCACGGCGGCGACGTGCGGCCACACGCCACCACGCCACCATTACGATGACAATCACGACTGCCGCCACGACCAGCCACCACCCGGGCGCTGGTGGCCACCACGACGGCGCGATGGCCGAATGGAGCGCTTCGTGGGGCAACTTGAGCGGTGGGTTCATCGCAAGCCGCCCTTGCGGTCGAGCAACGGCAGCCATGCATCGCTGGGGGCGGCACTCGACAGTTCCATCGTGCGGATGCCACGCGCACGCAGCGTTTCCAACGCAGCGTCCATCGGTGCCGTGAACTCCTGCCGCCAGCGCTGGCGGGTGCCGGCGGCATCCAGGCCCAGCTGGATCCGCGCATCGGCGGACGATGCAAATGGCAAGCGTGCGGCTGGTGGCGAGCGTTCCAGCGGATCGGTCAGCAGCAGCACGATCAGTTCATGGTGCATGGCCAATGCAGGCCAGCGTTCGGTAGGCACTGCGGCGACGCTGGCGGGATCGGCCAACACCAGCATGCGCGCACCGGGGCGCAGCAAACGGCGGGCGTGATCGAGTGCGACCGCCAGGCCCGCATCGTCTGGCGGCGATTGCGCATACCAGCGCACCAGCGCATCCAATACCCGCAGTGCGCCGCGCGGGCCCGATGCCGGCGCGATCGGCGCTTCGCCATTCGATCCGCGCAAGGCCGCAACGCGATCGCCGTCACGCACCGCGATCCAGGCAGCCAGTGCCCCGGCACGCGCGGCCTGCGCGGATTTGAAGCGCGTGCGGGTGCCGAAGTACAGCGCAGGCGACGTATCCGCCACGATCAGGGTAAGCCGCTCGCGTTCGGCCTGGAACAGCTTGGTATGGGTGCGGCCGCTGCGCGCGGTCAATCGCCAGTCGATGTGGCGGGCATCATCGCCCTGCGCATACTCGCGCGATTCGGCGTATTCCATGCCGCGCCCGCGCAGGTTGGAAAGCGCGTGTCCCTGCAGGCCGTGCCGACCCTGCCGCGCGCCACGCCGCCCCTGCACCAATGCGCGCAGCGCTATGAGTTCCGGCAGCGTGGCCGCCACGCCCGAACCGGCATCCGCCATGGGTGCGTTCCGCGGCATCGCAGCGCTCAGGGTAACGGCACCCGCTGCAACAGCTCCGTGACCAGCCTGTCGCCGTCCCAGCCCTCTGCCGTTGCTTCGTAGCTGGGCAGCACGCGATGCCGCAACACGTCCGGTGCAACCGCACGCACGTCTTCCGGTGTGACGAAATCGCGTCCGGCAAGCCATGCCCGAGCGCGAGCGCAACGTTCCAGCGCGATCGAACCGCGCGGACTGGCACCCCAGGCGATGCGTTTGGCCAGCACCGCGTCGTAGCGGGCGGCATTGCGCGAAGCCAGCACCAGTTCGACCAGATAGCGCTCCAACGCAGGCGCCATGTGCAGATCCAGCACGGCCTGCCGCGCCGCGAATACGTCGGCCATCGGCATCCTTGCTGGCGTCGATGCATCCAGACGCAGCGCAGCGCGTGCGCGTTCGCGCGCAAGCCTCAGGATCTCGGTTTCGGCATCGGCCTCGGGATAGCCGATGCGGACGTACATCAGGAAACGATCCAGCTGCGCCTCCGGCAGCGGAAAGGTACCTTCCTGCTCGATCGGATTTTGTGTCGCCATGACCAGGAACAAGTCCGGCAAGGGATAAGTCTGCCGACCCACGGTGACCTGACGTTCGCCCATCGCTTCCAGCAATGCTGACTGCACCTTCGCCGGTGCACGGTTGATCTCGTCGGCAAGCAGGATCGGGTGGAAGATCGGCCCGGACTGGAATTCGAAGCGTCCGTCCTGCGGGCGCCAGACCTCGGTACCGGTGAGATCCGCCGGTAATAGGTCAGGAGTGAACTGGACGCGGGCAAAATCGGCTTCCAGCCGCGAGGCAAGCGCGCGAATCGCGGTGGTCTTGGCCAAGCCTGGCGCACCTTCGACCAACAAATGGCCGTCTGCAAGCAGCGCGATCAGCAGGCGTTCGATCAGCGCGGCCTGGCCCACGATCTCCTGCGACAGGCTTTCACGCAGGCTGCGGAAGGCGTCGTGCAGGCGTGAAATATCCGGATTGGGCGTGTCCATGATGTCCTCGGAATGCAGACCCGTTCGACCATCTGCGTTGCCAAAGGTTCGCATGCCACGGGCCAAAACGAATGAACGGTCGTTTCCACGCCCTGAAACGGAATCGGGAGCCTTGCGGCCCCCGATTCGTCGTTGCATTCGGCTCGCCGATCAGCGCTGGGCGACGCGCATGACCTTCGGGGTCACGAAGATCAACAACTCCGCTTTTTGCTTGGTGCGGTTCTTGTTGCGGAACAGGTTCCCGAGCAGGGGAATATCGCCAAGGAAAGGCACCTTGCTGATGTCGGTGCTGTCGCTGAACTCGTACACGCCTCCGATGACCACGGTTTGTCCATCGTCGATCAGTACTGCAGTGTTGACTTCACGCTTTGCGATTTGCGGCACCTGGCCGAATGACCCCAAATTGACGTAACCGTCCAGCTCGTCTTTCTTGACGCCCAGGTTGAGGAACACTCGACCATCGTTGGTGATCGTCGGGGTGACCTTCAGCTCCAGCAAGGCCTCCTTGAACTGCACGGTCGGGACATTACCCGCTTGGCCACCTGTCACCGTCAGATAACCGACTTCCTTGCCCTGCTTGATCACCGATTCCTTCTGGTTGCTGGTGACGATGCGCGGGTTGGAAATGACTTCCGCGCGCCCCTGCGTCTGGATCGCGGAGAGCTCCACATCCAGCAGGTAACCGGCGTTGAGGATGGAGAGCGCCAGCGAGCCGGCATTGGCACCCGTCAGCACAGCCGGCAGGTTGCTCATCAGCCCACGAGTGATCGTGTTGACGCCGTAGGTCGGAGTGTTCGTGTTCCAGTTGCCGGAGCCGGGCGGCTGCGGTGCGGCGGCATCCGATGCACTGCCACCCGGGTTTGCATTCAGATATGTCGTCAGTGCATTGGTGTAGAGCGCGTTGTTGGCATTATTCGTGCTCGTCACAGAGTTGCGGTTCTCCAGCGTGGTGCCCAGATCGCCTGCGTAGGAAACATTGTTCTTGTTGCCGCTGATACCGAACTTCGCGCCCAATTCGCGCGCGACCGATTCGCTGGCGATCACGATGCGCGCCTCGATCACCACCTGGTCGACCGGCTTGTCCAGCTGCTGCACCAGGTTGCGGATGTTGGCAACGCGCTGCGGGATGTCGATGACCAGCAACGTATTGGTGCGCTTGTCGAAGCTGATGCTGCCGCGCGAGGACAGGAAGCCGCGATCCTGATTACTGTTCTGGCCGCCCCCGCCCTGACCGCTGCCACCTTGGTTGTTATTACCCTTGCTTTCTTCGGTGAGCAGCTTGGCGATATCTTCGGCATTGCCGTAGTTGATCGGAATGTATTCCGTTACTTTCTCTGCACGCTCTTCCAGGCTGATGCGCGCATCTTCCTTGTCCTGCTCGAACTTGGCGATTTCCGCCTGCGGAGCCACCCAGACCACATTGCCGCTGCGGCGCTTGTCCAGCGATTTTGCCTGCAGGACGATGTCGAGCGCCTGATCCCATGGCACGTTGATCAGGCGCAAGGTGACATTGCCTTGCACGGTGTCGGCGGCCACGATGTTGAGATTCGACTCTTCGGCGATCAGCTGCAGGACGGTGCGCACGGGCACGTCCTGGAAGTTGAAGGTCACCGGCTTGCCGCTGTAGCGAACACTGGAACTGCTGCTGGTGGCGCCCATCGCCGCGCCCATCGCCGGGGCAACCGTTTTCGACGCGACGGCCACCGGGGTGGCGCGCGGCACGATCTCGACGATGTAATCGCTGCCGCTCTGGTAGGCCATCGACTCGAACGTACCCTTGGTGCCAAGTACGAGTTGCGCACCGCTACTGGTCGCGCGGGCATCAATGCGCTGCACGGGCGTGGCGAAATCCGACACGTTGATCGGACGTTGCAGCGAGGCCGGCAATTGCGCATTGCCGATATCGACGACGACGCCAGAGCTCGTGTTCCTGAGATCCGGGGCGGCGCCTTCACCATTGAAGCGCAGGATGAGCTTGCCCGAGCCTCCATCGCCGCGCTTGAAGTCGATCGCCGAGACAGCAACCGCACCGGGCGTATGCCTGGCGGGATCCGCCATGGCACCGGTTGCGGACTGCGCCATCGTGACGGTGGCAATCACGGGGAGTGCGCCGGCACTGGCCGCATACAGACCCACGGCCAGCCCGACTGCGCAGGCGCCTAGGGACGAGGGGCGCCGCACAGGCCGCACTTGCTTGACGTTGGTCACGGTCATCGGTCTATCCCCCAATCAATTGTCTTCGAGCGCAATGGTCGCCGGCCGTTCCAGCCAACCACCCGCGCCATCCGGAACCAGTTCGACCAGTTCGATCCGGTCTTCGTAAACGGCGGTGACCCGCCCATCGCTTTGACCCAGGTAAGCGCCGGGGCGCACCCGATAGGTCACTTTGTCGGGCGCCAGCACGAGCGATACCAAGCCCGCCCCCTTGCCAATCGTGCCGACCATATCCAGGCTGTCCAGCGGAAACTGTTCCAGTGTCTGCTTGCGCCGACCCGGGTCAGGCCGCGGGCCGCTGCTCCCGCCGCCGCTGAAGGCTTCACTGAACGGATCGCGCAAGTTCTGTGCGGCATATTCGAAAGTTTCGAATTGTTGCATCACGGGCAGAGGATCCAGCGGCGGCGCTGGCCTGGCCTTGACTTCCGCAACCCATTTTTCAAGGTCGCTCTTGCCGCCACCACAGGCAGCCAACGTCGCGGCCAGCAATACGGTGCCGATCAAACGGGCGTTTCGGTCGTGATTCGCGCGCATGTCAGGCCCCTCCTTTGGCGGGCGGGGTTGCCGAAGCGGGCGCAGCGGGAGTGGCCGCAGTCGCTTGCGCCGCAGTCTCTTCTTCATCCAGATAGCGGTACGTCTTCACCGTGCCGGCCAGTTCGAGCGCGGTATTCGGGCCGATCCTGGCATTCGGATTCGTCTTGGCGTCCTTCGGTTGCAACGAAATGTCGTGCATGGTCATGATCACCACACGCGGCAAGGAGGCAACACCACTCACGAATGCACCGAACTGATGGTAGGTACCGACCATCCGCAATGCGATCGGTTTTTCCGCGTAAAACTCCTTCGGAGCCTCTGGGCCAGGCTGGAATAGTTCGTTCTGGATACCGGTTGCGAGCGCGGTCTGCGAAATGTCGACGATGAGATCAGGCATCTCGGTCTTGCTGGGCAACTGCCGCAGCATCTGCTGCAACTGCTGCTCCATTTGCGCAAGTTGCTGCTTGAGCGGCTCGAGGTTTGCGGCGCGGCCCTGCTTGGTTTCGAACTCGGTGCGAAGGTTGGTCTCTTGCCCTTGCAGCCCTTCCAGCTCGGTCTTCTTGTCGCTCACGAACAAGAACCAGGCCAGAATCAGGATCAGCACCGCAAGAAGCGCGCAAAACCCGATCTTGGCGTTCTGCGGCCATTGCCCAATGTTGTTGAAGTCCAACTCACGCAAGCTCAGCTGTTTCTTGCTCACTGTGCGGCCCCCCTGCTGCAGGCGCTACGGACGGCGCTGCCGGCGTATTCGCGGAAGAAGCGGCTTCTTCGCCGTCCTTTGGCGCATTCGGATTGGCCAGCTTGACCTTGAGGTTGAACTCGTACGGAAGCCCCGGGTTACCTGCCTTGGCCTCGATCACGTTCAGATCGGGGTTGGTCATCCAGCCAGAACTTTCCAGATTGCGCATGTAAGTGGAAACGCGCGCATTGGACTGCGAGCGGCCGCCGAGGGTAAGGATATCCCCCTCCTGCTTGATCGAAGTCAGGCTGACGCCATCAGGAATGGTACGCACCAGTGAATCGAAGAGATGCACCATCTGTGAACGGTTGGCTTGCAATTGCTCGATCACTTCCTTGCGCGCCAGCAGCTTGCTCTTCTTCTTGTCGAGCTCTTCGATTTCCTTGATCTGGGAGTCGACCTTGGTGATCTCGCCACGCAGATACTCGTTACGCGCAGTCTGGTTGCTGATCCTGGCGTTGTACCATCCGATGAGCAGGAACGATGCCAGCAACCCGGCAACCACGGCGAGCGCCAGCATTCCGAGGAAATCCTTCTGGCGCAGCTTGCGGCGCTCCGCGCGCCACGGGAGGAGATTGATCCTGGCCATCAGTCGAAGCTCCTCAGTGCGAGCCCGCAGGCGATCATCAGGGCAGGCGCGTCCTGCGCCAGGGCATGTGCCTGCACGCGCGGGCCCAGGGTCATGTTCGCAAGCGGATTGGCGATCGCCGTCGACACGCCCAACTGTTCCTCGACCATCCCGGCAATGCCCGGGATAGAGGCGCAACCACCGGCCAGTACGACCTGATCCACGCGGTTGAACTCGCTACCGGCGTAGAAGAACTGCAGCAAGCGGCTCACCTGCTGAACCATCGCTTCCTTGAATGGATCCAGCACTTCGATTTCGTAACTCTCCGGCAGCCCGCCCTGGCGCTTGGCCAGGCCGGCTTCCTCGTAGCTCAGGCTGTAGCGACGCATGACCTCGTCGGTCAACTGCTTGCCGCCGAACACCTGTTCGCGCGTGTAGATGCTGCGCCCACCACGCAATACGTTGAGCGTGGTCATGGTGGCGCCGACGTCGACCAGTGCCACCAAGCCATCGCGCGGCACATTGAGGCCACCTGCCATCAGCGCATAGGCGTTTTCGATGGCGAAGGCCTCGACGTCGATGACCTTGGCGGTCAAACCGCCCAGCTCTAGCGCGGAGACGCGCACCTCCACGTTCTCCGATCGCGATGCGGCCAGCAGCACCTGCACCATCTCGCTATTGCCGGGCATCGGGCCCAGCACTTCGAAATCGAGGTTCACCTCCTCGACCGGATACGGCACGTAGTTCACCGCTTCCAGCTCGATTTGTGACTCCATGTCGTCTTCGTCGAAATCCGCGGGCATCGGGATCACCTTGGTGATCGCCGAGGAACCCGGCACCGCAGCGGCGGCGAACTTGGTGCGCGAACCCGACCGGGCCACTGCGCGGCGGATCGCATCGCCGACAGCCTCGATCTCGACCAGATTCTTCTCGACCACGGCACTCGGCGGCAGTGGCTCCACCGCATAGTGCTCGACCCGGTAACGATCCCCGGTACGCGTCAGCTGCAGCAGCTTGACCGCAGTCGAACTGATGTCGACGCCGATCAACGGCGATTGCGTTTTCGTCACGAAACCCACGGTATCTCCCCTTCCCACGGGCGCTTACGCGCACTTGGTGCTTCAGTACATGAATAACGGACTTTTCACACAATGGCAACCCTTGTCACTAATCGCCCCACTGCGCCACCCCGGAATCCAGTCTCCCCCAGTTGCCTTGTTTCCGACTAACGCAGTGTCCCGGACAAACCGGCCGCCCCCTGCATGCCGCGTCCTCACGGAGGCCTCCTCTATACTCCGCGGCCATCAAACCCGCAATCGGATTCCGTGTCGATGCCCCGCATCCCCCGCACCCTGCGCCTGATTTTGCTGGGCGGCGCCACGCTTGCCGTCATCGGTGTGATCGCCATCACACTTCTGGTGATGAGCATTTCTTCACGCCTGCCGGACGTGCAGACCCTGCGCACCACCGAACTGCAGGAGCCCATGTATGTCTATGCCAACGACGGCCGACTGATGGGACTGTTCGGGGAAATGCGCCGCTACCCGGTGGACATCAAGGCGGTTCCCGACCGCGTGAAGCATGCGTTCCTGGCAGCCGAAGACGATCGTTTCTACCAGCATCACGGTGTGGACTACAAAGGCACCGGACGCGCGATCTGGCTGGTGCTGACCACCGGCAGCAAGAACGTGCCGGGCGGCTCCACCATCACCCAGCAGGTCGCCCGTCAGTTCTTCCTGAGCACCGAGGTCAGCTACACCCGCAAGCTGCGTGAAATGCTGCTGGCGATGAAGATGGAACGCGAGTTGAGCAAGGACGAGATCCTCGGCCTGTACCTCAACAAGAGCTTCTTCGGCAACCGCGCCTACGGCGTGGCTGCGGCAGCGGAGTTCTACTACGGCAAGAAGCTTGGCGAGCTGACCCTGGACGAAGCCGCCACCCTCGCCGGCACACCCAAGTTCCCGTCCAGCGGCAATCCGCTGGACAACCCGACGCGCAACCGCGAGCGTCGCGACCATTACATCCTGCCACGCATGGCCATGCTGGGTTACGTCAGCGCCGCCGAGGCCGAAGCCGCCAAGGCCGCGCCCATGCACGCCACACCGCACGAACGCCAGATCGAGGTCTATGCGCCCTACGTGGCGGAAATGGTGCGTCAGGAGATGATTGCCCGTTTTGGCGAGGACGTGCTCAGCAAGGGCTACCACGTCACCACCACCATCGACCCCGGCCTGCAGGCCGCGGCGGATCAGGCCGTGATCCAGGGCATGCGCGTGTACGACCACCGCCATGGCTGGCGGAAGCCCGAGCAGCAGGTGGAAATCCCGGCGGGTGCGGACAACAAGACCATCGGCCGCCTGCTGCGCAACACACCGACGCAAGGCGGCCTGTTGCCGGCAGTCGTGACGGGTAGCGATGGTGGCAACTTGCAGGTCGTGCTGGCCGATGGCAGCGAGCTCAGCCTGGGCAGCGCCGCCACCGGCTGGACCGGCAAAAGTGGCGCTTCCGTCGCCCAGCGTGGCGATGTGGTGCGCTTGCGCCGCGGCAATGCCGACAAGCCGGAAGCAGCGCCGGCCTGGGTGATCGACCAACTCCCGCGCGCGCAAACCGCGCTGGTCTCGCTGGATGCCGACAACGGCGCCGTACGCGCGCTGGTCGGCGGCTTCAGCTATGCCGGCAACAAGTTCAACCGCGCGACGCAGGCCAAGCGCCAACCCGGCTCCAGTTTCAAGCCGTTCCTGTATGCGGCGGCGTTCGAGCGCGGTTTCAACCCGGCCTCGATCGTGCTGGACGCACCCGTGGTATTCAAGGATCGCGTTGGGCACATCTGGCGTCCGCAGAACGACAGCGGAAATTTCGCCGGCCCGATGCGGGTCCGCGAAGCGCTGGTGCAATCGCGCAACCTGGTCTCGGTGCGACTGCTGGATGCCATCGGCGTCGACTACGCGCGTCGCTACATCAGCCATTTCGGCTTCGACGAAAAAAGCCTGCCACCCAACCTGTCGATGTCGCTGGGTACCGCCTCGCTGACCCCGCTGTCGGTCGCACGTGGTTACACCGCCTTCGCCAATGGCGGCTTCCTGGTCACGCCCTGGTTCATCGACAGCGTGCGCGACCGCGACGGCAAGGAGCTGTTCAAGGAGAAGCCACCGACCGCCTGCCCGTACTGCGCGGTCGTACAGGCGCCCGGGCAGCCGGCCACGACGGTGGCGCAGACCAAGGTTGATGGTTTCGATTTCGGCCCGGCCGGCGCTGCGGCCAATGTCGCCGCCGACGCCGGCAAGCCGGCAACCGCCACCACATCGAAACCGAAGCCGGCCAAGGACGTCGACCCGACCTTGGTGGTGGCGCCGCGCGCGATCGACCCGCGCGTGGCCTGGCAGCTGCAATCGATGATGCGCGACGTGGTCCAGCGCGGCACTGCGACCGACGCCAAGGTGCTGGGGCGCGACGATGTGGGCGGCAAGACCGGCTCCACCAACGACCACCGTGATGCTTGGTTCTCGGGCTTTGGTGGCCCGTACGTCACCACCGTCTGGGTGGGCCGCGACGACTTCAAGTCGTTGGGCTACCGCGAATACGGCGGCAAGGCCGCACTGCCGATCTGGATCAACTACATGAAAGTCGCGCTCAAGGACCAGCCCGCGCGCAACCTGGATCCGCCGGAGGGCATGGTGCAGGTCAAGGCCAACGGTGCAGTCGAATGGTTGAAGGTGGAAGACCAGGAGCGCATGCAAAGCGAGATGGACATCACGCCGGAGGAAAACACCGAGCCGGCCGAGGAAGCCTTCGACATCTTCTGAGGCCCGCGAAAAAGCCTTGATGCGCGCTTCGGCGCGCTCCGGTACAGTCGGCACAGGCCGTACCGGGGATACGCGATGCCGAACAGCCGCCAGCACGCCAAGCTGCACGCGCATACCCATGCGCAAACCCGTACCCGCGAACGACGCCAGCACCTCGCCTCCGAAGCCGCCAGGCTGATGGCCGAAGGCGGCATCCGCGACTATCACCAGGCCAAGCTCAAGGCCGCGCAGCGGCTAGGCATCCATGACGATGCCTCGCTGCCGCGCAACCGCGAGATCGAGGATGCCCTGCGCGAATACCAGCGCCTGTTCCTGGGCAGCGACCAGACCGCCGAAGTCCGCCGCCGCCGCGAAGCCGCGATGCGTGCACTGGAATTCTTCAGCGACTTCGAGCCGCGTCTGGTCGGCCCGGTACTGGAAGGCACCGCCGACGCCAACACCGCGGTCGCCCTGCACCTGCATAGCGACGATGCCGATGCGGTGTCGCGCCACTTCGAGGAACACGGCGTGCCTGCGGAATCGCGCAGCCGCCATCTGCGGCTGGATCGCGAGCGCGAAGGCGATTTCCCAGTCTGGCTGTTTTCCACCGAGAACCTGAGTTTCGACGTGACCGTGTTGCCAGCCGACGTGTTGCGCCAGGCGCCACTGTCCGGCATCGACGAGAAGCCGATGCGGCGTGCCTCGGTTTCGCAACTGCGGATGCTGCTGGCCGAAGACGAGATTGCCGGCTACGAAGCTTCGGACTGACCCTCGGCTGCCGCCGGGAATCGCAGGCGAACCCGCAACCCCGGCTGGTTATCCTCCAGCTCGATGCGTCCGCCATGGCGGATCACGATCGCCCGCACCAGGCTCAGGCCCAGTCCGTTGCCGGGCGTGCCACGGCTCGGTTCCAGCCGCTCGAAACGGTCGAATATCCGGCCGACAGCCGCAACCGGCACGCCCGGGCCGCGATCGGCCACCTCCAGCATCACGCTATCCGCATCCTGATCGATGGACACCGCGATCTCGCCGCCCGCACGTGCATGGCGCACGGCGTTGTCGAGCAGGTTCACCACGACCTGGAACAACTGATCGGCATCACCACGCATCGGCGCCGGCGCGATACGCTCGGATAGCTGCATGCCTTGCTCCGCCGCGACCGGCGCGTACAGTTCCAGCGCATCGGCGACGATCCGTGCCAGATCGAGCGGCAGCCCGGTTTCGGCTGTTTGTGCTTCGATCCTGGACAAGCGCAACAGTGCCGAAAAGGTCTGCAACATCTGGTCGGATTCCGTCAACGCCGTGTCCAGCCCCGCACGACCCTTCGCATCGATGCCGGGATCGTCGCGCAAGCTCTCCAGCCGGTTGCGCATGCGCGCCAATGGCGTGCGCAGGTCGTGGGCGATGTGGTCGGTGGCGTGGCGGACGCCATCGGCCAGGGAATCGATGCGGTCGAGCATCGCGTTCAAGCGCGCACCAATCCGGTCGAACGGGTCGCCGGTACCGTCGACCGGAACGCGCAGGGCCAACTCGCCTTCGGTGATGCGGCGGGTGGCGTCGTCCAGGCGTGCCAAGCGAGCCCCCACCCAACGCGAGGTCAGCCAGCCAACCAGCAATCCACAGAGCGCGGCCAGCAAGACCGCCAGCAAGGCCGCCCGCTGCATCGAGGCCAGGAATCCATCTTCGGCACGGGTTCGCATGCCGGCCAACAGGTGCCCGCCATCGGCAAGAGGCACCATCAAGGCGATGACGCGCGGCCGATCCGGCACGCTGGTGTCGCGGAATGTTCGCCATCCATCGCGGGGAGGCGAGCGCATCGCCAGCGACAACCCGGCGGTGCGCCGACCTCCATGGTCGAATGCCGCGTAGAGCAAGTCGTTGCGATCCGGATCGTGCGCGCGGGTATCGATCTCGCCCAGCAGCGCGCGACGGCCGGCATTGCGCTCCAGCGCCAACAGGTCGTCCACATCCGAGCGCACGAATTCGCGGGTATCGCGATCCAGGCTGGCCAGAACGCCCCCATACACGCCAGCGCCAAGCAGCAGGAATGCGACGAGGAACGCCACCGCGACCACCAGCACCAGCCGCGCGCTGGTGGAATGCAGGCGTGGCCAGATGCCCCCCACTATTCCCCCAACCTGTAGCCCACGCCACGTACCGTATGCAGCAACGGTCGCTCGAAGCCGTGATCGATCTTCTGTCGCAGGCGGCTGACGTGGACGTCGATCACGTTGGTCTGCGGATCGAAGTGATAGTCCCAGACCGCTTCCAGCAACATGGTCCGCGTTACCGCGCGGCCCGCATGCCGCATCAGGTATTCGAGCAGGCGGAATTCGCGCGGCTGCAGCGCGATGCGCCGGCCGCCACGGCTCGCATCGCGCCGTGCCAGGTCCAGCGCCAGATCCTCGACCTCCAGTCTTGCGGGCGCCACGGCCGCGACATTGCCGCGGCGCGCGATGCCGTCCAGCCGCGCGCTCAGTTCGGCGTAGGCGAAGGGTTTGGTGAGGTAGTCGTCGCTGCCGGCGCGCAACCCTTCGACACGATGCTCGACATCGCCCAGTGCCGTCAGCAGCAACACCGGCGTGGCGTTGCCGGCGCCACGCAGCGTCCGCAGCACGGCCAGCCCGTCCAGGCCGGGCAGCATGCGATCCAGCACGATGGCGTCGTAAGGCTCAGTGCTGGCCAGGAACAGGCCATCGCGACCGTTGTCGGCGTGATCCACGACGTGACCATCTTCCTGCAGGCCCTTGCGCAGGTAGGCGGCCGTCTGCGGGTCGTCCTCGACGATCAACACACGCATGCGTCGTTCCGGCAATCACTCATGCGCGAAGTCTGGCGCAATCGGCGCCTGCCTGCAGGTTAAAAAAGCACCCGCCCCGCCAGACAGGCAGCGGGACGGGCACGACGGGGAAACGTTGCGAGGGCGCGGGATCAATTGGTCTTGGCGGGAGCCGCATTACCGGCCTTGGCCGTCTTCGCCTTGGCCGAATGGCGCCACGAATGATGCTTGGCCTTGGCAGGCGCCTTGGTAGCGGACGCCGTTGCAGGCTTGGCAGCAGCCGTGTCCTGGGCGGACGCGACGCCGGTGGTGGCCAGCAGGGCAAGGGACAGCAACGCGATGGAAGTCTTCATGGCAAGCCTCGTGATTCAGGGTGGGGGATCGAACGCGACGAACGATACGGCTCAACTCTTGCAGGATGCGAAGCGGCCCTTGCTGTCGCGGCAGGTCTGCTTCTTCGCCGGTACCGCGCAAGGCTCGAACTTGCCCTTGGCGTCGCGGCAACGCGTGGTGGATGCAACGGCAACGGACTTCTTGACGGCAGTCTTGGACGCGCTTGCCGGCGCCGTCGCAGCCGGCTTGTTGAGCGCCGGCTGCGAAGCCGCGGCCTGCGGCGTGGCCGCGTATGCGGACAGTCCGGCCATCGCCATTGCCAACGCCAGCACCATCGATGTGATCGGTTTACGCATGGGATGCTCCCTTGGTTCAGGCGACGGATCGGGATGGTCCGTGCCTGTGGGAGACAGCATGCGCATAGCGACCTTGCCGCCAGCCTTCGGCAACATTGCCGAATGTCCATGTTCGTACGCAGGCTGCGGGAAAACGGACGCTGCGATGCCGCCAACGAAAACGCCCCGCAATGCGGGGCGTTCCTGATCGACCGATGTTGCTGAAACTCAGCGCTTGTCCATCGGCACGTAGTCGCGGTTGGCGTGGCCGGTGTAGATCTGGCGCGGACGGCCGATGCGGTTTTCCGGATCTTCCTGCTGCTCCAGCCAGTGGCTGACCCAGCCGGCAGTGCGGGCGATGGCGAACATCACGGTGAACATGTCGGTGGGGATGCCCAGCGCCTTGTAGATGATGCCGCTGTAGAAATCGACATTCGGGTAGAGCTTGCGCTGGACGAAGTAGTCGTCCTTCAACGCGGCCTCTTCCAGGCGCAACGCCACTTCCAGCAGCGGATCGTTGACGTTGAGCGCGCCCAGCACTTCGTGGGTCATCTTGCGCACCAGCGCCGCGCGCGGATCGTAGTTCTTGTACACGCGGTGGCCGAAGCCCATCAGGCGGAAGCCGGATTCCTTGTCCTTGGCCTTGTCGACCGCGGACTTCACGTTCTCCGGCTTGCCGATCTCGGCGAGCATCTTCAGCACCGCCTCGTTGGCGCCGCCGTGCGCCGGGCCCCACAACGCAGCCACGCCGGCGGCCACGCTCACGTACGGGTTGGCGCCGGTCGAACCGACCAGGCGCACGGTCGAGGTCGACGCGTTCTGCTCGTGGTCGGCGTGCAGGATGAACAACAGGTCCATCGCCTTGGCGGCAATCGGGTTCAGCTCCAGCGGCTCGCTGGGCACTTCCTTCATCATGTGCAGGAAGCGCGTGGTGTATTCGAGGTTGTTGCGCGGATAGCGGATCGGCCAGCCGATCGAATAGCGATAGCAGGCGGCGGCGATCGTCGGCACCTTGGCGATCAGGCGGATCGCGGCCATGCGGCGCTGTTCCGGATCTTCCAGGTTCAGGTCGTTGTGGTAGAAGCTCGCCAGCGAACCCAGCATGCCGGTCATCATCGCCATCGGGTGCGCGTCGTGGCGGAAGCCGTACAGGAAGGTGCGGAAGGCCTCATGCATCATCGAGTGATGGGTGACCTCGTCCTCGAACTTGGCCAGCTGCGCCGGATCCGGCAGTTCGCCGTGCATCAACAGGTAGGCGACCTCGATGAAGCGCGACTTCTCCGCCAGCTGCTCGATCGGGTAACCGCGATACAGCAGTACGCCGGCATCGCCGTCGATGTAGGTGATCGCGGACTTGCAGGACGCGGTGGCGCCGAAGCCGGGGTCGTAGGTGAAGCAGCCGGTTTCCTTCGGCAGCTTGGCGATATCGATGCAGGGCTGGCCCAGGACGGGCTGCAGCACAGGCATGGCAACCGATTTGTCGCCTGCGCTCAGGGTGATCTGCTCAAGTTGGGACACGTCGCACTCCTGTGGGGGTTTCCGCGCCGTGCCGGCCCGTGGGGCCATGCGGCAGCGCATGGGAAACGCAAATTATCGCACAGGGCGAACCGAGCCCGGACTCGGACAATGGTCGAAGAGCCGGGACAGTGACGGCGGGAAAAACGAAACGGCCACCGCAAGGGTGGCCGTCCGGAAAACGATCGCGCGGGCGCTTACTTGGCGTAGCGCTTGCGGAACTTGTCGACGCGGCCGCTGGTGTCGATCAGCTTGTTCTGACCGGTGTAGAACGGGTGCGAGGACGACGAGACTTCGATCTTGACCAGCGGGTATTCGTTGCCGTCTTCCCACTTCACCGTCTCCTTGGAGGAGAGGGTCGAACGGGTCAGGATCTTGAAGTCCGAGGTCACGTCCTGGAAGACGACGTCGCGGTATTCGGGGTGGATGCCGTCTTTCATGGCCTTAAACCTGAGTTGGAGCGGGACAGAGCCGCGCATTATAGCGGCCTCATCCCGCCCGTGCAAGCCTGATCAACCCGCGGCCAACGCCCGTTGCAACAGGCCTTCGAAGCGGGCCTGGTCGTAGCGCATGAGGATGGCGGCGTTGTCCGGCCGACCGTGCTGGCGGTTCCAGTCGACGATGGTGGCACCACGGCTATGGCGACCCTCCAACTCGACGACCAGCGGGCGCTCCAGCACTTCCAGCGCACCTTCCGGCTCCAGCGCGAAGGCCATCGCCAGTGCGTCGGCGGCGTGCCAGCGCTCGCCGCGCCCCTCCCGCGACCAGGCGCGGGTGTGGGCGGAAATCCCGGCATAGAACCCGGCGCGCGGCGAATCCGCCGCCAGCCAGCGCTCCACGTCCGCATGCAGGAACCCGTGCGCGACCACCGCTTCCCAGTCGGCCACGTCGATGTCCGGGAACGCCGTGAAGACGATATGCGCCGCCTCCGGGTCGAAGGCGATATTGAATTCGGCCGCGGCGGTGATGTTGCCGTGCGCGCTGACCGCTCCGCCCATCACCACGCAGCGCGCGATCCGCTGCGGCAGGGTCGGATCCAGCTTCAGCGCCAGCGCCACGTTGGTCAGCGGGCCCAGCGCCACCAGCAACAGCTTGCCGGCGTGTTCGTGCGAGAGGCGCAGGATCGCCAGCGCGGCATGTTCGGCTTCGGCCGTGCGCGCGGCCTTCGTGTAGCCGGTATCGCCGAAACCATCGCGGCCGTGCACATACGCCGCATCCGCGGCCGGGTGCAGGAGCGGATCGGCCGCACCGGAAAACACCGGCACGTCCACGTTGCAGACTTCGCACAGCTTCAGCGCGTTGGCGACGGTGTGGCCGAGCCCCACGTTGCCGGCGGCGATGGTCAGGCCGACCACTTCGTGGCGCGTGTCGTTGAAAGCCATCAACAAGGCCAGCGCGTCGTCCACGCCGGGGTCGGTATCGATCAGCAGGGGAATGCGTTCGTTCGTCATCGACCGATTCTAAATCGGTTCGTTCCAAATCGGTTCGTCATGCCGATGCGTAGCGCGCCGCGCCACCGACCCAGCGCTGGACGATGGCATCGGCGGTGTCCGGCGACGCCTGCAGCAGCTGGTCGGCCAATGCATGCACGCGTGGCAGCAGATCGGCATCACGCGACAGATCGGCCAGGCGGAACGCGGCCATGCCCGTCTGGCGGGTGCCCAGCAACTCGCCGGGGCCGCGCAGTTGCAGGTCCTTTTCGGCGATCTCGAAACCGTCGTTGCTGCGACGGAGCGTATCCAACCGCTCGCGCGCCATCGCCGACAGCGGCGACTGGTACAGCAACACGCAACTCGAGGCCGCACTGCCGCGCCCCACTCGTCCTCGCAGCTGGTGCAGTTGGGCAAGACCAAGGCGCTCCGCGTTCTCGATCACCATCAGCGAAGCATTCGGCACATCCACGCCGACCTCGATCACCGTGGTCGCCACCAGCAGGCCGAGTTCGCCCTGCTTGAACGCGCGCATCGTCGCCTGCTTTTCCGCGGCCTTCTGCCGACCGTGCACCAAGCCGATCCGCACTTCGGGCAACGCCAGCGTCAGCGCCTCGAAGGTGGACTGCGCGGCCTGCGCGACCACTTCATCCGAATCGTCGATCAGCGTGCATACCCAATACGCCTGCCGGCCTTCGGCAAAGGCGGCACGGATGCGTTCGATCAGCTCCGGGCGGCGTTCGGCGGCAAGTGCAATCGTCGTCACTGGCGTGCGCCCCGGCGGCAGTTCGTCGATGGCGGACACGTCGAGATCCGCATACGCGCTCATCGCCAGCGTGCGCGGGATCGGCGTGGCGGTCATCACCAATTGATGCGGAATCGCACCGCGCTGGCCCTTGTCGCGCAAGGCCAGGCGCTGGTGCACGCCGAAACGATGCTGTTCATCGACGATGGCAAGCGCCAGATCATGGAAAGCGACGCCTTCCTGCATCAATGCGTGGGTGCCGACCACGACTTGCGCCGCGCCCGAAGCCACTTCGTCCAGCGCCTTGGCGCGCGCCTTGCCGGTGACCTTGCCGGCGAGCCAACACACGCGTACATCCAGCGGTTCCAACCAGCCGCGCAAGTTGGCCAGGTGTTGTTCCGCCAGCAGTTCGGTCGGCGCCATCAGCGCCGCCTGCCTGCCGGACTCGACCGCCAGTAATGCCGCCATTGCCGCGACCACGGTCTTGCCGCTGCCCACGTCGCCCTGCACCAGGCGCAGCATCGGCTTGGGTTGCGACAGGTCTTCGCGCACCTGCGCGTACACGCGTTCCTGCGCGCCGGTCAGCGCGAACGGCAGCGATTTGCGCAGGAGCGCAACCAGCTTGCCTTTGCCGCGTAGCGGTTGTGCACCTTGTTCCTGCAGGGCGATGCGCTGGCGACGCAAGCTCAGCTGGTGCGCCAGCAGTTCCTCCAGCGCGAGCCGGCGCTGCGCGGGGTGCAGGCCGGTCTGCAAGGCGACGACATCGGCATCGCGCGGCGGGCGGTGCAGGGTCAACAGCGCCTCGCGCAAGCCGGGCAACTGCAATGTTTCCCGTGCGTCGGGCGGCAGCAGCTCCAGTGTCTCCGCATCGGGTAGCCGCTCCAGCGCCAGCCCGATCAATTTGCGCAAGTTGGCCGGGCCGATGCCCTCGATCTCCGGATACACCGGATCCAGCGCTTCGCCCAAGGCGTGTTCGCCTTCGCCAAGCACGCGATAACTGGGATGCACCATCTCCAACCCATGCTGGCCAGGTCGCGGGGTGCCGTAGGCACGCACACGCACGCCGGGCGCGAACTGCGCCACCTGCTGCGCACGAAAATGGAAGAAACGCAGCACGATGGTGCCGCGCGAATCGTCCGAGATCGCCACCCGCAGCATCGGCCGATAGCGGAAGCCACGCTCCACCGCTTCGACCTTGCCTTCCACCTGGGCGGCCACGCCGGGCTGCAGCAGGCGGATCGGCGTCAGCGCGGTACGATCCTCGTACTGCCGCGGCAAGTGGAGCCACAAGTCCTGCAACGTGAGCAGGCCGCGCGCGGCGAGTTTTTCCGCCATCGCCGGGCCAACGCCGGCCAATGCCGACAATGGCGCACTGCCGGACGCTGCCAGCGCAGGCGCGGGGCGTGCGCTACGCGCCACGAATCAGGACAGCACCATCATCGCGTCCACTTCGAACACCGCGCCCTTCGGCAATGCGGGAACTTCGATGGTGGAGCGTGCCGGATACGGCGCGGCGAAGTACTCGGCCATCACCGCGTTGACCGCGGCGAACTGCGACAGGTCGGTGAGATACAGGCCAACGCGGGCGATATCGTCCATCGTGCCGCCAGCGGCTTCACAGACCGCCTTCAGGTTGTCGAATGCACGACGCGCCTGCACTGCGATATCGCCTTCGACCAAGTTGCCGGTGGCCGGATCCAGCGGAATCTGGCCGCTGAAGAACACCGTGTTGCCGGCGCGGGTGGCCTGCGAATACGGGCCGATGGCGGCGGGTGCATGGTCGCTGTGGATGGCGGTGCGGGGCATGGCATTCTCGACGCGCGGTTCGGGGATGCCAGTGTAACGGCGCTAGATGCGCTGCACCCCATGCACCACGTTCAAGCGGCGGATGCGACGGATCACTTCCGCCAGGTGCTTGCGATCGGTGACCTCGATGGCGAAGCGGATCGCGGCGATGCGGGTGTCGCGCTCCAGGTATTCGACACGGTCGATATTGGATTCCGCATGGGCGATCGAGGCCGCGACCTGGGCCAGCACGCCGGGGCGATTGTCCACCTCGATGCGAAGCGCAGCATCGAAATCGCCGCTGACCTGCCGATCCCAGCCGATCTGTACCCAGCGCTCCGGCGATTTGCGGTATTCGGCCACATTCGGGCATTCGAGGCGATGCACCACGATGCCCCTGCCCGTCGTGTGGTAACCCATGATCTCGTCGCCCGGGATCGGCATGCAGCACTGCGCAAAGCTGATCACGCCACGTTCGGCGCCAGTGATCAGGATGCGTTCCTGGGGCGCGGCCTGTGCCGGCTTCAGCAGGTCAGGCTCTTGTTCCTGCGTGGACAGGGATTGTGCGACCTGCCCCGGCATGCGATTGCCCAGGGCGATGTCGGCCAGCAGCGCCTCCAGCCGTGGATAGCGGTTCTCGGCGAGATAGGCATCGAGCCTCGCCGGCGGCAAGCGGTCGAGCGAAGTACCCTGCGTGCCCAGCGCGCGGTCCAACATGCGGTGCCCGAGCTGCACCGCATCCTCGTGCTCGAGGTGCTTGAGCTGGTGGCGAATCGCCGTGCGCGCCTTGCCGGACACCACGAATTCCAGCCATTGCGGCGCCGGCGCGGCCGATTTTGCAGTGATGATCTCCACGTTCTGCCCGCTGACCAGCTTGGCGCGCAGCGGCGCCAGCTTCTTGTCCACGCGCGCGGCCACCGCATGGTTGCCCACGTCCGTATGCACTGCGTAGGCGAAGTCGAGCGCAGTGGAATTGCGCGGAAGCGCGAGGATGTCGCCTTTCGGCGTGAACAGGTAGACCTCGTCCGGGAACAGGTCGACTTTGACGTTTTCCAGGAACTCCAGCGACGAGCCCGTACCGCGCTGGCTTTCGACCAGGTTGGCGATCCATGCCGATGCCCGGGTCTGCGCGCTATTGCCCGAGTCCTCGCCGTGCTTGTAGGCCCAATGTGCGGCGACGCCACGTTCGGCCACTAGGTCCATCTCGCGGGTGCGGATCTGTACTTCGATCGGGGATCCGTATGGGCCGAACAGCACCGTGTGCAGGGATTGGTAGCCGTTCGCCTTGGGAATGGCGATGAAGTCTCGGAAGCGACCATCCAGCGGCTTGTAGACCGAATGCGCAACGCCCAGCGCGTGGTAGCACTCCGCCACCGAATCGACCACGACGCGGTAACCGAACACATCCATCACCTGGGCAAAGCTGCGATGCTCGGCGCGCATCTTGGTATAGATGCTCCACGGCGTCTTGACCCGTCCGACCAACCGGTGGTCGATGTTCTCCATCGCCAACTTCTGCGCCAGCTGCGCCTCGATCTTGGCCAGCGCCTCGCGCCGCACCAGCGGCTGGCTGCGGATGCGCTTCTCGATCACCGCGTGCCGCCACGGATGCAAGGCGCGGAAGCCCAGGTCCTGCAGTTCGGACTTGATCAGGTTCATGCCCAGGCGCTGGGCGATCGGCGCGTAGATATCGAGGGTTTCGTTGGCGATGCGGCGGCGCGCCTCCGCCGACTGCGCGCCAAGCGTGCGCATGTTGTGCAGGCGGTCGGCCAGCTTGATCAGGATCACCCGCAGGTCGCGCGACATCGCCAGCAGCATCTTGCGGAAGCTTTCCGCGGCGGCTTCCTGGCGGTCGGCGAAGTGCAGCTTGTCCAGCTTGGTGACGCCATCGACCAGTTCGGCCACGGTTTCGCCGAACTGCTGGGCGATGTCGCCACGGGTCAGCGGCGTGTCCTCGATGGTGTCGTGCAGGATTGCCGCGATCAGGGTTTCGACATCCAGTCCCTGCTCGGCCAGCACCTGCGCCACCGCCACGGGATGGGTGATGTAGGGTTCGCCGGACTTACGCATCTGCCCGACATGCGCCGCCGCGCCGACCGCCCAGGCCCGCCTCAATTGCGCGCGCTGCGCCTCCGGCAAATAGTCCGCGGCGCGCTCCAATGCCTGCACGTAATCCGGTACCGCGTCCTCATCGGGCACGGGCAGATTGGGCAGCGCAAGGGCAGGTTCGCCGGGGGTCATGGCCCGAGCCTAACCGCCCCGCCGCGAGCCCGCAAACGATTCCCCGCAAAACGCGAAACGGCCCCGCAGGGCCGTCTCCGAAGCGCGCAGCATCGACTGGAACCGATCAGTCGTCGCCCTTCATGTCGTCGTCGCCGGCCACCACTTCGGCGGCGGCCCATTCCAGCGCCTCGCGCTCCTTGCGCTCGCGCTCGGACTTCTCGACGGCGTCGATGTAGCCGGTGTCGATCTCGCGCGCGGCGATCTCGCGCAGGGCGAGCACGGTGGGCTTGTCGTTGGCTTCGCTGTTGTCCAGCTTCGGCTCCACGCCGCCGGCCAGCTGGCGGGCGCGCTTGGCGGCCATCATCACGAGCTCGAAGCGGTTATCGACCACTTCCAGGCAATCTTCGACGGTAATACGGGCCATATCTGTCCTGCGACCTGTTGGCCGCTGAAGTGGTTCAAGGGGGCGGGAATTATAGCCACAGATGGCCTGAATCGCAAGCCTCGGCCTTGAAAATCAAAAACTTAGGGCGGTCAACCGGGCCGATTCGGATCATCGACCAGCAGCGAGGTGATCAGCCGCGAATGCCGCGCCACCTGCGCATCCTTCCGCAGCCGGCTGGCGACGAAGATGCTGCACATCTCGTCCACCGCGGTCTCGAAGTGCTCGTTGACGATCACGTAGTCGAATTCGCCGTAATGACTCATCTCGTCGCGTGCGGCTGCCAGGCGCTGGGCGATGACCTCCTCGCTGTCCTGCCCGCGCTTGCGCATGCGCTCCTCCAGCGCCGCGCGCGAGGGCGGCAGGATGAACACGCTGACCGCATCCGGGATCCTGTGGCGCACCTGGCGCGCGCCCTGCCAGTCGATTTCCAGCAGCACGTCGCGCCCGGCCATCAACTGCGGTTCCACCGACTGCCGCGCGGTGCCCTTCCAGTCGCCATGCACCAATGCGTGCTCGAAGAAGTCCCCGGCCGCGACCATCGCCTCGAATTCGGCCGCGCCGACGAAGTGGTAATGCTCGGCATGGCGCTCGCCCGGGCGCGGCTGGCGCGAGGTGAACGAGATCGACAGGCTGATGTTGCGATCGCGCGCCAGCACCGCGTTGACGATGCTGGATTTGCCGGCGCCGGAGGGCGCTGCAACGATGTAGAGGGTTCCGCGCATGGGTTGCTCGCTGCCTTGACTGCTCAGACTACTCAATGTTCTGGATCTGCTCGCGGATCTGGTCGATCAACACCTTCAGCTCGACCGCCGCGTTGCTGGTGCGCGCATCCACCGACTTGCTGCCCAGCGTATTCGCCTCGCGGTTGAACTCCTGCAGCAGGAAATCGAGGCGACGGCCGACCGGCTCCTTCTGCTTCAGCACGCGGCGCAGTTCCGACAGGTGGCTGTCGAGGCGGTCGAGCTCTTCATCGACGTCGAGTTTCTGCAGCCAGATCACCAATTCCTGTTCGACACGGCCCGGATCGGCCGGTTGCGACAGATCGGCCAGGCGCGCTTCCAGCTTCTGCCGCTGGCCGGCGCGGATCTGCGGCACCAGCGTGCGCACCTCGGCAGCAATTCCGGCAATGGCCTCGGCGCGCTCGCCGATCACCACCGCCAGCTTGCCACCTTCGCGTTCGCGCGCGGCCAGGAAGTCGTCGAGCACCGCATCCAGCAAGGCCAGCACTTCGCGCTGCATCGCCTCGGCATCCACGCCGCGGCCTTGCAGCACGCCCGGGTACTGCAGCAACTCGGTCAGGCTGGTGCGCAGGCCGGGGAAACGCGCGCTCAGGCCGATGTTGAGCTTCGACAGCTCCTCGACCATCGCATCGTTCAGGTGCAGGCCGCCTTCGGATTCCGGCGCGCGCAGGCGCATCGCCAAGTCCAGCTTGCCGCGCGATACGCGCGAGGCGATGCGTTCGCGCAGCAGCGGCTCATAGGCGCGCAGTTCCTCGGGCAGGCGCAGCCCGAGTTCGAGGAAGCGATGGTTCACCGCGCGCAACTCGCAACCAAGCGTCCCCCATTCGGTGGCGCGCTCGCCGGAGGCGAAGGCGGTCATGCTGCGGATCATGCGGAATCCAGGGCCTGCGGGAGGCGAATGGTAATCTAGCGCTCCATTGAATGTTGGTTTTCCCATGTCCTTCTCCCGCCCCAGCGGTCGCACGCCCGATCAAATGCGCGCCGTGTCGATCACCCGCAACTTCACCAAGCACGCCGAAGGTTCGGTGCTGGTGGCGTTCGGCGATACCCGCGTGCTGTGCACCGCCAGCGTGGAGAACCGCGTGCCCGGCTTCCTGCGCGGCAAGGGCGAAGGCTGGGTCACCGCCGAATACGGCATGTTGCCGCGTTCGACCAACACCCGTAACGACCGCGAGGCCGCGCGCGGCAAGCAGGGCGGGCGCACGCTGGAAATCCAGCGCCTGATCGGCCGCTCGCTGCGGGCTTGCGTGGATCGTGCCGCGCTGGGCGAGCGCACCATCACCCTGGATTGCGACGTATTGCAAGCCGATGGCGGCACCCGCACCGCGGCGATCACCGGCGCCTATGTGGCGCTGGTCGATGCCGTGCGCTGGCTGCAGGCGAAGAAGGACATCGCCAAGAACCCGGTGTTCGGCGCGGTCGCCGCGGTCTCGGCCGGCATCTATCGCGGCACCCCGGTGCTCGACCTCGACTATGCCGAAGACAGCGATTGCGACACCGACATGAACGTGGTGATGAACGACGGCGGTGGCTTCATCGAGCTGCAGGGCACTGCCGAAGGCCATGCGTTCCGTCGCGACGAACTCGACGCCCTGCTGGCGCTGGCCGAGAAGGGCTGCGGCGAACTGTTCGCCGCGCAGCAGGCCGCGCTGGCCATCGCATGAAGCTGGTGTTGGCCAGCAGCAATGCCGGCAAGCTTGTCGAACTGCGCGATCTGCTGGGCGATGGCTTCGACCTGCACGTGCAATCCGAATTCGGCGTGGCCGATGCGGAGGAAACCGGACTGAGCTTCATCGAGAACGCCATCCTCAAGGCCCGCCACGCGGCACGCGCGACCGGCCTGCCCGCATTGGGCGACGATTCCGGCCTGTGCGTGGACGCGTTGCACGGCGCACCCGGCCTGTATTCGGCGCGCTATGCCGGGACCCACGGCAACAACGAAGCAAATATCGACAAATTGCTGGGCGAACTGGACGGCACCGACGATGCACAACGCAGCGCGCGCTTCGTCTGCGTGCTGGCATTGGTGCGCGATGCCGACGATCCGCAACCGCTGATCGCCGAAGGCGTGTGGCACGGCCGCATCCTGCGCGAACGACGCGGCAGCGGCGGCTTCGGCTACGACCCGGTGTTTTTCTCGCCCACGCATAGCTGCAGCGCAGCGGAATTGCCTGCCGAGGTGAAGAACCGCGACAGTCATCGCGGCCTTGCACTGGCGAAGCTGCGCAGCTCACTGCAAGCGTAATGCTCACCACCCCGCCGCTGTCGCTGTACGTGCACCTGCCGTGGTGCGTGCGCAAATGCCCGTATTGCGATTTCAATTCGCACGAGCAACGCGGCGCACTGCAATTCGAGGCCTATGTCGATGCCTTGATCGCCGATCTCGATTTCGACCTGCCGCAGGTGTGGGGCCGCACGATCCAGACCGTGTTCTTCGGTGGCGGCACGCCTTCGCTGTTCCCACCTGATGCCATCGATCGCTTCCTGCAACTGGCCAGCGCGCGCCTGCGCTTCGCGCCGAATGCGGAAATCACCCTCGAAACCAATCCCGGCACCGTCGAACACGGCCCGTTCGCGGGCTATCGCCAGGCCGGCGTGAATCGCCTCAGCTTCGGCGTGCAGACCTTCGACGACGGCTGCCTGCAGCGCCTCGGTCGTATCCATACCAGCGGCGATGCCGAGCGCGCGGTGAAAGCCGCGCAGGATGCCGGCTTCGACAATTTCAACCTCGACCTGATGTACGCACTGCCGGAGCAGACGCTTGCGATGGCGCAACACGACGTGGAACGCGCCATCGCCCTGCAACCCACGCATATCAGCCATTACCAGCTGACGCTGGAGCCGAACACCGTATTCGCCGCGCGCGTCCCGGCCGGCATCCCCGACATCGATGCCGCTTGGGATATGCAGGAAGCCTGTCAAGCACAGTTGGCCGACGCCGGCTTCGCACAATACGAAGTCAGCGCCTATGCGCGAGAGGGCCGGCAGTGTGCGCACAACCTGAACTACTGGCGCTTCGGCGATTACCTCGGCATCGGTGCCGGCGCGCACGGCAAGCTCACCCTGGGCGCGCAGCAGCAGGTGCTGCGACGCTGGAAGGTCAAGCACCCGACCGACTACCTGCTGAAAGCCGGCACTTCCGCGGCGATCGGCGGCGACGAGATACTGACCGCCGAACGCCTGCCCTTCGACTTCATGCTCAACGCGCTGCGCCTGAACGAGGGCGTGCCGATGGCGATGTTCGAAGCCCGCACCGGCCTGTCACGCGATGCCATCGCCGGCAAGCTCGCCATCGCCCGCGAGCGCGGCTGGCTAGAGGCCGATGCAGACTGGCTACGGCCAACTGAACTCGGCCGCCGCTTCGCCAACGACGTGATTGGCCTGTTCCTGGACTGAACCACGTGGATTGAGGCGCCGCCGTTTCACGCATAACATGAGTCGGATCGCCGACGCGTTGGGGACGCTGATGGTTGCAACCGGTTCCACCCAATTCAGTCCGCGCCCGAAGACGCTTGCGTCTGCGACTTTTCCACGACGCGTCAAGCGCGCGCTGGAGAACATGCTGACCATTGCCAACACAGATTTGCAACGGCAGATGCAGACGATCCTGCAGGAAGCCGAACAGGATCTGGCGCGCCAGATCGAACGTGCGCAGAACCCGCAAGTACGCGACTTGTGCACGCTGGCTTTGCGTAGGCTGCGCGACGGGGCCAGCCGTTTCACCCCGGAATTTCTTGGCGTCATCGAAGAAAACCTTGCCGGCCTGCATCCGCAGTCCAGGCGCCCCGACATCGCTTCCTTGCAGGCGCCCAACCAGGGCCTGAGCCTGGTCGACGACGAACACGCAGATGAATATGCCGTTCTTTACGATCTCTCGGCCCGCCATGAGGTTCGCAACAGTCTTGCCTTGCAGTTGATGGGGCAACGCTTCGGCGTGCTTGCGGGCTCCCCGGCGTTCGATGCCGAACACTTGCCTTTCGGCCCGTACGCCTTTGGCGATGCGCTGCATCTAGCCTGTGTTGCGCTTTCCCTTCCGCTGGAAGCGCGTCTGTCGCTCTATCACTTCTACGACAAGACCGCGATGGCGTACTACAGCACCCTATTGGAGGCGCTGAACGCCCGGCTAGCGGACGATGGCGTCCTCCCGAACCTGAGTTTCGTGCCCGTACGCGTTCGCCCCGCCAGCGACGACGGCCCCCAACGCGGCACGAACACCAGGATCGCGGCGGCAGCCACGAGTAGTGCCAGCAGCTCCACGGGGAACGGCGACGTCGGCAATTTTGCCGGCAATGGCCATTCGCCTGCAGGCGGGGCAAGTGGCTTCGCAGCCACCGCACGTAACGGTTTCATTGCATTGCAAGGCTTGTTGGCGAAGCGTCGCACGCTGTTGGCGAAACTGCGGCCGGGCAGCACGGACGAGCGCGCACGCGAAGCACTCCCGGCAACCGATGTGCTCAGCGCGTTGAAGCGCTTGCGTGGCGCGAACCCAAAACAGACCGCAGTGGCCGATATCCGCCAGAGCCTGCTCGCGCAGGCGCGCCAGGCGCATGGATACGGCGTGAAATTGGTCGAGGCCGATGACGACAGTTTCGAGCTGCTCGACATGCTCCATTCGCAGTTGAGTCGCGACTTGCGTCCCGGCACGCCTGGCGATGCCTTGGTTCAGCGCTTGCGGATGCCCTTGCTGCAATTGGCACTGCGTGACCACAACTTCTTCGTGGATCCCGCTCACCCGGCGAGGATGCTGCTCGATGCCGTATCCACTGCCGGCGCACGCTGGTCGGCGGACGACGATTTCGACGCCCCGATGCTCGACCTGCTGCGACATGCCGTCGAGACCGTGCTGCAGGATCCGGATGCAGGGCCGGAAACCTTCGCAGCTGCAAACAACGCATTGCAGACCAGCCTGCAATCGCAGGCACGCAAGACCGAAATCGCCGAACGCCGGCAGGTCGATGCCGCGCGAGGACGCGACAAACTGGAGCTGGCACGATTGCACGCCAACGACGAAATCGCGGATATCGTGGCAGGGCGCACGCTTCCGAAGTTCAGCGCCACCTTGTTCGAACAGGCTTGGACAGATGCAATGACCTTGTCGCTGTTGCGCAGCGGCGCGGATTCCGACGCATGGCGGAAACAGCGCGCGATCACCACCCGTCTGGTCGATGCCTGCATCAATGGCGGCACCGACGAAGTCGATCCCGTTCTGCTGAGCCATGTACAGGAAACGCTGGGCCAAGTGGGCTACCACGACGACGATGCGGCGGTGATCGCGCGCATGCTGGTCAGCGGACGCAGCGACGACAATGCATTGGTTTCGCGCACCGAGCTCATCATGCAACTGAAATCCCGCGCGCGTCTCGGTGAACAGAGCAGCTTGCAGAACGGGCCGGATCGGGCTCCGCGTACCCCGGCCGAACAGGCCGCATGGGAGCGCTTGTGCGCGCTTCCCGAAGGCAGCTGGATCGAAATCGTGGATGCCGCCGAAAACACCCTGCGTCGGGTCAAGCTGGCCTGGCTGAGCACAAAAACCGGCCAGACCCTACTACTCAACAAGCGTGGACAACGGGTGCAGGGGGGTGATCTCGATACCTTGGCGCGCCAGTTCGCGCGCGGCGGCTTGCGGGTGGTTGACGACAACACCGGACCTGCCGAAATCGCCTGGCAGGGCATGCTGGCGAATCTGCACCGGATCGCCGGAAGCGATCCGGGCCGGAGCGACGGGACATGAGCAGGGAGTCGAGGCGCGCCACCCGTCGTCCGATGAGCGGCACGGTTCTGGTCACCAACACGATGACCGAGGAGGTCATCGGCCGGATCGGCAACCTCTCGGTCGGCGGGCTATTGCTGATTGCGAGCAAACCGCTTGTGGACGACGCGCTTTATCAGTTCCGCTTCGCACTGCCCGACAACAGCGGCTCGCAGATGATCGAAGTCGGTGCGCATGTTCTTTGGATCGATGATGCCAGCGCCCCCGGACAATCCTGGGTCGGGCTGCGCTTCCTCGGTCTCTCCGCCGAAACGACCCAACGGCTGCGGCGCTGGGCGGAAGCCACGCAAGCCGGGGCGAAATAACGGCACCTGCGGCAACACGCGCAATCGGTCAAAATCACGTTCCCTGCCCACGGAACGTGCCATGTCCGCCGCGACCCTCGCCAACCTGTACCCGCAGCACATCGCCGAACTGCAGGCGCGCACCGCCGAAGCGCTGCAGCGCGGACGCTTCGACCACCTGTTGGTGCCCAGCGGCACGTTGCACTACCAGTTGTTCGACGACCGCGACTATCCCTACGCGGTGAACCCGCAGTTCAAGGCCTGGCTGCCGGTGACCAAGGCGCCGGGCAGCTGGCTGGTGATCACCCCCGGCGCGAAACCCAAACTGGTGTTCCTGCAACCGCACGACTACTGGCACGTGATACCGGCCGCACCCAGCGGGTATTGGGTCGAGCATTTCGACATCGCCATCATCCGCACGCCGGAAGAAGCGCTGCAGCACCTGCCGAAGGATCTTGCACGTTGCGCGATCCTCGGCGAGCCGCAAAGCGCGATTGGCGATTACATGCCGAACAACCCGCAAGCCGTCGTCGCCTACCTGGAATACCAGCGCGCGTTCAAGACACCGTACGAAGTGGCGATGATGCGCGAAGCCAGCCGCATCGGCGTGCGCGCGCACCGCGCCGCTGAGCGTGCATTCCGCGCCGGCAGCAGCGAATTCGGCATCCACCTGGCGTACTGCCAGGCCGCCGGGCAGGACGCCAACGACCTGCCCTACGGCAACATCGTCTGCCTCAACGAACATGCTGCCGTGCTGCACTACACGGACCGCGATCGCCTTCCGCCAAAGCAGTCGCGCAGCTTCCTGATCGATGCCGGCGCCAGCTTCCATGGCTACGCCAGCGACATCACCCGCACCTATTCCGCGCAAGCCGATGAATTCGCCGCGATGATCGACGCGGTCGATGCCGCGCAGCTGGCCATGTGCGATGCCGTGCGCACCGGCACCGATTACAAGCAGATCCACCTCGATGCGCACCTGGCTCTGGCGACGATCCTCAAGGACTTCGGCGTGATCACGGTGAGCCCCGAAGCCGCCGTGCAGACCGGTGTCAGTAGCGCGTTCTTCCCGCACGGGATCGGCCACGGCATCGGCCTGCAGGTGCATGACGTGGCCGGCTTCGCCGAATCCGACCACGGCGGCACCATCGCCAAGCCGGACGGCCATCCCTACCTGCGCCTGACCCGCACCCTTGAACCAGGCATGGTGGTGACCATCGAACCGGGTCTCTATTTCATCGACATGCTGCTCGACGAACTCAAGCAGAAGGGCCTGGTCGATGCGGTGGACTGGGCTCGCGTGGATGCATTCAGACCATACGGCGGTATCCGCATCGAGGATGACGTGGTGTGTACCGAAGCCGAGCCGCTCAACCTGACCCGCGAGGCCTTCGCCGAGTAAGGCCTACTGCGCCATCAGGCCTTCGGTTTCATCCGCGCTGCGTTCCAGCGCACCGGTCAGCACCTGGTGGCCGGTGCGCGTGATGAGCACGTCGTCTTCGATTCGGATGCCGATGCCGCGCCATTTCGCCGGCACGTCGGCATCGCCCGGAATGTAGAGGCCGGGCTCGATGGTGAACACCATGCCCGGCTCCAGCAGGCGCGACTCGCCGTCGATGCGGTATTCGCCCACGTCATGCACGTCCAGCCCCAGCCAGTGCCCGGTCTTGTGCCGGTAGAAGCGCTTGTAATCGCCGTTGGCCAGCGCGACCTTCAGCGTGCCCTTCAACAAGCCGAGCGACAGCAGGCCCTCGCTCAGTGTTGCCACTGCCGCCTCGTGGCCGGCTTCATACGGCACGCCCGGTAGCGCCTGGGCCAACGCCGCAGCCTGGGCGGCACAGACCAGGTCGTGCAGGGCGCGCTGCTCCTTGCCGAAGCGTCCATTGACCGGGAAGGTGCGGGTGATGTCCGACGCATAGTTGCGGTATTCCGCGCCGGCATCGATCAACACCAGCTCGCCATCGCGCGATTTCGCGTTGTTGTCGCGGTAATGCAGCACGCAAGCGTTCGCACCGGCTCCGACGATGCTGCCATAGGCCGGTTGCGCGTCGTGCATGCGGAACACGCGCTCCACTTCCGCCTGCAGTTCGTACTCGTGGATGCCTGCGCGCGCGGCGCGCATCGCCGCACGGTGCGCCAGCACACTGATGTCGGCGGCACGCTGCATCAGCTTCACTTCGTCGGCGGACTTGAACAACCGCATCTCGTCCAGCAGGTGGCCGAGCTCGAGGAACTCCTGCGGCGGCTGCGCACCCTGCCGCGCCTGCGCGCGCACGCGGTTGAGCCAGCCGATCAGCTTGAGGTCGAATTCGGCATCGCGGCCCAGGTGGTAATGCACGCGGCGGCGACCTTCCAGCAGGCCGGGCAGGATGTCATCGATGTCCGAGATCGGGTAGGCATCGTCCATGCCCAGCGCATCGACCGCGCCCTCCGGGCCGAGCCGCGGCCCGTCCCAGCCTTCGCGTTCCGGGTCGCGCTCGCGGCAGAACAGGATCGCCTCGCCGTGCTTGCGGCCGGGCACCAGTACCAGCACGGCTTCGGGTTCGTTGCAGCCGGTCAGGTACCAGAAATCGGAATCCTGCCGGTACGGATAGTGGGTGTCGCGGCTGCGGATGCGTTCCGGCGCGGCCGGCAGGATCAGGATCGCGCCATCGCCGGCGGCTTGCATCAACTGCTTGCGGCGGCGTGCCAACGCCTTGCGTTCGTTTGCGGGAATCGCCATTTCAGGACGCCATTGCGGCTCAGTGCAGGCGCTGCCGGTGCTGCGGGCCCAACGCGCAGTCGGCATGCAACAGCAACACCGCCATGCGCAGGTATTCCTCGATCTCGGTCAGCGACTCCTCGTCGCCCTCCGGATCGACGTCGTCGACACGCGCGGCGGCCAGGTTGGCGATGTCGCCCAGCGCTTCCTCGCCCTCCTCCGACAATTTCTTCTCGCCCACCGCCAGCCCGAAACCGCCGAGGAAGGCACGACACCAGGCGAACATCGCGCCAGCGCGTTCGGCCACGTCGTCCTCGTCCGGCAGCAGCAGTTCGAAACCGAAATCGGCATCGGACAACTGCGCCACGCTGGCCGTGCGCAAGCGATCCAGCACATCGCCATCGGCCGGCGCCGGCAACATGGGATCGGCCAGCACCAGTGCGGGCCAGGAACGCGAATCGCCGCCGCCAGCGGCCAGCCAGCCGCACAATGCGCCGTGCAGTTCGGCGGGCGTGCTCGCCAGGTGCAGTTGGTCCGCGGCTGCGGCGACATCGGCCCAACCCGGCAGATTGGTTTCGCTCACGCACGTGCTCTCGATACGGGGAGTGCAGTGTAGCAATCGCACCGCGCGGTCAAGATGATGCTTGTTGAGCGGCCATCCGCTTGCCTACACTGGCTGGATGCCGGCTACGCATTACATGGCCCTGCTGCTCGCCTTGCTGGTACTGGTACTGGCCGGGGTGCTGTTGAGCTCGCATCGCCGTCGTGAACGCGAACAGCGCGAACACCTGCGCGCCCTGCGCGAACGCGAGGAAAAACTGCGGCTGGCGTTGTGGGCCTCCAACGAGCTGTACTGGCAGTACGACCTGGAACGCCACGAGCTGGAAAGCATCAAGATCGAACCGGGCCGCAGCGACGACCTCAACCTGCGCCTGGATCTGGACGACGACCACCAGATCCATGCGGACGACCTCAACCAGGTGCTGCAGCGCTTGCGCGACTACCTCCGTGGCGAAGCCCCGATGTTCCTGTCCGAGCATCGCATCCAGGGCGACGATGGTGCCTGGCGCTGGATGCGCGCGCGCGGCCGTGCCGTGGCGCGCAACGACCAGGGTCGCATCACCCGCATCGCCGGTACCGCCCGCGACGTCAGCGCGTATCGCGAACACGAGCGCGAGCGCCGCATCGCCGCCGACGTCATGCATCACATGGCCGAAGCGGTGGTGGTGCTCGACGATGAATTCCGCTTCGTCTCGGTCAATCCCGCCTTCACCCGCATCAGCGGCTACGAAGCGGCGGACGTGGTCGGCAGGGATGCCGCAATGACCAACAGCGAACAGCACGATGCCGCGTTCTACGAAGCGACGCGGCAGGCGATGCGCGAACAGGGCCACTGGAACGGCGAGATGTGGCAGCGTCGCAAGGACGGCCGCGAATTCCTGTGCTCCACGCAGACCAACGCAATCACCGAACCGGACAGCCAGCGGCGCCTGTTCGTGCTGGTGGCCGCCGACATCACCGACCGTCGCCGCATCGAGCAGGAACTGCGCTACCTCGCCAACTACGACACCTTGACCAACCTGCCGAACCGCACCCTGTTGGCTGAACGACTGTCGCGGGCCATCGTGCGCGCGCGCCGCCAGGGTAGTTGCGTGGCCTTGCTGTTCCTCGACCTGGATCGTTTCAAGGACATCAACGATTCGCTGGGCCATGCCGCCGGCGACCGCATCCTGCGCATGGCGGCACAGCGCCTGCAACGCGCGATAGGCCCGTCGCATACGGTCGCGCGCATCGGTGGCGACGAATTCACGGTGGTGCTGGAAGATCTGACCCATGCCGGCGAAGCCGACGCCTGCGCGCAACGGGTGATCGACGCCTTCGACGAACCGCTGCTGATCGACGACCGCCAGGAAATCGTGATCACGCCATCGATCGGCATCAGCCTGTACCCCGACCATGCGCAGGTGCCTACCGACCTGCTCAAGCATGCCGACACCGCGATGTACCAGGCCAAGGCCGCCGGCCGCCGTACCTTCCTGCGTTACACCGACTCGATGGACAGCAACACGCGTCAGCGCGCCGGGCTGATCGCCTCGCTGCGCCGCGCGGTCGAGCGCAACGAACTGCGCCTGGTGTACCAACCGCAGCTTTCGCTGGCCGATGGCCGCATCCGTTGCGTGGAAGCGCTGCTGCGCTGGCACAGCGCCGAGCACGGCGACGTCTCGCCCGCCCAGTTCATTCCGCTTGCGGAGGAAAGCGGGATGATCGTGAGCATCGGCGAATGGGTGCTGCGCGAGGCCTGCACTACGCTGGCCGACTGGCAACGTGACGGCCTGACTGCGATGAGCATGGCGGTGAACGTCTCGGCCACCCAGTTGCTGCACAGTGACCTGCCACGCGCAGTGGAACGCATCCTGCGCGAAACCGGCATCGACCCAGGCCAACTGGAGCTCGAGCTGACCGAAAGCGTGCTGATGAGCAAGGCCGGGCTTGCTGCCGAGCGCCTGCAGTTCTTCCGCCGCATGGGCGTGTCGATCGCAGTCGACGATTTCGGCACCGGCTATTCCTCGCTGGCCTACCTGCGCCGCTTGCCGATCACCACGCTCAAGATCGACAAGGCCTTCATCGACGACCTCGGCCGCCCGGGCGACAGCGAAGACGCGGCGATCACCACCACCGTGATCGCGATGGCGCGTTCGCTGGGTCTGAGCGTGGTCGCCGAGGGCGTGGAAACCGCGGAGCAGCTGGCCTTCCTGCGCCAGCACCGTTGCGACGTGGTGCAGGGCTACCTGCTGTCCAGGCCACTGCCGGCGTCGGAGTGCCTGGCCTTCATGCGCGAATGGCCGGGACAGGCCGGACTTGCCCCGCTTGCAGTGGCGGCGGACGCCGGCGGCCGCGCAGCGCCTTGACCCTGCCGCGCCGCTGCGCACATCATGCGGCATGGACAGCCGCGACCTGACCGCCGAACTGCAACGCCTGCTGGCGCGCATCGACCAGCTGGCGGCGCACATGCAGCGCATGCACGACGAGAACCGCAGCCTGCGCCAGCAACACGAGCAGATGGCCGGCGAACGCGCGCAACTGCTGGCCAAGCAGGAACAGGCCCGCACGCGAGTCGAGGCGATGATCAGCCGGTTGAAATCGCTGGAGCAGCACACGTGAACGGCAACGAATCCGCAAAGAGCGAGCCAGTCACCGTCCGCATCCTGGATCGCGAGTATACCGTCGGCGTCAGCGATGCCGAACGCGCCAGCCTCACCTCGGCCGCGCGCATGCTCGACCTGCGCATGCGCGAGATCCGCGGCAGCAACAAGATGGTCGCGCCGGATCGGCTGGCCGTACTCACCGCGTTGAATCTCGCGCATGAATTGCAGCAACTGCGCGAAGAACGCGGCGGCAACGATGCCGCGTTCAAGCTGCTTGATGCGGCCAATGGCAAGCTGGATGCGCTGCTCGGCCCCGCAGGCTGAATCGCATCCATCGCGCAACACCGCGCGATCCGACAAACGGGCATCGACATCCTGTTGCGCGCGCTATACTGATCACGTCCTCTGCTGTGTGCGACGGCGTGTGCAAACATTCGCCTTGTCCCTTAATGACGACCACGGGGGCGCATTGGTAGCCGGGTGTGCAAGTCCGCCCTGAGCGGGAAGCCCGAAGGCCACCACGCGTTCCCACTTGAACCCCGGGTTCAAGGTCGTTTCGCACGCATCGCCACGGCGGAGACATTTTTCGTAACGCCCCCTTTCACACGATGCGCGCCGCGTGAGTCAACAGCCCGACCGCCACGCCCTGCGTCGTGCACTGCGCGAACATCGTCGCGCACTCGCCGCATCCATTCGCATCGCTGCCGCCGAGGCGCTGGCAGAGCGCCTGTTGGCGTTGCCGTTCGCCGCATCGCCGGGATACGTCGCGGGTTACTGGGCGATGGACGGCGAAATCGGCCTGCATGCGTTCCAGCTGCGGCTGCCGGCATCGCACATCTATTGCCTGCCGATGCTGCATGCCGATGACACGCTGCGCTTCGCCCCGTGGAAAGCCGGCGACCCGCTGGTCACCAACCGCTACGGCATCCCCGAGCCGGATATCGATATAGACGTGGCGCTGCAACCCGGCGACATGGCGATGGTCGTGTTGCCGCTAGTCGGTTTCGATGCGCAGGGCCACCGGCTCGGCATGGGCGGCGGTTGGTACGATCGCAGCTTCGCGTTTCGCCAGTCGCAGGCCGCACCGCCGTGGCTGGTGGGCGCGGCGTTCGAGACACAACGCCTCGATGCCATCGCCAACGAAACCTGGGACGTGCGGCTGGATGCCGTGTGCAGCGAACGCGCCACCTACCTCGCCGGGGAACCCGCATGAGCAAGCCGAAGCGCTACTGGATGATGAAGTCCGAACCGGATGCGTTCTCCATCGACGATCTGGAACGCGTCGGCACCGAACCGTGGAACGGCGTGCGCAACTACCAGGCGCGTAATTTCATGCGCGACGGCATGCGCGTGGGCGACGGGGTGATGATCTACCACTCCAATACCAAGGTACCCGGCATCGCCGGCCTTGCCCGCGTCGCCAGCATCGCGTATCCGGACGATACCCAGTTCGACCCGAAGTCGCATTACTTCGACGAAAAGGCCACCCGCGAACAGCCGCGCTGGTTCCTGGTCGACGTGGGCTTCGAACGCAAGCTCAAGCGCGTGATCCCGCTGGAAGAAATCAAGCGGCATACCGACGAACTCGGCGAAGGTTTCGCCTTGACCGCGAGGGGCAGCCGCCTTTCGGTGTTCCCGGTCACTGCCGCGCAATGGAAACTATTGCTGTCCCTGGAGTGACAACGTGTCCGAAATGAAGAAACTCGCCGCCGAAAAAGCCATCGACTACGTCGAGGACGGCATGATCGTCGGTGTCGGCACAGGTTCCACCGTCGCTTACTTCATCGATGCGCTCGCCGCATGGAAGGATCGCATCGCCGGTGCTGTCTCCAGTTCCGAGCAGAGCACCGCGCGGTTGCTGTCGCACGGCATCGAAGTGATCGACCTCAATGCCGCAGGCCCGTTGTCGCTGTACGTGGATGGCGCCGACGAATGCGATCCGCACAAGCACCTGATCAAGGGCGGCGGGGCCGCGTTGACCCGCGAGAAGATCATCGCCGAGGCCAGCAAGACCTTCGTCTGCATCGTCGATCCCAGCAAGCAGGTGCCGATCCTCGGCAAGTTCCCGCTGCCGGTGGAAGTGATTCCGATGGCGCGCAGCCTGGTCGCCCGTGAACTGGTGCGCCTCAGCGGCGGCCAGCCGGTCTGGCGCGACAGCGTGGTCACCGACAACGGCAACCTGATCCTCGACGTGCACAACCTGTCGATCATCGATCCGGTGGCGCTGGAGCGCGAGATCAACCAGATCCCCGGCGTAGTCAGCGTGGGCCTGTTCGCGCGCCGTCCGGCCGACGTGGTCATCGTCGGCGGCGAACCACCGCGAGTGCTGTAACGTCGCGTTTCCGGCCTACGCCGGGAATCAGCGAATGTTGGCGATGGAATTCTTGGCGGTGTCGTGCCTGGTTTTCAGCACGCCCGCTTCCACGCCGAACCCCAGCACGATCTCCACCCGCTGCGGCGCCATCGTGCGTACCTGCGTCTTCAACGTGTCCTTCAGCCCGCTGGTCGCCTTCTCGACAACCTTGTCGACGATCAGGGTCAACGTGTAGTCGCCGTCCGCCAACGGATCGATCACATCGATCACGCCCGGCGTCGCGCTTGTGCTGGCCAGCGCCTCCATGCCGCGACCCGCCGTCCGCCCGGTCGCGGCATAGCTCGCCGTGGCAGCACCACCTCCACCTCCCGCGAGGTTGCCAACCGACGATACCGCTGCCGACACGATGCCGGCGCCCGGCAATGCGCCGCCTACGAGTGATGCGCCCTGACTGATCTCGCGTGCTGCATTTGCATCGGAATCACCCGCCTTGTTCGACTTCAGCACCTCAACCCGCCGCCGTTGCAAGTCTGCGCGATAGCCGCTCCCATCCGGTAGCGTGACCACGCATGCTGCTTGCCCGCATTCGGCCGTGATCGTTAGCGAAGCCCCCTGCGCGACCGCGTTGCCGGCGGCATGCAAGCCGCCACTGACCTTCTCGCCGAAGGTCGCGCCCTGGGTCTGCTTGGGCACCGTCACGTTCATCGAGATCCGATTCGGCATCCCGTTGTTGATGCCGTTGATACCGCTTGCCACCGCACCACCCGTCGCAAGCAACATCCCTACCGCTAGCACCGCGCGCATCTTGCTTGCCATGACAGATTCCTCGTGGATTCGGCGCAGTGTGCGCTCTTCCCAAGAGGACGCATCGCCGCCGGTCACCAACCGCCTGCCGTCCGTCTCTCCCTGCGAGACAGCGAACGGGCATCGTTAGTCGAACCGTGAAGTTTCGCAACCCGTGTTGCGACGCCTACGGCCGATACTGCCTTGCCCTGCGGATTCCAACGATGACCCTGCGCTGCCTGTTCGTCGATTTCGATTCGTTCTTCGCCTCGGTGGAGCAGCACGACGCACCGCATCTGCGTGGCCGCCCGGTCGCGGTGATCCCGGTCGCCAGCACCACCACCTGCTGCATCGCCGCCAGCAAGGAAGCCAAACGCGACTTCGGCATCAAGACCGGCACCGGAGTCGCGGAAGCACTCGAACGCTGCCCCGACATCGCGCTACAGATCGCGCGGCCGGCGCGCTACGTGCGCGTGCACCACCAGTTCCTCGAGGCCATCCAGACCTGCATCCCGCATGGCAAGGCGGCTTCGGTGGATGAGGTGCCGTGCTGGCTGATCGGCCGCGAACGCCAACGCGACAATGCGGAAACCATCGCCCGCAACATCAAGCGCGCACTGCGCGATATCGGCTTCGGCGACAGCCTGACCTGCTCGATCGGCATCGCCCCCAACAAGTTCCTGGCCAAGACCGCATCCGACATGAACAAGCCGGACGGCCTGACCGTGATCGAACAGGCCGATCTACCGCACGCGCTGCATGAATTGGAGTTACGCGACTTGTGCGGCATCGGCCCATCGATGGAAGCGCGGCTGCGGCGTGCCGGCATCGATTCGGTCGAACAGCTGTGCGCGTCCACGCGCGACCAGCTTCGCCACGCCTGGGGCAGCATCGAGGGCGAACGCTTCTGGCTGCAGTTGCGCGGCTTCGAATTGCCGGAACGGGAGACGCAACGCGCCTCGGTCGGCCATTCGCATGTGCTTGGCCCGGAATTGCGCGATGTCGCCGGTATGCGTTCGGTGCTGTTCAAATTGCTGGCAAAGGCCGCGATGCGATTGCGCGACGAAGAACTTTTGGCGGGCGGCATGGCGATCCGCATCCGCTTCGTCGGCATGGATGCGCGTTTCGAGCGTGACCTGCGCTTTGCCCCGCTCGATGACACGCCGGCGCTGTTGCGCCTGCTCGGCCGCCATTTGCAGGGGCTCGAACGTGCGGCGGCGGACAAGCGTTGGAACCAGAAGCGGCATCCGCCGCTCTCGGTGGCGGTGACCTTGGTCGACCTGTCGCCACGCACCGCCATTTGCGGCGAACTCATGGCCGAACGCCGACGGGCGAAGGCCGCCAGTGCCCTGCTGGACAAGGTCAACGGCAAATACGGCAACAGTGCGCTCTATCTGGGTTCGATGGCCAAGGCCATCGACAAGGATGCCGCCCCCATGCGGATTCCCTTCCAGCAGATCCCGAAGCCGGCACTGGAGGAGGAAACGGGGTTGCACGGCATCGAACAGGCCCCCACCAATGCCGCCGACCTGCTACAGGTGCGGATGAACCAGTTCAAGGTGCTGGCGGAGAAAACCCACCGCGAACGCGACGCGAAGCGGCATCGTCCGTCCGGGGCTGCTGGCTGGGGTGCTGCCCCGGCTACTCAAAACTCCCCGCAGCCATCCTTGTTCTGATCGCACCCGAGGGTGGAGTTAATCGCGACATTAAGTCCCTGCGATTGGGCGATGCAAAGAAAAACCCCGCCTCTGTTGAGGCGGGGTTTTGGATAAAGACCCTGGCGATGACCTGTTGCGGGTCGCCGCTGCGCGGCTTTCCGCAACGGCTTCGGTGAGTTTCTTGCGGTTTGTATTGCAAGCTCTGCGCAAGTCAGATCATTGCCAGACACCTTAAAAGACAATACCCCGGGCCTTTCGGCCCGGGGTATCGCTTTTATAAAGACCCTGGCGATGACCTACTCTTGCATGGCTTGAGCCACACTACCATCGGCGCAGCTGTGTTTCACTTCCGAGTTCGGGATGGGATCGGGTGGTACCACAGCGCTGTTATCACCAGGGAGAGGGTGGAGGGTCGCCGGCTTCAGGTGAAGTAGCGCCACGCTCTCAGAGGGTGGGAAGAAGAGTGAACGAGCGTTCGTGCAAGCCATCAACGTGTTGAGGCCAAGGGTTTCATTCGAGTTATCGAAGAAACTTGAGGTGATATGGTCAAGCCACACGGATCATTAGTACAGGTAAGCTCAACGCATTACTGCGCTTACACACCCTGCCTATCAACGACCTAGTCTTGATCGTTCCTTAAGGGGACTTGTGTCCCGGGAGATCTCATCTTGAGGCGCGCTTCCCGCTTAGATGCTTTCAGCGGTTATCGCTTCCGAACGTAGCTACCCGGCAATGCCACTGGCGTGACAACCGGAACACCAGGGGTTCGTCCACTCCGGTCCTCTCGTACTAGGAGCAGCCCCTCTCAAATCTCCAACGCCCACGACAGATAGGGACCGAACTGTCTCACGACGTTCTGAACCCAGCTCGCGTACCACTTTAAATGGCGAACAGCCATACCCTTGGGACCGACTACAGCCCCAGGATGTGATGAGCCGACATCGAGGTGCCAAACACCGCCGTCGATATGAACTCTTGGGCGGTATCAGCCTGTTATCCCCGGAGTACCTTTTATCCGTTGAGCGATGGCCCTTCCATACAGAACCACCGGATCACTAAGTCCTAGTTTCCTACCTGCTTGATCCGTCGATCTTGCAGTCAAGCACGCTTATGCCTTTGCACACAGTGCGCGATGTCCGACCGCGCTGAGCGTACCTTCGAGCTCCTCCGTTACACTTTGGGAGGAGACCGCCCCAGTCAAACTACCCACCATACACGGTCCCCGACCCGGATTACGGGCCCAGGTTAGAACGTCAAGCACATCAGGGTGGTATTTCAAGGTTGGCTCCACCACAGCTAGCGCCATGGTTTCACAGCCTCCCACCTATCCTACACAGACGAACTCAACGTTCAGTGTAAAGCTATAGTAAAGGTTCACGGGGTCTTTCCGTCTTGCCGCGGGAACGCTGCATCTTCACAGCGATTTCAATTTCACTGAGTCTCGGGTGGAGACAGCGCCGCTGTCGTTACGCCATTCGTGCAGGTCGGAACTTACCCGACAAGGAATTTCGCTACCTTAGGACCGTTATAGTTACGGCCGCCGTTTACCGGGGCTTCGATCAAGAGCTTCGCCTTGCGGCTGACCCCATCAATTAACCTTCCGGCACCGGGCAGGCGTCACACCCTATACGTCCACTTTCGTGTTTGCAGAGTGCTGTGTTTTTGATAAACAGTCGCAGCGGCCTGGTCACTTCGGCCGACCTCAGCTATTCACCATGGTCGGCGCACCTTCTCCCGAAGTTACGGTGCTATTTTGCCTAGTTCCTTCACCCGAGTTCTCTCAAGCGCCTGAGAATTCTCATCCTGCCCACCTGTGTCGGTTTACGGTACGGTCTGCGTAAGCTGAAGCTTAGGGACTTTTCCTGGAAGCGTGATATCGGTGACTTTGTCCCATTGGACTCGTCCTTGACCTCAATGTTGCGCCCCCGGATTTGCCTAAGGGCACCACCTCAGTCCTCTCACCGCGACAACCAACGCGCGGCTCACCTAACCTTCTCCGTCCTCCCATCGCACTTACGCGAGGTGCTGGAATATTAACCAGCTTCCCATCGACTACGCATTTCTGCCTCGCCTTAGGGGCCGACTCACCCTGCGTCGATTAACGTTGCGCAAGGAAACCTTGGGCTTTCGGCGTGCGGGCTTTTCACCCGCATTATCGTTACTCATGTCAGCATTCGCACTTCCGATACCTCCAGCAGACTTCTCAATCCACCTTCGCAGGCCTACGGAACGCTCCTCTACCGCGTACACCAAAGGTGCACACCCCAAGCTTCGGTTTACTGCTTAGCCCCGTTAAATCTTCCCCGCAGACCGACTCGACCAGTGAGCTATTACGCTTTCTTTAAAGGGTGGCTGCTTCTAAGCCAACCTCCTGGCTGTCTGTGCCTTTCCACATGGTTTTCCACTCAGCAGTAATTTGGGACCTTAGCTGTGGGTCTGGGTTGTTTCCCTTTTCACGACGGACGTTAGCACCCGCCGTGTGTCTCCCGTACAGTCCGTCTCGGTATTCGGAGTTTGCAATGGTTTGGTAAGTCGCAATGACCCCCTAGCCATAACAGTGCTCTACCCCCGAGAGGATACATACGAGGCGCTACCTAAATAGCTTTCGAGGAGAACCAGCTATCTCCGGGTTCGATTAGCTTTTCACTCCTAATCACAGCTCATCCCCGTCTTTTGCAACAGACGTGGGTTCGGGCCTCCAGTTGATGTTACTCAACCTTCACCCTGGCCATGACTAGATCACCCGGTTTCGGGTCTACTGCCCGCGACTATGCGCCCTTATCAGACTCGGTTTCCCTTCGCCTCCCCTATACGGTTAAGCTCGCCACGAACAGTAAGTCGCTGACCCATTATACAAAAGGTACGCCGTCACTCCTTGCGGAGCTCCGACTGCTTGTACGCACACGGTTTCAGGTTCTATTTCACTCCCTTCACCAGGGTTCTTTTCGCCTTTCCCTCACGGTACTGGTTCACTATCGGTCGGTCAGGAGTATTTAGCCTTGGAGGATGGTCCCCCCATGTTCAGACAGGGTTTCACGTGCCCCGCCCTACTCAATTTCATCGATCAGGCCCTTTCGCATACGGGGCTGTCACCCGCTATGGCCACCCTTTCCAGAGTGTTTTGCTAAAACAAGATCGACTTTTGGGCTAGTCCGCGTTCGCTCGTCGCTACTTACGGAATCTCGGTTGATTTCTTTTCCTACGGTTACTTAGATATTTCAGTTCACCGCGTTCGCCTTGCATGGCTATGTATTCACCATGCAATACCCTTGCGGGTGGGTTTCCCCATTCGGACATTGCCGGATCAAAGCTTATTGCCAGCTCCCCGACACTTTTCGCAGGCTGTCACGTCCTTCATCGCCTCTGACCGCCAAGGCATCCACCGTGTGCGCTTATTCGCTTGACCATATCACCCCAAGTTGCCTCGGAGCGATACGCATACCAGCGAATGGTACGACTATCACTTTGATAAAGATGGCTTACGCCATCTCGCCTCAGCCTCGACACGTTTGCAAGACTTGCATCTCAAACGCTCGTTTGACTCTTCTTCCCGATTTTCAAAGAACATGCCCCGACTTCAACGTCGAGGCATTCAATGTGTGCGTGCGCAGAACATTCAGAGTGGTGGGTCTGGGAGGACTCGAACCACCGGCCTCACCCTTATCAGGGGTGCGCTCTAACCACCTGAGCTACAGACCCAAAAGTCTTGCTTAGTAGTGGTGGAGCCTGTCGGGATCGAACCGACGACCCCCTGCTTGCAAAGCAGGTGCTCTCCCAGCTGAGCTAAGGCCCCGTAATACGGGACACGCAACCCCCTGCGGGATCACGTTCTCTGAATGCAGGTCACTTGTGCGGACGTCTGGCAATGCGTTGCCATTATCTCAAAAGGAGGTGATCCAGCCGCACCTTCCGATACGGCTACCTTGTTACGACTTCACCCCAGTCATCGGCCACACCGTGGCAAGCGCCCTCCCGAAGGTTAAGCTACCTGCTTCTGGTGCAACAAACTCCCATGGTGTGACGGGCGGTGTGTACAAGGCCCGGGAACGTATTCACCGCAGCAATGCTGATCTGCGATTACTAGCGATTCCGACTTCATGGAGTCGAGTTGCAGACTCCAATCCGGACTGGGATGGGGTTTCTGGGATTGGCTTACCGTCGCCGGCTTGCAGCCCTCTGTCCCCACCATTGTAGTACGTGTGTAGCCCTGGCCGTAAGGGCCATGATGACTTGACGTCATCCCCACCTTCCTCCGGTTTGTCACCGGCGGTCTCCTTAGAGTTCCCACCATTACGTGCTGGCAACTAAGGACAAGGGTTGCGCTCGTTGCGGGACTTAACCCAACATCTCACGACACGAGCTGACGACAGCCATGCAGCACCTGTGTCACGGTTCCCGAAGGCACCAATCCATCTCTGGAAAGTTCCGTGCATGTCAAGGCCAGGTAAGGTTCTTCGCGTTGCATCGAATTAAACCACATACTCCACCGCTTGTGCGGGCCCCCGTCAATTCCTTTGAGTTTCAGTCTTGCGACCGTACTCCCCAGGCGGCGAACTTAACGCGTTAGCTTCGATACTGAGCTCCAAGTTGAGCCCAACATCCAGTTCGCATCGTTTAGGGCGTGGACTACCAGGGTATCTAATCCTGTTTGCTCCCCACGCTTTCGTGCCTCAGTGTCAGTGCTGGTCCAGGTAGTCGCCTTCGCCACAGATGTTCCTCCCGATCTCTACGCATTTCACTGCTACACCGGGAATTCCACTACCCTCTACCGCACTCTAGCCTGCCAGTATCCAATGCCATTCCCAGGTTGAGCCCAGGGCTTTCACATCAGACTTAACAAACCACCTACGCACGCTTTACGCCCAGTAATTCCGAGTAACGCTTGCACCCTTCGTATTACCGCGGCTGCTGGCACGAAGTTAGCCGGTGCTTATTCTTCCGGTACCGTCAGGACACCCAGGTATTAACTGGATGCTTTTCTTTCCGGACAAAAGAGCTTTACAACCCGAGGGCCTTCTTCACTCACGCGGCATGGCTGGATCAGGCTTGCGCCCATTGTCCAATATTCCCTACTGCTGCCTCCCGTAGGAGTCTGGACCGTGTCTCAGTTCCAGTGTGGCTGATCATCCTCTCAGACCAGCTACGGATCGTCGCCTTGGTGGGCCTTTACCCCGCCAACTAGCTAATCCGACATGGGCTCATCCAATCGCGCCAGGCCCGAAGGTCCCCGGCTTTCCCCCGAAGGGCGCATGCGGTATTAGCGTAAGTTTCCCTACGTTATCCCCCACGACTGGGCAGATTCCCATGTATTCCTCACCCGTCCGCCACTCGCCACCCACAGAGCAAGCTCTGCTGTGCTGCCGTTCGACTTGCATGTATTAGGCCTGCCGCCAGCGTTCACTCTGAGCCAGGATCAAACTCTTCACTTAAAACTGCATAGCCTTAAAGGCCAAATTGCTTTAGATGCAGAGCCCGTCCAGCTCACTTACTCGCTGTACGTTGTACTTGCGTACGAATACTTTGAATCATGTGATCTGTTCAGACATCTGCTGATGGTCAACTGCCACCACCAGACGCCCGCACAAGTCACCTGCGCACACTGTCAAAGATCTTCGGGGCCGGCCTCAGCGCCTTTCCCGTTGCCCCACCGAAATCACTTTCAGCGAAGCGAGCCGCACATCATACAAGGTTTTTACTGACCGTCAACACCCTGTGAAGCGACTTTTTCGACCGCCTTCGCTTCGGAACGAGTCCGCAGCTCGGCAGGGCGCGCATCATGCCGAATCGGAAAGCGAAGCGGAAGTCTTGCGCCTTGACGCAATCCGTGCTCCGCGCGAAGGTGCCCCACTTTCCCGAGGAAATACGCATGCGCGCACTTGCCCTGACCCTGTTCGCTGCCTGTTCGCTGACTGCCTGTGCAAGCGGGCGTGGCCCGTGGGTGGAGCTGGCCGGGCAACGCTATGCCATTGAAGTTGCCGACGACGATGCAGAGCGCGCACGCGGGCTGATGTACCGCGATGCAATGCCCGCACAGAACGGCATGTTGTTCATCCATGACGCCGAAGAGCCGCAGGCGTATTGGATGAAGAACACCAAGATCCCACTGGACATCCTCTACTTCGACAATAGCCGCAAGCTGGTGACGCAACAGCGCGACATCCCACCCTGCTCGCTCGGCGATCGCTGCCCGTCGTATCCAAGCAATGCACCTGCCCGCTACGTGCTGGAACTCAATGCCGGCGAAGCGGCGCGACTGAAACTGCAGGATGGCGCGGAACTGAAATTCGGCCCCGGCATTCCGCCTGCGAAGTGAAACGCAGGCTCAGTCCTGCATCAGTTCGAAATCGTCCTTGCTGACGCCGCAATCCGGGCAAGTCCAGGTATCCGGAATATCTTCCCAGCGCGTGCCAGGCGCGATGCCGTCTTCGGGCAAGCCCTGCGCCTCGTCGTAGACGAAACCGCAGACCACGCACATCCAGGTGCGATACGGGGCGTCTACAGCGGCAGATTCGGGCATCGGGGCGGATAATGTGGGAACTGGCGCGATTGTCCCATCCCGCGCCGAACTACGGAAGCAACATGCCCGGACGCCGGCTCCAACGCGGTCTGTACCTGATCACACCCGACGAACGCGATGGCGAACGATTGCTCGCGCGCACCTTGCCGTTGCTACCGTTCGCGTCGTGCCTGCAGCTGCGCAACAAGGTGATGGATGCCGGCGCACTGCGTGATGTCGGCGCGCGACTGCGCACCGCATGCGCTGTGGCACGCATACCCTTCATCGTCAATGACGATGTCGAACTGGCGCGTTCACTCGATGCAGATGGCATTCACCTCGGCGAACATGACGGCGCGATCGGCGAAGCCCGCGCGCGGCTTGGTCGCGACGCGATCATCGGCGCCTCCTGCTACGACAACCTGCAGCTCGCCTGCGACGCTGCCGCAGCCGGTGCGGACTACATCGCCTTCGGCGCATTCTTCCCGTCGCCAACCAAGCCGCATGCGCGGCGCGCGAACATCGACCTGCTGCGCGACAGCGCCGGCCTTGGTGTGCCGCGGGTGGCGATCGGCGGCATCACCCCGGACAATGCACGGCCATTGGTCGACGCCGGCGCAGACCTGCTCGCCGTGATCAGCGGCGTGTTCGATGCGCCCGATCCCATCGCCGCGGCACGCGCCTACCTCTCCCTGTTCTGAAACATAAATTCCGAAGACCACAGCCCATGAACAACGAACGCTCGCACGATCTTTTCACCCGCGCCCAACAGCTGATGCCCGGCGGCGTGAACTCACCGGTGCGCGCGTTCAAATCCGTAGGCGGCGAGCCATTCTTCGCACAACGTGCTGAAGGGCCGTATCTGTTCGATGTCGACGGCAACCGCTATATCGACTACGTGGGTTCGTGGGGGCCGATGATCGTTGGCCACAATCATCCGAAGGTGCTGGAAGCCGTCATCGAGACCGCGCGCAACGGACTGAGTTTCGGCACGCCGAATCCGCTGGAAGTGACGATGGCCGAAGTCTTCACCCGGCTGATCCCCAGCTGCGAGATGGTGCGCATGGTCAACTCCGGCACCGAGGCGACGCTATCGGCGATTCGCCTCGCGCGCGGCGCGACCGGGCGCATGCGGATGGTGAAATTCGAGGGCGGCTACCACGGCCACGGCGACAGCTTCCTGGTCAAGGCCGGCAGCGGCGCGCTGACCTTCGGCGTGCCCACTTCGCCCGGTGTGCCCAAGGCACTGGCGGACCTCACCCTGACATTGCCCTACAACGATTTCGATGCGGCCACGGCGTTGTTCGACGAATGCGGTAGCGACATCGCCTGCCTGATCGTGGAGCCGGTGGTCGGCAACGCCAACTGCCTGCCTCCACGCCCTGGCTTCCTGCAACACCTGCGCGAGTTGTGCACCAAGCACAGCGCGTTGCTGATCTTCGACGAAGTGATGACCGGCTTCCGCGTCGCATTGGGCGGTGCGCAGGCGCGCTACGGGGTGACGCCGGATCTGTCGACATTCGGCAAGGTCATCGGCGGCGGCATGCCGGTGGGCGCTTATGGCGGCCGTCGCGAGCTGATGCAGCAAATCGCACCGGCCGGCCCGATCTACCAGGCCGGCACCCTGAGCGGCAATCCGGTGGCGATGGCGGCGGGCCTTGCGATGCTGGAGCTGGTGCAGGCACCGGGTTTCCACGATGCGCTGGAAGCGAAGACGAATGCACTGTGCGATGGACTTGAAGCCGCTGCGCGTGATGCCGGCGTGGCGTTCACCACCCAGCGCGTGGGCGGCATGTTCGGCATGTTCTTCAGCAGCGAGATCGTCGATACCTATGCGCAGGCGATGGCCTGCGACACCGCCGCGTTCAATCGCTTCTTCCACGCGATGCTGGAGCGCGGTGTGTACCTGGCGCCGTCCGCGTTCGAAGCCGGTTTCATGTCCAGCGCGCATGACGACGACGCCATCGCCTCCACCATCGAAGCAGCCCGCGCGGCGTTTGCTAGCCTGTAGCCATGGAGCAACCGCACACCGACGCCCGGCCGCGCAACGTGTTCGAGCAGGAGCATTTCCCGGCCGTGCCGGACGGCGCACGGTACAAGTGGTATCGGCTGATCTTCCACCACGACGAACGCGACGAGCGCAATTTCGACCTGTGGCTGATCATGGCGATCCTGGCCAGCGTGGCCGTGGTGATCCTGGACAGCGTGCCGTCGATCAAGGCGCAGTGGCATGGCGTGCTGTATCTGGCCGAGTGGTTCTTCACCCTGCTGTTCACCGCGGAGTACGCCTTGCGGCTCTGGGTGGTGCGCAAGCCGTTGCGTTATGCGCGCAGCTTCTTCGGCATCATCGACTTGCTGGCGATCCTGCCCACCTTCCTCTCGCTGCTGTTCCCGGCCAGCGCTTCGCTGACGGTGATCCGCGCACTCCGCTTGCTGCGCGTGTTCCGCGTACTGAAGCTGGTGGAATATTCCAGCGAAGCCGGCGTACTGATCGACGCCCTGCTGCGTAGCCGACGCAAGATCTTCGTGTTCATCGCCACCTTGCTGACCATCGTGGTGATCTTCGGTGCATTGATGTACGTGGTCGAAGGCCCGGAACACGGTTTCACCAGCATCCCCACCGGCATGTACTGGGCGGTGGTGACGGTAGCGACGGTGGGTTTCGGCGACATTGCGCCTTCCACCGCCTTCGGCCGCTTCATCACTTCGATCCTGATCGTGATCGGTTACAGCATCATCGCGGTGCCCACCGGCATCTACACCGCTGAACTGGCGCGCACGATGCAACCGAAACGGCGGCATGCGCGTTGCCCGGAATGCGGATTGCTCGACCATGAAAGCGACGCCTGGCATTGCCGCAAATGCGGCCGCACCCTTCCCTGCGAATGAGGTTTGCATGACCGCGAAACAGCCCGCCACCCTCGCGGTCCATGTCGGCAACGAGCCCGATCCGACGACGGGCGCGGTCGCGCCGCCGTTGCACTTGAGCACCACCTTCCGCCACGGCCCCGCCGGCGAGCGCAGCGCCGGCTACGAATACCAGCGTGAAGGCAACCCGACCAACGACCGCCTGCGCGAGGCGCTGATGGCGCTGGAAGGCGGCAAGCAAGCGATGACCTTTGCCTCCGGCATGGCGGCGATGACCACCTTGCTGGAATGCCTGCCCAACGGCGCGCGCGTGCTGTTCCCGGACGACTGCTACACCGGCTTGCGCATGCTGTTCGAGGAATTCCTGCCCGAACGCGGGATCCAGGCAACCGTGGTCGACATGGCCGATCTCGATGCCGTGCGCGCCGCGTGCACCACGCCGCTTGCGATGCTGTGGATCGAGACGCCTTCCAATCCATTGATGAAGGTCGCCGACATCGCCGCACTTGCGGAGATCGGCCATCGCGCGGGCGCCACGGTCGTGGTGGACAACACCTTCGCCACGCCATTGCTGCAGCGTCCGCTGGCGTTGGGTGCCGACATCGTCATGCATTCGACGACCAAGTATTTCGGCGGCCATAGCGACGTGCTCGGCGGCGCGCTGGTATTCGCCGAAGACGACGCGCTCGCGCACAAGGTCGCGCACCGACTGCACGTGACCGGCGCGGTGCTGGCGCCGTTCTCCGCGTGGCTCACGCTGCGCGGCTGCCGCTCGCTGGGCGCGCGCATGGCGATGCACTGCGCGAACGCGCGCAAGGTCGCGGACTTCCTGGCGACGCATCCGGCGGTCGAACGGGTGAACTGGCCGGGACTGTCGATCCATCCCGGCCACGACATCGCCGCACGACAGATGCGCGACTTCGGCGGGATGATGAGCATCCAGCTCCGTGGCGGTCGCGAGGCCGCGCTGGCGATGGCCGGCAAACTGCACTTGTTCACCAATGCGACCTCGCTGGGCGGTTGCGAATCGCTGGTCGAACATCGCGCCTCGGTGGAAGGCGCGAACCCGCGTTCGCCGCAGAACCTGCTGCGGCTCTCCGTGGGGCTGGAGGACGGCGACGACCTCATCGCCGACCTCGCCCAGGCGCTCAGCTAAGCGCGAACGCCTGCAGCGCCTTGCGCAAGCGCGCCAGGCCGTCGGCGATTTCGTCGTCGCGGATGTTCAAGGCCGGCACGAAGCGCAGCACATCCGGGCCGGCCTGCAACAGCAACAATCCATTCGCGGCGGCGGCATCGAGGATCGCGCCAGCCTTGCCTGCGTGCTCGGGCTTGAGCACCGCACCCAGCATCAAACCGCGACCGCGCACTTCGGAAAACAGGTCGAGCTCCGCGTTGATCGCCGCGATGCCGTCGCGAATCGCCTGCGCCTGACGCCGCACATTGGCGGCGATGTCGTCCGAGGCGAGTTTGCGCAACGCGACCCGCGCAACGGCGGCCGCCAACGGATTGCCGCCGAAGGTGGTGCCGTGCGCGCCGAACTGCATGACCTCTGCGACTTTCGGGCCGGCCAGCATCGCACCGATCGGGAAGCCACCACCCAGCGCCTTGGCGAGCGTCACGATGTCCGGCATCACTTCATCTTGCCAGTGTGCGAACAGGCTGCCGGTGCGACCCATGCCGCACTGGATCTCATCGAACACGAGCAAGGCGTCGTGCGCATCGCACAGCGCGCGCAGGCCGGCGAGGAAGCCGGGCGCCGCCGGCATCACTCCACCCTCGCCCTGTACCGGCTCGACCATCACCGCAGCGACATCGCCGGCCGCCATCGCTGCCGCCACGGCATCGAGATCATTGAAGTCGGTGTAGCGGAAACCACCTGGCAACGGTTCGTAGCCTTCCTGGTACTTGGGCTGCGCGGTCGCAGTGACCGCGGCCAGCGTGCGGCCGTGGAAGCTGCCGCGGAACGTGAGGATGACGCGCTGGTCGGGGCCACGACCTTGCGATGCGGCCCATTTGCGCACCAATTTGATCGCGGCTTCATTCGCTTCCGCACCGGAATTGCACAGGAACACGCGCTGCGCGAAGCGCGAAGAGGCCACCAGCTCATCCGCCAACCGCAACGGTGGTTCGCTGTAGAACACGTTGCTGGTGTGCCAGAGCTTGTTCGATTGTTCGTGCAGCGCGGCGACCAGATCCGGGTCGCAATGGCCCAGGCTGCACACCGCGATGCCGGCACCGAAGTCCACGTAGTCGCGACCCTCTGCATCCCACAGCCGCGCGCCTTGTCCGCGCTGCAGGATCAGTTCGCGCGGGCGGTACACCGGCAGGTAGCGATCGCGCCCCAGCGTGAGCAGATCGTTGCTGTCCATCGTGCTCACCAGACCCCCGTGTTCGGCATCGAAGCCCAAGGCTCCTGCGGCGGCAGGTGGCCGTCCTGCAGCAGTTCGACGGAGATCAGATCGGGCGAACGCACGAAGGCCATGTGGCCATCGCGCGGCGGGCGATTGATCGTGTAACCCATCGATTGCAGGTGGGCACAGGTGGCGTAGATGTCGGCAACGCGGAACGCGAGGTGGCCGAAGTTGCGGGCACTGCCGTAGTCCTCGGTCGTGCCGTCTTCGTTCGGCCAGTTATAGGTCAGCTCGATTTCGGCACCGGGGGTTTCGTCCGCCGCCAGGAACACCAGGGTGAAACGCCCCTGCTCGTGCTCCATCCGCCGGGTTTCCTTCAGGCCCAGGCCGTCGATGAAGAAACGCAGGGTGGCGTCCAGGTCGCGGACGCGGATCATGGTGTGCAAATACTTCATCACGGTATCCGTGGATTGGATGCCGCCATGATCCCATGAAGCCACGCCCGACAACCAAGGCCACGGGGGTCAAGGCATTGCGTAAGAAGCCGGCCCACGAACAACGCTACGGGCGGTATAACCAAGCGGATGCACGCGGACCGGTACCGTTGCCGTAGCCGCCCGTGATCAAGACTTCGCCGCCACTGATCGGCGCAGCCGCAGAGAATTGGCCCGCCATTCTCGGTTTGCCTGGCACAAGTCGGAAGACCCTGCTCGTAGGGTCGTATATCTCCGCCTGGGGAGCGCCTCCCGAAACCAGCACCTTCCCGTTTGGAAGGACAAGGCTGCTGCCCCCATGCTTGTATCGCCCAAGCTTCATTTCGGGGCCGGCGATGAATGAGCCGGTCTTGGGATCGAACAGTTCGCTGGAACTGTAGACCCCGCGATCATCCCGATGATCCGCACCACCCGTAATCAACACGCGGCCTTCCGGAAGCAGCACGGCATCATGCTTGTGACGCGGCATGCGCATGGCGCCTGCACGACTGAACCGTCCCGAGGCAGGGTTGTAGAGTTCGGCGGACGCCAGAATCGTGAGATTCTTTCGCTGGCCGTTGTGCCCACCTACCACGACCACTCTGCCGTCAGGCAAGAGAACGCCTCGGTGGCTCTCGCGGGGCATCGTCATCTCGCCCGTGGGTGAAAAGCGGCCTGTCGCGGGATCGTAGATCTCGGCGCTCGCAAGATAGTTCCAGCCGGATCCCAAGCCTCCTGCGATCAGGACCTTCCCACCGATCAAGGGAATGGCGACATGATCGGCGCGAGGTGTTTTCATCGCACCGGTCGGCGCGAACGCATTCGTCCTAGGATCGAACAACTCCGCCGACCCCAGCGTCACGGCGCCCTCGCCGTAACCACCGGCAATCAGCACTTTCCCGTCGGGAAGCAAGGTCGCTGTGTGGCTGTGGCGTGTGGTGATCATGGGTGGCAAGGCGACGAAGCGCCTCGTAGCGGGCTGGTAGGCCTGGGCACCCACCGACGAACCCTTCACGATGAAGCCACCTGCGACCAACACGCGGCCATCGGCAAGCGCGGTTGCGCTGTGCGCCGAGCGCGCCACCTGCATGTCGGCGATGGCGATCAATGATCCTGTCGACGGCTGCCCTGGCTCGCTTCTCGTGCCGGCAGCGTCATTTGGCAGCCCAAGACCGAGTGTCGCGGCAACCATCAGCGACGCGAGGCAGCTCCACGGCTTTCCTTTCATGGACGTTCTCCAGCAGGATGGAATCGATCTCGGGATTTCCGCTGCACCGAGCTGCACTTGCGGCTTCCGTTGGCACCAATCATTGGCATGCGTGCGCGATCAGCCGGCCATCCTGGTGCCGCGCGACGGCAACGCATCCGGCCATTGCGTCCACCAACGCTTGAGCCGCGGATATGGCAGCGCGTCCCACCAGGCGTTGAGCAGGGCCATGCGGTCGGCGTGCCAGGCCTCGCGGGTGGCGACGGGCGTGATCGGCAGCAACTGCGCAAGGCGCTCGAACATCGGGCCTTCGGCGAGCTGCGGGTAATCGCGCAGCAACACCAGCAGGCTGATCGCATCCTGCGTCCGCGTGGCTGCGAGCAGGCGTTGCACTTCCTGTCCATGTGCATCGACTGCGCCATCACTCGCATCGATCGCTTCCAGCGCAGCGATGAACGCCGGGCTGGCCGACTGCGAATACGGCGTGCCGGCCGCGCCATCGCCATTGACGCTCACCCGCGTGCCCTGCGGCACCAGCACTTCGCGGCGCAGGTTGTCGATCTGCACCCAGCCACTGAGCACGCTCAGGCTGCCGTTGCCCTCGGCATCGACCTTGATCAGGAATTCGCAGCCGAGGTCGGTCACCTCCGCACCCATGATGCTCACGCCGAATTGCCGCGGCGGCGCCCACACCCGCGCCAACAGGCTGCCCTGCTGCAGCTGCACGCGATGGCGACCGGTGCGGGTTTCGACCAGGCGCAGGCGCGAGCCCGCACCCAGCACGACTTCGCCGATGCCCGCGGCGCGCAGCAGGGTCGTCGCGTTCGCGCCGGTTTCCAGCGTGCCGTCGAGCGGCAGCGCGAGCGCCTGTTGCTTGCGGCCATCGATGCGGACATCGCCCTGTTGCGCGACGACCTGCCAGGGCTTGCCGGCCTCCCATTGCAGCCGCTGCTGGTACCACACGCGAAGGCCGATGGCGCAGATGGCGAACATGGCTACCACCGCGAACGCAACGCGCCAGCCGCGACGGCGACGCGCAAGCACCTTCGCCGGCGGAACGACTCGCGCGCGACGCGGCGCATCGACATGCGCATGCCCGCGCAGCAAGCGCTCCAGCCGCGCGACTTCAATATCCACAGGATCGCTGCGATCCCACAGGTAATCGTTGTCCATGCCATTGTCCTGCATGCGCTCGTTTCCGTTCATCGCGCGCGTGCTCCCGTTCGTTCGTCAGCCAGCGCCGCGCGCAGCAGGGCCATGCCGCGATGCAGGTTGACCCGCACCCCGCCGGGCGACAGGCCGGTGCGCTGCGCGATTTCCGGCCCGCTCAAGCCTTCGACCAATCGCAGCATCAGCGTCTCCCGATAGGCCTCCGGCAAACCGCGGATCGCCGCCAACGAGCGCTGCGCATCCAGCCGATCCTCATGTGTCGCGTTTACGTCCACCGCTTCGATCTCGATGCCGGTCAGCGGTGCGCGCCGGCGCTTCGTGTCCAGCGCCGCATGCCGCGCGATGCCGAGCAGCCAGCCCGGGAACGCGGCGGCTTCACGCAGTTGATCGAGGCGCTGCAAGGCGGTCTCGAACACGTCCTGGGTCAGGTCGTCGGCATCGGCCTTCTGCACGTAGCCCAGCAACACGCCATGCACCACCGGCGCGAAACGGCGGTACAACGCATCCTGCGCGCTACCGGAACCCCGGCGCGCGGCATCGACCAACGCGGGTAGTGCGTCCGCCTCGTCCACATCGTCCCAATCATCGCGATTCATGGACAGGACGCAGCGGACGGGCGCGGTGTTAACAAGCCATCAGTCGAGGAACAAATCCGGCAACAGCGGCTGGCCGGGTTCGACTGCGTACTGGTCGAAATCGCTGGTACCGGCTTCGCGCAGCACGTCTTCGTCGATCAGGAAATTGCCGGCGAAGCCACGTGAATCGCGCACGAGCACGGCGTGCGCGGCATCGGCCACGATCTGCGGCGTGCGGCAGTTACGCGCATCCACGCCCGGAATCATGTTGATCGCATCGGTGGCGATCACGGTCTTCGGCCACAGCGCATTGACCGCCACGCCCTGCCGGCCGAATTCGCCGGCCAGGCCCAGGGTCACGAAGCTCATGCCCATCTTCGCCAGCGTGTAGCCGGTGTGCGCGGCCCACCACTTCGGCTTGAGCGACGGTGGCGGCGCCAGGGTGAGGATGTGCGGGTTGGGCGCCTGCAGCAGATGTGGCAGGCAGGCCTGCGCGCACAGGAAGCTGCCGCGGCTGTTGACCTGCTGCATCAGGTCGAAGCGCTTCATCGGCGTGTCCAGCACGCCACGCAGCCAGATCGCGCTGGCGTTGTTGACCAGGATGTCGATGCCGCCAAACGTATCGATGGTCGCCGCGACCGCGGCATGCACTTCGTCTTCCTCGCGGATGTCGCATTTCAGCGCCAGCGCGCGGCCGCCGGCGGCTTCGATCTGTTCCGCGGCGCTGTGGATGGTGCCGGGCAGCTTCGGGTTTGCCACCGAAGACTTGGCGGCGATGGCGATATTCGCGCCATCGCGCGCAGCACGCAGGGCGATGGCCAGGCCGATCCCGCGCGAGGCACCGGTGATGAACAGGGTCTTGCCGGACAGGCTGGTCATTTCGCTTCCACAACAACGAGGAAGCGGGAAGTGTAATTGCCGCCGCCTATAATCGCCGGATGCAGAGCGCCTGGTTCGACGCCACCATCGCCTGGATCAGTGCGCATCCACACGCCGCGGGCGGGCTGGTGTTCCTGATCGCGTTCTGCGATGCGTTGGCGGTCGTGGGTATCGTGGTGCCTGCTCTGCCGTTGTTGTTCGCGGTGGGCACGCTGATCGGCCTGGGCCATCTGGATGGCCCGTACGCCCTGCTCTGCGCCGCAGCCGGCGCCTTTGTCGGCGACGCCCTGAGCTACTGGATCGGCCATCGCTGGGGGCCGGCCATGCGCGAACTCTGGCTGTTCAAGCGCTACCCGCAGTTGCTGGATCGAGGCGAACAGATGTTCCGCCGGCACGGCACCAAGGGTATCGTGATCGCGCGCTTCGTCGGCGCAGTACGCCCGTTCGTACCGGCGGTGGCCGGCATGCTGCACATGCCGCTGAAACGCTATGCGCCGGCAAGCGCGTTCGCCGCACTGAGTTGGGCGGGGGTGTTCCTCGCCCCGGGCTGGATCTTCGGCGCGTCCTACGATGCAGTGGCCGCGGTCGCCGACAAACTCGCACTGGTGTTGCTTGGCCTGCTCGCCGCGCTGGCGTTGGTCTGGGCGCTGGTGCTGTACACGTGGCGCTGGTTCGCCGCGCATGCGGACAACCTGCTTGCACGGGCACTGTTGTGGACGCGGGCGCACCCACGGCTGGGCCGTTATGCGGCGGCACTGATCGATCCGCGGCGGCCGGAATCGGCCTCGTTGGCATTGCTCGCGGCCTGCTTGTTCGCGGTGGCCTGGTTATGGGCCGGCTTGACCACGTGGCTGTTGGTACGCGGCGAACCGTTGCCGTTCGACCACGCGGTCCAGGCTGCGATGTTCGCGCTGCGCAATCCGTTGGCGGATCGCACGATGGCGTCCCTGGCCGCGATCGGCAGTGCGCCGGTGCTGGGTGCCGCCTCCACCGCCGCCTTGCTGTGGCTGTCGTGGCGCAAGCGCTGGATGGCTGCCACGCACTGGCTTGCGGCCATCGCGGTGGGCCTGCTGCTCACCGCGGGCCTGGATGCCTTGGTGGATACGCCACGCCCACCGACCGCCGCGGCCGGCTTCGGCTTCCCCTCGATCGCGGTCACCATGGCCACGGTGGTGTTCGGCTTCTTCGCCGTGCTGATCGCACGCGAATTCCCCGGTCGCCAACGGGTCTGGCCCTACCTTGTCGCCGGCGTCGCCACCGCGCTGGTTGCCTTCGCGCGGCTCTACCTGGGCGCGCACTGGCTGAGCGACGTGGTCGCCGGGGTGCTGCTGGGCGTGGTCTGGCTGCTGGTGATCGGTATCGCCTATCGCCGGCACAGCGCGCGCTCGTTCTTCATCCGTCCGCTGGTGGCGGTGTTCTACGGCAGCTTCGCGCTGGCGCTGGCCTGGTACGCACCGCGCAGTGCGGATGCCACCCTTGCGCAATTCGTGCCGTCCATGCCGCAGCAGCATCTCTCGCTGCCGCACTGGCAGGCGCAGGGAATCGCCGATCCGCGTCATTTCGACCTGCAGGCCGCAGGCGACTTGCGGGCCTTGCAACAGCAGCTGCAGGCACAGGGCTGGCAGGTGCAGCCGCCGGCCGATTGGGTTTCGGTGCTGGGCCTGCTCGATGACGACCGTCCGCTTGCGCACAAGCCGGTGCTGCCCCTGGCATTGGATGCGCATCCCGAGCGCCTGCTGTTGCGTCGCGACGGCACCGACGGCACGCGAATCGAAGTTCTGCGAATCTGGCCAGCGCCTGCGCAGCTGGACGATGGCACGCCGCTGTGGGTCGCGCGCTACGAACGCATGCAGGCGCGCACGCGCTTGCGCCTGCTCACGTTGTGGCAACCACTCCCGCATGGAGAAGCGCTACCAGCCGACCTGCAGGCGATGACCGGCGTGTCAGCGCAGGCCGATGCGGCCGTACATGTGCGTGTTGCCCCGCGCTGAGCCACACTCACTCGGTTTCGGCAATCCCTTCGAGCAAGCGTTGCAGCCGCGCGTGCGGATCGTCGACTTGCAGCAACTCCTGCCGCTGCAACATCGACAGCGGCAACAGCTCCGCCATACGCCAGCCGACCCACGCCGCGTTCTCGAACAGCGCAGGCGAAGGATCGACATGGTTGCCACCGATCTGCTCCAGCATCCGCCGCAGCAACTCTGCCAGCAGCGCGTGCTCCGGACGCAAGCGTGGCGAAGCCGCGCCTTCCTCGCGCCATTCGATATCGGCAACGACCAGGCCCGTGTCTTTCACCCGGGTACGCAACACATGGAAGCGCCGATGCCCGCGCACGTGCAGCGACAACAAACCCTCCGGCGTGTTGTCGAAATCCTCGATCAGCGCCTCGGCACCGAAGGCCGCAGGCGTAGCTGGCGCGCCGGCTTCATCACCTTCAAGGATCAAGCAAACGCCGAAGCCGCCGCCAACGCGGCTGCAGTCACGGATCATGTCCAGATAGCGCCGCTCGAAGATTCGCAGCTCCAGCGCCGCACCGGGCACCAGCACGGCGTGCAGCGGAAACAACGGTAACGAAGCGGCCTCAGGCATCCCGCAATGCAGCGAGGAAACGCCGTGGCGCGCCATCGAAGCCGCCATTGGACATGAACACCACGTGGTCGCCGCGGCGCACGGATTCGCGCAGGCGCGCGATCAGCGTGTCGGCATCGGGCACCGCCTGCGCATCGCCACGAATCGCGGAAACCACCTTGTCCGCATCCCACGGCAATTCCGGACGGGCGAGGAAGACCACCACATCGGCGATGTCGAGCGACGGCGCCAGCGCATCCGCATGCGCGCCAAGGCGCATCGAATTGCTGCGCGGCTCCATCGCCACCACGATGCGCGCGTCGCCGACCTTCGCGCGCAAGCCGGCCAGCGTGGTCGCAATGGCGGTTGGGTGATGGGCAAAATCGTCGTAGAGGGTGATGCCACCGTGTTCGCCGATCACTTCCATCCGGCGCTTCACGCTGCTGAAATCCGCAAGCGACGGAATGACCGATACCACATCGACGCCGACCGCATTGCACGCAGCGAGCGCGGCCAGGCCGTTCAACACATTGTGATCGCCGAGCATCGGCCACTCGACCGTGCCAAGCTCCTTGCCGTCATGCACCACCACGAACGCACTGCCGTCCTCACGCAGCTTGCGCGCGCTCCACTCGAACGAACTGTCGAAGCCGAAACGTTCGACCGGCGTCCAGCACCCCATCGCCAGCACTTCACGCAGGCGCTCGTCGTGGCCGTTGACGATCAGTCGCCCACGGCGCGGAACGGTGCGAACGAGATGATGGAATTGGCGCTGGATCGCGGCCACGTCCGGGAAGATGTCCGCGTGGTCGTATTCCAGATTGTTGAGGATGGCGACCAGCGGGCGGTAGTGGACGAACTTGCTGCGCTTGTCGAAGAAGGCGGTGTCGTATTCGTCGGCCTCGACCACGAATTCGCGGCCCGTGCCAATCCGCGCGGACACGCCGAAGTCCTCGGCCACGCCGCCGATCAGGAAGCCCGGCGCGCGGCCGGCGCGTTCCAGCAGGTAGGACAGGATGGTCGTGGTCGTGGTCTTGCCGTGGGTACCGGCAACCGCCAACACGTCGCGACCGGGCAGCACCTGCTCGCTCAGCCATTGCGCGCCACTGGTGTACTTGCGCCCGGCATCGAGCACCGCTTCGACCGCCGCGTTGCCGCGCGACAGTGCATTGCCGATGACGATTTCATCGCAATCGGCGGAAATATTGCCCGGCAGGTAGCCCTGTTTCAGGGCGATGCCGAGGTGTTCCAGCTGCGTCGACATCGGTGGATAGATGTTCTGGTCGCTGCCTTCGACCGCATGGCCGAGTTCGCGCGCCAGCGCGGCGACGCCACCCATGAAGGTACCGGCGATGCCGAGGATGTGGAGTTTCATGCGTCTCGTCGTCGATCGGCACTTAGCCGATGTCATGCCCCGGCTGGATCGCCTCGAGGATGCGGGTGAACACCTCATCCAGCTCGCCCACGCCATCGACCACGGTCAGCTGGCCGTGCTGGCGGTAGTAGTCGATCACCGGCGCGGTCTGGTCGTTGTAGATCTTCAGACGGGTACGCACCGATTCCGGCGAATCGTCGGCGCGGCCTTCGGCCTTGGCGCGACCGGCGATGCGCTCGACCAGCAGCTCGGTCGGCACATCCAGCTGCACGGCGTAATCGAACGGCTGCTTGAGGCGGGTCAGCAGGCCGTCCAGTGCATCGGCCTGGGCCAGGTTGCGTGGATAACCGTCCAGGATGAAGCCGCCGGCGGTGTCCGGGCGCGAGAAGCGGTCTTCCAGCATGCCCAGCAAGATCGCGTCGCTGACCAACTCCCCGCGCGCCATCACTTCCTTGGCTGCAAGGCCGAGCTTGCTGCCGGCCGCCACTTCCGCGCGCAGCAGGTCGCCCGTGGAGATGTGCGGCACCTGCAGGTGCTCCTTCAATCGTGCCGCCTGGGTGCCCTTGCCGGAGCCGGGCGCGCCCAACAGAACCAATCGCATCGAATCGCTCCAGAATCGCCACGCGGAACCGGCGCTAGACTGCATCCGGGCCCGCAACACGGTCAGCTTACCGTATCCCGACCCGAATTCAGGTACCCGGCACCTCCGCGAACCGGCCACAAAGGACGTCCCCCATGCCCGCAGGCACCCTGCTTTACGCCCAAAGCGGCGGCGTCACTGCCGTCATCAATGCCACTGCCTCGGCGGTGATCCAGGCTGGGCGGGTGAAGAAAGTCCGCATACTGGCCGCGCGCAACGGCATCCTCGGCGTCCTGCGCGAGGAGTTGATCGATACCGCCGCGATGTCGCTGGCGCAGGTCAAGGCGCTGGCGCATACCCCGGGCGGAGCGTTCGGCAGTTGCCGGCTCAAGCTGAAGTCGCTGGACGCCGACCGCGCCAAATACGAACGCCTGCTGGCCGTGTTCAAGGCCCATGGCGTGCGCTGGTTCCTCTACAACGGCGGCAACGATTCCGCCGATACCGCGCTCAAGGTGTCGCAATTGGCGGCGGAATATGGCTATCCGCTGACCTGCATCGGCGTGCCCAAGACCATCGACAACGACCTGGCGGTCACCGACTGCTGCCCGGGCTTCGGATCGGCGGCGAAATACACCGCGGTCTCGGTGCGCGAATGCGCGCTGGACGTGGCGGCGATGGCCGAGACCTCGACCAAGGTGTTCGTGTACGAGGCGATGGGCCGGCATGCCGGCTGGCTGGCCGCCGCCGCGGGCTTGGCGGGCGAAGGCAAGGACGACGCGCCGCACATCATCCTGTTCCCCGAACGTGCCTATGACGAAGCCGATTTCCTGGCCCGCGTGGATGCGGTGGTGAAACGCGTCGGTTACTGCGTGGTGGTCGCCAGCGAAGGCATCCGCACCGCCGATGGCCGCTTCGTCGCCGATGCCGGCGGCGGCAAGGATTCGTTCGGGCATACCCAGCTCGGCGGCGTGGCCTCGCAGCTGGCCGGCCGGGTCAAGGATGCGTTGGGCTACAAGGTGCACTGGACGATGCCGGACTACCTGCAACGCTCGGCGCGCCACATCGCCTCGAAGACCGATCTCGACCAGGCGATGGCGGTCGGCCGCGCCGCAGTGGAATGCGCGCTGGCCGGGCAGAACGCGGTGATGCCGGTGATCGTGCGCGATAGCGACGCGCCGTACCGCTGGCACGTCGACATCGCCCCGCTTTCGCGCATCGCCAACCACGAAAAGACCATGCCGAAGGGGTTCATCCGCAAGGATGGTTACGGCATCACCGCCGCCGCGCGCCGTTACCTGCAGCCGCTGATCGAGGGCGAGGCATTCCCGCCGTTTGGCCGGAACGGGCTGCCGGATTACGTTCAAGTCGATCAAGCCACCCTGCGACGCAAACTGCCGCGCTGGGAAAGCTGACCCGGAGCTCGATACACTCACCCGGGGCTCCGCGCATGCGGGGCGCTTGTGCACGGAACGCAACCCAAGCGAACAACATTAGGGGAAATGATGAAACAGCATTATCTGATCGTCGCGTTGGCCATGGCGATTGCCTGCGCGCCCGCGCAGGCGCAATGGAGCAAGAAACAGAACGATCCGCAAGGCGCAGCCGCCGGCGCCAACGCCAAGGGCGCGGCCATCAACTTGGAATCCTGCGACGAGCCGATGGGCACGATCGCGGTGGTCGAAGAGCAGGAAGGCGATTGGTATCGCTACCTGAGCAGCGACCTGCGCCTGCCCTCGACCGTGCCGGTGATCCGCATGCTGATCCAGCAGTCCAACTGCTTCGTGGTGGTCGAACGCGGCCGCGCGATGCAGAACATGATGCAGGAACGCGCGCTGATGGACAGCGGCGAATTGCGCCAGGGCAGCGACTTCGGCAAGGGCAAGATGGTGGCCGCGGATTACACCCTGAATCCCAGCATCAACTTCTCGCAGAGCAATGCCGGCGGCATCGGCGGCGTGCTCGGCGCGTTCGGTGGCCGCCTCGGCGCCGTGGGCGCGCTGGTCGGCGGCCTGAAATTCAAGAAAGCGGAAACCATGCTGACCATGATCGACAACCGCTCCGGCGTGCAGATCGGCGTGGCCCAGGGTAACGCCACCAAGACCGATTTCGGCTTGGGTATCGGCGGCGGTGGCAGCGGTGGCTTCGGTGCATTGGGCGGCTACAGCAACACGCCGGAAGGCAAGGCATTGGCCGCCGCCTTTGCCAACGCGTACAACAACCTGGTCGTCGCCATGCGCGACTACCGCCCGCAGGAAGTGAAGGGCGGCCTGGGCAAGGGCGGCAAGCTCAAGGTCGGCAACTGACCGGACCCTCACCGGTTCCCAGCGAAACGCCCGGTAATGCCGGGCGTTTTCGTTTTCGGCACACTGGCCTCATGCCGATCATCCAGGTCAAAGCCAAGCCCAACTCACGCGTGTCGCTGCTGTCGCAGCAGGCCGACGGTACGTGGTTGGCGCAGCTCAAGTCGCCGCCGCTGGATGGCAAAGCGAATGCGGAGTTGATCGAGCTGGTGGCGCGGGAATTTGGCTGCGTGAAGTCGGCGGTATTGGTGAAATCCGGCGCCGGCAGTCGCTACAAGCGCGTGGAAATTCCCGACTAGCCCCGGATCACTTGCAGGCGACGCCTTCCATCTTCATCGCCGCGGCATAGACCGGGATCGGACCAAGATCACCGCCACGTGCCGAATCCAGTCCTTCCTTGAGATAGATCCGCGAACGGCCCTGCGCGTCCAGCTTCGGCGGCACGGCCTTCGCATCTTTGCGCCACACGCGCACCACGGCTTGCTGCGATGCACAGCCCGCATTCGGTACGCGGATCACGTCGTTCAACACCCAGCCGTTGGCGGCGGACGCCTTGGCGCCTGCGGCATCGACCAGGCGTGCGCGCGGCTGGCAGCGCTCGCTGGTACGTGCGGCGGCGAATTTGTACGGGTTGGCGGCATCTCCGGTGAACTGGCCCTCCAGGCGTGCGCAGGCTTCTGGGATGGTGCGCAGGGTATGCGCGACGCCGACCGCTTGCGGGGCACCCACGGCGCGCTGGATTTCCGGCTTCGGCTCTGCCGCACCGACGGGGAGTGAGGCCGCCGTGAAGATGGCGAAGAGACTGGCGCAAATCATGTGCAGTCGCAGCATCGGGATGCCTCTTGAGCATTGAATCCGGCTGCAGGCTGGCATGCATGGGCTGAATCCCGGGTTCATGGCCCATTTCCTGCTTCAGCGGGCGTCCAGCGAGCGCCTTGCTATGCGATAGTCGACCGGTCGCCCGCCCCACGGGTGGGCACGACAAACCACGGTCTTCCATACGAACACTCCGGGGAGGGGTTTCATGCTGGAGCAACACGGTTTATTGCTGGCGGTCATCTGCGCCGTCGTCGCCATCGCCTACGGCCTGTGGGCCGCTGGCTGGATCAACAAACAACCCGCTGGCAATGCGCGCATGCAGGAAATCGCCGGCGCCATCCAGGAAGGCGCACGCGCCTACCTCAACCGCCAATACACCACCATCGCCATTGCCGGCGTGGTGCTGTTCGTGCTGATCGGCTTCTTCCTCAGCTGGCATACCGCGATCGGCTTCCTGATCGGCGCGGTGCTGTCCGGTGTGGCCGGCTACATCGGCATGAACGTCTCGGTACGCGCCAACGTGCGCACCGCCGAAGCCGCGCGCCAAGGCATGAGCCAGGCGATGGACGTGGCCTTCAAGGGCGGCGCCATCACCGGCATGCTGGTGGTCGGCCTGGGCCTGCTCGGCGTAGCCGGTTACTACGCGCTGCTGACCAAGCACCTCGGATCGACCGAGGCCGAAGCCCTGCACGCGCTGGTCGGCCTGGCCTTCGGCTCCTCGCTGATCTCGATCTTCGCCCGCCTCGGCGGCGGCATCTTCACCAAGGGTGCGGACGTCGGCGCGGACCTGGTCGGCAAGGTCGAAGCCGGCATCCCCGAGGACGACCCGCGCAACCCGGCGGTGATCGCCGACAACGTGGGCGACAACGTCGGCGACTGCGCCGGCATGGCCGCCGACCTGTTCGAAACCTACGCGGTCACCATCATCGCCACCATGCTGCTGGGCAGCCTGATGGTCGCCACCGCCGGCAAGAATGCGGTGCTGTACCCGCTGGTGCTGGGCGGCGTGTCGATCATCGCGTCGATCATCGGCGCGTTCTTCGTCAAGGTGAACGGCGACAAGCCCAACATCATGGGCGCGCTGTACAAGGGCGTGATCGTTTCGGCGGTGCTGGCGGCGATCGCGTTCTACCCGATCACCAAGTCGCTGATGGCCGATTCCAGCCACGGCGCGATGAATCTGTACTGGTGCGCAGTGGTTGGCCTGGTGCTGACCGGTGCCATCGTCTGGATCACCGAGTACTACACCGGCACCCAGTACAAGCCGGTGCAGCACGTGGCGCAGGCCTCGACCACCGGCCACGGCACCAACATCATCGCCGGCCTGGGCGTGTCGATGAAGTCGACCGCACTGCCGGTACTCGCGGTCTGCGCGTCGATCCTGCTGGCCTACAAGCTGGGCGGCCTGTACGGCATCGCCATCGCCGCCACTTCGATGCTGTCGATGGCGGGCATGATCGTGGCGCTCGACGCCTATGGCCCGATCACCGACAACGCCGGCGGCATCGCCGAGATGGCGGAACTGCCGCCTGAGGTGCGCAACATCACCGATCCGCTGGATGCCGTCGGCAACACCACCAAGGCGGTGACCAAGGGCTACGCGATCGGTTCCGCCGCACTCGCCGCGCTGGTCCTGTTCGCCGATTACACGCACAACCTGCAGGCCGCGCATCCGGGGGTGAACTTCACCTTCGACCTGAGCAACCACATGGTGATCGTCGGCCTGCTGATCGGCGGCCTGATCCCCTACCTGTTCGGTGCGATGGCGATGGAAGCCGTGGGCCGTGCCGCGGGCAGCGTGGTGGAGGAAGTCCGCCGCCAGTTCCGCGATATCCCCGGCATCATGGAAGGTACCGGCAAGCCGGACTACAGCAAGGCCGTGGACATGCTGACCAAGTCCGCGATCAAGGAAATGATCGTGCCTTCGCTGTTGCCGGTCGCGGTACCGGTGGTGGTGGGCCTGACCCTCGGTGCGCAGGCGCTGGGCGGTTTGCTGATCGGCACGATCGTGACGGGCATCTTCGTGGCGATCTCGATGACCACCGGTGGCGGCGCCTGGGACAACGCCAAGAAGTACATCGAGGACGGCAACTTCGGCGGCAAGGGTTCCGAGGCGCACAAGGCCGCGGTCACCGGCGACACCGTCGGCGACCCGTACAAGGACACCGCCGGCCCGGCGATCAACCCGCTGATCAAGATCATCAACATCGTCGCCCTGCTGCTGGTGCCGTTGTTGCCGGTCACGATGGCCGGAGCCGATGGCCATGCAGCCGCACCTGCCGCGATGACGGCGGCGGCCAATGCCGATGCGTCCGCCAATGTCGCGATGGATCCGAACGCAAACGTGGCGATGACGCCTGCCGAAATCGCGGATGCCGCGTTGCCGGATACGCACCGTGCCGCGGTGTACTTCGAATCCGGCTCCGCGCAGCTGCCGGCCGACGCCAGCGATACCCTGGCGAAGGTGATCCAGACCCTGAAGGACGATGCAGGGCGCAAGGCCACGATCTCCGGCTACCACGATGCCAGCGGCGACCCGGCGGTGAACGCCGAGCTCGCCAAGCAGCGTGCGCAGAACGTGGCCAATGCGCTGGCCGTGGCCGGGATCGATACCGCGCGGATCGACCTGGTCAAACCGGTGCTGGCCGTGGCCGGCAGCGATCCGGCCGAAGCGCGTCGGGTCGAAGTCACGATCCGGTAATCGGCTTCAAGCGATGCGAAAACGGCGGCCACGGCCGCCGTTTTCATGTCTGCGCCCCGCCCCCGAGCGATCGCTCAGGCGGCACCGGTTAGAATGCGCGCCCCACACCATCCGCCGCTGCCATGCGTCGGATACATCACATCGGAGCACACGCATGGGCCTGGACCTCGTCCCCACCGGCAAGAACCCGCCGGATGAACTCAACGTCATCATCGAGATCCCGAAGGACGCGGAGCCGGTCAAATACGAGGTCGACAAGGCCAGCGGCGCGATCTTCGTCGACCGCGTGCTGTCCACCCCGATGCGCTATCCCTGCAACTACGGCTACGTGCCGCACACCCTGTGCGGCGACGGCGACCCGGCCGACGTGCTGGTGCTGATGCCGCTGGCGTTGATCCCCGGTTCGGTGATCCGGGTGCGCCCGGTCGGCGTGCTGCGCATGGTCGACGAGGCCGGAGCGGACGAGAAGATCCTCGCCGTGCCGATCAGCAAGGTCTACCCCGGTTACGATCACATCCAGCACCTGGATGACGTGCCGAAGCACTGGCTGGACCGAATCGGTTACTTCTTCGAGCACTACAAGGACCTGGAAGCCGGCAAGTGGGTCAAGCTCGACGGCTGGGGCGGCCGCGACGAAGCGCGGCAGCTGCTGGTCGAATCGGTCGAACGCTACGAGGCGACGGCGGAAAAGCCCAAGTTCTGAAGCAAGCCGAAGTTCCGAAAAAACCCCGGCAACGTCCGGGGTTTTTCATGACAAACGGCCGCGGCGGAAAAACACGACCTGGCTTAGAGTGCATTGGTTCAATTTCGCACTCACGACCATGCACACATTTTTCCCCGCCCTGCTGCTTGCCTGTGCCTGCCTGCCGATGCCGCTACCGGCGTGGGCGCACTGCGCGCTGGCCGATGAAGCACCGGCCATGCTCGATCAATGGAAAACTTCGGGATTCGCGACGGTCGACACCGAAAACCGCAACCGCCGCGCGTTCGAACTGCTGGATTGCCTGGGCGATCCCGATCCACTACTGCGCGATGGCACCGCCTTCGAAGCGCTGTCGACCTGGATGCGCGGCAAGCAGCTCGATCCCGACACCTTGCGCCTGCTCCAGCAACGCCTGCTGCAGCAACTCAAAGGCGCGGATGTGGACGGTTTTCGCAAACCGTTCACCGCGCTGGTGTTGTCCGAGGTCGCACGCACCGATCGCGTGCAGCCATGGATGACGGCGGACGAACGCAGGCAGATGACCGCGGCAGCAACGGAGTACCTGACATCCGTGCGCGACTATCGCGGCTATGTCGATGGCGAAGGTTGGCGACACGGCGTTGCGCATGGCGCGGACTGGATCCTGCAACTAGCGCTCAACAAGGCGCTTTCGCCGTCACAAGTCCTGTCGCTGCTGGCTGCGATTGGCTCACAGGCCATGCCTGCCGATGGACATGCTTACGCGTTCGGCGAACCGGGCCGCCTTGCGCGGCCAGTCGCCTATGCCATTGCACGCGGTGACCTGGAACAACCAACAGTCGACGCATGGCTAGCAGGACTTGCTCAGTCGCTCGGCCCTCGCCCCGAAACCGCGCCACAAGCAGTCTGGTGGGTACGTCGTGCGAACCTGGAGAACTTCCTGCATGCGCTGGCCTACCTCGCCGATGGCGACCAGTCGCCTGCGTTGACCGCACTGGCGGCCGGGGCACGCGCGACGATGCAGGAATTGCCTTGAGCGACGCGGGTGCAACGCAATGCCTCAGGCCGATTTCGACTTCAACATACCCGCCAGACGCGCCACCACGATAGCCAAGTACATCACGCCGTTCCACTGTTCGATGATGCACAGCATCCGCGAAAAAGGCGTCAGCGGGACGATATCGGACAGCCCGGTTGCGGAAAAATTCGTGCCGGACAAGAACAGCAACTCCACCCAACTGCGCACCGGCTGGCTACCATCGGCGGCGATCGCGGTGAACGCACCCGGCTGCAACAATTGCGTGCCCATGAACAACCAGGCATAAGCTTCGACCAGCAGCATGAAGGTGGCCGCCGCCGCCCACAGTTCGTCCGTGCTGGTGTGCTCGTCTTCCATCATGTACGAGATCAGCGAATACGCGGCGTAGAAATACGCTGCGGCATAGAACGTGCTACCCACCACGCCAAGCCAGGCACCATCGTCGGCGTTGTACGCACTCCACAGGCCCACGCCGAGCACCGCCAACAGGGCCGCGAACCAACCGGCCTGCGGCGATTTGTGCACCATCCACACCGCCACGCCCAGCACGCCCACGCTGATCACGCTGGTGGCGATCTGCCCGGCGGGGCTATCGTGCGCCATCGGATACAGCAGCAAGGCAAGGAACTGCACCGCCAGCAGCGCTCGCGATGGCGAGCGCCTGAGCGATGCCAGGAAGTGGACGAACGGCGACAAGCCTGGCGAAGGAAGTTTCATCAGGCGATGCTAGCGTGCGTCGTGCTCACGCGTCTCGATACACTTCGGCGCCCTGCTCGCGGAATTCGGCCGATTTCTCCGCCATGCCTGCTTCCAGCGCCGCCGCCTCGTCCACCCCATGCTCGGCGGCATAGTCGCGGACGTCCTGGGTGATCTTCATCGAACAGAAGTGCGGGCCGCACATCGAGCAGAAGTGGGCGACCTTGTGTGCGTCCTTGGGCAGGGTTTCGTCGTGGAAGGACTTGGCTTTTTCCGGATCCAGGCCCAGGTGGAACTGGTCTTCCCAGCGGAACTCGAAACGCGCCTTGGACAAGGCGTTATCGCGTACCTGCGCACCGGGATGGCCCTTCGCCAGATCCGCGGCATGCGCGGCGATCTTGTACGCCATGATGCCGTCGCGCACGTCTTCGCGGTTCGGCAGCCCCAGGTGTTCCTTCGGCGTGACATAGCAGAGCATCGCGGTGCCGAACCAGCCGATCATCGCCGCGCCGATCGCACTGGTGATGTGGTCGTAACCCGGCGCGATGTCGGTGGTCAGTGGACCAAGCGTGTAGAACGGCGCCTCGCCGCACTCGGCCAGCTGCTTGTCCATGTTCTCCTTGATCATCTGCATCGGCACATGACCGGGGCCTTCGATCATGGTCTGCACGTCGTGCTTCCACGCGATCTTGGTGAGTTCGCCCAACGTCTCCAACTCGCCGAACTGCGCGGCGTCGTTGGCATCGGCGATGCAGCCGGGACGCAGGCCATCGCCCAAGCTGAAGGCCACGTCGTAGGCCTTCATGATTTCGCAGATGTCCTCGAAGTGCGTGTAGAGAAAGTTCTCCTTGTGATGCGCCAGGCACCACTTGGCCATGATCGAACCGCCGCGCGAAACGATGCCGGTGACGCGTTTCGCTGTCAGCGGCACGTAGCGCAGCAGTACGCCGGCGTGGATGGTGAAGTAGTCCACGCCCTGCTCGGCCTGCTCGATCAGGGTGTCGCGGAAGATCTCCCAGGTCAGTTCCTCGGCACGGCCATCGACCTTCTCCAGCGCCTGGTAGATCGGCACCGTGCCGATCGGCACCGGCGAGTTGCGGATGATCCACTCGCGGGTTTCGTGGATGTGCTTGCCGGTCGACAGGTCCATCACCGTGTCGCCGCCCCAGCGGATCGACCACACCAGCTTTTCCACTTCCTCGGCGATGCCGGAACTCACCGCGGAGTTGCCGATGTTCGCGTTGATCTTGGTCAGGAAGTTGCGGCCGATGATCATCGGCTCGCTTTCCGGGTGGTTGATGTTGTTGGGCAGGATCGCGCGGCCACGGGCGATTTCGTCGCGAACGAATTCTGGCGTGATGAACTTCTGGATGCTGGCACCGAAGGATTCGCCGGGATGCTGCTTCAGCAGCAACGCATCGCGCACCGCGTCCAGGCGCTGGTTCTCGCGGATGGCGACGTACTCCATCTCCGGGGTGATGATGCCCTTGCGCGCGTAATGCATCTGGCTGACGTTGGCGCCAGCCTTGGCCACGCGCGGCAACGTGCGATTGGGGAAGCGGACCGCGTCCAGCTTCGGATTGGTTTCGCGCGCACGACCGAACTCGGAACTGAGCTTCGACAGCAACTCGGTATCGCCGCGTTCCTCGATCCACTTCGCGCGCAGCGCAGGCAGGCCGGCCGACAGGTCGATGCGCGCATCGGGGTCGGTGTACGGGCCGGACGGATCGTAGACGGTGATCGGCGGATTGGTCTCGCCGCCGAACAGCGTCGGCGTCTGGGTCTGCGCGATCTCGCGCATCGCCACCCACAGGTCAGGCCGCGAACCCTCCACGAAGATCTTGCGCGAACCGGGGATCGGCCGGGTCACGGATTCGGACAATTGCCCGGTCTGCTGCAAGAGGTCGGCGGCGGGCTTGGGAATGGCATTCATCGGCATCGTCCATTGGCTCGGCCGCGAAGGATTCGCGGGCCGTGAACGAAGCGAAGGCGCAGGCACGCCACGGGCGTGTTGCGAAGCTTCCCTACGCCGGTCTCAACCGGATCAGGTTCGATGGGTCTGTCTCAACCGCGCCATGGATCGGCGCGGTACCCCCGCTTCGGGGCGAATTAGACCACAACGCCCACGGCACCGGCCGACCGTCGGTCAGACCGCGTCCAGCAGGGCCTTGTCGCGTACCGCGCCCTTGTCCGCGCTGGTCGCCAGTAGCGCATAAGCCTTCAACGCGGCACTAACCTTCCGCGGGCGCGCCTGCGCGGGCTTCCAGTCCTTCGCGTCCTGCTCGGAGCGACGCGCATCGAGTACCTCGTTCGGCACCAGCAATTCGATAGAGCGATTCGGGATGTCGATGCGGATGCGGTCGCCGTCGCACACAAGGCCAATCGCGCCACCCGCCGCCGCTTCCGGCGACACATGGCCAATGCTCAGGCCGGAGGTGCCGCCGGAAAAACGTCCATCGGTGAGCAACGCACACGCTTTGCCGAGACCTTTCGACTTCAGGTAACTGGTCGGATACAGCATCTCCTGCATGCCCGGCCCACCCTTCGGGCCTTCGTAGCGGATGACGACGACATCGCCCGGCTTCACCTCGTCGTCGAGGATGCCCTTCACCGCCGCGTCCTGGCTTTCATAGACGCGGGCATTGCCTTCGAACACATGGATCGATTCGTCCACGCCAGCGGTCTTCACCACGCAACCGTCGAGCGCGATGTTTCCATGCAGCACCGCCAACCCGCCTTCCTGCGAATAGGCGTGTTCGACGCTGCGGATGCAGCCTTCGGCGCGATCGTCGTCCAGCGACGGCCAGCGCGTGCTCTGGCTGAATGCAACCTGGGTCGGGATGCCGGCCGGGCCGGCCTTGAAGAAGGTGGATACCGCCTCGTCATCGACCGTGGCGATATCCCACTTCGAAATCGCATCGCCCAGCGTGCGCGCGTGCACGGTGGCAACATCGGTGTGCAGCAAGCCGCCGCGCGCAAGTTCGCCGAGGATCGCCATGATGCCGCCGGCGCGATGCACGTCTTCGATGTGGTACTTCTGGGTGTTCGGCGCCACCTTGCACAACTGCGGCACGCGTCGGCTGAGTGCGTCGATGTCGCGCATGGTGAAATCCACTTCCGCTTCCTGCGCGGCGGCGAGCAGGTGCAGGATGGTGTTGGTCGAACCACCCATCGCGATATCCAGGGTCATCGCGTTCTGGAAGGCTTCAAACGTGGCGATGCCGCGCGGCAATGCACTCGCGTCTTCCGCACCGTACCAGCGATGGCACAACTCCACCGCGATCACACCGGCGCGCTTGAACAGCGCTTCTCGATCCGAGTGTGTCGCAAGCACGGTGCCATTGCCGGGCAATGAAAGTCCCAGCGCTTCGGTCAGGCAATTCATCGAATTCGCGGTGAACATTCCGCTGCAGGAACCGCAGGTCGGGCAGGCGCTGCGTTCGACCGCCGCCACTTGTTCGTCACTCGCATTCGGATCGGCGGCCAGCACCATCGCATCGACCAGGTCGAGCTTGTGTTCGGCAAGTTTGGTCTTGCCCGCTTCCATCGGCCCGCCGGAGACGAACACCGCCGGGATGTTCAAACGCAGCGCCGCCATCAACATGCCCGGGGTGATCTTGTCGCAGTTGGAGATGCACACCAGCGCGTCGGCGCAGTGCGCGTTCGCCATGTACTCCACCGCGTCGGCGATCAATTCGCGCGAGGGCAGCGAATACAGCATGCCGTCGTGGCCCATGGCGATGCCGTCGTCCACCGCGATCGTGTTGAACTCTTTCGCCACGCCGCCAACGCGTTCGATCTCGCGCGCGACCAGCTGGCCCATGTCCTTCAAATGCACATGCCCGGGCACGAATTGGGTGAAGGAATTGGCGATGGCGATGATCGGTTTGTGGAAGTCGTCATCGCCCATGCCGGTGGCGCGCCACAGCGCGCGGGCACCCGCCATGTTGCGGCCGTGGGTGGAGGTTTTCGAACGGTAGTCGGGCATGGGAGTTTCGCTGCGTCGTGGGGACGAACCGCTGGAAGCCTTGATTCTGCTGGGTTTCCACGGTTTCAGTTGCAACCGTCTTTCATGCGAAATCGGAATGACGGCGCCTGTTGACAGTAGCGCATTCGCCGTGTTCTGCTCGCCCCATGTTGCACCGCCGCACATCACTGACGCCCACCACGACCGCATCCGCTGCGGCGTCCGTCCTCGTACTCGTACTTATTACCTCGCCCACAGGTGCGGGACGATCCGGCGCGTAACAACGAAACACAGCCCAGGAATCGCAAACCCCGCACCGCAAGGTGCGGGGTTTTTCGTTTTGGGCCTTTCGAAACCTCCTCCAACCACGACTCCAACCTCAGGACACCCGCAATGACCAGCCCCACCAAACCCCGCATCGCCATCGTCGGCTACGGCAGCCAGGGCCGCGCGCATGCGCTCAACCTGCGCGATTCCGGCTTCGACGTCACCATCGGCCTGCGCCCCGGCGGCCCCACCGAGCTCAAGGCGAAGGCTGACGGCTTCACGGTGAAAACGCCGGCCGACGCGGTGAAAGACGCCGAGATCGTCGCCATCCTGACCCCGGACATGGTGCAGCCGCAGCTGTACGGCGAAGTCATCGAGCCGAACATCGCGCAGGGCGCCTGCCTGCTGTTCGCGCACGGCTTCAACGTGCATTACGGGCAAATCACCCCGCGCGAGGATCTCGATGTCGTCCTCGTCGCGCCCAAGGGCCCGGGCGCGCTGGTGCGCCGCGAATACGAAATCGGCCGCGGCGTGCCTTCGGTCTATGCGATCCACCAGGACACGAGCGGCAAGGCCGAACAGTTCGCGCTGACCTACTGCGCCGGCATCGGCGGCGCGCGCCAGAACGCCATCAAGACCACCTTCAAGGAAGAAACCGAGACCGATCTGTTCGGCGAGCAGGCCGTGCTCTGTGGCGGTGCGACCAAGCTGGTGCAGGCCGGTTGGGAAACGTTGGTCGAAGCCGGCTACCAGCCGGAAGTCGCCTATTACGAATGCCTGCACGAGCTGAAGCTGATCGTCGACCTGTTCTACGAAGGCGGCATCACCCGCATGCACGAGTTCATCAGCGAGACCGCGCAGTACGGCGCACTGACCCGCGGCAATTACATCGTCGACGACAACACCCGCGCGCAGATGCGCAAGGTGCTGACCGAAATCCAGGACGGCACCTTCGCCCGCCAGTGGATCGCCGAATACGCGGCCGGCAACGCCAACTACAAGGCGATGAAGCAGGCCGACCTCGATCATCCGATCGAAGCCATCGGCAAGAAGCTTCGCGCCAACATGAAGTGGCTGGCCAGCTCGCAAGCGGCACCTGCAAAGCCCGCGACCGAAGCCGCACAACCGCAGAGTGAGGCCGCCTGATGAACGGCGCCCGCTGGCTGGCGCAGGCCCTAGTCGCGGAAGGCGTGGACACGCTGTTCGGGTATCCCGGCGGCACGATCATGCCCTTCTACGACGCCCTGCACGGCACCCCGGCACTGAAGCATGTGCTGGTACGCCACGAGCAGGGCGCGGCCTTTGCCGCCAACGGTTATGCGCGCGCCAGCGGGCGTGTCGGCGTGTGCGTGGCGACCTCCGGCCCGGGCGCGTCCAACCTGGTCACCGGCATCGCCGATGCGATGCTGGATTCGGTGCCGATGGTGGTGCTGACCGGCCAGGTGCCGACCACGCTGATGGGCACCGACGCGTTCCAGGAGCTGGACGTGTTCGCGATGACCTTGCCGATGGTCAAGCACAGCTTCATCGCCCGCCGCATCGATGACCTGCCGATGATGGTGGCCGAAGCGTTCCGGCTGGCACGCAGCGGCCGCCCCGGCCCGGTGCTGATCGACCTGCCGAAGGACGTGCAGATGGCCGATGCCTCGCATCTGCCCGCGCATGCACCGCTGCCGGTGGATGCCGCCGAAGCGCCGAAGGATGCCTCGCTGCACGAAGCCTTGGCGCTGATCTCGCAGGCACAGCGTCCGGTCATCTATGGCGGTGGCGGTATCGCGTTGGGCGATGCGCTGCAGGACTTCCGCACCTTCGTCGATGCGACGCAGATCCCGACCGTGCTGACCTTGAAGGGCTTGGGCGCATTGCCGACGCAGCATCCGTTGAACTCGGGCATGCTAGGCATGCACGGCTCGCGCGCGGCGAATTTGGCGGTGCAGGAATGCGATGTGCTGATCGTGGTCGGCGCGCGTTTCGATGACCGCGCTACCGGAAAACTGGCCGAGTTCGCGCCGAACGCGCGCGTCGTGCACATGGACCTGGATGCCTGCGAGATCGGCAAACTGCGTGCCGCCGATGCCGGCGTGCGCGGCGATATCCGCACCACGCTGGCGAAACTGACCCTGCCCTGCGCGGCCCATCTGCACGGCCGCAACGGCGCCGCCCGCAAGGCCTGGCGCGCACAGTGCCAGCAACGCGCGCAACAACATGCCGCGCGTTACGACGCCCCCGGCAAGACCGTGTTTGCGCCCGCGTTGCTGAAGCGCTTGTCCGAACTGGCGCCGGATGCAGTGGTCGCCTGCGATGTCGGCCAGCACCAGATGTGGGTGGCGCAGCACTGGCGCATGGATCATCCGCGCAAGCACCTGACCTCCGGTGCGCTGGGCGCCATGGGTTTCGGCATCCCCGCCGCGATGGGCGCACAGATGCAGGATCCGACTGCACGGGTTGTCTGCGTCAGCGGCGACGGCTCGATCCTGATGAATATCCAGGAGCTGGCGACGCTGCGCCGCTACGACCTGCCGGTGAAGATCGTGCTGCTCGACAACCAGGCGTTGGGCATGGTCCGCCAATGGCAGGAATTGTTCTTCGACAAGCGTTATTCGGAGATCGACCTGTCCGACAACCCGGATTTCGTCGCGCTGGCGCAGGCGTTCGGCATCGAGGCCCTTCATGTCGAACGCGCCGAAGACGTCGATGCCGCGCTGCAGGCGTTGCTGGAGGCGAAAGGCCCGGCCCTGCTGCACGTCGCCATCGACACCGCCGCCAATGTCTGGCCGTTGGTGCCGCCGAACCGCAGCAACAGCGACATGCTGGACGACGCGCCCGCCGCCGCAACGCCCGCCATCGCCACTCCTTCCCCACACCACCACACGTCCGTCCAGGAGGCCTGACATGCGCTATCGACTCGACCTCACCCTGCGCCAGGCCGAAGGCGCGCTCGCCCGCGTGCTCGGCACCGCCGAACGCCGCGGCTTCCGGCCGCTGGCGGTGGAAGGCGAAGCCCAATCCGAAGGTGACCGCTGGCACCTGCAGATGACCGTGGAAGGCGACCGCACCGCCGACAACCTGCATGAGCAGCTATCCAAGCTGTACGACTGTCTGGACGTGCAGGTGCAGCCATGCAATTGAACGACGGCACCGCGAGCGAGGCGCGCGGCGATGCGACGCGCAGCGAATCGACATCGACCGATACGCCGCAACAACTGTGGTTCGATGGCGAACTGCAGGACGCATCGAAGCTGCAGGCCACGCTGGGCACGCATGCCCTGCATTACGGCAGCGGCGTGTTCGAAGGCATTCGCGCCTATGCCACCCGCGACGGCGCCGCCGTGTTCCGCCTGCCCGAGCACCTGGAACGCATGCGCAAGGGTTGCGAACTGCTGGGCATGGACTTCGACATCGCACTCGCGACCGAGGCAGTGCTGCAGACGCTGCGCGCGAACAAACTCGGCGATGCCTATATCCGCCCGCTGGCCTGGTATGGCGACGGCGGTTTCGGCCTGGATGTCAGCGGCCGCGCGCACCACCTGATGGTCGCCACCTCGGCCACCAACCTGCATCTCAACGGCAACCGCACGCGGGTGTCGGTGTCGAAGTGGCGGCGCAACCCGGCCAGCTCGCTGCCACCGCTGAAGCTGTGTGGCGCCTACGTCAACTCGATCCTGGCCAAGCGCGAAACCAAGGCGCGCGGTTTCGACGAAGCGATGTTCGTCGACGACGACAACTACGTCGTCGAATGCACCGGTGCCAACCTGTTCTTCGTGCGCGATGGCGCGATCACCGCGGTCGAGCATCGCGACGCGTTGCCCGGCATCACCCGCGACACCCTGATCCGCCTGACCGGCGCCGATTCGCGGCCGGTCAGCATGGAAGAACTGCTGGATGCAGACGAAGTGTTCGCCTGCGGCACCGCCGCCGAAGTCGCACCCATCGCCGAAATCGACGGCCGCACGTTCGACGCGCAAAGCCCGCTGTCGCGCGAGATCGCCGCGGTGTACGCGGCCACCGTGCGCGGCGAAAGCAGCTGGTCAGGCCGCTGGTTGACCCGGGTCTGAGCCGATGCCAAGCGACGTAGCCAGCGATGTACGCATGCCCACCGCCAGCGATGTGCTGGCGGCGCATGCACGGCTGCGTCGTTACCTCGATGTCACCCCGATGCATCACGCGGAACGCTTTGGCTGCTGGCTGAAACTCGAGAACATGCAGCGCACCGGCTCGTACAAGGTGCGTGGCGCGTTGAACGCATTGCTGGTCGCGCGCGAGCGCGGCGATGCGCGCACGGTGATCGCCGCGTCCGCCGGCAACCATGCGCAAGGTCTTGCATGGGCCGCTTACCGCCTGCGCATGCCGGTGATCACGGTGATGCCGCGCTGCGCGCCGGAAACCAAGATCGCCGGCGTCGCCCATTGGGGCGCGACCGTGCGCCTGCATGGCGATAGCTACGACGAGGCCAAGGCCTTCGCCATCGAACTGGCCGCGCACAACGGCTATCGCCTGCTGTCCGCCTTCGACGATCCCGACGTGATCGCCGGGCAAGGCACGGTCGGCCTGGAGATCGCCACCACGCTGTCGCCCGACGTGGTGCTGGTGCCGATCGGCGGTGGCGGCCTGGCGGCTGGCGTCGCGCTGGCCTTGAAATCGCAGGGCGTACGCATCATCGGTGCGCAGGTCGAAGGCGTGGATGCGATGGCGCGCGCATTGAAAGGCGACCACACGCCGCGCGACCCGGTTGCCACGCTGGCCGATGGCATCAAGGTCAAGGAACCCGGTGCACTGACCCGCGTACTGCTTCGCGAGTTGCTGGACGACGTGGTGATCGTGCGCGAAGCCGAACTGCGCGAAACCCTGGTGCGGCTGGCGCTGGAAGAACACGTGATCGCCGAAGGTGCCGGCGCGCTGGCGCTGGCCGCTGGCCGACGCATCGCCGCCAAGCGCAAATGCGCGGTGGTCTCCGGCGGCAACCTGGATGCCGGGGTTCTCGCGCGGTTGCTGTCCGAGGTGCGCCCACGCCCGCCGCGCAAACCGCGGCAACGCGCGCAGGAGCGACTTAGCGCGCCGGCGACGAAGCGCACGCCTTCCGCGAACGCGCTTCCCGTCGGCCTGCTGTCCGTTCCGCCTGCGCCCAGCAAGCGCACCGCCCCCTCTTTCGAAGAACTCCCCGCATGACCCACGCAAACACGACCGATCGCATTCGCATTTTCGACACCAGCCTGCGCGACGGTGAACAATCGCCCGGTTTCACCATGAGCGCGTCGCAGAAGATCGCCTTCGCCCATGCGCTGGCCGATCTCGGCGTCGATGTGATCGAAGCCGGCTTTCCCAACAGCTCCCCCGCCGATTTCGGCGCGGTGCAGGCCATCGCCCGCGAGGTGCGCGGAGCGTCCATCGCCACCCTCGCCCGCTGCCATCCGGGCGACATCGAAGCCTGCGCACGCGCATTGGACGATGCCGCCGCGCCGCGCATCCATGTTTTCATCTCCACCAGCCCGCTGCACCGCCAGCACAAGCTCAACATGAGCCGTGAACAGGTGATCGAGCACGCGGCGATGGGCGTGCAACTGGCACGCAAGCACGTGGACGATGTGGAGTTCTCCGCGGAGGACGCCTTCCGCACCGAGCGCGAGTTCCTGGTCGAAGTGTTCGATGCCGCGGTGGCCGCTGGTGCGCGCACCCTGAACGTACCGGACACCGTGGGCTATGCCACGCCGGAGGAAATCCGCGAACTGTTCCGCTACCTGCGCGCCAACGTGAAAGGCGCGGACGGCGTGACCTTCAGCGCGCACTGCCACAACGACCTGGGCCTGGCGGTGGCCAATTCGCTCGCCGCGATCGAAGGCGGCGCGCGCCAGGTCGAATGCACCATCAACGGCATCGGCGAACGCGCCGGCAATGCCGCGCTGGAAGAGCTGGTGATGGCGATGAAGGTACGCGGCGGCTGGTACGGCGCGGACACCTGCATCGATACGCGCAAGCTGCTGGAGACTTCGCGCCTGCTGTCGCGCATCACCGGCATCCAGGTGCAGCGCAACAAGGCGATCGTCGGGCTGAACGCGTTCGCGCATGAATCCGGCATCCACCAGCACGGCATGCTGAAGAACCGCGACACCTACGAAATCATGCGCCCGCAGGACGTGGGCTGGCCCGATTCGCAACTGGTGCTGGGCCGCCACAGTGGCCGCGCCGCGGTCGCCGACCGCCTGCGCCAGCTGGGCTATGTGCTGGAAGACGAACAGCTCGACCAAGTGATCGCCGGCGCCAAGGCGTTGACCCAAACCCAGCACGTGATCGGCGATGCCGACCTGCAACGGCTGGTCGAAGGCGAGCGTTACGGCCCCGGCTGGCGCATCTCCGCGCTGAGCCTGACCGACTACGGCCAGCACACCCGCGCGCACGTCGACCTGTCCGATCCCGACGGCAAGCACCTGCTGCAAAGCGCGGAAGGCGAAGGCCCGATCGCCGCCGTGTTCGCCGCGCTGGCGCAAGCCACCGGCGTCGATTTCGAACTGGAAAGCTACGAAGTGCACAGCATGGGCATCGGCCGCGACGCGCGCGGCGAAGCCAACCTGAGCGGTCGCATCGATGGCGAAACATTGAGCGGGCAAGGCACCAGTCGCGACGTGCTGGAAGCCAGCGCGATCGCCTGGCTGGATGTCGCCAACCGCGTGCTGCGCGCACGCCAGGCGCAGCCACGCGTGGAGGCTGCGTGATGGTTGCGAAGACATTGTTCGACAAGTTGTGGGACGCGCACCTGGTCGCGCCGGAAACCGATTCCGCGCCGGCGGTGCTGTACATCGACCTGCACCTGATCCACGAAGTCACCTCGCCGCAGGCCTTCGCCGAACTCGACGCACGCGGCCTGCCGGTCGCAAGGCCGGAACGCACCAAGGGCACACTGGATCATTCGACGCCAACCTTGCCTGCAGATGCCACCGGCAAGCTGCCGTACGCGAACGTTGAAGCGGAAGCGCAGGTCGCGAAGCTGCGCGAGAACGCCGCGAAGTTCGGCGTAGAACTGTTCGACTTCGGCAGTGCGCACCGCGGCATCGTGCATGTCATCGGCCCCGAACTCGGCATCACCCAGCCCGGCATGACGATAGTCTGCGGCGACAGCCACACCGCCACACACGGTGCATTCGGCGCACTGGCGTTCGGCATCGGCACCAGCGAAGTCGGCCACGTGCTGGCCACGCAATGCCTGTTGCAACGCAAGCCGAAGACGCTGGCGATCACCATCGACGGCGAGCTCGGCCCCGGCGTCACCGCCAAGGACCTGATCCTGCACGTGATCGGCGTGATCGGCGTCAATGGCGGCACCGGCCATGTCATCGAATACCGCGGCAGCGCGATCCATTCGCTGTCAATGGACGAGCGCATGACCGTGTGCAACATGTCGATCGAAGCCGGCGCGCGCGCGGGCCTGATCGCGCCGGACGACATCACTTTCGAGTTCCTGCGCAACACCCCGCGCGCACCACAGGGTGCGGCGTTCGATGCGGCCGTCGAACGCTGGCGCGTATTCCGCACCGACGAAGGCGCGGCGTTCGATCGCGAAGTGCGGATCGACGCGCGCGACATCGCGCCGACCATTACCTGGGGCACGCATCCGGGTCAAGTCGCCGCGATTGCCGGGCACATCCCGGCAGATACCAACAGCGACGACGCCAAGGCACGCGACTACATGGGTTGGGAGGCGCAGGCGCCGCTGGCCGGGCGCGCGGTGGACGTGGTGTTCATCGGCAGCTGCACCAATTCGCGGCTCAGCGACTTGCGCGAAGCCGCGTCGATATTGAAGAACCACAAGGTGCATCCGCGCGTGCGCATGCTGGTTGTGCCCGGCTCCGAGCAGGTCAAGAAGGATGCCGAAGCCGAAGGCATCGACGCCATCGTCCGCGCCGCCGGTGCCGAATGGCGCGAGCCTGGCTGCTCGATGTGCATCGCGATGAACGGCGACCTGGTGCAACCGGGACAGTTGGCGGTTTCGACGTCCAACCGCAACTTCGAAGGCCGCCAGGGCAAGGGCGCACGCACCGTGCTGGCCTCGCCTTTGACGGCTGCGGTGTGCGCAGTGGCCGGCGAGATCACCGACCCGCGCGAATTCCTGAGCCAGAAGGAGGCCGCGTGATGCAGCCGTTCAAGCAATTGACCTCGCGCACCATCGTGCTGCGCGAACGCAATATCGATACCGACCAGATCATCCCCGCGCGCTTTTTGACCACCACCGAGCGCAAGGGCCTCGGCAAGCATGCCTTCAACGACTGGCGTTCACTGCCGGATGGCTCGCCGGACCCGGAATTCCCGTTCAATCAAGCAGAGAACGCTGGCGCGCAGATTCTGGTCGCCGGCCGCAACTTCGGCTGCGGCTCCTCGCGCGAGCACGCGCCGTGGGCGCTGCTCGACCTCGGCCTGCGCGCGGTGGTCAGCAGCGAGATCGCCGACATCTTCCGCAGCAACGCGCTTAAGAACGGCCTGCTGCCGATCGTGCTGGATCAGCCCGTCGTCGACGAACTGCTGGCGCAGCCCGGCATCGAACTGTCGATCGACATCGCCGCGCGCACCTTGACGCTGCCCGACGGCCGCAGCTTCGCCTTCCCACTGGATGCGTTCGCGCAGACCTGCCTGCTCGATGGCGTAGATCAACTCGGCTACCTGCTGAAACAAAAACCCGACATCCAACAATTCGAAGCCGCGCGCGACGCGGCAGAGGCCGCTTGATGAACGCGAACATCGTCGTATTGCCGGGTGACGGCATCGGCCCGGAAGTGACTGCTGCTGCAGTTTCGGTGTTACAAGCCGTTGCCAAGCGCTACGGCCACGACTTCCATTTCGAGGAACAGCTGATCGGCGGCGCCGCGATCGACGCCACTGGCGAACCGCTGCCGCAGGCGACGCTGGATGCCGCACGCAAGGCAGATGCCGTGCTACTAGGTGCGGTCGGCGGCCCGAAGTGGTCCGACCCGAAAGCGAAGGTACGACCCGAGCAAGGGTTGCTCGCGATCCGCAAGGCGCTGGGCCTGTACGCCAACCTGCGCCCAGTGAAGCCGCACCCGGCGACGCTGGGTGCCTCACCGATCAAGCCGCACCTGCTCAACGGCGTGGATCTGGTGGTCGTACGCGAACTGACTGGCGGCATCTACTTCGGCGAAAAATCGCGCGATGGCGACAATGCCAGCGACCTGTGCAGCTACAGCGTGGCCGAAGTGGAACGCGTGGTGCGACGCGCCTGCACATTGGCACGTGGCCGCCGCGGCAAGGTGACGTCGGTCGACAAGGCCAACGTGCTGGAGACCTCGCGCCTGTGGCGCGAAACCACCGAACGCGTGGTGCACGAGGAATTCCCCGAGATCGAACTGGAACACCAACTGGTCGATTCGATGGCGATGCACCTGCTAGCCAAGCCGCGCGAGTACGACGTGATCGTCACCGAGAACATGTTCGGCGACATCCTCACCGACGAGGCCTCGATGCTGGCCGGCTCGCTGGGCCTGCTGCCGAGTGCGTCGCTGGGCGATGGCAAGGTTGGCCTGTACGAGCCGATCCACGGCTCCGCACCGGACATCGCAGGCAAGGGCATCGCGAATCCCTATGCGACGATCCTCAGCGCCGCCATGCTGCTGCGCCATTCGCTGGGACTCGAGCGCGAAGCCGCGTGTATCGAGCTGGCAGTAGGCAAGGCGCTGGATGCCGGCGTGCTGACCGCCGACCTGGCGCCCGCGGGCCGTGGCGTTCGCACAGCGGAAGCGACTCGTGCGGTGCTCGAACACATCGAAGCCGATTGCTACGTGGCGGAACTGCGCGATTGACGAAAGGAAAAGGGGTCAGAGTGAAGTTTTGCGACCGGGATTTCCGGTCAAGCCGATTCGAGTCGACGCAAAATTCACTCTGACCCCTTTTCCATTGCCATACACCTCGGGTGCATCGGCGTGATGCATGCCGACGCGCAATCAAGGAGGAGGCATCGGCGCTTTTGGCCGATGCCGGGGGCGACGCGACGGCACCCATAGCACCGGCGCGAAGCCTCGCTGCGTCAGGCGTGCGACGGCTCCGGCTTCACCCGGAACCACGCCGCATACAACGCCGGCAGGAACAGCAGGGTCAGCGCGGTCGCCACGATCAGCCCGCCCATGATCGCCACCGCCATCGGCCCGAAGAACACCGAGCGCGACAGCGGGATCATCGCCAGCACCGCCGCCAGCGCGGTCAGCACGATGGGGCGGAAGCGGCGCACGGTGGCGTCGATGATCGCCTGCCACGGCGCATGCCCGGCGGCGATGTCCTGTTCGATCTGATCGACCAGGATCACCGAGTTGCGCATGATCATGCCGAACAGCGCGATGGTGCCGAGCATCGCCACGAAGCCGAACGGCACCCGCAGCACCAGCAGGAACAGACTGACGCCGATCAGCCCCAGCGGCGCGGTCAGCCACACCAGCAGCACCCGCGAGAAGCTGCGCAGCTGCAGCATCAGCAACGTGGTCACCACCAGCACGAACAGCGGCATGCCGGCGTTCACCGAGTTCTGCCCGCGCGCGGAATCCTCCACCGTGCCGCCGAGCTGCAGCAGGTAGCCGGAGGGCAGCGTGGCGCGGATGTCATCCAAGGTCGGCGAGATCTGCGCCATCACGCTGGACGGCTGTTCCTTGCCGTAGATGTCGGCGCGCACGGTGACCGTCGGCAGGCGGTTGCGATGCCAGACGATGCCGTCCTCGAAGCCGTCCTCAAGCGTGGCGATCTGGCTCAGCGATACCGCCTTGCCGCTCATCGTCGGCACCGCCAGCGAACCGAGCATGCCCAGCCGTTCGCGCTCCTCGCCCGGCCCGCGCAGCAGGATCTCGATCGCCTCGTTGTCTTCGCGATAGGTGCTGACGGAGGTGCCGGATAGCGAACCGGACAGGAACTTCGCCACCGCCGCCGAGCTCACGCCCAGCGCGCGTGCGCGTTCCTGGTCGATGCGCAGACGCACCACCTTGCTCGGTTCGCTCCAGTCCAGGTTCACGTTGGTCACATGCGAATTCGCGCGCACTTTGTCGGCCACTTGTCGCGCGATGGCCTGTACGCGGCCGATGTGTTCACCGGAGACGCGGAACTGCACCGGGTAACCGACCGGCGGACCGTTCTCAAGGCGTGTGACGCGCACCTGCAGTTCCGGGAACGCCGGTGCGGCTTCCTCGATCAACCACTTGCGCACGGCTTCGCGCGATTCGATGTCATGCGTGAGCAGCACGAACTGGGCGAAATTCGCCGCGGGCAACTGCTGGTCGAGAGGCAGGTAGAAACGCGGTGAACCGGTACCGACATAGGCGACATAGCTTTCGACGCCTTCCTGCTTCTGCAACATCGCTTCCAGCTTCTTCGCCTGCGCCGCGGTGGCCTTGAGCGAAGCGCCTTCGGCCAGCTCCATGTCCACCATCAGCTCCAGCCGCGTGGACGCCGGGAAGAACTGCTGTGGCACGAAGCGGAACAGCATCAGCGAAGCGATGAAGATCGCCACGGTCACCGCGATCACCGTCTTGCGATATTCCACGCACCACGCGACCAACTTGCGGAAGCGCTGGTAGAAGGCCGACTGATAGGGATCGTGCGCGGCTTCGTGGTGGTGCTTGGCAGTGATGTGATCCGAGATAGCGCTACCGATGCGCGGAATGCGCGACACGCCTGCGGCGAAGGCATCGCGCAGTCGCCGGAACCCGCGCGCGATGCGGCCCTTCGGTTCGCTTTCCTCGCCCTGCTCGGTCAACAGCTGGTAACCCAGGTACGGGATGAACACCACCGCCGCCACCCAGGAAATCAGCAACGCGATCGTCACCACCTGGAAGATAGAGCGCGTGTATTCGCCTGTACTCGATGCCGCGGTGGCGATCGGCAAAAAGCCGGCCGCGGTCACCAGCGTGCCGGTCAGCATCGGGAATGCCGTACTTTCCCAGGCGAAGGCAGCGGCCTTGATCCGGTCGTAGCCCTGCTCGATCTTCACCACCATCATCTCGACCGCGATGATCGCGTCATCCACCAGCAGACCCAAGGCGAGCACAAGCGCGCCGAGCGAGATCTTGTGCAAGCCGATGCCGAAGTAATGCATCGCGGCGAAGGTCATCGCCAGCACCAGCGGGATCGACAGCGCGACCACGGTGCCGGTGCGCAGGCCGAGCGACAGGAAGCTGACCAGCAGCACGATCGCCACCGCCTCGGTCAGCACCTTGATGAACTCGTCGACCGAACGCGTCACCGCCAGCGGCTGGTCGGAGACCTTGCGCAGCTGCATGCCGGTCGGCAGGGTCTTTTGCAGGCGCGCGAATTCGCTTTCCAGCGACTTGCCCAGCTTGAGGATGTCGCCGCCATCGCGCATCGACACCGCAAGGCCGATCGCGTCTTCGCCCATGTAGCGCATGCGTGGCGCTGGCGGGTCGGAGAAACCGCGGGTGACCTTGGCGATCTCGCCCAGGTGGAAGGTGCGGTCGCCAGCGCGGATCGGGAAGTCGCGTATCGCCTGCACCGAATCGAAGCGACCGCTGACCCGCATCTGCACGCGTTCGCCAGCGGTTTCGAAATAACTCGCCGGCACCACCGCATTCTGTTCGTCCAGTGCCTGCTGCACCACGGTCAACGGAATCCCGAGTGATGCCAGCTTGGTGTTGGACAGCTCGATGTAGATCTTCTCGTCCTGCAGACCGAGCAAATCCACCTTACCGACGTCCGGAACGCGCTGCAGTTCAAGCTCCAGCCGCTCGGCGTAGTCCTTGAGCACGGCGTAGTCGAAACCATCGCCGGTCAACGCATAGATATTGCCGAAGGTATCGCCGAATTCGTCGTTGAAGAACGGGCCGATGGCATCACGCGGCAGTGTCGCCTTGATATCGCCGACCTTCTTGCGCACCTGGTACCACAGCGGCGGAATGTCCTTGCTGCGCAGAGAGTCCTTGGCGATGAAGATGATCTGCGACTCGCCTGGCCGCGAGTAGGCGCGAATGAATTCGTACTGGCCGGTTTCCATCAATTTCTTTTCGATGCGGTCGGTGATCTGCCGCGAGACTTCCTCCGCGGTCGCGCCCGGCCAGATCGTGCGCACCACCATCGCCTTGAAGGTGAACGGCGGATCCTCGGATTGGCCGAGGTGGCGGTACGACCACGCGCCGAGCAGACCCAGCATCAGGATCGCGTACAGCACCAGCGTGCGGTTGCGCAGCGCCCATTCGGAAAGATTGAATTTCATGGCGGCTTACTTCGCCGCAGTCGCGGGTGCGGTTTTATCGAACACCGGTCGATTGTCGCGATCCACCGGCGCGACCAGCTGGCCCTCGCGCAGCAGGTGACCGCCAGCGGCGACGATCCACGCATTCGCGCCCACGCCTCCCAACACCGGTACAGCTTCTTCGGCATACGCGCCTAGTTGCACCGGCGCCAGATGCACGCGCCGCGACGTCGGATCGACCACCCACAATGAAGCCGGCTTGCCATCCGCGGCGCGTTGCACGGCAGACAGCGGCACGCTCAATGCGGCAGCTTCGCCATGTTCCTGCATGTACACGCGCGCGCTCTGGCCGAGTTCGACCGCACTGGCCGCATCGCCATCCAGCGCAACACGCGCGGCATAGGTGCGCGCCTGCGGGTCGGCGGCGGGAGAAATTTCGCGCACGCGGCCTGGCAATCGCTCGCCGGGTGCACTCCACAATTCAACTAGCACCGGCTGGCCGACCTGCACGTCGCGCACGCGCGATTCCGGCAGGGCAATCGCCACTTCGCGACCAGCATCACCCGCCAATGTGTAAACGGTTTGTCCGGCGGCAACGGTCTGCCCGGCTTCGGCCAGGCGATTCGCGATCACGCCATCGCGCGGTGCGTGCAGGCGCGTGTAGGCGGACTGGTTGCGCATCAATTCGTACTGCGCGCGTGCGGCGCGATAGGCGGCCTGCTGTGCATCGAAGGTCGATTGGCTGACCAGTTTCTGCGCAACCAGCTTGCGATAGCGTTCCAGATCGCCGCCAAGGCGCGCCATCTCCGCTTGCGCGGCGGCGACTTGCAGGCCGGCATCGCCAGGGTCGAGTTCGGCCAGCAGCTGGCCACGGCGCACGCGGTCGCCGGCATCGACCAGCCGCTTCACCAGGCTGCCACCGATGCGGAACGACAACGCGCTTTCCTCGCGGGCGCGGATCTCGCCGGCATAGGCGCTGAACGCGGATTGCGCGCCGCCGGACGGGTGTACCACCAACACCGGGCGCGCGGTTTCCACCGGCGCTTGGGGTTTGCCGCATGCCGCGAGCGTAGCCGTGAGCGCCAACGCCAGCATCGCAACCTTCATCTTGTGCCCCATGTCGCCCCCATCAGCGGTTCGTCAATATTAATGAACTTAGCGGTATAGTATAAATATCGAACCAACTGGTCTAGTATTAACGCATGATTTCTTCGGCCAAATCGAAGGCGACCGAGAGCACGACAACCAAGTCGGCTGGGCCAGGGCGTCCGAAGGATCCGGGCAAGCGCGCGGCGATCCTGGACGCGGCCAAGCGGATGTTCGTCCAGGATGGTTTCGATGGCGTCAGCATGGATCAGATCGCCTCCGAGGCGGGCGTCTCCAAGCTCACCGTCTACAGCCACTTCGGCGACAAGGACAGCCTGTTCGCCGAGGCGGTGCGCGCGCATTGCGAGCAGGCGATGCCATCCAGCCTGTTCGTCGCCGAGCCCGAAAAACCCGTTCGCGAGCGCCTGACCGACATCGGCCATGCGTTCTTCGGGATGATCATGACGCCCGAGGCGATCGCCGGTCACCGCGTCCTGTGCACCCCGCAAGCGACCGCCCGGGGCATGCCCAGCCTGTTCTGGGAAGCCGGCCCCAAGCGCGTGCAGGACGCCTTCACCGAGATGCTGGAGCGCCGGATCGAGGCCGGCGAACTGGAGATCGATGACCCCCGCCGCGCCGCGTCGCAGTTCTTCACCCTGCTCAAGGGCGAGGCGCACGCGCAGGCGGTGTTCGGCTACAGCTGCAGTGGCCGCACCGATACTCCGGAAGAGCACGTTGCCTCGGTCGTCGATTTGTTCCTGCGTGCCTATGCGGTACGCCCCTGAAGGTCGCCCGCCTGCATCGGCCCGGGTGACACCAGTCCCGGTGACTTCCGGCACTGCGTGTCGCTGTGCTAGCACAGCCAAACTGCCAAGCATCAAGACGGCCAGCACCGGTAAAATGACCGGTTCCCCGCAACGGATTCCAAGCGCATGAGCATCGACTACACCAAGGCACGCGAAAACATGGTGGAACAGCAGGTGCGTCCCTGGGACGTGCTGGATGCGCGCGTGCTGGAGACCATCGGCACGCTGCCGCGCGAAGCCTTCGTGCCCGAGGCGCTGCGCGCGATGGCCTATGCCGATACCGCGCTGCCGCTGGGCGATGGCGTATCGATGATGAAACCCGTGCTGGAAGGCCGCGCCTTGCAGGCGCTGCTGCCGCAGGCCGAGGAAAGCGTGCTGGAAATCGGTACCGGCAGCGGCTACCTGACCGCCTGCCTGGCGCGCCTGGCGCGGGAAGTGGTGAGCATCGAGCGCCGCGCCGACCTGGCCGAGGCCGCCCGCGCACGCCTTGCCGCGCAGGGCATCGGCAATGTGCGCATCGAAACCGTTGATGCATTGTCCTGGGACAACACGCAGCAGTTCGATGCGATCTGCGTCAACGCCGCGGTGGAAACACTGCCGCTTCGCTTCCTGGAATGGTTGACGCCGGGCGGCCGCCTGTTCGTGGTGCAGGGCCGTTCGCCGGCGATGGAAGCCACCCTGGTGCATCGCGATGTCAACGGATCGCGCACCGAATCGTTGTTCGAAACCGACTTGCCGTATCTGGCCGGCACCGCGCCGCAGCCTGAATTCACCCTCTAAGCATCCCTCACGACACTCTCGCGCCAAAGGATCCCCCATGCTGCGTCGCCCGCTCGCCTTCGCCCTTGCCATTGCCCTGCTGCCTGCCGCAGCGCAGGCCGACGACTTGCTGCAGAGCTACAACAATGCGCGCAGCAGCGACCCGCAGTACGCCGCAGCGGAATCCAGCCGCGCGATCGCCGCCGAACGTCCGGTGCAGGCACGCGCCGCGCTGTTGCCGCAGGTGAACGGTTCGGTCGGCTTCGACCGCATCGGCACCCCGGGCGATGCGCGTCGCACCGGCTCGTGGGGCGTCAGCGCCCAGCAATCGTTGTTCGATTACGGCAACTACACCGCGCTGCGCGCTGCCAAGGCGCAGGATCGCGCCGGCGGCTTCGACCTGGATGCCGCAGGCCATAGCCTGATCACCCGCACGTCGGCCGCCTACTTCAACGTGCTGGTGCAGCTGGAGACGCTGTCCGCCGCCGAAGCCGCGGAAACCGCGCTGCAGAAACAGTTCGATTTCGCCTCCAAGCGCCTGGAGGTCGGCTTGGCGCCGATCACCGACGTACACGAGGCACGCGCCCAATACGATGCCGCGCGCGCCAACACCATCCTCGCCCGCAACGCGGTGCAAGATGCCTACCAGGCACTGGTCGAAATCACCGGCACCCCGGTCGGCAACCTCAAGGGCCTGCCGGACGACTTCAAGCCGTCGCTGCCGGAGTCGCGCGATGTCAATGGCTGGGTAGCCACCGCATTGTCCGAGAATCCCTCGCTCAAGGCGCAGGCTGCGGATCTGGAAGCCGCCGAGGCGAACGTTGCCACGGCACGTTCCGGCCACTACCCGACCCTCGGCCTTGGCGCCTCCTATGGTCGGGCGATCCCGGGCCTGTACGGAAACCCGGAATTCAGTGGCAGTAACAAGGCCACCACCAATGTCGGCCTGACCCTGAGCATTCCAATTTTCTCCGGCTTCGCCACCCAGTCCGGTGTGCGCAGCTCGCTGGCCCAGCGTGATGCCACCGCCGACGCACTGGAGCAGACACGCCGCTCCATCGAACGCAGCACCCGCAATGCCTATCAGGCGCTGGTCGCCGGCATCAGCGAAGTGGAAGCACGCCGCTTGGCGGTGATCTCCGCGCAGAGCGCCTACGAGGCCTCGCAGGTGGGCTTGGAAGTCGGTACCCGCACCGTGCTCGACGTGCTGGTGAACCAGCGCACCCTGTTCGCCGCGCAACAGGCCTATTCGCAGGCCAAGTACAACTTCCTGCAGAGCCGCCTGCTGCTGGAGCAGGCCGCCGGTACGCTGGAAGTGTCCGATGTCGAGGACGTGAACCGCCTGCTCACCACCGACGAATCGGTTGCGGCGGCGACCACCGCACCCTGATTGGATCAATCACCCCGTGGCAACGCGGGTTCGATCAAGGCCATGGTGCGCTCCAGCGCACCCCGCCCCGCCAACAGCAGCTGTTGCGCACTCGCTGCCATGCGTTCGCGCACGTCCTCATCGGTGAACAACTCCAGCAATGCCGCCGCAAGCGCGGGCGCGTCCTCGACGATGCGCATGGCATCCGCTTCAAGCAGGCGCTTCGCGATGTCGGCGAAGTTGTGCAGGTGCGGGCCACTGAGGATCGCAGTGCCGGTGGCTGCCGGTTCCAGCAGGTTGTGCCCGCCGATCGCCTGCAGGCTGCCGCCGACGAAGGCGATCTTCGCGCAGGCGTAGAACTTCACCAGCTCACCCAACGTATCGACCACGAATACCTGCGTCCCAGGCCGCGGCCAGCGCTGTTCACTGCGCGTGGCGACCATGAAACCGACCTCCGCCGCACGTTGCGCGACCGCACGGAAACGTTCCGGGTGGCGTGGCGCCCAAAGCAACAGCGCATCCGGGTGCGCCTGCAACACCATGCGATGCGCTTCCAGCACGGCGACTTCCTCGTCTTCGTGCGTACTCGCGGCAATCCAGACCGTGCCGATGCCACGATGGTGGCGGAGTTCGCGCACGAAATCCGTGTCGTCCACCGGCAAGGTGTCGAACTTCAAGTTGCCGATCACCTTCACCCGCTGCGGCTGCGCACCGAGCTTGATGAAGCGCTTGCCGTCGTCCTCCGATTGCGCCGCGATCAGCGACACGCCGCGCAGGGCGCGCCTGATCAACGGGCCGAGTACGCGATACCCACGCAGCGAACGCGCCGACAGCCGCGCATTGAGGATATAGGCAGGAATCCCGCGATCACGGCAGGCGAACAGCAGGTTCGGCCACAACTCCGTTTCCACGATCAGCGCCAGCTTCGGCTTGAACTGATCGAGGAACCGCGCCACTGCGCCGGGCAAGTCGTAGGGCAGATAGACATGCACCACCGCGTCGCCCCACAGGGCCTGCACGCGCTCGGAGCCGGTGGGCGTGATGGTGGTGACAACCAATCGCAATCCGGGATGGTCCTGCAGCAGGCGCGTGACCAGCGGCGCGGCGGCGTTGACCTCTCCCACCGAAACCGCGTGCAACCACAACGGCGTCTCGACGGCGATGGTCGGGTAGCTTGCATAGCGCTCGCCCCAGCGCTGGAAATAGGCACGCTGGCGAAACCCGCGCCAAATCAGGTGGTAAAGGGTGATCGGCGCAAGGATGTACAGGGCGGCGGAATACAGGCCGCGCAGCACGCGCTCGGTGAGGTCGGCCCGCATCGGTACAGCATAGCGAAGCGGCGGGGCTAGGTAGAATCGGAAACATGCCCGCAAGCACAGCACCCGAGCTCCCCAACCCACCCCTTGGCCCTCGCCACTGGCCGGTGTGGTTCGGGCTGGCCGTCTGCATGGGCCTGGCGCGCCTGCCATGGTCGGTGCAGCGCAAGCTGGGCGCGGGCGTCGGCTGGCTCGCCTTGCGACTGTCGCGCCGTCGTCGCGAGGCCGCGCGCACCAACCTCGCGCTGTGCCTGCCGGAATTGGACGAAGCACAACGCGGGCAGTTGCTGCGCGAGAACTTCCGTGATGTCGGCATCGGCCTGTTCGAATTCGCCCGTGCCTGGTGGGGCGATGCCGCGCCGATGCGGAGTACCGCGACCATCGAGGGCCTCGACATCCTGAAGCGCTTGCAGGCCGAAGGCCGCGGGGTGCTATTGGTCTCGGGACATTTCATGACGCTGGAGATGTGTGGTCGCCTGATCTGCGACCATGTGCCGCTAGCCGGCATGTACCGGAAGCACCGCAGCCCGGTGATGGAATGGGCGGTGCTGCGTGGCCGCTTGCGCTATGCCAGCGCGATGTTCGGCAATGGCGATACCCGTGCGGCGATCCGCCACCTCAAGCGCGGCGGACTGCTGTGGTATGCACCGGACCAGGACATGCGCGGCAAGGACACCGTGTTCGCACCGTTCTTCGGTATCCCCGCGGCCACCATCACCGCCACCCACCAGTTCGCGCGCCTGACCGGCTGCGCGGTAGTGCCTTTCTTCCATCGCCGCGAGAACGACCGCTACGTGCTGCGCATCGCCGAACCATTGGCGCCATTCCCCACCGACGATGCCGTGGTCGATACCACCGCCGTCAACGCCGCGATCGAGTCGATGGTGCGCGAGGCGCCCACGCAATACCTGTGGCTGCACCGGCGCTTCAAGCGGCAGCCCGGAGGTGCGCCGCCGCGCTATTCGTGCAAAGCGCCCTGACGCTGCGCTTCCAACACCTTCGCGTACTTGAGGAAGGCATAGAACGACTGCGTTTTCGCCGCGAAGAACCCGGCCCAGCCATTGAGGAAGTAGCGCTTGCCGAAGTAGAGCTTGAGGAACGCGACCGCCGGATAGAACAGCAGGCGCATCCCGATAAAACACGGACGCTTGCCGCGTTTGTGCTCGACCAGCCCAGTGGAATAGCGGTTGACCTTGTCGACGCGGTCAGCGAGGTGCGGCTCGCCGTAATGACGAAATGGTGCGTCCAGGTCCAGCACGCGACCCTCGACTTCCGGCGCCGCATGCACCGGCACCATGTTCATCCGCCCGTGCGCCTTGCGAAACAGCCGCAGCTGCCAGTTCGCGCGCGTGCCTGCGTGCGGCCAACGCCAGAACAACCACTCCTGGCGGGGTAGCCGATAGCCGTCCGCGAGTGGCGCTGCGAGTTCGCGTTCGATCATGTCCCGACCGTGATCCGACAAATGCTCATCGGCATCCAGCAACAGAATCCATTCGCCATACGCCAACTCGATGGCCGCCTGCTTCTGCGGCCCATAACCGGCAAACGCCTGTGTTTCGATGCGCGCGCCGTACCTGCGCGCGATATCGAGGGTAGCGTCGGTTGATCCGGAATCCAGTACTACTCGGTCGTCGCAGAACGCCAAGCTGGACAGGCATGCCTCCAACGTCGCCGCGTTGTTCAGCGTAGTCACCACGCCGGAAAGCCGAAGCGTCATCCCGGCTCACGCGCCAACAGGCTGCCGGCGTACAGGGCCGCGAGCAGCAGCAATACACCGCCCCAGAACGTGGAGTACGCGGCCAGGTGCGTGTTGAACGGGAAAATCGTGACCGCCAGCGCCATCATCGCCGGACGTGCACGTTCGCGCGCCGCCGTGTCGGCATAGCGCCAAGCACGCCACGCCATCGCCGCACCGGCCAACCACAACAGCAGACCGATGCCGCCGGTTTCGCTCAGCACTTCCAGCACGATCTGGTGCGCATGCAATGCTGGCCCAGTGCCCCAGGCTGCCTGCGCACCGGCACCCGCATCGCATGCCGGGAACGCTTCCCGAAAACCACGCGCACCAACACCATTCACCGGATGCGTGCGCGCCATGCACAACGCAGCCGACCAGATTCGGCTTCGGCCGGAAAGCGCGTGATCCACGCCTTCGGCGTTACCCGTCAAAGCCGCCGTGCTGCGGTGCAGGCGTTCGGCGACCGGCGGCGAAACCAATGCCGCTGCCAACAACAGCGCGGCACCGAGACCAAATACCGCCAGCAGCCGCTTCCAACCCAGTAACCGCCAGCCAGTCCACGCGAGCACCAGCCCGTAGGTCAGCCATGACGCGCGTGCGCCGGCCAGCAGGATGACCAGGCCGATCGCTGAGGCCGCCAACAGCCAGCCGAGGCGGCCGAAGCGACGGCTTGCGGCATCCAGCGCGAACGGCGACAGGCTGGCCAGCACGATCCCCAGCTTGAGATTGCACGGCCCGAGCATGCCACTGAGGCGATCCAGCGCAGCGACTTCCGACGCCGTGCACATGCCGTGCCCGCTGATCGCCTGCTTGATGCCATCGATGCCCCAGAACAACGGACTGGTGCCGGTCATCGCCTGGATCAGGGCATCCAGTGTCCAGATGCCGACGATTGCCGCCAGTCCGTTGAAGGTGCGACGGCGCCCATACTCGCTGGCCACTGCGGAGGCCACGACCCACAGGAACGGCAGGTAGCGAAGATCGACAGCCGCTTCGCGCAAAGCACGCGTACGATCCGCGGCATCGATGGCGGAGATCGCCTCGGGCAGCCAATAGGCGAAGAACAATACCGAGGTCAGCGCCCAAGCCGGTCCGCTGAGCAAGGCTGTGCCTCCGCGGAAACGCGACAGCAACAAGCGCACGATGCCGGCGATCGCCCCAAGCACCAACACGGCCTCAGCGTACCCGGGTGCGGGCCACAACGCGACGAACACCAGCACCCACGCCGGCGCCCAGCGCCAACCGGGCGCGGCCTGTGTCGCGCTCATGCCTCCACCAGCGATCGGTACAGCACCAAGGTTGCCTCCTGCATCGCCTGCAATCGATAAGACCGCATCGTAACGGCTGCCGGCGGCTGCGCGAGCACCGAACGCGCAGCGGATGCCAATGCCGTGGTGTCGAAGGGCGGTACCGCGCCTTGCGGCTGCAGCTCCGCCAGCAATTCACCAACACCACCGTGAGCCCACCCCAAGACCGGCCGCCCGACCGACAGCGCCTCGATCACGGTGCGCCCGAACGACTCCGGCTTGCGCGAAAGCTGCAGTACCAGGTCACTTGCGGCATACGCCTCGGCAATCGCTGCGGTCGCTCCGGTCATCGCCAGCGCATCCTCGACGCCTGCATCGCGCGCCATCTCATCCAGTTCAGCCAAATATGCCTCGCGCCCATCCTGCCGCGCACCCGGCATCCACAACCGCGCATCCATGCCCGCCGCGCGCAGGCTGGCGAGCAAGCCGATGGCATCGGCATGGCCCTTCAGCCGCGTGCCACGACCGGGCAACAGCAACAACGGGCCAGTGCCACTCAGTTGCGGATGCAGTGCAACGACCCGTGCGCGTGCCTGCGGATCCGGCATCGGCGCATGCGGAAACGCATCGGGATCGATGCCGCGCGGAATGACCACCAATCGTCCCGGATCTGTCCGCGGATAGTGCCGCAACAGATACTCGCGCACCGTTTGCGAGACACAGACCACGCGTTCGCCACGAACCATGATCGCGCTATAGCGTGAAGGTGAATTCAAGCCGTGCGCGGTGGTGACGAAATGCGGCGCACGCGCGCTCCCGCGCAACGCGAACCAGGCAAGCCATGCAGGCAATCGCGAGCGCGCGTGGACGATGTCGGCATCGACATCACGAAACAGTTTGCGCAGCGCCGGCACGTGGCGAAAAGTGACAAGCGACTTGCGCCCGATATCGAGCGTCACATGCTCAGCGCCCAGCGCTTCGAGCTGCGGCAGCAGGCGGCCGCCGGCGGACACCACGATCGCGCGATGACCAGCGCGTACCAGCGCGTCGGCGATCTCAAGGGTGGAACGTTCAACGCCGCCGGACGAAAGCGCCGGCAGCAATTGCACCACGGTCAGGCGGCGCATCGACGCGCTGCGTCAGTCCACCAGCACGTATACGGCGCTGCAGTACGGGCATTCGCTGCGCCCGCCGTCGGCCTCGATCGCCAGGTACACGCGCGGATGCGAGTTCCACAGCGCCATCGACGGCTGCGGACAGCACAGCGGCAGGTCGGTGCGATGCACCTGGTACTCCAGCTGGGCATTGGCGGGCGACGAAGCGGTGTGGACGGACTCAGCCATGGCGATGCGACGCGGTTGCGGGAACCGCGCCAGTTTAGCAGCGCGGCGCGTCAGGCCGGCAGGTCGAACAGCAAGACGTCGCTGGCGTCGGCAATGCCGCGCAGGGCGATCTCACCGCCCTCGTCGTCGAAACCGAGCGCATCGCCGGCCACCAGTACGCGCTCGCCAACCGCGACTTCACCGGTAGCGACATGCAACCAGTACTTGCGCGCCGGATCCAGCACGGCGGCCACCGCATCGCCCGGCTGCAGGCGAGTCGCCCGCAACGTGGCCTGCTGGCGGATCGCGATCGAGCCGTCCGCACCATCGGACGACACAAGGGCCGCCCAGCGGGCGCAGCGTGCTTCGGGATCGAAGTACTGCTGCGCGTAAGCGGGCTGCGCGTTGAGCCGATCCGGCTGTATCCATATCTGCAGGAAATGCACCGGCTGCGCATCCGAACCGTTGTATTCGCTGTGTTCGATGCCGTGTCCTGCGCTCATCCACTGCACTTCGCCGGCGCGGATCACGCCATCGGTGCCCGTGCTGTCGCGGTGCGCCAACGCGCCGTCCAGCACCACGCTGAGGATTTCCATGTTGGCGTGGCGGTGCGGGGCGAAACCGCCGCCCGGGGCGACGGTATCGTCATTGATCACCCGCAGCGGGCCGAAGCCCATCCACGCCGGGTCGTGGTAATGGCCGAAGGAGAAGCTGTGCTTGCTGCGCAGCCACCCCAGGTCGACGGTGCCACGTGCTGCGGCGGGGCGTTCGATGATCATGCGTGGCTCACTTGGCCGCCGTGGCCTTCGGCACCGAGGCTTCGGTGGTGATGCGCAGGGTGATCTCATCGCTCACCGCGGGCACGAATGCGCCCACGCCGAATTCGCTGCGCTTGATCGTGGTGGTGGCATCGAAACCGACCGTCGGCACCTTCATCATCGGATGCTCGCCGGCCTTGTTGAGATGCGCGTCCAGCACGACTTCGCGGGTGGTGCCCTTCACCGTCAGGTCGCCGGTGATCTTCAGCTTGCCGTTGCCCAGGTCTTCGACCTTGCGGCTCTTGAAGGTGATCGCCGGGAACTTCGCGGCGTCGAAGAAATCGCTGCCACGCAGATGCTCATCCAGCTTGGGGACGAAACTGTCCAGGCCCGACAGCGGCAGGCTGACTTCGACGCTGGACTTGGCCACGTCGGCTGCGTCATAGACCAGGGTGCCATCCACATCGCCGAAATTCGCCGACGGGTTGGAGAAGCCGAAGTGGCTCCAGGTGGCGATGACATTGGTATGGGTCGGATCGAGCTTGTAGGGCACGCCGGCGGCGAAGGCATTGGCACTGGCGGCAACGAGGGCGGCGGTCAACAACAGACGCTTGAACATGGGGGTCTCCTTGCGGGAATGTCGTGGATACGTAGTTATTCGATGCGGCAGGCTTCGTCGAAGCCCAGCCGCGGTGAACGCGGGAAGATGCTGGCCGGGTCGCCCTTGCCCAGGTTGACCAGGAAATTGGATTTGATCGCTGTGCCGGCGAAGAACGTTTCATCGACCTTGGCCGCGTTGAAACCGCTCATCGGCCCGCAATCCAGCCCAAGCGCGCGCGCCGCCAGGATCAGGTAGGCACCCTGCAGGCTGCCATTGCGGAACGCCGGGATGAAGCGGTTCTCGCGCGGGCCTTCGAACCAGCTCTTGGCATCGGTATGCGGGAACAGCACCGGCAGTTTTTCGTGGAAGTCTTGGTCGAAGCCGACGATCACGGTCACTGGCGCTGCCATGGTCTTCTCGTAGTTGCCGGCATCCAGCGCCGGGCCCAGCTTGGCCTTGGCCTCGGCCGATTTCACGAACACGAAGCGCGCTGGGGTGGAGTTGGCCGCGGTCGGGCCGAACTTCAACAGGTCGTACAGCTTGCGCAAGGTCTCGTCGGACACCTCACCGGAAAAGGCGTTGTAGGTGCGGGCGGTGCGGAACAGCTGGTCCAGCGCGGCATCATTCAGGGTGTGCGACATGCGATCCTCGGGTTAGTTCGACAAGGCAAAGTGTAGAGTTCCACGGATGAAACTAAAATCACGCCATCGGAACGTATTGAATGCATTCGCGCAACAATGCGCCGGCGGTCGTGCATGACTGATCTCCTTGCCCTGCACGACGGCCGCGCCGGCAATGCCCGGCAGGCGCTGGCCTTGGCGCAGGCACTGGATAGTACGTTCGCAGAAGTCCTGTTACAGCCGCGTGCGCCGTGGCGCTGGCTGGCGCCGCGCGTGATGCCCGGTGCGAACCGCGCCTTCGGGGCCGACTTCGACGCCTGCCTCGCACGGCCACCCTCGCTCGCCATCGGCTGCGGCCGGCAGGCGGCACTGGCCACCCGCCTGCTGCGCGCGCGTGGCAGCAAGTCGGTGCAGGTCCTCGATCCGCGCATCGGCCCGGAACACTGGGATCTGGTCATCGCGCCACAGCACGATGGATTGCGCGGTGACAACGTGATTTCGATGTTGGGCAGCCTCAATCCCGTCGACGACCTGTGGCTGGCGCAGGCGCGCCACGATACTCCGCGCATTGCCGAACTACCCGCGCCGCACACCGTGTTGCTGGTCGGCGCACAGAGCAAGCATGTGGCCTTGTGCGATGTCGGATTCGAATCATTGCTGCAGCAACTCGCGCAACGCGCCCGCGACGAGGGCGGCAGCTTCAGCGCGGTCGCCTCGCGGCGCACGCCGGATCGTTGGCGAGACGCATTCGCGAAGGTGGATGCCGGCATTCCCGGCATCCGCTGGCGCGACGAACGCGACGGCGCCAATCCCTATGCCGGCTTGCTCGCCCATGCACAGCGCATCGTGTGCACGCCGGATTCCGTGAACATGCTCAGCGAAGCGGCGGCGACATTGGTGCCGATATTTGTTTGGTCGGCCGACATCGCCAGCGGACGCTTGCGGGTGTTCCTGGACGCGTTGCGCGCCAGCGGCCGCGTGCGCGATCTCGATGCCACGCTCGCATCCTTCCCGGCCGAGCCGCTGCGCGAAACCGCGCGGGTGGCGGCGGAAGTGCGGCAGCGGTTGGCGATTGCGGGCGCGTAAACGGCAAAAAGGGAGCAGAGTGAAGTTTTGCGGTTTTGCGGCCGGACATCCGGATACTGCCGATTGGTATCGGCGCGAAATTCACTCTGCCCCCTTTTCCTCCCCGTCGAAACGCAATCCCTGCGCTTGCACCGCCGCACGAATCGCGCCACGCGCCTGTTCGATCTCCGGCGTCAGCGGCACCCGTCGCGGACGCCGATCCAGGGTGCAGCGCAGGCCCGCATCCAACAGCACCGCATGCGCGGCCTGCAGTGCATCGCGCGTATCGACATCCAGTCGCCCTGCCGCCTGCGCCGCGTCGATCAACAGCGGCGTGGCGCGCGGGATGCACAGCGCCGGCGCGCTTGCCGCATTGCGCAGCACCAGGGATTGCAACAGGAATTCCAGATCAACCAGGCCACCTTCGCCTTGCTTGATGTCGAACAGCGCCGCGTCGCTGCGATCGAGTTCGGCGCGCATCTTGCGCCGCATCTTGGAGACGTCTTCGGCCACCGCGATCGGCTCACGCAGGCGGGCCAGCACGGCTTCGCGCAGACGCTCGAAATCGCCGCACAGCCCGGCATCGCCCGCAGCACAGCGCGCGCGGACCAGCGCCTGATGCTCCCAGGTCCAGGCGCGTTCGCGCTGGTACTCGGAAAAACTCGCAAGACTGGAGACCAACAAACCCTTCGCGCCATCCGGGCGCAGGCGCACGTCAACTTCGAACAGGCGGCCGGCGCCGGTATCGACGCCAAGCAGGGAGACGATCTTCTGCCCGAGGCGGGCGAACCAGCGCGATGCATCCAGCGCACGTGCACCATCGGACGCCGCGCCGTCCGGCGCGTCGTACAGGAACACCAGATCGAGGTCGGAACCGAAGCCGAGTTCCTCGCCACCCAGGCTGCCGTAACCGAGCACGGCGAAACGCCCGTGATCGATACCGCCATGCGACGCGTGCATTTCTTCCAGCGCGATGCGCAGTACGCAGGTGACCACCGCATCTGCCAACCATGCCAAGCGACGCGCGCAGTCCTGTGCATCGCAGCGCGCATCCAGCAACGCCAGCGCGATGCGGAAGCTCAGCGCCTGGCGCACTTCGTTGAGCGCCTGCAATGAGGCCTCGGCATCGCCTGCGCGTAAAACCACGGCGCATTCGGCCTGCATCGTCTCGCGATCCGGCAAGTCGCCGGTCACGCGGCGATCCAGCAATTCGTCCAGCAGCAACGGATGCGCGGCCAAACGTTCGCCGAGCAAGGCGCTGCGCGCCAGCGCATCGACCAGCCGCTGCAACGCCGCCGGCTGCTCGTCGAGCAGGGCCAGGTAACTCGCACGCTTCAGCAAGGTGTGTAGTAGCGGCAACAGCCGGCGTAGCGCCGCATCCGGTTGCGAAGAATTGGCCGCTGCCTGCAGCAAGGCCGGCAGCACGCGATCCAGCCGCGCGCGGGTCGCATCCGACAGTTCGCGCACACCAGGCGCGCGGGCGAAATCACAGAGGCTGCGGTGCAGATCGTCGCTAGCCTCGAAGCCGGCGCTCGCCAGCGACGACGCATCGCCATCGTCCGGCAGGTTGCGCCAGTACAGCGCCAGGTCGCTGTCGCCACTGGCGGCCTTGCGCGGTGCCAACAAGCCGGCGAATTCCGATGCCACGTACTCGCGCACGCCTGCAAGTTCGGTATCGAGTACCGACATATCCGCATGACCCAGCCCGCGCGTGACGCGTTCGCGTTGCAGTTCGTCGGCGGGCAGCGCATGGGTTTGCGCGTCGCCCATCATTTGGATGCGGTTCTCCAACACGCGCAGGTAGCGATAGGCACGGGCCAATGCGTCGGCCGTCTCGGCATCCAGATGATCCGCCTGCACGAGTGCCTGCAGCGCCGGCAGCAGGCGGCGTTCGCGCAGCTCGGGCTCACGGCCGCCACGGATCAGCTGCAGCGCCTGCACCAGGAATTCGATCTCGCGGATGCCGCCCGGCCCGCGCTTGATGTCGTCGGCCAGTTCCTTGCGCGCCACTTCCGCGGCGATCGCCGCTTTCATCGTGCGCAGGCCGTCGAGTGCACCGTAGTCGAGGTAACGGCGATACACGAACGGCCGCAATGCTGCGAGGAAGCGGTCGCCGGCTGCAAGATCGCCCGCTACCGGCCGCGCCTTCTGCCAGGCGTAGCGCTCCCAGTCGCGGCCCTCGCGCTGGAAGTACTGCTCCATCGCCGCGAAGCTCAACGCCACTCGCCCGGCATTGCCGAACGGACGCAGGCGCAGGTCGACGCGATGACTGAAACCGTCCGCGGTCACTTCGTCCAGCAGCTTCGCCAGTTGCTGGCCGAGCCGCGCGAAGTAATCCGATGCCGCCAGCGAACGCGCGCCGTCCGAATCACCATCGTGTTCGTAGGCGTAGACCAAGTCGATGTCGGAACTGAAATTCAACTCGCCGCCACCGAGCTTGCCCAGGCCGAACACGACCAACTGCTGCCCCACGCCATCCGCGTCGCGCACGTTGCCGAAGCGTTGCGCGAATTCCGCTTCCAGCGCGCCAAGTGCCAACTGCAGGCAGGTTTCCGCAAGCGCGGTGCTGCCAGCCAGGATGGCATCGACCGGATCGCCCTCGATCACGTCGCGCCAGACCAGGCGGGTGGATTCCGCCTGGCGATACCGCCGCAGCAGGCGCGGCCAGTCGGCGCGGTTGCCGGCGTCGAGCATGGGCGGCGTGGCCGGCGTGGCGCCGTCATCGGCCTGCAGGTGCTCGATCAGGTCCGGCTGCGTGGCCAGCGTGGCCAGCGCGAAATCGCTGGCGATGGCGAGCTGGCGCAGCTTGGCAATGAATGGCGCGTCGGCGCGCCACGCGGCGTCCGCCGGAAGCAGCGCGAGCTTGCGGTCGATGTGAGGCTGAAGATCGTGCATCGCACGATTCTTGCATGCGGGTGCGGGCACCTTGGCGCGGAGCAGGCAATAAAAAAGCCCGCTTCGACCGAAGTCTCAGCGGGCTTGCTCCCTCCCCCACGTCGGGATGCGGGCTGATCGTGAAGGAATCGTTATGGGCTTTGCACGCTGCGCTGCAAAAAAATACTGTTCAGTACAGGAATGATATTCAGCGCTGTGCCACGGCTGCACCGCGCTGAATCAGCACGGCCTGTGCCGCCAATTCGCCGGATTCGCAGCCGCCTTCCATGAAGCCCTGCGCCTCGACCGAGCAATGTTCGCCGGCGAAATGCAGGCCGCCGACGGCCTCGCCCATCACCCCGCCGAGGGATGACCAGTCTCCCGGGCGCAGGCAGGCGTAACTGCCCAGTACCCACGGATTTGATGGCCAGTGCATGCGCGCCTCGGCGGCATTGCCTCGTGCGGTGGCGATGCCGGGGAACACGCGTTCGAGGTCGCGCACGGCGGCTTCGGCCTGCTGTTTGGGCGTGCCCTGGCCGAGTTCGATGCCGTGGCGGCCACCGGTGAAATTGGTCAATGCCCCCGCCGTTCCCGCTTGCTTGCGCGAGGTGTCCCAGCTGGTCTGGTAGCCGAGGTCGCTCATCGACGCGCCATTGGCACCGTGCGTGCGCCAGACCCGGCGCTCGAAACCGATCATCAGCTTGGCGTTGCTGCCATACGCGAGGTTGTCGATGGCCTGCCGCTTGCGCTGTGGCAGCGCAACATCGATGCGCACCTTGCGCAGCAGGGTGAACGGCAGTGCCAGCACCACTTGCGCGGCACGCACCTCGCGCGAAGTTTCGCCCTTGCGGAAGCTGAGCACGTAGCCGTCTGCATCGCCGCGCAGCGCTTCCAGCACATGGCCGGGTTCGATGGCATCCGCCAGCTTCGCCGCCAGCGCCTGCGGGATCAGGTCGTTGCCGCCGCGCACGTGGAAGCGCTCGTCGCTGCTGCCGAAGATGCGGAACGCGTCCTTGTCCTCGGTGCCGATGAAGGTGAGGAAGTTCAGCGCGGACTGCTGCTCGACCTCCAGCCCCATCTCGGTGGTGTAGGCCACGTCGAGCAGCTTGCGCAGCCAGCCGCTCACGCCATTGCGGTCGAACCATTGGGCGATGCTGAGCGCATCGAGTTCGCGGAACTTCGGATTCTGGTCGGTGTAGTCGTAGTCGCCATCGCCGGCGGCGGCGAGGTCGCGCTCGATCGCCGCTGCCACCGGCATGAAGGCGCGCACGATCTCGGCTTCGCCGATCGCGCGGCCATCAAAGAACCAGGTGTCGTGGTCGCCGTCGCCATCGAGCAGGTCGTCGAGAGTGAGGCCCAGTTCGCCGGCCAGCTTGCGGATATGCGCATGACCGGTATCGATCAGTTCGCCGCCGAGCTCGATCACCTGGCCATCGGCGAAGTGGTTGCGCAACGAGAGCATGCGTCCACCGATGCGGTTCTGTGCTTCGTATACACGCACCCGTACGCCTTGCTGACGTAGCCGCCACGCTGCGGTCAGTCCGGCGATCCCGGCACCGACGATGGCGACTTCGTCATCCGTGTTCGCGCGCATCGGTGCGGGCAGCGACTGGCAACCGGCCAGCAATGCGCTGGCGCCCGCCGACTGCAGCAGGCGGCGACGGCGACGATCGATGCGTTGCGTGCGCACCACCTCGTGGAATTCGTCCAGCGGCATGCGCACGTGGCGGGATGCGCGGGCAATGGCGGCGGCGCGTTGCAGGAGACGGAACAGCGGGGTGCGGCCCATGGGCGTTTTCCGTGATGGTCAACGCAACCAACGGGGCCGTCGTGGCGAACAGGTCAGAGTTCAGGCGACGGCGAGGCCGGCGGGTATTCGCTACGCGACTCGAAATGTCGCTGCGCGAATACCCACCGGCCTCGCCTCACGATTGCCTGAGCCGGCCGCTTCAGTCCGGCCGCGGCCCGCGCCGCAGGTCCTTGAGGATTTCGCGCGCGGCATTGCGCCCCGGCAGGCCGGTCACGCCGCCGCCCGGATGCGTGCCGGAGCCGCAGAGATAGAGGTGCTTGAACGCGCCGCGATAGTTGCCCTGGCCGAGCAGCGGGCGCGCGCTGAACATCTGGTCGAGACCCAGCGCGCCGTGGAAGATGTCGCCGCCGACCAGGCCGATGCGGCGTTCCAGATCGAGCGGGCTCAATGCCTCGTAGCCCAGCACGCTGCGCGCGAAGTTCGGCGCATAGTCGTTGACGGTGTCGATCATGAGTTTTGCGACGGTGTCGCGATGCGCGTCCCAGCCGCCGTCGACCTGCGGATTCACCTGCTGGCAGAACAGGCTGGCGACGTGCTGGCCCGCAGGCGCGAGGGTTTCGTCCAGCGTGGACGAAATGACGACTTCGACGATGGGCTTACGCGCCCAACCGGCGTTGTATGCCTTCGACTTGGCATCGAAATACGCCTGCTCGAAATACTGCAGCGACGGTCCGATCAGGATGCCGCTGGAGTGGTGCGGTTGCTGTTGCGTGCCCGGCATCGCGGTGAAATCCGGCAGCTCGCTCAACGCCACGTTCATGCGGAAGGTGCCGGAACCGTTGCGGTAGCGGTTGATGCGCTGCGCGGTGTCTTCATCGAGCTGCGTGCGTTCGACCAGTTTCGTATAGAGCAGCTTCGGGTTGAGGTTGCTGGCGATGGTGGCCGCGCGCAATTCGCGGCCATCGGCCAACGCTACGCCGACCGCGTTGCCGTTCTCGACGATGAGGCTGGCGACTTCGGCATCCGTCTCGATGCTCACGCCGCGCGCCTCGCATTCGGCGCGCATCGCCTGGGTGATCGCGCCCATGCCGCCGATGGCGTGGCCCCAGGTACCGGTCTTGCCGTTCACTTCGCCGAACAGGTGGTGCAGCAGCACATAGGCGCTTCCCGGCGTGTAGGGACTCGCGAAATTGCCGACCACCGAATCCCAGCCCAGCACCGCCTTCAACGGCTCGCCTTCGAAATAGTGGTCGAGCAGTTCGCCGGCAGATTTGGTGAACAGGTCGAGCAGGTCACGGCGGCCACGCAGGTCAAGGTGCTTCAGCCGCTTGGCGACTGCATACGATCCCAGCCAGTCGGCGAAGGCGATGCGCTCGCCGATGTTCGGCGGAGTGAGATGGACGAGTTCCTTCAACACCGCCACCACGCGATCCAGCATCGCGTTGTAATCCGCCCAGCGCGCGACATCGCCCGGCGCAAATTTGGCGATCTCCGCTTCGGTATGGCCACCGCCCAAGCGGAAGCTGCGTCCATCGGGCAGCGGCAGGAAGTTCGCGTAGGGCCGCTCGACCACGCGCAGGCCATGCTGCGCCAAGCGCAGGTCGGCGATCACCTTCGGGTTGAGCAGGCTGACCGTGTAACTGGCCACCGAGTTGCGGAAGCCGGGATAAAACTCCTCGGTCACCGCCGCACCGCCGACCAGATGGCGGCGCTCCAGCACGCGCACCTTCAATCCGGCGCCAGCCAGATACGCCGCGCAAACCAGGCCGTTATGGCCGCCGCCGATGATCAGGACATCGCTGTTGCTGGAAGTCGCCACGCGTCGCACCGCTTTTCGGAAACCACCGATGATCCGCGTCCCGCGCGCAAAAAAGAAGGCCCGCTTGCGCGGGCCTTCCTGTACAGCAGTGCAGCGGATGGCGCCGGATCAGAAATCCATGCCGCCCATGCCGCCCATGCCACCGCCGGCCGGCATCGCCGGTTCGTCCTTCTTCGGGGCCTCGGCCACCATCGCTTCGGTGGTGATCATCAGGCCCGCGATCGACGCGGCGTTCTGCAGCGCGGTGCGGGTGACCTTGGTCGGGTCCAGGATGCCGAACTCGATCATGTCGCCGAACTCGCCGTTGGCGGCGTTGTAGCCGAACGCACCGGTGCCTTCGACCACGCGGTTGAGGATGACCGACGGCTCGTCGCCGGCATTGGTCACGATCTCGCGCAGCGGGGCTTCCATCGCACGCAGCGCGATCGCAATGCCGTGGTTCTGGTCTTCGTTGGCACCCTTCAGGTTGGCGATCGCCGCCTTGGCACGAATCAGGGCCACGCCGCCGCCGGGGACGATGCCTTCTTCCACTGCAGCGCGGGTCGCGTGCAGGGCGTCTTCAACGCGTGCCTTCTTTTCCTTCATCTCGACTTCGGTCGCGGCACCGACCTTGATCACCGCAACGCCGCCGGCCAGCTTGGCCACGCGCTCCTGCAGCTTCTCGCGGTCGTAGTCGGAGGAGGTTTCCTCGATCTGCGCCTTGATCTGCTTGATGCGGGCCTGGATGCCTTCGGCTTCGCCGGCACCGTCGATGATCGTGGTGTTTTCCTTCGATACCTGGATCTTCTTGGCGCGGCCCAGGTCCTTGATCGTGGCCTTCTCCAGCGACAGGCCGACTTCCTCGGAAATCACCACGCCACCGGTCAGGATGGCCATGTCTTCCAGCATCGCCTTGCGACGGTCGCCGAAGCCCGGGGCCTTCACCGCGCAGACCTTGACGATGCCGCGGATGGTGTTGACCACCAGGGTCGCCAGCGCTTCGCCTTCCACTTCTTCCGCCACGATCAGCAGCGGCTTGCCGGCCTTGGCCACGCCTTCCAGCACGGGCAGCAGGTCGCGCACGTTGGAGATCTTCTTGTCGTACAACAGGATGAACGGGTCATCCAGGTCGGCCGACATCGACTGCTGGTTGTTGACGAAGTACGGGCTCAGGTAGCCACGGTCGAACTGCATGCCCTCGACCACGTCGAGTTCATTGTCCAGGCCGCTGCCTTCTTCAACGGTGATCACGCCTTCCTTGCCGACCTTGTCCATCGCCTGCGCGATCAGGTCGCCGATGTTGGCGTCCGAGTTCGCGGAGATCGCACCGACCTGGGCGATTTCCTTGCTGGTGGACGACGGCTTGCTGAGCGACTTCAGCTCGACGACCGCAGCCTTGACGGCCTGGTCGATGCCGCGCTTCAGGTCCATCGGGTTCATGCCGGCGGCGACCGCCTTCATGCCCTCGCGGATGAACGCCTGCGCCAGCACGGTGGCGGTGGTGGTGCCGTCACCGGCGTTGTCGGAAGTCTTGGAAGCGACTTCCTTCACCATCTGCGCGCCCATGTTCTCGAAGGCATCCGCCAGTTCGATTTCCTTGGCGACGGAGACGCCGTCCTTGGTGATGGTCGGTGCGCCGTAGCTCTTCTGCAGCACGACGTTGCGGCCCTTCGGGCCGAGCGTTGCCTTGACGGCATTGGCGAGCACGTTGACGCCGCGCACCATCTTGGAGCGCGCGTCCTCGCCGAAACGAATGTCCTTGGCAGCCATTGCGATTACCTCAAAAAGAATTCAATAGGGGAAAGTTTTCGGAAGCGACGCGCGATCAGCCGAGGATCGCGAACAGGTCGTCTTCCTTCACGACCAGCAGGTCGACGCCGTCGAGCTTCACTTCGGTGCCGCTGTATTTGCCGAACAGCACCTTGTCGCCGACCTTGACCTGCGGCGCGCGCACCTGGCCGTTGTCCAGCACCTTGCCGGTGCCCACGGCGACCACTTCGCCCTTGATCGGCTTTTCGGTGGCCGAATCCGGGATCACGATCCCGCCGGCGGACAGCTTCTCTTCTTCCATGCGCTTGATGACCACGCGGTCGTGCAGCGGCTTGATATTGGACATGACAACCTCGGTAAATGGTTGATTAACGTGGGAAAACCCGCGAATTCTAGCAGTCGCGCATGGCAAGTGCCAAAAACCAGGGCAAACAAAAACCCCAGCGGGGACGGACTGGAGATGGGGCGGCCTGGCGGCCTTTCAAGGGCCGGGGACTAACTTTCGGCAGACGCCGCCGGGCAGCACCGCCGCTACGCTATGCCGATGCCTGTCCTGATCTGCCTGAGCACCTGCCCGGATGCCGCCAGCGCCGAGCGCATCGCCACCGTGCTGGTGGAGGAGCGGCTAGCCGCCTGCGTGAACATCCTGCCCTGCCTGCGCTCCGTGTATCGCTGGCAGGGCGAAGTCGAAGCGGCGGATGAAGCGCTGCTGCTGATCAAGACCAGCGCCGAGGCCTATCACGCCCTGCAGGCGCGGCTGATCGCACTGCATCCCCATGAACTGCCGGAGCTGCTGGCGGTCGAACCCGCCACCGGCCTGCCCGCCTATCTGGAGTGGGTGGCCGGCCAGACCCGCCCGTTAGACTGAGCCGATGACCGCATCCCCTTCCCGCCTGCGCCGCTGGCTGGCCAGCCTCGCCCTGCTGCTCATCCTGCCTGCGGCCTCGGCCGTCGCCCAGGACTTCGAACTGCCGCCGGTGGACGAGGTGTTCGTGCTCTCCGCGCAAGCCACCGCGCCGGATCGCATCGAGGTGCGCTGGCAGATCGCCGAAGGCTATTACCTGTATCGGCACCGCACCTCGATCAAAGCGGATGCGGGTTTCAGCAACGCAAAGCTGGCGTTGCCCACCGGAGACAAGCACCACGACGAATTCTTCGGCGACGTCGAAACCTATCGCCAGCAACTGACCGGCACGCTCAGCGGCACGCCCGCAGCCGGCGCGACAAGCACCACGCTGACCGTGAAATACCAGGGCTGCGCCGATGCTGGCGTGTGTTATCCGCCACAAACGCGCACGCTGAAAGTCGCGCTGCCCGCCGCTGGCGGCGATGCCGGCTTCGGTTTCGCGAAAAAGGCCGGCGGACTGTTCGGCTTCGGCAATGCCGATACCGGTGCCACCGATGCCGCACCGTTGCCGGTGGAACAGGCATTCACCACCGAGGTGATCTCCGACGGTGGAAATACCCTGCTGCTGCGGCTGACCCCGGCACGCGGTTACTACATCTACCGCGACAAGCTTTCCATCAAGCTCGATGCCGGCAAGGGCCTGTCCGCCACGCTGCCGCCCGCATCGAAATTGCCGAAGGCGCAGCCTTATCGCGACGAACATTTCGGCAATGTCGCCGTGTATTTCGGCCAGGTCGAAATCGCCGTGCCGGTGACGCGTACGGTGACCACGGCCGCGAAGGGCACGCTGCTGCTGGGCTTGCAGGGCTGCCAGACCGATGGCATCTGCTATCCGCCGATGACCCGGAAGCTGGCGGTGTCGTTGCCCGCCGGCACGATCACGCCGGTCGCGGCCGTCGAACCGGCATCGGCCGAAACGATCGCCGCAACCACCAATACAACCGCCGCAACCAACGTCACATCCGCTGAAACCGCGCCCGTCACTTCTGACGCCGCTGTCATTAGCGCGACCAGCGGCATCGAACGCACCCAGCCGCCGCAACAACAGACCCGCGGCCTGCTCGCTTCCTTGCTGCTAGCCCTGTTCGGCGGCCTGATCCTCAACCTGATGCCCTGCGTGCTGCCGGTGCTGTCGCTGAAAGCACTGTCGCTGGCGCAGAGCGGCGAAAGCCCGCAGCGCGCGCGCAGGCATGCACTCGCGTACACCGCCGGCGTGATCGTGAGCTTTGCCGCGCTCGGCGCATTGGCGCTGGCGCTGCGCAAGGCAGGATTGGCGCTGGGCTGGGGTTTCCAGCTGCAGCAGCCGCTGGTGGTCGCGGTGCTGGCCTTGGTGGTGTTCGCCTTCGGCTTGAGCCTGTCCGGCCTGTGGTACGCGAATGTCGGCGTCGGCCAGCGCGGCGGCGCGCTGATGCAGCGCGGCGGCATGTCCGGCGATTTCTTCACCGGCGTGCTGGCGGTGGTGCTGGCCACGCCCTGCACCGCGCCGTTCATGGGCGCGGCGCTGGCCTATGCGTTCACCGGTCCGGCCGCCGGCGGCATGCTGGTGTTCCTGATGTTGGGTCTGGGCCTGGCGCTGCCATTCCTGCTGATCGGTTTCGTGCCCGCCTTCGCGCGCCTGCTGCCGAAGCCGGGCGCGTGGATGGAAACGCTGAAGCAGCTGCTCGCCTTCCCGCTGTATGCGACGGCTGCGTGGCTGGTGTGGGTATTGGCCAAGCAACGCGGTGCCGATGCCGCCGGCTTGTGGCTGGCCGCGGCGATCGCGCTGGCGCTCGGCGCTTGGGCGTGGACGCGGCTGCGCAGCGGCGGCGGACGTGGTTGGCTGATCCTCGTGCTGGCCGCACTGGTCGGTATCGGCTGGCCGCTGTTGAAGCTGCATCGCCTGCCGAAGCCGGACACCGCCGCCATCGCCACGAACAACGGCATCGCCAGCGTGGCGTTTTCGGAACAGGCGCTGGCCGACCTGCGCGCGCAAGGCCGGGTGGTGTTCGTGAACATGACCGCCGACTGGTGCGTGAGCTGCAAGGCCAACGAAAAGACCGTGTTCGCCCGCGACGGTTTCCGCGATGCAATGGAAGCCGCCAATGCCGTTTACATGGTCGGCGACTACACCGATGTCGATCCCGTCATCACCGCCTACCTGCAACGGCACAAGGCAGTGGGCGTGCCGCTCTATGTGGTGTATCCGCGCGGCGGCGGCGAAGGCCGGATCCTGCCGGTGATCCTGACCCCGGGCATCGCAGACGAGGCACTCGCACAAGCCGCGGGCGGGCGCTGATGCCGTCGAACAAGGGAATCCTGCTGGTCGCGCTGCTGGCCGCCATCGCCGGCGCGGCGGCCAGCCTGTACTTCGAGCCCACCATCGCCCAGCGCCTGGCCGGTACCGAACCCGGCCAACGCGTGCTCGGCGCGGTGCTGGATGCGCAAGCGCCAGCGGTACCTGCCGGTGTCAAGATCGCCAAACGGGGCGACATCGTGCCGACAATGACACTGGCAACCGTCGATGGCACGAAAACCGACATTCCCGCTGCCTGGGCCGGCAAGCCCACCCTGATCAATCTGTGGGCCAGCTGGTGCGCGCCCTGCCTCAAAGAAATGCCGGAACTGCAGGCATTTGCCGCCGAAAAAGGCAGCAACGGCACGCAAGTTGTCGGTATCGCGCTTGATGATGCAACTTCGACGCAAGCCATGCTGCAACGGCTGGGCATCACCTACCCCAACCTGATCGATACCCCCGGCCCGGCCGATGCCGGTGTGCGACTGGGCAATCCGGCCGGTGTGCTGCCGTATTCGGTGCTGGTGTCGGCCGATGGGCGCGTGCTGAAGACCAAGATCGGGCCGTTCGATGACCAGCAGGACATCGCCGACTGGGCTGACGCCAATTAGAGCCTTCGCTCAAACAGTCGTTTAAAATTCGATTATTCGGCAAAAGTTCGCCGAACTGGACAGCATCGCCGGCCTGCGCGACACTGCGCGCCCGTTCCGATGATCCTGTCGATGGCGCAGCTGCTCGTCCTGCATGGCCCCAACCTCAACCTGCTCGGCACCCGCGAGCCGGAGGTCTATGGCCGCACGACCCTGGCCGACATCGACGCCGACCTGAGCGCGCGCGCGCAGGCCGTCGGCCATCGCCTGGCGAGTTTCCAGTCCAATGCCGAGCACGAACTGATCGAACGCGTGCAAGCCGCCCGCAGCGACGGCACCGCCTTCATCCTGATCAATCCGGCCGCCTTCACCCACACCTCCGTGGCCTTGCGCGATGCGCTGGCCGCGGTGGCGATCCCCTTCATCGAAATCCACCTGTCGAATCCGCACGCCCGCGAACCCTTCCGCCAGCACAGCTATTTCAGCGACAAGGCGGTCGGCGTGGTCTGCGGATTCGGTGCCGATTCCTACCGCTACGCCCTCGACGCCGCGATCGCGCGGCTCGCGGCCTGACCCCAAGAGGCATCACGATGGACCTGCGCAAGATCAAGAAGCTGATCGACCTGCTGGAAGAATCCAACCTGGCCGAGATCGAGATCAAGGAAGGCGAGGAATCCGTGCGCCTGGCGCGCGTGCCGAAGGGCGGCTACGTGCAGGCCGCCGCGCCTGCCCCGGCCGTGCATCACGCCGCACCGGCGGCTGCCGCGCCGGTCATGCCGATGCATTCGCCGTCCGAAGCCGCGACCGGCGGCTCGCACAAGCCGCATGCCGACCTGCCGGCCGGCCACGTGGTGCGCGCGCCGATGGTCGGCACCTTCTACGCCAGCCCCTCGCCGGAAAAGCCGGCCTTCGTCAGCGTCGGCCAGGCGGTCAAGGCCGGCGAAACGCTGGGCATCATCGAGGCGATGAAGATGTTCAACCCGATCGAAGCCGACGTTTCCGGCACCGTGCTGGCGATCCAGTGCGAGAGCGGGCAGCCGGTCGAATTCGACCAGCCTCTCTTCGTTATCGGCTGAGGCGAGGTTTCCGATGCTGGATAAAGTCGTCATCGCCAACCGCGGCGAGATCGCGCTGCGCATCCTCCGCGCCTGCCATTCGATGGGCATCCGCACGGTTGCCGTGCACTCCACCGTGGACCGCAACCTCAAGCACGTGGCGATGGCGGACGAATCCGTCTGCATCGGCCCGGCGCCGTCCAGCGAGAGCTACCTCAACATGCCGGCGATCATCGCCGCGGCCGAGGTCACCGACGCGCAGGCGATCCATCCGGGTTACGGCTTCCTGTCGGAGAACGCGGATTTCGCCGAACGCGTCGAACAATCCGGCTTCGTGTTCATCGGCCCGAAGGCCGACACCATCCGCCTGATGGGCGACAAGGTGGAAGCAATTCGCGCGATGAAGGCCGCCGGCGTGCCCTGCGTCCCCGGCAGCGACGGCCCGCTGGGCGACGATGCCGTGACCAATGCGAAGTTGGCGAAGGAAATCGGCTATCCGGTCATCGTCAAGGCCGCGGGCGGCGGCGGCGGGCGCGGCATGCGCGTGGTGCATACCGAGGCCGCGTTGGCCAATGCGATTGCCACCACCAAGCAGGAAGCCAAGGCGGCTTTCAGCAATGACATGGTCTACATGGAGAAGTTCCTGGAGAACCCACGCCACGTGGAAATCCAGGTGCTGGCCGATGGCCAGGGCAACGCCATCCACCTGGGCGAGCGCGACTGCTCGATGCAACGCCGACACCAGAAAGTGGTGGAGGAAGCACCCGCGCCCGGCATCACCGACGAACAACGCGCCGAGATCGGCCGCGTCTGCGTGGAAGCCTGCATCCGCATCGGCTACCGCGGCGCCGGCACCTTCGAGTTCCTGTACGAAGACGGCCGCTTCTACTTCATCGAAATGAACACCCGCATCCAGGTCGAGCATCCGGTCACCGAACTGGTCACCGGCATCGACCTGGTGCGCGAACAATTGCTGATCGCTTCCGGCCACAAATTGTCGATCAAGCAGAGCGACGTGGTGCTGAAAGGCCACGCCATCGAATGCCGCATCAATGCGGAAGACCCGGACACCTTCATGCCCTCGCCCGGGCTGGTCACGCATTTCCATTCGCCGGGCGGCCCGGGCGTGCGGGTGGATTCGCACATCTACGAAGGCTACCGGGTGCCGCCGAACTATGACTCGATGATCGGAAAACTCATCGTGCACGGCGCCGACCGCGAACAGGCCATCGCGCGCATGCGCGTGGCGCTGAGCGAGATGGTGGTGGACGGCATCAAGACCAACGTGCCGCTGCAGCAGCGCATCCTGGCCGATGGCGGGTTCGCGCAGGGCGGGCAGAACATCCATTACCTGGAAAAGAAGCTGGCGGAGCGCAAGGAAAAAGCGCTGTCGGTGATCTGAGCGGCGCGCGCATGACCGGTTTCGATTCGAAAATCCGCTACTGAGTGGAGGATCGAACCGAAAGCCGGAGCCACCATGCAACGCCGCCACCTGCTCTGCATCGCCCTGACCACCGCGCTGGTCGCCCTGCCCGCCGCCAGCCAGAAGGCGAAGAACCCGCCGACCAACCTGTACATCGACGTCCTTACCCACAACATGGCGGGGATGCCAGACATGGGCGGGATGATGGGTGGGCTGGGCGGTTTCATGGCCAAGCGCATGGGTGGCGGCGCCGAGAACCGATTCGTCTACCCGAACGCGCGCGTGGGCGGCATGACAGGCCAGTACATGGACATGGCGCTGCGCAACGACCTGAAGCCGGGCGTGGAGGCGCAGGATCTGATCCCGGGCGGACTGAAGCTGGGCAAATCGCTGACCTTGATCGAGCCCGAACCCAGCACGCCAACCAAGGGCAGCACGCCACCGGGCAAGATCCCCGATGTCGAAGTGAAGATCTCCGAATACTGGGGTTGCGGCGCGGCGGTGCGTGCCGGCCAACCCAAGGTCGCGACCTTCAAGATCAAGGGCGGCGGCAAGACCATCGATCCGAAGAACCCGATAGGCAGCATGCAAGGCGTGGACTTCCAGTCCACCGGCAGCCTGTCCAAGGGCCAGTACGTGCCGGATCGCGACATCGACGTGAAACAGGGCTGGGTCTACTGGCCGAACCGCAAGTCCGGCAAGCAGGTGCCGAGCGGCGCGCGGCTTGCCGGCGAACACAAGATCACCGGCGACGGCATCCCTGCGTCGATGCAGTTCCAGGTCGAACAGAACGCCGACTTCATGCCGAAACTGATGCTGCGCTCGCAAGGCGAGCCGACCGCGGCGGTGGGACTGAGCTGGCCTTCGGTCGATCGCGCCCGCGCGTATTTCATCACCGGCATGCACATGCAGGTGCTCGGCGAGAACTCCTACGCGCTCACCATCTGGAGCAGCGCCGACATTCCCGGCGCCGGCCAGGAACTGCATGCCTATCTCAGCGGCAGCTATATCGACAAATGGCTGAAGCAGAAGATCCTGCTGCCTTCCAGCGCCACCAGCTGCACCGTCCCGAAGGGCATCTTCGCCGGCGCCTCCAACATGCAGGGCCAGCAAGCCACCATGCCGGGCATGCTGATGATGACCGCCTACGGCCCGGAGAGCTGGATCACCTATCCGCCCAAGCCGGCCGATCCGAAACAGCCGTGGAATCCGGAGTGGAGCGTCCGCTTCCGCGCCAAGTCCACCGCCACCGCGATGCTGGGCATGGACTTCGGCAACATGCAGCAGATGGACGATGGAGAGGGCAAGCCGCAGCAACCGCAGAAGAAGCCTTCGATGAAGGGTTTGCTGAAAGGCATCCTCGGCGGCTGAGTAGCGCGCGGCCGCTGATCCACGGGCACGGCGAAACTGCGAGAATGGCGCGGCCTCCCCCGCGCCATTTCCCTGCATGCCCTACCTGCAACTGAGCCTGCCCTGCACCGAAGACCAGCAGCCGCGCGTCGAGCACGCATTGGAAGACGTGGGCGCGCTGGCAGTGACTCTGCAGGACGCGCATCTGGACGCGGTGGACGAACAGGCGATCTTCGAACCCGGCGTCGGCGAAATCCCCCTCTGGCACGAAATGACACTGACGGCATTGTTCGATGCCGACACCGATGCACTGATGCTGCTGGCCGCGCTGGAAGCCTTCGATCCTGGACTCGACTGGACGCAGGCACGCTTCGAGAAGATCGAAGATCAGGATTGGGAACGCGCCTGGCTGGACCAGTTCCAGCCGATGCGCTTCGGTGCACGCACCTGGATCGTGCCGTGGAACCATGAACTGCCCGAGGACGCGAACGCAGCGGATGCCGCGATCGTGCGCCTGGATCCCGGCCTGGCCTTCGGCTCCGGCACCCATCCGACCACCGCGCTGTGCCTGCAATGGCTGGACACGCTTGCGACACAAGGCGAGCTGCAAGGCCGCGAGGTGCTCGACTTCGGCTGCGGCAGCGGCATCCTCGCGCTGGCCGCGCTGAAGCTTGGCGCGGCGCGTGCGGTCGGCGTCGACAACGATCCGCAGGCGCTGATCGCCACCGCCGACAACGCGCAGCGCAATGGCACCGGCATCGACGTGTACATGCCGCAGGACGAACCGGTACGCACGTACCCGGTGGTGGTGGCCAACATCCTCGCCATCGCGCTGGATGCGTTGGCGGAAACGCTGGCCGCGCGCGTTGCACCGGGTGGGCGCATCGCGATGTCCGGCATCCTTGCCGGCCAGGAAAGCGAGCTACTGGAACGCTATGCGCCATGGTTCGACGACCTGCGCACGACGCAACGGGAAGACTGGATCCGCATCGAAGGCAGGCGCAAGTGAGCCGCGCGCCGAGCTTCATCCGCGAAGCCGCGCCGCCGCGCTCGCGACGCGGCGAATGGATCGCATTGGCATTGCTGTTGCTCGTCTTGCTCGCGCAATTGTTCTTCAGCCAGCGCGCGCAACTCGCGGCGGATGCGCGCTGGCGGCCACTGGTGATCACGACCTGCGGCGCACTTGGCTGCAGCGTGCCCGCATGGCACGAACCCACCGCCTTCAGCATGCTCTCGCGCGACGTGATCGCGGTGCCCGGCCGCCCCGGCGTGCTGCGCGTGCAGGCCAGCTTCCGCAACGACGCCGCCTGGCCGCAGCCGTGGCCGGCACTGGTACTGATGCTGTCGAATGCCGAAGGCCGGCAGTTGGGCGCGCGCCGCTTCCAGCCGCGCGACTACCTGGGCGACGCGCCGAAGGACGCGCTGCTCGTTCCCGGGCAGGCTACCCAACTGGCCTTCGACATCGTGGAACCGGCGGCGGGCATCGTCGCGTTCGACTTCCGCTTCGAGTGAATCCATTTGCACGGCGCGCGCACTATTTTTTCGATGAATAGGCCGGCGCGATGACATCCGCGCGCGCAGCGCGCTAGACTCCCCTTCCCGCGGCGATGGATTCGCTCGGCGCGGTTCGCATCGAGGGCTCCCGCTTGAACGTTTCCGCCGACCGCCAGGACGCCAACCGCGCGCCGTTGCGCGACCATGTGACGAACTCCGTGCGTCGCTACCTGCGCGACCTGGACGGCTGCGACACCGACGACCTGTACAACATTGCCTTGCGCGAGCTTGAAATCCCGCTGTTCGCTGAAGTGCTGAAGCATTGCGACGGCAACCAGAGCCGCGCCGCGACCATGCTGGGCATCCACCGCGCCACCTTGCGCAAGAAACTCAAGGATTACGGGCTGGCCTCGTAAGCGGCTGCAACGCCAGCGCCTATAATTGGCGCTTCCCCACGCACTGCCTCCCCGCATGACCGCCAACCTGTTCGAAGGCCCCGCCGTGGCCGTTCGCCGTGCCCTGTTGTCCGTGTCCGACAAGACCGGCCTGCTCGACTTCGCCAAGGCATTGGCCGCGCATGGCGTGGAACTGCTGTCCACCGGCGGCACGGCCAAGGCGCTGCGCGAGGCGGGCCTGACGGTCAAGGACGTCAGCGACCACACCGGCTTCCCGGAAATGATGGATGGCCGGGTCAAGACCCTGCATCCGAAGGTGCATGGCGGCCTGCTGGGCCGCGCCGGCACCGATGACGCGGTGATGGCGGAGCACGGCATCGAGAAAATCGACCTGCTAGTGCTGAACCTGTATCCGTTCCTGAAAGTGTCGATGGACCCGTCCAGCACGTTCGCGGACGTGATCGAGAACATCGACATCGGCGGCCCGGCGATGCTGCGCAGCGCAGCCAAGAATTTCGCCCGCGTGGCGGTCGCCACCGATCCGGCGCAATACGCCGGTATCGTCGACGAGTTGAATGCGAACAATGGCGCACTGTCGGCGAAGACCCGTTTCGCGCTGTCGGTCGCCGCGTTCAACAACGTCGCCTTCTACGATGCCTGCATCAGCAACTTCCTCTCCGCCAAGCAGGACGACGGCAGCCATGCGCAATTCTCCGCGCAGGCCAACGGCAATTTCGTCAAGGTGATGGACCTGCGCTACGGCGAAAACCCGCACCAGCAGGCCGCGTTCTACCGCGACCTGTGGCCGGCGCCGGGTTCGCTGGCGACGTTCACCCAGCTGCAGGGCAAGGAACTGTCCTACAACAACATCGCCGATAGCGATTCGGCCTGGGAATGCGTGCGCCAGTTCGACGCGCCGGCTTGCGTGATCGTCAAACACGCGAACCCGTGTGGTGTGGCAGTCGGCGCGGGTTGCGGCGATGCCTATGAAGCCGCCTATGCGACCGACCCCACTAGCGCGTTCGGCGGGATCATCGCCTTCAACACGAAGCTCGATGCCGCCACCGCGAAAACTATCCTCGACCGCCAGTTCGTCGAAGTGCTGATCGCACCGGACTACGACGACGAAGCCCTCGCCTACGCGAAGAAGAAGGCCAACGTGCGCGTGCTGCGGATTCCGCTGGCAGCGCCGTCGCCCGGCTTCATCGACACCAAGCGCGTCGGCTCCGGCATGCTGATGCAGACCGCCGATGATCGCGTGGTCGCCCGCGATGAATTGAAGGTCGTGACCAAGCTGGCACCGACCGAGGCGCAATTCAGCGACCTGCTGTTCGCGTGGAAGGTGGCGAAGTTCGTGAAATCCAACGCGATTGTTTACGCGAAAGACCTGCACACCATCGGCGTCGGTGCCGGGCAGATGAGCCGCGTATATTCGGCGCGCATCGCAGGCATCAAGGCGCACGACGCCAACCTGCAGGTCGAAGGCTCGGTGATGGCGTCCGATGCCTTCTTCCCGTTCCGCGACGGCATCGATGCCGCCGCCGAAGCCGGCATCAAGGCAGTGATCCAGCCGGGCGGTTCGATGCGCGACAGCGAAGTCATCGCCGCCGCCGACGAACACGGCCTGGCGATGGTGTTCACCGGCGTGCGCCACTTCCGCCACTGACATGGCCGACGTGATCCTGCGCGACGCCGCAGCGGCGGACTTCGAGCGCATCCTCGCGCTCAACGATGCCGAGGTCGCGCAGACCAGCGCGATGGATCACGCGCGGTTGCAAGCGTTGGCCAATCTCGCCTGCCGCTTCCGCGTCGCCGAAGTGGATGGCCGTGTACTCGGCTTCCTGTTGGCGATGGATCACACGGCGGCGTACGACAACGACAATTTCCGCTGGTTCGCCACGCGCTACCCGCGCTTCGTCTACGTGGATCGCATCGTGGTCGATGCAGCCGCAGCTGGCATGGGCATCGGCGGCAAGCTGTACCGCGACCTGTTCGCGCTGACGCGCCAGCACGGCATCGACCACGTGGTGTGCGAATACAACCTCGAGCCGCCAAATCCGGCGTCGCAGGCCTTCCACGATCGCTTCGGTTTCGTCGAAGTGGGCCAGCAGCACGTTGCCGGCGGAAGCAAACTGGTCTCGCTGCAGATGCTCGATCTCACACAAGAGGCAACGCGATGAAAGTATTGGTGATCGGTTCCGGCGGTCGTGAACACGCATTAGCGTGGAAGCTGGCGCAATCGCCGCGGGTGACCGAAGTGCTGGTGGCACCGGGCAATGCCGGCACCGCGACCGAAGCCAAATGCCGCAACGTGGCGATCAAGGCCACCGACATCGACGGCCTGCTGCAACTCGCGCAGGACGAGGGCATCGCGCTGACCGTGGTCGGCCCCGAGCAACCGCTGGTCGCGGGCGTCGTGGATGCGTTCCGCGCCGCCGGTCACCGCATCTTCGGACCCACCGCCAAGGCCGCGCAGCTGGAAGGCAGCAAGGCGTATGCGAAAGACTTCCTGCAGCGCCACGGCATTCCCACTGCGTTCTATGCGGTGCATACCGATGTCGATGCCGCGCTTGCCTACATCCGCGACAAGGGCGCGCCCATCGTGGTGAAAGCCGACGGCCTGGCCGCCGGTAAGGGCGTGATCGTGGCGATGACGCTGGACGAGGCCGAAGCCGCCGTGCGCGACATGCTCAGCGGCAATGCGTTCGGCGATGCCGGCGCGCGCGTGGTCATCGAAGAGTTCCTGGATGGCGAAGAGGCCAGCTTCATTTCGATGGTCGATGGCCGCACCGCACTGCCGATGGCGACCTCGCAAGACCACAAGCGCGTTGGCGATGGCGATACCGGCCCGAACACCGGCGGCATGGGCGCGTATTCGCCGGCACCGGTGGTCACGCCGGAGGTGCATGCGCGGGTCATGCGCGACGTAGTAAACCCGACCGTGCAAGGCATGATCAAAGACGGCATTCCGTTCACCGGCTTCCTCTACGCCGGGCTGATGATCGATGCCAGCGGCGCGCCCAAGGTGATCGAATTCAACGTGCGCTTCGGCGATCCGGAAACCCAGCCGGTGATGCTGCGATTGGAATCGGATCTGGTGGAACTGGTCGAAGCCGCCATCGACGAAAAGCTGCACAACACCGAAGCGCAGTGGACGCCGCAGCCATCACTGGGCGTGGTGCTGGCATCGAAACCGTATCCGGAAACCCCGATCATCGGCGACGTGATTTCAGGCTTCGATGCAGTGCCCGCGAATGCCAAGGTGTTCCATGCGGGTACCGCACTGGACGATGCCGGCGACATCATCGCCACTGGCGGCCGCGTGCTGTGCGTAGCCGCGCTGGGCGACAGCGTGGCCGATGCGCAGCGCAATGCGTATGCCGGCGTCGATGCCATTCATTGGGCCAACGAATTCCATCGCAACGACATCGGCTGGCGCGCGATCGCGCGCGAGCGCGGCGAGGCTTGAGTCAGCGCGCAGTCACCGCGTCCAGCGCCTTCAGCATTTCATCCACCAACAGCGGCTGTGCTTCGGCGGTGGGATGCAGGTTGTCGCTCTGGAACCAACTGCGCTGCGTACCCAGAGGGGCGAGGAAATGCGGCACCAGGCCGGTGCCTAACCGCTCGCTGATCAAACCGTAGCTGCGCTGGAAATCGGTGGCATAACGGCCGAAATTCGGCGGCAGCTGCATGCCCACCAGCAATACCCGCGCGCCGGCCGCTTTCGATGCCCCGATCATCCAGCCCAGGTTGCTACCCATCTGCTGCAACGGCAGCCCGCGCAGGCCATCGTTGGCGCCCAATTCGATGACCACGATATCCGGCTGCACCCGCTTGAGTTCGGCCGCGATCCGGCTGCGCCCGCCGGCTGTGGTTTCGCCGGAAATGCTGGCGTTGTGGAAGGCGTAACGCGTGGATTTGGCATCGGCCAACGCCACCCAGCCCTGCTCCGTACGCAGGCCGTAGGCGGCGGACAATGAATCGCCCATCACCAGGACCTTCAGCTCTCGCGCAAACGCATCCGGCGCCGCTAGGATCAGCAGCATGGAACAGACCCCCAGCACCCACGCCCGCACTGCCGCCATCGACCCGGCTCCGTCTTCGAAATCTGCTGCAAACGCTAGCACGCCCGCACGCGGCAGCTTGCGAACGCACGGTGTCGGCAAGACCGTCGCGTTGCCGGACAGTCAGCTGACCATCCTCGACGGCATCACCCTGGACATCGCGGCCGGCGAGCGCGTCGCCATCGTCGGCGAGTCCGGCTCCGGCAAGACCACCCTGCTCTCGCTGCTGGCGGGGCTGGACGTGCCCAGCCGTGGCGACGTCTGGCTGGATGGCGTACCGATCCAGGATGCCGATGAAGACGAACGCGCCGCGTTGCGTGCGCAGGCGGTGGGCTTCGTGTTCCAGAACTTCCAGCTGATGCCGGCGATGAGCGCGCTGGACAACGTGGCGCTGCCGCTGGAACTGCGCGGCCAGAACGGCGCGCAGGCTGCGCGCGAACTGCTGCAGAAGGTCGGCCTGGGCGAGCGCCTGCATCACCTGCCGCGCCAGTTGTCCGGCGGTGAACAACAACGCGTGGCGATTGCACGCGCCTTCGTCGCGCGGCCGCGCATCCTGTTCGCCGACGAACCCACCGGCAACCTCGACCGCAAGACTGGCCTGTCCATCGAAGACCTGCTGTTCGACATGGACAGCGCGCGAAACACCACCGTCGTGGTGGTCACCCACGACGAACGGCTGGCCGCACGTTGCGACCGCCAGCTGCGGCTGGATGCCGGGCGCCTGCTCGCATGACGCTTGCCGGCACCATGCGGATGGCCGCACGCCAGGCTTGGCAGGGCTGGCGCAATGGCGAGTTCGGCGTACTGCTGGCCGCATTGTTCGTCGCCGTGCTGGCGCTGGCCGGCGTGGGCAGCATCGCCCAACGCACCACCGATGCGCTGGCCGAACAAAGCCGCCGCTTGGTCGGCGGCGATGCCGCGTTCAGCAGCGACGATGGCACCATCGATACCGCCGTCACCGACGCGCAACGCCTGAACCTGCGCCTCTATCGCAGCGTGGAACTGGCCAGCATGGTCGGCTCGCGCGAAGCCGCACCGCAGCTCGGCACGCTGAAAGCGCTGGCCGATGACGCACCCCTGCTCGGCCCGTACACGGTGCGCACCTCGCAAGGCGTGCAGCGCCTGCCGCGCCCTGCAGCAGGCACCCTGTGGCTGAGCGAATCCGGTGCACAGCGCATGCGTACCTCGCTGGGCGGCATGGTCGAAGTCGGCGGTCGCCCGCTGCAGCTGGCGGGCATCGTGGTCGAGGAGCCCGACCGTCCCCTCAATGGCGTCGAACTCGGTCCGCGCGTGATCCTGCCCTTGGCCGAGGTCGAAGCCGGCGGCCTGCTCGGCCCCGGCGCGCGCGCGACCTGGCGGGTGGCAGTGAGCGGCGCACCGACCGCGATTGCGCAATGGGTGAAAGCGCGCGAAGCCGACCGCAGCCCCGGCGCACGGGTGGAAACCGGCGACGACCTCAGCCCGCAATTGCGCAACGCGCTGGATCGGGCGCAACGCTTTCTATCGATCTCGCTGGTGCTGACCGCCGCATTGGCCGCCGTCGCCATCGGCATGGCCGCGCGCCAGCATGCGGAGCGGCATCGGCAGATCGCGGCCACGTTCCGCGCGCTCGGTGCGGGCCAGCGCGACATCGTCGGTTTGTACGTCGGCACGCTCGCCATTCTTGGCGGCATCGCCATCATCGCCGCGCTGGCCGCTGCCGCGGTGCTGCAGCAGATCGCCGGTGCGTGGATCGCGAAAGAACTCGGCGCAGCATTACCTCCCGCAAAATTGCTGCCACTACTGCAAGGTGCACTGGTCGGTTTCTGGATCCTGCTCACCTTCGCATTGCCGCCGCTGCTGGCATTGCGTCGGGTGAGTGCGTTGGCGGTGTTGCGCAGCGACCTGCGTACACCTTCGCCGTCCGCGCTCGTGTTGTTCGCGTTGGCGATGCTCGGCCTGCTTGCGCTGTTCTGGCAGGCCGCCGGCAATGCGCAGGCGGCGGGCATCCTGCTGGGCGGTTTGCTGGCAACGACCGTGGTGCTCGGTATCGCCGGCTGGGCGTTGGCGGCATTGGTCGCACGCGCCGGACGCGGCGGCAGCGGCATCACCTGTTATGCGTTGCTGAATCTTTCGCGACGCCGCCGCCTCACCGTCGCGCAGGTGGTGGCACTCGGCACCAGCCTGATGGCGCTGCTGCTGTTGCTGCTGGTGCGCACCGATGTGTGGGAGCAGTGGCAGGCGACCGTGCGCGGTGACGCGCCGAACCGCTTCGTCATCAACGTGCAGCCGGAACAACGGCAGGCGTTCGATGCAGTGCTGGATCGGCTCGATTACGCATCGGTCGGGTTGTCGCCGCTGATTCGCGCGCGCTACGTTGGCCCCAGCGCGCAGGAACGTGGACGTCCCGCACCGCAGGGCCGCGGCGAACGCCTGGCCGACCGCGAATTCAATCTCTCCAGCGCCGCTGCGCTGCCGGCAGGCAACACGCTGAAAGCCGGCAAGTTCTGGAACGCGGCGACGGCACGCAATGAGTTCTCGGTGGAAACCGAATTCGCCGAACAGTTGCGCTGGCAGCTGGGCGACAAGGTCGCCTTCGATGTCGCTGGCCAGCGCATCGAAGGCACCATCACCAGCCTGCGCGATGTGCGTTGGGAAAGCTTCACGCCCAACTTCTTCGTGCTGGCCTCGCCCGACATCGCGCGCGACCTGCCCGCGACCTACATCACCGCGGTGCGCGTGCCGCGTGGCGATACCGCATTGGCCAGCGAACTCGCGCGCGCGGTGCCGAATGCCAACGTGATCGACATCGACGCCATCACCGGCGAGATCCAGCGCATCGGCGACCAGGCCGCACTGGTGATCCAGGTGGTGTTCTGGTTCGCCTTCCTGTCCGGCTGCCTGGTGTTCGTGGCCGCCGTGGCGGCAACGCGGCGCGAACGCATCACCGAGCTCGGCGTGTTGCGCACGCTGGGGGCGAGCAGCGCGCAATTGCGCAATGCGCAGCTGGTGGAATTCGGCGCGATCGGCGCGATCGCCGGCAGCATCGCCGCACTCGCGGCTGCCGGCATCGGCACCCTGTTCGCGCAGCGCGTGCTGGATCTGCCGCCCACGTGGAGCTGGAGCACGCTGGCCATCGGCGCGCTGGTCGGCACCGTGGCGGCGATGCTGGCCGGCTGGTTGAGCATGCGCGGCCACCTGCACGCCACCGTGCGCGAGACGCTGGGCGCGGCGGGCTGATCGCCGCGCCAGGGAACGTCAGATGTTCGCGTCTTCCGGCGGGAAGCTGGTGTCCAACGGTCCCGCGCCACCGGCATCGTCGGTGGACTGCGGGCAATGCGCCTCCAACGTATAGGACGTCATCGACAGCGAGCCGTAGGCATAGCCATCGACCAATGCCTTGGTCGGCTTGCCTGCGGCAGACGCCAGTCCGGCGATGTAGAGCAGCGGCAGGAAATGTTCGTCGGTGGGCACGGCAAGCTTGTAGTCGCGATGCGAGGCCAGCGTGGCGATCTCGTGCGGGCGCGCGGTCATCAATTCGCGCGCGGCGTCATCGAAGCGATGCGCCCAATCGAATCCGCCATCCGGCTGCTGCCGATCCATCGCGCGCAGGTTGTGCACCACGTTGCCGCTGCCCACGATCAGCACGCCGCGTTCGCGCAGCGCCGCCAGTTTCGCGCCCAGCTGCAGATGCCAGTCAAGCGGCTTGCGCGCATCGATCGACAACTGCACCACCGGGATGGCGGCTTCGGGGAAGGCGTGCACCAGCACGCCCCAGGTGCCGTGGTCGATGCCCCAGCCGTCCAGATCCGCGCCGACACGATCCGGCGAGACCGCATCCGCCACTTCTTCCGCGAGCTCGGGCAGCCCCGGTGCCGGGTACTGCACATCGAACAAGGCCTGCGGGAAGCCGTAGAAATCGTGGATGGTGCGCGGGCGCGGCATCGCGGTGACCGCCAGGCCATTGACGTACCAATGCGCGGACACCGCCAGGATCGCCCGCGGGCGCGGCACCGACGCGCCGAACGCGCGCCAGGCCTCGGTGTAGCGGTTGCGCTCGATGGCGTTCATCGGGCTGCCGTGGCCGAGGAAGGCGGCGGGCATCAGGGATGTGCTCATGTGCAAACACCAAACGGGCGATACCGCACTCTAGCAACGGTATCGCCCGATGGCGGTCATCTCACTGGAACGCTGCAATGCAGCGCAGTGCGGTGGATCACACGCGGAAGATCAAGCGGCCTGTTCTTCCGGCGCCGGCTGCAACGAGGCGGCCAGTTCTTCCAATTCGCCGATCTCGCTATCCAGCGCTTCGTGGAATTCCGCCTGGCGCGTCATCAGGTCCTCGAACTTGCCGGCCTGCTTCAACTTCTTCAGCTGGCCATCGAACAGCAGCCACTGCGTGGTCAGCTGCTCCACGTAGGTCTTCGAGTAGTGACGCATTTCCTTGAGCTGGGCCAAGGTGTCGTTCACCTGTTCCAGCGGACTCTTGGTATCGGCCGTCATGCAAACCTCCTCATCGGTGGGTTGCACACACCCTAGCCAGACCAAGCTGGCTCGTTCGAAAACGCCATGGCCGATGTCGACGCCCGGTTCATCCAGCGGCTTGCCAGCGGCACGACATCCGTATTACATTCGTTATAACGTCGTTCTCGCCAACCAGGCCACCGCCATGAAGCTGAAAGTCACCGCCATCGGCAATTCCGCCGGCGTCATCCTGCCCAAGGAATTGCTGGCCCGCCTGCGCGTGGAGAAAGGCGACGAGCTGTACGCGGTGGAAACCCCGGACGGCCTGCGGCTCACCACGTATGACCCGGAATTCGCCGCGCAGATGGAAGTGGCGGAGCAGATCATGCGCGAGGATCGCGACGTGCTGCGCAAGCTGGCGCAATGAGCGCGCCGCGATGATCGTCTGGATCGACCGCACGTTGGCGCTGGCCATCCACGAACGACAACTGGCCGAACACGGCGGCAGCAGCGGCGTGCGCGATGAAGGCTTGCTGGAATCTGCATTGGCGAAGCCGCAGCAGTTGCATGCCTATGGCGACCCGCCGCCGGACATCGCGGCACTCGCAGCCAGCCTGGCCTTCGGCTTGGCCCGCAATCATCCTTTCGTAGACGGCAACAAGCGCACCGCACACGTCGCCTATCGCGTGTTCCTTGCACTCAACGATGTCGAACTCGATGCCAGCGGCGAAGAAAAATACCTGCACATGCTGTCACTCGCCGATGGCAGCCTGACCGAAACCGAATTCGCCGATTGGTTGCGCCCGCGCGTGCGCGTGCAGGCGAAGCACAAGGTCAATGAGGGCAAGGCGCGGTATCGGCGGTAGTCAGCCCTGCGTAACGGGGAACAGTGCAGGTGGGCACGGGATCAATACGGGCGAACAAACTGCGCCGACGCCTTGGGTTTCAGATCGACAATACCTGCCCGCTTTCAAACCCGCGCTCCCTGCCGTCCAGCGGATCGATGAAGTGCAGTGACTTGGCCAGCAACTGCAATGGCCGGCTGAAATCCCCGGGCGCGTGCGGACGCAAGGCCGGGTAAAGACCGTCATTGGCGATCGGCGCGCCCAGCGCCGCCATGTGCACGCGCAACTGATGCTTGCGGCCAGTCACCGGCTGCAGGGCGTAACGCCACGCATCGACGCCACGTTCGATCACCTCGATGCGGGTGTGGCTATTGGCATCGCCATCCGCTTCGCACATGCGGAAGAACGGCTCGCCCGCACGCAGGTGCGAGCTGTGCATGTGCGGCATCGACAGCGCCGGCAAGGGTGGCGCGATGGCTTCGTAGAATTTCCGGATCAGGCGTTTGCGGAACAAGTCCTGATAGGCCCTGCGTGTTGTTTCATTGGCCGAGAACAGCACCAGCCCCGCCGTCTCCCGATCGATGCGGTGCAGCGGCACCAGATCGGCATTGCCCAGCTGCGCCTGCAAGCGCGACAGCAAGGTCTCGCGAACAAAGCGCCCCGCTGGCATCACTGGCAGGAAGTGCGGTTTGTCCGCCACCAGCAGGTGTGCATCGGCAAACACGATGCGTGCCTCGAAAGGAATGCGCGGCTCATCAAACACCTCGCGGAAGTAGCGCACTTCCATGCCCACCCGATACGGTGTGTCGACACCAAGCGCTAACCCACTCGCATCCTGCACGCGTCCACGCGAAAAGCGATCCAGCCATGTGTCCCGTGGAATCTGCGGAAAGCGGGCGCAAAGCCCGTCGAGCACCGTGGCCCATTCGCCGGGCGGTAGCTGCAGGCGGCTGGCAACAGGAAACTTCACTCCGACCCCTTCTCCTCTTTTCCCTCAGCACTAACCCAGCAACCACTCCGTCCACGTCGCCGCAATCCCGCTGCGCCACAACACAGCGTATGCCAACAAGTTCAACACCACCGTGATCCAGAACGCACGCTGGAACGACGCCTTGACTGTCTTGTGCCGCGCCACGTGCTGCGCGATCAGGCCACCTGGCCATCCACCCAGCAGGTCCAGCAGATGCAAGGTGTTTTCGGGGATGCGCTGCCACCGCGCCCTGCCTGCCACTTCCTTGTCGAACGCATACATCAGGTACGACGCCACGCTCATCAGCAGGTAGGCCAACGCCAGTGTCGCGGGCATGATGCCCAACACCGCCAGCGCGATTACGACCAGCAGGAACGTGATCGCGATGGTCAGCCGCGGAGTGCGCATCGGCGTTGTGCGTGTCTTCGGCGTGCGCCGCAGCGCCGCTGCAGGCGTCAGGATGCGCTGCCCGGCGAACCGCACGTTGATGGCATTCAAGCGCCCCTTCGCATCGGTTTCGGTGTCGTAGGAAATCAGGTCGCCCACCACCGGACGTCGCGCGGAGACCTGGAACGCCTTGACGTGCACGAACGCACGCGCGCCACCGCCATTCGGGGTCACGAACCCGAAACCCTTGTCGTCGTTCCATTGGCCGATGCGGCCCGCCTGTCTCATCCCGCCTCCTTGCATGCGACCGCCATCACCCGCGCAAGATCTTCTCCATCGGCTTGCCCTTGGCCAGTTCATCGACCAGCTTGTCCAGCCGGCGGATCTGGCGCATCAGCGGATGCTCAACGTCTTCCACCCGCACCCCGCAGACCATCCCGGTGATCAGCGCCGCGTTCGGATTGTACTTGGGCGCCTTGCCATAGAAGGTCTCGAGGTCGGCGTCGCCTTCGTTCTGCTTGCGCAGCCCGGCTGCGGTGTAACCGGTCAACCAGCGGATGACCTGGTCCAGCTCCGACTGCGTGCGGCCCTTGGCCTCGGCCTTCTTCAGGTACATCGGGTACAGGTTGGCCCATTGGATGGCGAAGATTTTTTCGAGGCGCATGCGTGACTCGCTACTGGACAGGAAACGGCGAAACTTTACGCTGCCGCCATTGCGCTAATGGTGCTGAAGCGGCGCGATAAGCATGGACCAGAAATACTCGGCGGCACCCTCATGGCTGAGCTGCTGATCGCGGTGGTTGCCCATCATGGACATACCCATGCAGCGCAAGAACTGATGTTGATCGTCGCATTCAACGGACAACATCTCGTTCCAGCTGTTACCGGATCCGCCTACGTCACTCGAGTAGCTTATGCCTTTCCCGAAAGGGCCGCCCAAGCGAATGGTGCATTGACTGCGCGCTTTGCCAGACTCGTAGATCACCGCACTGAAGTGATTGGCATCGATCCTCTTGAAACGGCCTTCGATTGAGGCGTTACGCTCGCAAAGCTCGGCAAGTAAGTTCTCGAAGAAGCGTCCCATAAACTCGAACGCATCTTCGATGAACTGGTCGCGGTCTGCGTCGCTGAATTGCTTGCGCAGGCGCAGGTTGCTCGATCTGGGGCCGGCAATCGGCGGCTGGACCACCGCATGAGTTGCTGCAGGCAGTCCTTGGTCGAAAGCGACCGAACCGGGCGCGGGCAAGGCTGCACGAATCTGGCGGACAACATCCAGGAATGCCTCGTCCTCATCCGGCCAGCGTGTAATTGGCTTGCCGTCGGTGGGTGCCGCCAGCAACGAAGAAAAAGGCGAATGCTGCCAATCGCAGGGTTTCAGGATGACAGGGATCACGCGCGCGCTGCCTTCGGCGTGTCGCTGCAGGGCGCGCTGCATCTCGATGTCGTGGCAGTAATCGGACGCCAGGAAATCAGGACTGATCAACAGCAAGATGATGTCCGCACGTTCCAGGTGTTCGTCGATGCGCTGACTGAATGAATCGCCTGCCGTGATGCGCCGGTCATGCCAGGTGGCGATGGCACCGCTGCGCTTGAGCGACGCCAGGTGCACCTCCAACCGATCGCGCAGCGCCTCATCCTTGTGCGAGTAAGAAAAGAACAGACTGCTCATGCGGCTTCGTCCTGCGCATTCTCGGCCGCCCTGTCTTCGCCAAAGGTGCGCATAAGTGCGGCCTGGTTTTTCTGCTTAGCCAAGAATTTTTTCATGACATTTTTTTTACTGTTCGATTTCCGGATACTGCTTCTGCAACGCATTCACGATCCGGTTGCGTTGGGCGTCTGCCAGCAAAGGACGGTTGCCTGCATCGATGAACAGCGCCGTCATCTTCGGGTTAATGACCCGGACATCGCTTCGATACGCCTCTTTCCCGGATTGCACATACCATCCTGGCAAACAAACCACGGCGACCACGGGCACTGGCTCGCCTGTTTCGCCACGCAGGTAATCGGACAGCCAACTCGCCTGCGCACGCGCTTGTTCCAACGGCTTGGTTTCGCTCCAGCCCGGGAACTGTAGTGCCTTGCCGTCGTACGTCATGTTGGCGGAGGCCTTGCCCTGCCCCGGCTTGCGCCGTGATTTGGTTTCGACCATGAAGACAGCGTGCGGGCCAACCACGACATGGTCGATGTTGCAATCCTTCGCGGGGATGTCATGCAGCACGTAGCAATCCTGCGCTTGCAGACGGTCCAGCTGCTGCGCAGCGGCCATCTCCGCGCGCATGCCCTCCAGCCACTTCACACGATCCGTGCGCAAGCGAAGAATCCGCCATGCCAGCCACAACACCCAACACAGCGCACCGACCAACACCAGCCAATTGATCCAGTGGAATTGCAACTTGGACCAGTTCACGCGCGGAAGAAGGATGACCAGCATGACCATCGGGCCGATCAGCATGACCTGCATGAGTCGTTCCATCAGGTCGTCGCCAAGTGCATCGGCCTTCTTGCGTGCCTGCGAACCGGCTTGATGCAACAATTTCTCGTTGATCGGCGAGCGCCTCTCGCTGCGCTTGTCCGCCCGCTTCTGCAACAACACCGTTGCGACCACCAAACCCACGGGAATGAATATCAAGGCCAGCAGGATGATGGCGGGCAACAGGCTTTTCATGACAACGTCCATGTCGGAATCTCCTAACTACGTTTGCGCCCCTTCTTCGGCTTCGCCGCCGGCAACAGGCTGGTGAGGGCTTGGTAACGCTCGAACAGGAAGGCCACGCGCTCGGCGTCGGTGGTGAGTTTCGGCGGTTTGCGGCCGGCGGCTTTTTCGGCGGCGAGGTAGGCGGCGTCCACGGCTTTGTCGAGGGCGGCATGCGCCTTGACCAGGGCGGGCGGCATGGTCAGCGGGTCGTACAGATCAGCCAGCGTGGATTCCGGGAACTCGGCGCGGACATCCAGCACGGCTTGCGCGGCAGTTTCTATCGCAGTGCGATGTTTATCGTCGGGAATGTCCGGCCAGGGGAAGTTGTTGTAGACGATGCCGGCGGAATAGCGATAGTCACTTTTCAAGCGACCACAGACTGTGCGCACCCATGCCATGTGCATGGTCGAAAGTAGAACTCCGATCTCATAAAAGGCGCCGCCAGAGACAGTGAATAATTCGGTGCTTGCAATAACCTCTGGCGCCAAAAATCCCATCGGTACAAAGGCACGATTTTCCGAGGATGTTTTCGGAATTGCGATGTACCGAGTTTTTGGCTGACGAATTTCTCCGAACAACGATGGCGTCATCGCCAAGGTCTTCGTTGTCTCGCGCTTACTTTCCAAGCGATTTTTTCGCACAGAAGCGATACGTTCTGAAACATGCCGAAGTCCACGCAACTCAGCTGGTGAAATATCAACCAGCCACAGGCACCATCGCTTCAATCCGTTAATGAATTCCACCGAACCAAGGAACGGCCGCACCCAAGCGGCCGCTGCTGGCTCCAGTGCTAGCAAAGCTTTGCGCTCGTCTTCGTCGAGCAAAAGCATGCCTCCGTCGTTCGGCATGCTTCCGAACGCAATCTCGGGCACTGATGATATCGGCGCTGAACGCTTTGCAAGCAAGAGGTTCGCCGCATCAACAAGATACGGATTGATATTCACCGCATCGACTTCATGTGCTTCGCCCCGAATATCTTCGTAGTCGAACAAGCGCTTTGGCGCGATACTCGAGTTTGCGAAGCCGACAATCACGCAATGCACGGCGGCAACGCCACGCGCTTCGTTGTTCCACTGAAACGTGCGGTGAGCGAAGAAAATGTGCATCCCACGCTGCAGCATCTCGCCCCACAGCACGCCCACCTGTTCGCCCTGGGTGATGGAGTTGGTGGAAACGAAGGCCGCGCGGATCGGATGAGCGCCCATGTACTGCGCGGCCTTCAGGTACCACGCGCTGACGAAATCCAGCACGCCTGCGCCCTTCAGTGAACCGGCAATCGCGAGCAGATCGTCGCGCTGCTCGGCGGTCATCATCTTGGAGCCGATAAACGGCGGATTCCCCAGGATGTAACTCAACGTCTCCGCCGGCACCACATCGCTCCAATCGATCCGCAACGCATTGCCGTGGACGATCGTCGCAGACTTCTTCAGCGGCAGGCGCACCACGTTTTCGCCGAAGTGCTCGGACACGCGCAGGTTCATCTGGTGGTCCATCAGCCACATCGCCACCTGCGCGATCTGCGCCGGGAATTCCTCGATCTCGATGCCGTAGAACTGGTCGACATCGATGAACACATGGTCCTGCACCCGCACCAGCACCGATTGCTGGGTGGCGAACTGGCGCTTCAATACTTCCAATTCCAGTTCGCGCAGTTCGCGATAGGCGATCACCAGGAAGTTGCCGCAGCCGCAGGCCGGATCGAGGAATTTCAACATGGCCAGCTTGCGATGCAGCTGGGCCAGCTTTTTCTCGTCCTTGCCGGCCTTGTCCAGCTCCGCCTTCAAGCCGTCCAGGAACAGCGGGCCGATCAGCTTGAGGATGTTGGTCTCGCTGGTGTAGTGCGCGCCCAGGTTGCGGCGGGCCTTGCTGTCCATCACCGACTGGAACATGGAGCCGAAGATGGCCGGGCTGATCCGGCTCCAGTCCAGTGCGCTGGCATCCAGAAGCAGGCCGCGCATCTGCGCGTTGAAATCCGCCAGCGGCAGCATTTCCTCGAACAGCTTGCCGTTGACGTAAGGCAGCTCGGCCAGTTGTTCGTCCAGCGTCTTCTGGCGCTTGTCTTCCGGCGTGTTGAGCACCTGGAACAGGCGGCCGATCCACAGGCCCAGGTCCGCACCATCTTCCGAGGTGCGTTGCGCCACCAGTTCATGGAAGGCGTGGCGCGGGAAGATGCCGGTGTCGTCCGCGAACAGGCAAAACAGCAGGCGCACCAGCAGCAGTTCCAGCTGGTGGCCGTCGTAACCGGCGGCCTTCAGCGCATCGTGCAGCCTGCCCATGCGCTCGGCGGCCTGCACGTTGACCGGGTCTTGTTCCTTGTAGGTGCGGGTCTGGTAGCCGCTGATGAAGCCGAAGCGGCCGATGTGCTTGTGCAACTCGCGCAGTTCGAATTCGACCGGGGCGGCATCGCCTTCAAGGTCGTGCAGGCGGAAGCGCTGGAAATCGCTGACCAGCACGTAGCGCGGCAGTTCGGCATCGCCGATGCCTGCGAAGTAATCGGTGGCCTGTGCGTAGGCTGCATCCAGATCCACGCCCGCGCTCTTGTGCTCGGCCAGCATCACGCCGGGCCAGAACACGTCGATGCGGCCATGCGTGCTGCCGGTAAAGCGCGCGGCTTTCTGCTCGAACACGGCCACGCGGCGACGCTTGACACCGAACACATCGAAGAACCCGTTCCAGAAGCTTTGCGCTTCGGCGCGCTCGCTGGTTTCCCCGGCCCATTCCTTGGCGAATGCGCGTGCGCGCTCGCGGATTTCGTTGAGACTCAGTGGCATCCGTTGCCCTCCCTGCGCCGAGCATACCGAAAAGCGAAAAGGGGTCCGACATAGCCGGCCTCCGCTAGACTCCCCCCATCCATGCAGGGGGCCTCATGTCGTCCAACCAATTCCAGTTGCTCGGGCAGCGCCGGTTCCTGCCGTTCTTCGTGACCCAGTGCTTCGGGGCGTTCAACGACAACGTGTTCCGGCAAGCGATCATCGGCCTGCTGTTCTGGATGGATGCCAGCCCGTCGCAGCGCACGCTGTATGCCTCGCTGGCGCCGGCGATCTTCATCCTGCCGTACTTCCTGTTTTCGGCCACGGCTGGGCAGATCGCGGAGAAACTGGACAAGGACAGGCTGATCCGGATCACCACCACGATGGAGATCTTCATCATGTCGCTGGCGGCGCTGGCCTTCGTGCTGAAGGCGTTGCCGCTGTTGCTGGTGGCGCTGTTCCTGACCGGGGTGCAAAGCACGCTGTTCGGGCCAGTGAAATATTCGATCCTGCCGGCGGTGCTGCACCCGCGCGAATTGACCGGCGGCAACGGGCTGGTGGAGATGGGCACCTCGGTCAGCATCCTCACCGGCATGTTGTTCGGCGGCCTGATCTTCACCGTGGCTGGCAGCCATGGGCCGTATGCGGCGGGCGCGGCGGTGATCGCGCTTGCGGTGTGCGGCAACATCGCCAGCCGGATGATCCCGCCGGTGGCGGCCTCGATGCCGGAGTTGCGGATCAACTGGAATCCGCTGACCGAATCGCGCGATGTGCTGCGGCTGGCGCGCAAGCAGCTGGCGGTGCGCAATGCAGTGCTTGGGGTGAGCTGGTTCTGGTTCGTGGGCACGGTGTTCGCCACCCAGCTACCGGACTACGCGCCCTTGAACCTCGGCGGCAGCAACACGCTGTACGTATTCGTGCTGGCGCTGTTCTCGATCGGCACCGGGGTCGGCTCGATGCTGTGCGAAAAGCTGTCCGCGCGCACGGTGGAGATCGGGCTGGTGCCACTAGGTGCGTTCGGCATGAGTGCGTTCCTGTTCGACCTGTTCTTCGCGCGCAGCGGTGCGGCTACCGTGACTGGGCTCGACGTCGCCGGCTTCATGGCGCAGCCCGGCAGCTGGCGGATCGTGATCGACTTGGTCGGCATCGGCCTGTTCAGCGGTTTCTTCGTGGTGCCGTTGTTCTCGCTGATCCAGAGCCGCACGCCGAAGACCGAACTGTCGCGGGTGATCGGCGCGCTGAACATCCAGAACTCGGGTTTCGTGGTGGCGGCCTCGCTGCTGTGCCTCGCCCTGCGCACCTGGGCCGGCTGGAGCATCCCGCAACTGTTCCTGGCGTTGGCGATCGCCAACACATTGGTGGCGATCTGGATCTTCACCATCGTCCCCGAATTCCTGATGCGCTTCCTCAGCTGGCTGCTGGTGCGCACGCTTTACCGGCTGCGCACGCGCGGCATCGACGAGATCCCGGACGAAGGTGCGGCGCTGATCGTCTGCAACCACGTCAGCTACATGGACGCGCTGATCCTGTCCGCATCGATCCCGAGGCCGGCGCGCTTCGTCATGTACTACCGGATCTTCAACATCCCGGTGATGCGCTGGATCTTCAAGACGGCGAAGGCGATCCCGATTGCCGGCGCGAAGGAAAATCCAGAACTGATGCAGCGCGCATTCGACGAAGTGGATGCCGCATTGGCCGACGGCGAACTGGTCTGCATCTTCCCGGAAGGCGCGTTGACGAAGGACGGCAACATCGCGCCGTTCAAATCCGGCGTCGAAAAAATCCTTGAGCGTCGCCCGGTGCCGGTGGTGCCGATGGCGCTGAAGAACATGTGGGGCAGCATGTGGAGCCGCCGCGCCAATGCGAAGGAAGGCGAGCTGCTGGATCGCATGCGCGTGCCGCGCCGGTTGCGCGCGCATGTGGACGTGGTGGCGGGCGCACCGATGGATGGCGCGGTGGCGACGGCCGAACTGCTTGAGGCGAAGGTGCGCGAATTGCGCGGGGATGCGGCCTAACTGATCCAGCCCGCGATCACGAACAGCGCGATCACCGCCAGCCACAGCACCAGGATGCGCCAGGCCAGGCTCATCGCATCACGCAGTTCCGGCAGTTCGCCGAAGACTTCGGCCAATGCGGTGGATGCCGATACGCCGGACTCGGTGTAGTCCGCCACTTCCTCGGCGATCTCGCTGCGCACGCTGGCGCGGGCGGCGGTGTTGAGCAGGTTGCCATGCAAGCCGAACGCGCCTTCCTCGCGCCATGCCGCCATCACGCTGTCGAAGTTGCCGACCAGGGCCAGCGCTAGCGTCATCAGCTGCGCCACCGGCCATTCCAGGATGGCGAGCCAGGTTTTCGCGCCGCTCGCGGTTTCGTGCGCGAGTTGCGCGTGTTCGCGTTCCACCGCGAGCACGCTCAGGCGATACAGCACCGCGCCGAACGGGCCGAGCAGGCAGAACCAGAACAGCACGCCGAACCAGCGGCGCAGCGCGTTGCGGAACACGGCTTCGACCAGCGATGCGCCATCGAGCTTGGCGGGCTCGCCTTCCGGCCACAGGCGCTCGGCGGCGCTGCGGCGCGATGCGGCATCCGGCGCGTCGAGCACGGCGGCGACATCG